>CAZDZL010000049.1:0-24819 GCA_964509885.1 uncultured Opitutaceae bacterium | reverse complement strand
CAGCGTCATCCCGAAGAAGTCGGTCTCCTGGAACGCCATCTTGCCGATGAACTCCTTCTTCACCTGGCCCGTGATCGCCACGAGCGGGATCGAGTCCATGTAAGCGTCGGCGATCGCCGAGACGAGGTTCGTGGCCCCCGGGCCGCTGGTCGCCATGCACACGCCGACCTTCCCGGTCACGCGGGCGTAGCCCTCGGCGGCGAAGGAGCCGCCCTGCTCGTGGCGCGGCAGGATGACGCGGATCTTGTCCGTGCGCGCCAGGGACTGGTGAAGCTCCTGCGAGGCCCCGCCCGGGTAGGCGAAGATCACGTCGACGCCCTCGCGGATGAGGCACTCGACGACGGCGTCCGAGCCCTTCATTTCGCGGCCGATGTCGGCCTTGGGAAACGGCGTGGGTGAGGGGTGAGTTTTCATGGCGGATGGCTTTGTAAAAAAAGCCCGCCATCTCAATACGCCGGGGCGTTTGAGGCAAGCCTCGGGTGGGCCGGCCGGACGGCCGCCGCGAGGGGCCCTTCGGATCCGCCGCCCGCGATCGGGGCGAGGATTGGTTTGATCGAAACGCCGCGATCAACTCCCATTCCCCGTTCAGCGTCGCAGCGGTTCCGCCCCAACCCCCAACAGATCATGCGCCTCCCCGATTGTCCTTCGTCCCGCGTCGCGACGAGCCCCAGGCTTGGCATCCGCTGCCTCGCCGCCGTCCTCGGGCTCCAGCTCGCCGCGGCGGGTAGCGCGCAGACCCCGCCCGGGGACCCGATGGCGGGATACGGCCCGGCGGCCGCGGCCGACTCGCCGCGGGTGGCCTGGTTCAGGGACGCGAAGCTCGGGATATTCATCCACTGGGGGATCTACTCGGAGGGCCTGGGCAGCGAGTCCTGGGCCTTCCACAACGGGGAGACCACCTACGAGGCCTACATGGCGCAGGCGGCCACCTTCACGGCCTCCGACTATCATCCCGACCAGTGGGCAGCGCTCTTCGCCGGGGCGGGCGCCCGCTACGCGGTCCTGACCAGCAAGCACCACGACGGCTTCGCGCTCTGGGACACCGCGTTCTCCAAGCTGAACGCGAAGGACGGCTCGCCGGCGGGCAGGGACCTGATCGGGCCCTACTGCGACGCGATGCGCCGGCAGGGCCTCAAGGTGGGGCTGTATTTCTCGCACCTGGACTGGTCCCATCCCGACTACGCGAGCGTCCTCTACGAGGGCAAGGGCCGCGATTCCGACAAGGAGTACAAGAACAGGTTCGGCTACCCCCAGGGCGCGGAGGACCCGGAGGCGTGGAAGCGCTTCCTCGCGTTCCACGACGGGCAGCTGAAGGAGCTGTGCGAGCGCTTCAGGCCCAACCTCCTCTGGTTTGACGGCGACTGGGAGCGCTCGGACAACCAGTGGCACTTCAGCGAGCTGCGACGGAGCATCGACCAGTGGGACCCGAACGTGGTGGTGAACGGGCGGATCGGGAAGTTCGGGGACTACGAGACGCCAGAGCAGTACATCCCGCTGGTCCCCCTCAAGCCGGTCTGGGAGCTCTGCGCGACCGTCAACGACTCGTGGGGGTTCCAGAAGAAGGACCACAACTTCAAGACGGCGCGCCAGTGCATCCGCATGCTCGCCGAATGCTCCGGGATGGGCGGCAACCTGCTCCTCGACATCGGGCCGAGGAGCGACGGGTCGATCCCCGACGAGGACGTCGCGGTGCTCAAGGGCCTCGGGCGCTGGACCCACAAGTTCGGCGAGGCGATCTACGGGTCCGAGGCGGGGCTTCCCGGCGGTTACTTCTACGGCGCCTCGACCCTGAACCGCGCGCGGGACACGGTCTACCTCATCTGCTTCGACAGGCCGAACGGCTCCATCGCCGTCAAGGGCATCCGAAACGAGATTAAGCGGGTCAGCGTCGTCGGGGGACCCGAGCTCGCGTCCCGGAAGATCGGGGGCGCCGCCTGGGTGAACATGCCCGGGGTCCTCTGGATAGACGTGCCGGACTCGGCCCTCGACCCGGACGCGACCGTGATCAAGGTCGAGCTGAAGGGCCCGCTCGACCTGGCGGCGGTCCCGCCGGCGGTCCACTAGGGGCTCTCACAGGGCGGCCGCGGCGCCGGAGACGCCCCGCAGCAGGCCGAGGGCGGTGTCGACCAGGACGGCGCCGCAGGCGTCAGCGCCAAGCGACGAGTCCCGCGTCGTCTCGTAGCCCCCGCGGGCCAGCTCCCCGGGCATGCCAACATAGATCATGCCGCTGCCGTTTGAATACCCGAGGACAAGGGTGTGCGGGTAGGGCGACTGCCTCTGGATCGCCATCGCGATCTCGATCATCGGCTCGCCGGGAAGGGCCACGATCGCGACGGAGCCGAGGACGAACACCTGCACCTCGGCAGGGCCAAACTCGGTCCCCGTCCGGGCGCGCTGCTCCGCGTTCCATGGCAGCATCGCCTGGGTCGACGCCTCCTCGAGCCGGGGCACGTCGACGCGAAGCCCGGCGGCGGCGGCGGCCTCGACGCGCGCACCCAGGAGGGATCCCATTTCCCTGGCCGCGGCGATGCCGCGCCGCGCGGGCACGAGATCCCCGGCGCAGCCCTGCAGGAAGATCGCCCTTCCGCCCATGTGCGCCTCGATCTGGTCCTCCGCGAAGCCCGGCCAGTCCGCGGAGGTGGCGTTGCTGTACGGATAGACGGACACCGCATGGCAGGGGTAGCTGAAGAGGGTGACCAGCGCGTGCCTCCCCGCGTCCCGGAACGCGAGCACGGTGGCCGTGGGGTCCATCGGCCCGAAGCGCAGTCCGTCCGGCTGGGTGTAGGGATCCTTGGGCTCAAACGTCGTCACGACCCGGCCGTCCGGCCCGCGCGGACGCCGGTTGTACTGCCACTCCGGCAGCAGCGCGCGGCTGACCTCGAGGCTCACGGGCCGAAGCGACGCGTCCGCGGCCTTGGCCGCAGCGACGCTTGCGCCGTAGAGCCTGTCCACCCACCGCCTGTTGACCGCCGCGTCAGGCGCGGGAACGGAGGCAAACTCGTTGATGGAGACCCGCCCGTCGTCCGGGCCGGGCGCCAGCGGCGCCGAATGGTCGTGCGAGGCGTTCACGAGGATGTCCCCGGGAGCTACGCCGATCGCGGCCGAGATGAGGCCGCGCACCTTCGCGACGCCGTCGGCGCGCGCGTTGACGAGGTCCCACTGCAGGACGACGAGCTTGCGGGTCCCGTCCGTCAGCACCAGGGCGCGCGCGTAGATGGGGCTCACCACGCCGTCGAAGGTGGCCTTCTCCGTCGCCCAGTGCCTGAAGCCCGGGGGAGGGGAGATGTCCTCGCGCGCGGCCCCGGCCATGAGCTGGACGGCCGACGTCCGCGGGAGGCCGATCGACACGGCCGCCAAAGCGGCGAGGAATTGGGCGCGCGTTCTCGTGGCCGAATGCTCTGGCCGGGCGCGCCGCAAGGTCAACCCAGAGTCACCTGCCGGTTACTTAAAAAGTGTTGCCTGTTCCCCCCTGGCGAAGAGGCTTTTCCCCTCGTCGCATCCCCATCGCCGGATCGGCCGCCCGCGACGCTCGACCATGACAATTCTTGCAGCAGGACCCGTCCGCAGGGCCGCCTTCGTGCTCCTTCTCGCCTCGGGCACGCTTGCGCGGGCCCAGCTGGGCGACAACAGGGATGAGTACCAGGGCAAGCAAACGGAAGTCGTGCCCCGCTCGGAGATCCCCCCGGCGGTGGCGCGCTCGGCCGAGGAGGAGCAGAAGACCTTCAAGGTCGCCCCGGGATTCCGCGTCGAGCTTGTCGCGGCGGACCCGGACATCGAGGCCCCGGTCGCGATCCAGTTCGACGAGGACGGTCGCATCTGGGTTGTGGAGATGCGCGGCTACATGAACACCCTCTCCGCCGAGGGCGAGGACCAGGCGAACGGCCGCATCGTCGTGCTCTCGGACCCCGGCAAGGACGGCCGGATGACGAAGAGCACCGTCTTCGCGGACAAGCTCGTGATGCCCCGGGCGGTGGCGCCCGTCGCGGGCGGGGCACTCGTCGGCGCGCCGCCCCATCTGTGGTTCATGCGGGACACCGACGGGGACGGGAGGGCCGACAAGGTGACCGAGCTCGAGGACAACTTCGGCGTGCCCGTCGTCTACGGGGCGCGCGCGGACCTGTTCGCCAACGACCCCGAGGAGCAGCCGAACAGCCCGCTCTGGGGCTTGGACAACTGGATCTACTTCGGCCACTACAACATGCGCCTGCGGTATGCGAAGGGAATGTTCCAGAGCGACTATGCCGCGGACAGGGGGGAATGGGGGCTCACCCAGGACGACGCTGGGCTGCAGTACTACAATTACAACGAGTCCAGCCTGTACGGCGACCTGGTCCCGGCTCAGTACGCGGGGCGCAATCCCGACCAGCCCCGCGCGCGCGGAACGAACGTCAATCTCGTGGAGGACGAGAGCGTCTGGCCCTCCCGCGTCAATCCGGGCGTCAACCGTGGCTACCGTCCCGGCATCCTCCAGAACGGGAGGCTGAAGAAATACACGGCTGCGTGCGCGCCCTGGATCTACCGCGGAGGCCTGTTTCCCGCAGAATTCGACGGGAACTGCTTCGTGTGCGAGCCGGCCGGCAATCTCGTGCGCCGCTACGTCTTCCAGGCGAAGGGAACCGCAAAGGTGGCCGTGAACGCCTATGACAAGGCGGAGTTCCTAACGTCGACGGACGAGCGCTTCAGGCCGGTCAACCTCTGCACGGGGCCGGACGGCTGCCTCTATGTCGTCGACATGTACCGGGGGGTGATCGAGCACCGCTATTCCGTCACGACCTATCTGGCGAACCAGATCCTTAGCCGGGGGCTGGAGCAGCCGCTCCACGACGGCCGCATCTGGCGGATCGTACCCGACGGGGTCCATCCCGCGGCCGCACCGAGCCTGTCACAGGCCTCCGCGGCCGAACTCGTCGGGCACCTCCGCGACGCAAACGGTTGGGTCCGGGACACGGCCCAGCGACTCCTGGTGGAAGGCGCCTCGGGGGCCGACAAGGCCCGGAGCCGCGAAGCCGCGTCGCGGGCCGTCCCGGCGCTTCGCGCCCTGGCCGGAAACAAGTCCGCAAATCCGCTTGGTCGGCTGCATGCGCTTTGGACGCTGGACGGGATCGCGGCCCTCGACGAGGGAGCCGTCGCGTCGTGCCTCGGCGACGCCGATCCGAGGGTGCGGGTAGGGGCGATCCGACTCTCCGAGGCCTGGCTGAGGGATCCGGACAGCCGGGCCCGGATGCTCGCGAGGCTCATCCCGCTTTCGTCCGATGCCTCGCGCGAGGTTCGGCTGCAGCTCGCGCTGTCGCTGGGCGAGGCGGCCCAACCCGGCTCCGACGCCGTGATGGCGAACCTGGTCCCGGGCGGCGAGGAGGACTCCATCCTCAACTATTCGGTCGTGAACGGGCTCGCCCATCGCGAGCTGGAGCTGCTCGAGAGCCTCAGGGGCGATCCCGGCTGGGCCCGCCTCTCGGGCGGCAGGGAAGGCCTGGTCCGGGAGCTCGCCAACTGCGTGGCCTACGAACGCCAGCCGGAGCGCATCGACCGGCTCCTGAAGCTCACGGTCGAGACGGGCTGGACGCTTCCCCTCCTCAGGGGCTTTGCCGACGCGGCGCCGTTCCTCAAGAACCGCCCCGTCGAGTTCCCCGGCCCCGTCGCGTCCGTGGCCGAGCTGAGCCGGTCGACCGACAAGGACGTGGCGGCCCTTGCCGCGGCGCTCGGGCCCCTCGTCACCTGGCCCGGAAAACCCGGGGCGCTCCAGCCACCGGTCCCGCTCACGGCGGAGGAATTGGTCCGTTATGAAAAGGGCAAGGTGTTCTTCGAGGGGATTTGCGCCGCCTGCCACCAGGTGCACGGCCGGGGCCTGGACGGGCTCGCCCCGCCCCTCGTTGACTCAGAGTACGTCAATGGCCCCCCGGGGCGGCTCGCGCGCATCGCCATCGCGGGCGTCCACGGCCCCATTGACGTCAACGGGATGGGCTTCTGGCTGGAGATGCCGCCCCGCGGCTCGCTGAGCGACGAGCAACTGGCCGACATCTTTACCTACATCCGCCGCGCCTGGGGCAACCGCGGGGATCCCATCGCGACAGAGACGGTCGCCAGGGTCCGCAGGGAGACCGCGGACCATCCGGATTCGTGGACGACCGAGGAACTGGCCAAGATCCACGAGTGAGGTCGTAGCGCCCCTCTGGGACCGGGCGGAGTTTGCCCTGCTGGGAATTGGCTGGCGCAGCCGCCTGCGCGGGCACTTCCTAGTGCGTGCTCAAGCTCCTCTTCATAGGCGACATCGTGGGAAAGCCCGGGCGGGAGATCGTGGAGGAGAAGGTGCCGCGGATGCGGCGCGAGGGCGGGATCGATTTCGTGATCGCGAACGCCGAGAACTCGGCCGCCGGCGCCGGCATCACCGGGACGATCGCCCGCTCGCTCCTGGAGTCGGGCGTCGACGCGATCACGCTCGGCGACCATGTCTGGGACCAGCGCGGATGGGAGAACGAGATCGGCCAGCTTGACCGGGTCTGCCGCCCGGCAAACCTGCCCGCCTCGTGCCCGGGGTGGGACCACGTCGTCATCGCCGCGCGCGGGTTCAAGGTCGCGGTCTTCACGGTGCTGGGCCGCCAGTACATGAACATGAAGGCCGAGGATCCCTTCCTCTGCGCGGACCGGATGGTTGAGCGGCTGAAGGGCCAGGCCGACGCGATCATCGTCGAGATCCATGCCGAGGCCACGTCTGAGAAGCAGGCGCTCGGCTGGCACCTGGACGGGCGCGTGACCGCGGTCCTCGGGACCCACACCCACGTCCCGACCGCAGACGCCTGCGTGCTCCCCAAGGGGACCGCCTTCATGTGCGACGTGGGGATGACGGGGCCCTACGCGAGCGTGCTCGGGCGCGAGACGGCCCCGGTCATCTCCCGGTTCATGGACGGGATGCCCCGGCGCTTCGAGGTCGCGACGGGCGACGTCCGGATGTCCGCGGCCCAGATTGAGATCGATCCCGCGATGGCCCGCGCCGCCAGGATCGAGCTCGTGACGGTCCGGCGCTGAGGCCGGCCCTAGGACTTCACGACACCGGCCTCCTGGTACGTGCCGATGTGCCGGTAGCGCTCGTAGCGCGTCTCAAGCAGCATGTCCAGGTCGAGCGCGCGCAGGTCGTTCAGGTGCTTCTGGAGGGAGTACTTCAGAGCCGCGGCCGCCTGCGCCGGGTTGTTGTGAGCCCCGCCCATGGGCTCGGGGATGACCTCGTTCACCGCGCCGAGCTTCTCCAGGTCGTCCGCGTCCACCTTCAGGGCCTCGGCCGCCTTCGGAGCCGCGGCGCCGTCCTTCCAGAGGATCGCGGCGCAGCCCTCGGGGGTGATCACGGAGTAGTAGCTGTTCTCGAACATGAGCACGCGGTCCGTCACGCCGATCCCGAGCGCCCCGCCTGAGCCGCCCTCGCCGATGACGACGGAGATCGTGGGCGTCCTCAGCATGGCCATCTCGCGCAGGTTGACGGCGATCGCCTCCGAGACGTGGCGCTCCTCGGAGCCGACTCCCGGGAACGCGCCGGGCGTGTCGATGAACGAGAGGATGGGAAGGCCAAATTTCTCGGCCATCTTCATTATCCTCAAGGCCTTGCGGTATCCCTCCGGCTGAGGCATCCCGAAGTTGCGGCTGATCCTCTCCTTGGGGTCGCGGCCCTTCTGCTGGGCGATGATCACCACGGCGTTCCCGTCGAAGAACGCGGTCCCGCCCACGAGGGCGCGGTCGTCGTTGAACTGCCTGTCCCCGTGGAGCTCCTGGAAGCCCGTGCACATCATCGAGACGTAGTCGAGGGCGTAGGGGCGCTTGGGGTGGCGCGCCATGAGGACCTTCTGCCAGGGGGTGAGGTTCGAGTATATCTGCTTCTCCTGCGCCTCTATCTTCTTCTCCAGCGCCCGGGCCTCCTTGCCCACGTCCGCGTTGGTCTCCACCGACTTCTGTCGGAGCTCGTCGAGCTGGCGCGCCAGGTCACGGAGAGGCTTCTCGAACTCCAGCGAATAGGAAGGGGTTTCCATCAATAGGTCGGTCTGGCCAAAAATACCCGCTGCGCGTTCGCCGTGTCAACGGGCTGGGACGCGCTCAACGCAACCCGCCTGCATCGGGCTGGGGAGGGGAGCTCAGCTCGTCCTTCCAGCCCTGCACCCGGGCCATGGCCCCGTAGTGCTCGGCCCGGTCCTTGTCGCCGCGCTCCATCCAGGTGCGCGAGAGGGTCGCGATCACGAGGGGGTCCGCCTTGCGCAGGGCGTGCGCCCTCTCGCCCGCCGCCAGCGCCTCGTCCAGTCGGCGCAGGCTCAGGTTGATCTCGGCGACGGCGTGCCACGCCTCGAACGAGTCGGGGTTCTCCGCCGTCGCCCTGCCGAGCTTGGAGAGCGCGGTGTCGGCGGCGCCGGAGACGTAGTCGAAAGTTGCGTCCTCTATGAGAGCCTGGAGCTCGTCCGGGCTCACTTCTTGAGGTCAGCCTCGACGGTAATCGAGACACCCACGTCGGAGCCCAGGGCCTTGCCCAGCATGGCCGGGCCGTTGACGCCGAAATCCTCGCGGTTGAGCGTGACGGAGGCGTCCCATCCGGAGAGCTGCGCGCCCATCATCCCCGGGCCGAAGCCGATCAGGTCGACCTTGAGCACGATCTCCTTGGTGACGCCGTGCATCGTCAGGTCGCCGGTCACGTCGAACGTTCCGTCGCCCGTCTTTTTCCACGACTTGCTCGTGAAGGTGATGGTCGCGAACTTGGCCGCGTCGAAGAAGTCGGGCGACTTGAGGTGGCCGTTGCGCTTGTCGTTGTCGGTGTCGACGCTGCCGACGTCGATCGACGCGTTGACGGAGCTGTTCTCAAGGTTGTCGCGGTCGACGGTGATCGTGCCGCTGAACTTCGTGAAGCGCCCGGGCACCTTCGTCAGGAAGTGGCGGACCGTGAAGGCGACCGAGGAGTGGACCGGATCGATCGTGTAGGTTTCGACGGCGGCGGAGGCGGAGAGGGAGAGGCCGGAGGCGACCGCGAGCAGGGTAAGGAACTTGGACGTGAGTTTCATAAGTTGCTGAGTTTTCTTAGGGAAGGGTGAAAATGGCCCCAGATCGGCCGGAATTCAACCCAACAAGAGCCTTTTAGGTGATTAGCATCGCATCCCCGTAGCTGAAGAACCGGTACCTGCGCGCGACGGCATCGGCGTAGATCTCCATCAGCCAGCCGATCCCCTCATCCGATCCCGGGGAGAGGAATGCGGCCACCAGGCAGAGCAGGGTGGAGCGGGGCTGGTGAAAATTCGTGAGAAGCGCGTCCACGCCCCTGAAGGCGTAGGGCGGATAGATGAAGAGGGACGCCTCGGCGACATGTGTCCCCGCCATGGGCTCCCGGTGGGAGGCGAGGAAGTCCTCGATCGACCGCGCCGAGGTCGTCCCCACCGCTATCCTCCTTCCCGAGAGGGGCGCGAAGAGGGCGCGCTGGGTCCCCTCCGGGATCTCGTAGGCCTCGCTATGGATGGTGTGCGCCTCGACGGCCTCGGTGGCGATCGGCCGGAAGGTGCCGAGGCCCACGTGGAGCGTGAGGTCAGCCGTCCGAACGCCGCCGCCGTGGATTATGGCGAGGAGCTCGGGGGTGAAGTGGAGTCCCGCCGTCGGCGCGGCCACGGCGACCTGGCGGCCGGGATCGGCATAGACCGTCTGGTAGCGCCTGCGGTCCTCCTCGCGCCTGGAGGCATCGGGCCTCTCTATGTAGGGAGGCAGCGGGATGTCCCCGGCGCGGTTCGCCGCGTCGGCGACCGTCCCGCCCCCGTGGCAGGCGAAGCGCACGAGGACCGAGCCGTCGCCCAGCACCGAGGCGACGGTGCCGGTGAGGGCCCCCTCGGCGGCCGTGAATACGCTCCCGATGGGAAGCCGACGGCCGGGGCGCACCAGGCACTGCCACTCCTCGGCGCCCCCGGCCGTTGCGATTTTCCTGAGGAGGAGGCACTCGACCTGCCCCCCGCTCGGCCTCCGTCCGTGCAGCCTCGCCGGCAGGACCGAAGCGTTGTTTCGGAAAAGCGTGTCCCCCGGCCTCAGGAGGCCGGGGAGCTCGTCGAACCTCCGGTGCTCGACGGATCGGGCGGCGCGGTCGACGACGAGGAGGCGCGAGCCGTCGCGCCTCTCGGCCGGAGTCTGCGCGACAAGCTCGGCCGGCAGGTTGAAGTCGAATCGGCTCGTGGGGATCACCGGCGCTACTCCCCTTTGGCCGAGAGCGCCAGCTGCCGCGCGTATTCTTCGACGAGCGCCGTCGCCTGCTCGCGCCGGATCACGCGGGGATCATAGTGGAGGTACACGGCGAGGTTCCCGAGGAAGAGGGCGACGTCGACGCAGGCGCAGGTTCCCGGCCTCGTCGGGGCGACCGCCCTAAGGTCCTCCAGGACGGCGCCCGGGACCGTGGGGCGGATGCCCTCATGCCGCAGCGGCATCCTCGTGAACACCTTCCCGACAAACGACATCACGACCGACATCCTCACGACCGGGCGGCGTGCGTAGGCGCGGATCCCTCCCGGCCACCACCGGCGCAGGCGCAGCAGCATCCAGAACGCGTAGCCGAACCTCCATTTCTCGATGAGGGACATGTCCTCGTGCGCGCGCCGCAGGAGCCTGGGCCGGTTGGCGAGGGACCTCGCCTGTCGGTCGATGATGGAGATGCCGAAGATGTTGGCCGCGGGCCAGGAGCCCTTGGTCTTGCGGCGCAGGCTGACGGCGGCGCCGAGTCGGATCCAGTCCCCGGGGCTGTCGATCCCCTGGGCGAGGCGCCACGCGCCGATCGCCGCCTGGAGATCGCGCATGCAGAGCTCGGCCAGGCTCACCTTGTCGCGCTTCGCGGCGCTCCTGAGGGCCGCCGTCTCCTCGGGCGTCCAGCTCCTGCAGGCGAGCGTGGGCCAGCCGTCCGGCCGCGGCCCGTCGGGCGCCGCCGGCTCGTGGGGAACCAGGGGCGCGACCGTCCGCCTCAGGAGCTTCGTCTCCGCGAGGATCCCGGCCACCTGCAGAACGGGCAGCCAGCAGCGCTCCCAGAGCGTCGTCCCGAACCGGCCGCGCTCCTCGAGCGCGCCCGGGGCGGGGTCGGGCTTCGGCTCCGCGGGCTCGCCGAGCTCGGCCGCGTACCGCGTGAAAACGTCCACGAGGATGTCGTGAAGCGAGAGCCCGTCGCAGACGGCGTGGTGAACGCAGAGGACCGCGTCGGTGAGGCCCTCGCCCTCGACCAAGTAGAGCCTGACCCCGGGCCCGTCCTCGAGGCTGATCGGCTGCCACTCGGGCCATTCCCTCCCGGGACTGCGCGGGACCCAGTGGACGGGGGGCGTCACCCCGTCCTGCAGTTCCCATTTGAGTTGGCCGAGGAAGCCGCGGCGCACGAGGGCGGTCAGGAGCGGATGGCGCGACGTCGCCGCCGACCAGGCACGCTCCAGGGGTTCCCTGCGGATCCGGCCGCGCCAGGTCAGGCGGAGCACCTGCCAGCAGGGATGCGCCGGGACGTCGTCGTGGTACAGGTACGTCTCGAACGGCGTGAGGGGCAGGGATTTCTTGGACTCCATGGGTGCAGTCTGCGCTCGACCGTCGGGCCGCGCATCCTACGCTTTCCCATAAGAACCGGCGGGCGGGCGCAGCGTCAACCGCGCACCACGCCAACCCCACACCGAATGCGCCAATTCCTCCGCGACACGATCGGCACCTTCAGGGCGCTGCGCCTTGCGAGGGACAACATGGTGGCGGCCTGGCCGGTGTCGTTCTACCGCAGGGAGTTCATCGCGGAGAACATCCTCGGCCGGCGGCTCTTCATAGTGAACTGCCCCGCCGGGGTCCAGCACGTCTTCGTCACCAATTCCAGGAACTACCGCAAGAGCCGCTCCAACTCGGCGACTTTGACTCCGCTCCTCGGGCGCGGGCTATTCGTCAGCGAGGGCGAGCTCTGGAACCGCCAGCGAAAGGTCATGACGCCTGCCGTCGCGCACAGCCGGCTCGCGGACTATGCGCGGATCGTGATCGCCGCCGGCGAGGAGATGCTCCGCGAGTGGAGGGCGACGGGAGGAGCCCCGTTCGAGATCGACGTGAACGAGCCCTTCACGCTCCTCACGGCGGAGGTGATCTCGCAGATCATGTTTGGCTACAGGCTGGGCCCCATGGGCGTGACCCTCTACGAGGCGTTCAAGGAGTACACGGCCTCCGCCGGGCGCGTCCACGTGGCGGAGCTGATCGGCGTCCCCGACTGGCTCCCGCGGCCGCGGCGCAGGGGCCGCAAGGCCGTGGAGAAGTTCGACTCGGTGCTCCTTGAGATCATTGCCACGGGGCGCAGGCGCGGCGTCGAGGCGCCGGACGACATGCTCAACATGCTCCTCTCGTTCCGCGACGAGCAGGGAAACCCGATGGAGACGGACCTGGTGCGCGACGAGGTCGCGTCGATCTTCCTCGCCGGGCACGAGACGACCGCGATCACGCTCGCGTGGGCGTTCTACCTGCTTGACCGGCACCCCCAGGCCGAGGCCCGCGTGCACGAGGAGGTGGACCGCGTGTTCGGCGACCGGCCTGCGGCCTACGGCGACCTGGAGCACCTCGCCTACTGCCGCGCGGTGATCGACGAGACCCTGCGCCTCTTCCCGCCCGTGCACGTGTTCTCGAGGCAGGCCATTGCGGACGACGTGGTCTGCGGCCACAAGGTCCCCAAGGGATCGCATGTCACGGTGGCGTCCTGGGTGCTCCACAGGCACAAGCTCTTCTGGCAGGACCCGGGGGAGTTCAGGCCGGATCGGTTCCTTCCCGAGAACGCCGACAAGATCGACCGGTTCGCCTACATCCCGTTCGGCACGGGGCCGCGCGTTTGTCTGGGCAAGCACCTCGGCCTCCTCGAGGCGACGTTGCTCTTCGCGATGACGGCGCGGGAATTCAAGCTCAGGCTGAAGCCCGGGGCCGTGGTCGAGCCCGTCGGCCGCATGACGCTTCGGCCGCGCTGGGGCATGCCGATGATTGTGGGGGCGAGGCGCAAATCCCCTTAGGGCCCGCCTCGCCACGCCCCGCACTGAGGGATCAGCCTTCACTCCCATGTCGATCGATCCAGCGGAGACGGGCGAGACCGGCCGCGCAGGGAGGCTCGGCAGGGCGCTCGGGCGCTTCGCGATCTGGGCCTGGGCGATCGCCGCGGGCGGCGGCGGTTTCCTGCTTCTTCTTGAGAAGGGGCCGCTGCCGCTGACAAACGGTTGGTTCGCGATGTTTTCGGGCGTCTCGATCTGCCCGCTGACCGCGTGGCTCGTGACGCGGCTCACGGGCATCGCGATTTCTACCCGGGCGCAGGTTTTCGTCGCCGTCCTCTTCTTCATAGCCGGGCGTATTGCCCTTCTGGTGGGGATTTGACCGTCGGATCCGCCCTCCGGGGAGCGGCGCGCATGCAGGCGGCGGCGGGGCGCGTCCGGGGTGCTTCGTTGGGCCGGGCGCACTTGACAGCCCCTTTGGCCGCTGGTGGACTGACCCTTCTGACGCCGGCTTAGCTCAGTGGTAGAGCATCGGTATCGTAAACCGAGGGTCGTCGGTTCAATCCCGACAGCCGGCTCCATTCCCAGCCCCAAAAGGGAAAGCGTCAGGCAGATTCCGGGCGGCGCACCGTCCATCCCTGACTCCGACCGGCACGCGCCGAACGGTGCCGCGGGTGCGATAAGTCGCTCGCCATGAGCGGCGAACGGCCCTCGCCGGGATCATCCGTCCCGAAATTCCGTGGGTTCGCGGTATTTTACCGACGTTTCGTCGCAGAAGTGTGCACGCACCCCTGCCGGGTGGCGCTTGGATCAACCCCAAGCAAACACAGCTCCACACCTTGGAGCGGCTTCAAGCAAACCAACCTGTTACACCCATGCACCAAATGCGTAAACTCAAGGCCACGCTGGCCGCCCTCCTGGGCGCCGGCGCGGCTTTCTCCCTGCAGGCCCAGTCGACGACGACCACCACCACCACAACGACGTCCTCCGACGACGCCACCCCCCAGGTGATGGAGAAGTTCGTCGTCACCGGCTCGAACATCCAGAACGCAGGCGAGGCCCTGTCCATACCGGTCGCGGTGGTCCTGCCGGCCGACATCCAGAACAGCGGCGTCGAGACCAACGTCCTCGACGTCCTGCGCAAGATATCCCCCTCCGTCAGCGGGCTCGGAAGCGAGAACGCGACGACATCGGGGGGTTCCACCAACGGCGGCTCGCAGCTGCTTCTTCACAACCTGCCTACACTTGTCCTCGTCAACGGCCGCCGGATGGCCTACGACCCCGTGGACAGCGCGGGCGGCAACGAGTTTGTCGACCTGAACACGATCCCGCTGGCGGCGATCGACAAGATCGAGGTCCTGAGCGACGGGTCCTCGGCCATCTACGGCTCGGACGCCGTCGGCGGCGTGATCAACATCATCCTCAAGAAGGACTACAACGGCTGGGAGGCCGATGCCCACTACGGCTTCAGCGACCTTCCGGGCCACTACACCGAGCGCACGGGGTCGATCACCGGCGGCGTGAGCAACGGGACGACGTCCATCACGGCGTCGATTGAGTACTCCCAGAGCGACCCGATCTTCCAGAACCAGCGCCCTTACACGAACCCGTTCTATGCGACCACCTACGTCCCGGGCATCCTCGAGGTGTTCGGCCTGACGTCGTCCTACGACGAGGCGTTCCAGCTCGCGCCCGGGGTCAACGCCCCCCCTGGGGGCGGCTCGTACACCATCCAGCAGCTCGTCGCCATGGGCGTCTACAAGGACCTGGGGAGCTTCAACGACGCGGGCGTCCTGGCCTCGGTCCAGCAGATCTACAACCTCGCCGCGAACCAGTACATGGTCACGTCGGACAAGCGCCAGAGCGTCACGCTCAACGCCTCGCACAAGATCTTCGGCGACCGCCTCGAGGGCTTCGGCTACCTGCTCTACTCGCACGTGAACACCCAGTACGGGCTGAACGCGCAGCCGCTCTTCCCGTTCCTGACGGACCAGAACATCAGCCTGGGAGTATTCGGCACCTATCCGGTGCCGCCCGCCACGCAGTACCTGCCCGTGACCGCGCCGACCAACCCGCTGCTGCAGTCGAGCCTCGACCAGGGTTTCTCGGACGGTTCCGGCGGCTACGGGGCGCTCGTGCACAACCGGTTTGAGACGCACCCCCGCCTCTTCCAGGACAACGACGAGTCCTTCACGGCCGTGGCCGGCCTGCGCGGCACCATCAACGCCGACTGGTCCTGGGAGGCGGCGGCGAACTTCAACCGCTACACGGACAATTACACGAACCCGGGAGTCCTCGATGAGACCAACCTCATCGCGGCCTTCGTCAACGGAACGGTGAATCCCTTCGCCATCACACAGACCCCCGGCTCCCTCAATAGCGTGCTCGGCACGGCCTTCGTGAACTACACCAGCACCAACAACACCTTCGACGCCCTTGTGCGCGGGAAGCTGTTCGACCTGCCGGGCGGCGAGGTGAAGTTCGCCGCGGGCGCCGAGTTCAGCCGCCAGAACCTGACGGCGATCCCCGACCTCAACACGGCCTCCCACCTCTGGATCGATTCCCCGACGATCCTCCCCTTCAACGCCAACCGCACGATCACCTCGTACTACGCCGAGGTGGAGATTCCCCTCGTCGACAAGAGCCACCCGCTGCCCGGGGTGTATTCCGCGGCCATCGGCGCCGCCGACCGCTACGACTCCTACTCGGGCCACGTGGGCACGTCGGACGTCCCGAAGGTCGACATCAAGTACCAGCCCTTCGACGACCAGCTCACCCTGCGCGCGAGCGCGGGCAAGTCGTTCATCGCGCCGCCGCTCTACGCCCTCTACGGGCCGACGACGCAGGGCTCATCGAGCGAGCTGACCTACACCGGCGCGAACGGCACCACGTACACGAACGTCCAGATGCAGGCGGTGTCAGGCTCGAACCCCAACCTCAAGCCCTCGACGGCCACGACGTGGGAGGCCGGCTTCACCTACACGCCGAAGCAGGTGCCCAACCTGAGCGTGTCGGCCGACTACTTTGACACGACGCAGCACAAGATCGTCGGGATCGTCGACGAGACGACGATTGTCCAGAGCGTCGAGGACTTCGGGGCGGCCTCGCCGTACGCGGCGGAGATCCACTTTGGCAGCCCCACGGGCCCCGAGGTGAGCGGCAACGCGCCCGGCCAGATCAGCTCCAAGCCCCTCGCGTCGACCTACATCATCGACGGCGAGCTCAACCTGGGCTCCCTGGCGATCAAGGGCTTCGACGCCTCGCTCACCTACGTGATCCCGACCAGCCGCATGGGTCGCTTCGAGATCGACGAGGCCCTGACCGTGTACAACAGCTACATGATCCAGGTGCTTCCGTCCGAGAACTACTACCAGCACGCCGGGCACATCGACCAGGTGGCCGCCAACGCCCTGGACGAGGGCGGCACGACCCCCCGCTACAGGAGCTACACCTCGCTCAAGTGGACGCACGCGGGCTTCGACCTCCTGGCCGCCTACACCTACGTCCCGACCGTGACGGACCTGGGCTCGGGGGGCTCCAACGAGTCCCCGGGGCTGCCCGTCGCTTCCTACCAGCAGTGGGACTTCGCCGCGGCCTACAGGCTCTCGGAGCTGCGCCTGAGCCGCTGGACCGACGGCGCCACCGTGCGCGTGGGCGTGAACAACGCCTTCAATTACGTCCCCCCGGTGGCCCCCTACCTGCTCGAGAACACGAGGGCGGACATCAGCGCCTACAACGGCGCGATCGGCCGCATGTTCTTCGTGGACCTGTCCTGGAAGTTCTGAGGCGGGCGGCACCCCGTGGAGAAGGCGGCCCCCCGGGGGCCGCCTTTTTCATGCTCGTGCGCGCCGGCCCTCGGTCAACCCGGGCCGGCCTCAGGGAGCGCCTCGGACTCGAGCACCAGGGAGCGCAGGTCCGCGAGCGCGACCGGCTTGTAGAGGATCCTCTCGACGCCGATGCTGCGGTATTCGTCGGCGACCAGCTGGCTCAGCTCCGAGCTGACGATTGCGATCATGCCCGGGTACTTGAGCTCGCGCAGCTTCATCGCCAGCTCGAGGCCGTTCATCGTGGCCATGTGGTGGTCGGAGATGACGATGTCATAGGCGCCGTGGTTGGCCTTGATCATCTCGAAGGCGTCCGACCCGTCGGGCGCGCACTCGATCTTGTGGCCGCTCTTCGAGAGCGCGAGCCGGGCCACGTCCCTGAGCTCCCTCATGTCGTCGACATAGAGGACGCGCCGGGACTTCCTATCTTCTAGTTTTTTCTCGGGAGGTGAGGAAATCATGACTCGCAGGCGGCCACCACAACGCCTGTACGGTTTGACGGCGGATGCCCACACTAGTTTCGCCCGTTTCTGCTAAAAAAACCTGAATCGCGCCGCGACTCCCTCAGTTGAGGGAGATCCGGTCGTCGGGCAGCCCGCCCTGGAGCCTCAGGTGGAGCATGGCGGCGTCGACCTCGGTGCGAAGGGCCTTCAGGAGCAGGAGGAGCCTGCGGTTCACGTCGAGCGTCTCCAGCAGCCTCTGCTTGAGCGGCACGTCGTCGCAGAGGTTGAAGGCGGCGATGTCGGCGAAGATCTCGGGGTCCTCCACCGTCTTCAGCAGGTCGGTCATCCCCTCCGAGGCGCCCGGCGAGAGCTTGAGCTTCAGGCGGATGAGGTGGGAGAGCTCCCGGCGCAGCCTGGCGTTTTCCCCGGGGGCCGCGCCCGGCTCGCTCGCCAGGGCCCGGATCCGGATGCGCCGGTAGGGCTCCTCGCCAATGATGCCCTCGATCGAGACCCGGCAGAGGCCCTGCAGCAGCAGGTTGGACGTCCCGTTGTCGTTCTTCTGGCAGGCGCGCACGAGGCCGATGGAGGCCACCCGGTGCGGCGGCTCGAACTGCCCGTCCGAGGCGGTCCCGTCGAGGCACGCGACCGCGAATATCCTGTTGGACTCGAGCACGTCCCCCAGCATCCGCCTGTAGCGGGGCTCGAAGATGTGGAGCGGCAGGAGCGCCTGCGGGAAGAAGGCCAGGTTCGGCAACGTCATCACCGGCACTTCGTCGGGCACTTGGATCTCCACCTCCATGGCGAAAGGTTGGCGCGTGTGCGCCGATTTTCAAGAATCTGGTCGAAAATCCCCAATTAAAGGCTAAGTCCAAGCTGACTCTTGCCACGCGAGCGCCCCGCCCCGCGAACGCCCCCTCCTTCCCCCTACAAACGTCCCCCCGTTTGATCCTGAAATCCAAGACAAGCATCCTGCTTTTCCTCGCGCTCCTTCTGCCCGCGGCGGCCGCCCCGGTCCATGTCGTCTACTGGGAGAAATGGAACGGGTTCGAGCAGCAGGCGATGCAGGCCGTGATCGACAAGTTCAACGCCTCGCAGGACCGGATCATTGTCGATTACTACGACCAGACGGGCCAGATCGACCGAAAGACGCTGGTGGTCACGGCCGGCGGGGACCCGCCTGACATCGCCGGCCTGCACGAGCGGAACATCGCCACCTTCGCGGACGCCGAGGCCCTGGAGCCCCTGGACGGATTCATCAGGGCCGAGGGACTGTCGACTGCCCAATGGCTCGACCGGTATTACCCGATTTACGCCGGGATCTGCACCCACGGCGGGCACGTCTACGCCGGGATAAGCACCCCCGTCATCGAGACCCTTTATTGGAACAGAACGCTGTTCCGTGAGGCGGGCCTGGACCCGGACCGGCCCCCGGCGACGCTGGCCGAGTTCAACGCCTACGCGAAGCGCCTGACGAAGCACGACCCGAAGACCGGACGCCTCACCCAGGTCGGGTTCCTTCCGCAGGACCCGGGATGGTGGCCCTGGATCTTCTGCGACTGGTTCGGGGGCAGCCTCTACGACGGCCACAATGTGACCTTCTCCACAAATCCCGCGAACCTCGCGGCCTACACGTGGATGCAGCAGTTCACGAAGGACAACGGCCTGGACAACGTGAAGCTCTTCTCGTCCGAGTTTGGCCCCTGGGCGTCCTCCTCGGCCCCCTTCTTCACGGGCAAGATCGCCATGATCTTCCAAGGCTGCTTCTACGACAACTACATCAGCCAGTTTAAGCCGGGCCTGGACTACGGGGTGGGTCCCTGGCCGGAGGCGGTGCCCGGGGTCAAGGACTTCGCCATGGCGGAGGCAGACGTGCTCGTGATCCCCCGGGGCGCGAAGCACCCGCGCGAGGCGTGGGAATTCATCAAGTACTGCAACTCGACGAACCCCAAGGCCCAGACGCGCGAGGAACTCCAGGGCGCGGAGCTCCTCGACTACCTCCAGGTAAAGCTCTCCCCGCTCAAGGAATGGAGCCCCTATTTCACGGACCATAATTCACACCCGCACATCGCCATGTTCCGTAGGCTGGCCTCAAGCCCCCACGCGGTCTGCGTCCCCCAGATCGGCATATGGATGGAGTACAACCGCGAGGTCATATCGTCCTTTGACCGGGTGAGGCTGCTCGACGCCACGCCCGAGGAGGCCCTGGCATACTCCCAGGATCGCCTCGAGGCCAGCTGGACCCGGTACCGCCGCAGCCTGGAGCGCCACGGCCAGTGGGCCGCGCTGGGGGAGGTCCACCCATGACCCGCGGCGAGAAAAAGCAGCTGAGGGCGGGGCTTGGCTTCACGAGCCTCTGGATCCTGGGGCTAGGGGCGTTCACGGCCTACCCGGTCATAGCCTCTCTCTATTACAGCTTCTGCGACTACTCCATCCTCAAGGGTCCCGTCTGGAGCGGCCTCGATAATTACACGCAGCTTGTCCAGGACGGCCTCTTCTGGAAATCGCTTCGAAACACGCTCTTCTACGCCGGGCTGTCCGTGCCCCTCGGCACGGTCGTTGCCCTTGGCCTCGCCGTTTTGCTCAACTGCGAGGTGAGGGGGAAGTCCGCGTTCAGGCTCCTCTTTTTCATGCCCTCCATTGTCCCGGTCGTCGCCTCGGCGATGCTCTGGCTCTGGATTTTCAACGGTGAATACGGGCTGATGAACGGCTTCCTGAACCCACTCCTCGCGCCGTTCGGCCTCCATGGCCCCGCCTGGCTCGCCGACCCGGCCTGGTCCAAGCCCGCCCTGATCATCATGAGCGTCTGGGGAACCGGCAACGCCATGGTGATCTACCTGGCCGGGCTCCAGAACGTCCCCGCCGAGCTCTATGAGGCCGCCGAGATCGACGGGGCCTCAGCATGGCAGCGCTTCATCCACGTGACACTTCCCGCGATCGCGCCGGTCGTAGCCTTCAACGCGATCATGGCGCTGATCGGCGCCATGCAGCTCTTTGCCCAAGCCTACATCATGTCGGAGGGTGCGAACGGCAACGGCAACGCCTCGGACGGCAACCCGGCCCGCTCAACGCTCTTCTACACGATTTACCTCTTCACGACGGCGTTCCAGGACCTGCGGATGGGCTATGCGAGCGCCATGGCCTACGTCCTCTTCATCATCACGGCCGGCCTCACTTGGCTCGCGGCCCGGCTCTCGAGGGGCCGCAATGAGGGCGCCCTCTGAACATGGAGCGCCGCAGCAAGCTGTCCCGGGCGGTGGTCGTCACGCTCCTCCTCCTTTTCTCGGCGGCGTTCCTTGCGCCGTTCGTGTGGCTTGTCAGCACCTCACTAAAGCCGATCGAGCAGACGCTGTCACTGCCGGTGTCCTTCATCCCCAAGGCCTACTTTGCCCAGATCGATGGCAAGAGGACGGAGGTGACCCTTGATTTTCCCGTCGACCAGTCGGGCGCGGTGATCCGGGTCCTCGCGGGCGACGACGCCGGCAAGCAGCTGTATCTCGACGACGCACGCATCGCCGCCCGGCCAAAGGACTACGCCGTCGTCCACGTCGTCTCGCCGGGCTCATGGCACGTGAGCCAGCGACTGGAGCACGAGCTCGGCACCATCGGCCCCGCGCCCGATTGGGACATCGTGCCGAAGACCGCTATCGAGACCCGGGTGAAATTCCGCTGGGGCAACTATCCGAAGGCTCTCGCCTCCATGGGCGGGGGCGACCAGCCGGGCCGCAAGCATGTCGGTTTCTGGACCTACCTCGGCAATTCCCTGACGGTGGCCGTCCTCGGCGTCTTGGGGACGGTGATCTCGAACGCAATCGTCGCGTACGGCTTCGCGAGGCTCAAGTGGAAGGGGAGGGACGCCTTTTTCGCGCTCACGCTGGCGACCATGATGGTGCCGTTCCCGGTGCTCATGGTGCCCCTCTACGGCGTGTTCAAGGCCTTCGGCCTCATCGGCACGCTCATGCCGCTCTGGCTGCCGACCTGGTTTGGCAGCGCGTTCAACATCTTCCTCATGCGCCAGTTCTTCAGGACCATCCCCGAGGAGCTGAGCGAGGCGGCCCGGATCGACGGCTGCAGCGAGTGGCGCATCTTCTGGAGGATCATCGTCCCGCTGAGCACGCCCGTCCTTGTTGTGGCCGCGCTCTTCCATTTCATCTTCACCTGGAATGATTTTCTCGGGCCGCTCCTCTTCCTGACGCGCAAGGACACCTACACGCTGGCGCTGGCGCTCCAGAGCTACGAGTCCCAGAACGGCGGCGTGCAGTGGCACTACCTCATGGCGGCCAGCGCGGTGACGATCCTGCCGGTCATCATCCTCTTCCTCTTCGCGCAGAAGACCTTTATCCGGGGGATCGCGACGACCGGCACGAAGGGCTAGCCCGGGCGATCCCGGCGCCGGTACGAGCTGTGCCAGACGGCTGTGCCAGCGGCCGTGATATGGGACAGAATGGCTGGCTTTTCACCCCGATTGTCCCACCCGGAATCCCGCTTTGATTTTTTAACGTGCTCAGGGGCAATACCTAACGAAATTACGCCCCATGGGGCACGGGCATTGCTGACAAAGGGGCATGAGTCGTATTCTGGGCATTGATCTGGGCACCACAAATTCCTGCATGGCCGTCATGGAGGGCGGGGAGCCCGTTGTTATCCCCAATGCCGAGGGCGGTCGCACGACCCCCTCGGTTGTCGCATTCACCAAGACGGGCGAGCGCGTGGTCGGGCAGGCCGCCAAGCGGCAGGCCGTCACCAACCCGAGCAACACGGTCTTCTCGTCGAAGCGCCTTATCGGCCGCAAATTCGCGGAGGTCCGCGACGAGGCGAAGAACATGCCGTTCAAGGTCGTCGAGGGAAAGAACGGCGACGCGTACATCGAGGTGAAGCTCGGCGACAAGGTCGAGCAGTACGCGCCGCAGCAGATCGCCGCTTTCGTCCTCGGCAAGCTCAAGGCCGACGCCGAGGCCTACCTCGGCGAGAAGATCACGCAGGCCGTGATCACCGTACCCGCCTATTTCAACGACTCGCAGCGCCAGGCGACCAAGGACGCCGGCAAGATCGCGGGCCTTGAGGTCCTTCGCATCATCAACGAGCCGACGGCGGCCTCGCTGGCCTACGGCCTCGACAAGAAGAAGGACGAGAAGATCGCGGTGTTCGACCTGGGCGGCGGGACGTTCGACGTCTCCGTGCTCGAGATCGGCGACGGCGTGTTCGAGGTCAAGGCCACCAACGGCGACACGCACCTCGGCGGCGACAACTGGGATGACGCCCTGATCGCCTGGCTCGTGGACACCTTCAAGAAGGACAACGGCATCGACCTGAGGAAGGACCCGATGGCCCTGCAGCGCCTGAAGGAAGAGGCCGAGAAGGCCAAGATCGCGCTCTCCTCGACCGCCTCGGTCGACATCAACCTTCCCTTCATCACGGCGGACGCCTCGGGGCCGAAGCACCTCAACGTCCAGCTGACCCGCGCGAAGATGGAGCAGATCTGCGAGTCCCTCTTCGAGCGCTGCATCCAGCCGTTCAAGAACTGCCTCAAGGACGCGTCCCTCACCTCGGCCCAGATCGACGAGCTCGTGCTCGTCGGCGGCATGACCCGCATGCCCAGGGTCGTCGAGATCGCGAAGACCCTCGGCGGCAAGCCGCCGCACCAGGGCGTGAACCCCGACGAGGTCGTGGCGGTCGGC
The DNA here is from genome assembly GCA_964509885.1 of uncultured Opitutaceae bacterium. Classification (GTDB taxonomy): domain Bacteria; phylum Verrucomicrobiota; class Verrucomicrobiia; order Opitutales; family Opitutaceae; genus Palsa-1447. The sequence goes on along the minus strand of CAZDZL010000049.1, from coordinate 1,918 downwards.
GCCGCGATCCAGGGCGGCGTCCTCAAGGGCGACGTCCGCGACGTGCTGCTCCTCGACGTCACCCCGCTGACCCTCGGCATCATGACCGCGGGCGACGTGTCGACGGCGATGATCCCGCGCAACACGACCATCCCCTCCAAGAAGACCCAGGTCTTCTCGACCTTCAGCGACAACCAGCCCTCGGTCGAGATCGTGGTCCTCCAGGGCGAGCGCCCGATGGCCCGCGACAACAAGACCCTCGGGACGTTCCGGCTCGACGGCATCCCGCCGGCGCCCCGCGGCGCCCCGCAGGTCGAGGTGACGTTCGACATCGACGCCAACGGCATCCTTCACGTCTCCGCCAAGGACCTCGGAACCGGCAAGGACCAGAAGATCACCATCCAGGGCTCGTCCGGCCTCTCCAAGGAGGAGGTCGAGAAGATGACCAAGGAGGCCGAGCTCAACGCGGTCGAGGACAAGAAGCGCCGCGACGCGGTCGAGACGCGCAACCAGCTGGACTCGTCGATCTACCAGCTCGAGAAGACGCTCAAGGAGGCGGGCGACAAGCTCCCGGCCGAGAAGAAGTCGAAGGTCGAGGGAGCGCTCGCCGACGCCAAGAAGGCCCTCGAGTCCAACGACGGCGACCAGATGAAGGCCGCCCTCGACACGCTCTCCAAGGTGGGCGCCGAGTTCTACGCGGAGGCCCAGGCCGCCGCGCAGGCCGCGCAGTCCGCCGGGGCCGCCGGCCCCCAGGGCGGCGACGCCGGAGCGGGCCCCGCCCCGAAGGCCGAGAAGAAGGCCGACGTTGTCGACGCCGACTTCGAGGTCGTCGACGAGGACAAGTCCAAGAAGTAAAACTTTCCGGAGCCGGGGCGATTCGTCGCCCCGTTCCGACCTTCAACCCAAAACATAATCCATATGGCTAAAGTCAAAATCAGACCGATCGGTGATCGCGTCCTCGTGAAGCATCTCGAGGACAAGGAACAGGTGCGCGGGGGTATCATCATCCCCGACAGCGCCAAGGAAAAGCCGCAGGAGGCCGAAGTCATCGCACTCGGCACCGGCAAGCGCGACGAGAGCGGCAAGGTCCACCCCTTCGAGGTGAAGGTCGGCGACCGCGTCCTCGTCGGCAAGTACGGCGGCACCGAGGTGAAGCTCGAGGAGCAGAAGTACACGCTCGTCCGCGAGGACGACATCCTGGGCGTCATCGCCTGAGGACGAAACAGAACAATCCAACAGAGAACCCATACAATCATGCCTGCCAAACAACTCATCTTCGACGAGTCCGCTCGTCAGAAAATCCTCCGCGGCGTAGAGCTGCTCTCCCGCGCGGTCAAGGTCACCCTTGGCCCCAAGGGGCGTAACGTCGTCATCGACAAGAAATTCGGGTCGCCGACCGTCACCAAGGACGGCGTGACCGTCGCCAAGGAAATCGAACTCCCGGACCCGTACGAGAACATGGGCGCCCAGATGGTCAAGGAGGTCGCCTCCAAGACGTCCGACGCCGCCGGAGACGGCACCACGACGGCAACGGTGCTCGCCGAGGGCATCTACCGCGAGGGCCTGAAGAACGTCACCGCCGGGTCGAACCCGATCTTCCTGAAGCGCGGCATCGACAAGGCCGTCGAGGCCGCCGTCGCCGAGCTCGCCAGGATCTCCAAGAAGGTCTCCGACCGCGAGGAGATCCGCCAGGTCGCCACCGTCTCCGCCAACTGGGACGACACGATCGGCAACATCATCGCCGACGCCATGGACAAGGTCGGCAAGGACGGCACCATCACGGTCGAGGAGGCCAAGTCGATCGAGACCACGCTCGAGGTGGTCGAGGGCATGCAGTTCGACAAGGGCTATCTCTCCCCCTACTTCGTGACCAACGCGGAGGCCATGGAGGCCGTGATCGAGGACGCCTACGTCCTCATCCACGAGAAGAAGATCAGCG
>CAZDZL010000048.1:0-25079 GCA_964509885.1 uncultured Opitutaceae bacterium | reverse complement strand
ACGAATCCGAGACTTCTGGCACGGCTGGGTGAAGCCCTTCGCCCTGTTCTTCATCATCATGGCCCCCCTGAGGTCCGCCGTGGTCGACTGGAACTGGGTGCCGAGCGGTTCGATGAAGCCGACGATCCTCGAGGGGGACCTGGTCCTCGTGAACAAGCTCTCCTACGACCTGAAGGTCCCGTTCACCACGCGCCACCTGGGCCAGTGGGGGGACCCCGCCCGCGGGGACATCGTGGTCTTCTTCTCCCCCCGGGACGGAACGCGCCTCGTCAAGCGGGTGATCGGCCTGCCGGGCGACACGGTCGAGCTCCGCAACGACGTCCTCTACCTGAACGGCGTCCGCCAGACCTACTCGGTCCAGGACCCGGCGGGATTCAAGAGGGACGTCTTCGAGGACCGGAGCCCCGTCGTGGCCGTCGAGCACCTCGGCGCGTGCGACCACTACGTCATGGCCCTTCCCGGGCGCTCGGCGCTGCGCACCTTCGGCCCCTACGCCGTGCCCCCGGGGCGGTATTTCATGATGGGGGACTCGAGGGACAACAGCACGGACTCGCGCTTCATCGGCACCGTGGCCCGCGACCAGATCGTCGGCAAGGCCGGCGCCGTCATCGTCTCCTTCGACACCTATCGCTACCTGCTCCCCCGCCTCGGCCGGTTCGCCCACCCCCTGCAGTTCGGAGCGAACTGACCGTCCCTCCGCCCCGGGGTCACTTCCCGAGCGTCTCGCGCGTCACGATGTGCGAGGTCATCGTGTAGACCTTGTCCGGCTTGAACCCCGGCTCATCCAGGATCCTCGTGCCGATCTCGACCGCCTTGTCCACGCAGAGCGGGTAGACGAACGTCGCGGCGAGGATGCCCTGGCGGACCTTCTCGATGCCGCCGGCCTCGCCCTCGAGGCCGTCCACGCCGACGAAGATCATCTCCTTCTCGCGGCCCTTCTCGCGCGCGGCCAGGTAGGCGCCCATCGCCATCGGGTCGTTGCGCGCGTAGACGACGTCGATCCGGGGCACGGCGCTCAGGATCTCGGTCATGCGGTCCTTGGCCGTGCTCTGCAGCCAGTTGGCCACCGCCTCGGTCACGATCTCGATCCCGGGGTAATCCTTCCAGACCTCGTGGGCGCCGCCGCTGCGGTTGATCTCGGCCTCGACGCCCTTCAGCCCCGCGAGCTCGACGATCCTCCCGCGGGGCTCGCCGTACCTCGCCTTCAGCTGCGCGACCACGAACTCCCCGACCAGCCTGCCGATCGCCTCGTTGTCGGCCCGGATCCAGGTGGTGTAGTTCGGCTGCGCGATGTCGCGCTCGAGGCAGATGACGGGGATCCCGGCCTTCTGGGCGTCCCCCATCACCTCCGACAGCGGGGCGCGCTCGTTGGGGGCCACGATGAGCAGGCTCGGCGAGAGCCGGATCGCCGTCTCGATCTGGCTGATCTGCTTCGCGCTGTCCTGCTGGGCGTCCATGACCATGAGCCGGACGCCGGGCACCTTGTCCCAGAGGCGCTGCATCTCGGCGTTCTGGGCGGCCCGGTAGGGCTCCGCGTTGTTGCACTGGCTGAAGACCACGAGGCGCTGGGGCGGCGCGCCGGCCGCGGAGGCCTCGGGGGACGCCGCCTGGGGCTTGCAGCCGGCGACGAGGACGGCCGCGAGGAGCGCCGGGAAAAGGGGGAGGGCGGGGAGTCTCTTCATGCGGAGGGGGCGTTTCTGTCGCGGCGCTGGAGCCAGACCGCCACGATGATGATGAGGGCCTTCGCCATCAACTCCACGTTGCTGTCCACCATCCGCAGGCGAAGGACGTTGGTCAGGACGCCGAGGACCAGCGTGCCGGTCACGGTCCCGAGGATGGAGCCCTGCCCCCCCGAGAGGGCCGTGCCGCCGATGACGACGGCCGCGATGACATCGAGCTCGTAGGCCACGCCGTCGTTCGGGTTTCCCTGGTGGCTGCGCGCGGCGTGGATCAGGCCCGCGAGGGCGGCCGCGGCGCCGCAGGCCACGTAGGTGGCCGTCCTCGCCATCCGGATCGGCAGGCCCGTGAAGAAGGCCGCCTTCTCGTTCTCGCCGATCGCGCGCAGGTATCTCCCGTAGGTCGTGCGGGCGAGGACGAGGTGCGCCGCGACGGCGAGGACGGCCCACGCGGACAGGATCAGCGGCTTGTGGGAGAAGATATCCGAGAACCTCGCGGACGCCGCGGCGTCGAACCCGAAGTCGATGTTCGTGTTGCCGGTCATCCACTTGGTGAGGCCGCGCACCCCGATCATCGCCGCGAGCGTCATCACGAACGGCTGCAGCCGCAGGCGGGTGATGATCGCGCCGTTCACGGCGCCGATGGCCGCGCCCAGGGCGAGCACCGCGGCCACGGTCGCCGCGATCTGCGCGCCTGCGGGGATGTGGGGCGCCCAGCGCACAAGGAGGAGCCCCGCGAGCGACGCCGAGAAGGCCAGGACGCTCCCGACGGAGAGGTCGATCCCGCCGGCGATGACGACGAGCGTCATCGCGAGCGCGATGATGCCGATCTCGCCCTGCTGCAGGAGGATGTCGGTCAGGTTTCCCGCCGAGAGGAAGACGATGGACCCGCCCGCGCCCCGCGGGCTTGAGATCACCCCGAGGATGAGGACAAGGACGAGCCCGATGAAGGGCCTCGCGGCGCGCCGCGCGCTCCCCAGGGCCCCGCCGGCGGCCGCGCTCATGGCCCGTCCCCCTTTCCGCCGGTGGCGAGGCGCATCACCTCTTCCTGGGTGGCGTCCGCCGAGTCGAGGATGCCCCGGAGCGCGCCCTCATGCAGGACCATGATCCTGTGGCTGTTCGCGAGCAGCTCGGGCAGCTCCGAGCTCACCCAGACGATGCCGACCCCCTCCTCCGCGAGGGCGGCAATCAGGCGGTAGATGTCCTCCTTGGCCCCGACGTCGATGCCGCGGGTAGGGTCGTCCAGGAAGCAGACCTTCGGCCTCGTGAGGAGCCATTTTGAAAGAAGGACCTTCTGCTGGTTGCCGCCGCTGAGCGCGTCCACCGGCTGCCCGGCGTCCCCGTACGTGGTGTGGGTCTCGTCCAGCTGCTCGCGCGCCTCTTCCGCCTCCCGCGCGCCGTCGATCCAGCCCATCCGCGCGTAGCGGCGCAGCGCGGCGAGGGAGGTGTTTTCCCGGACGCTCATCCTCATGAAGAGCCCGTCCCGCCTGCGGTCCTCGGGCACGAGCACGAGCCTGCGCCGCATCGCGTCCGAGACGCTTCGCGGCCGGTAGTCTCCGTCCGCGAGCGTGACCCTTCCGCTGGTGACCCGGGTCATCCCGAAGAGCGCCCGCGCGAGCTCGGTGCGGCCGGATCCCACGAGCCCGGCGACGCCGAGGATCTCGCCGTCGGCGAGGTCGAAGGAGACGCCCCGCAGCTTGCGCGTGGAGAGCTTCCACACGCCGAGGACCGAGATCTTCGGGTCCTCCGGGGGCGTCGCTTCCCGCGCCCCCACGGGACGGCCGACCATCTGCTGGATCACCTCGGCGATGCTCGTGTCCTGCCTCCTCATCGTGGAGACCATCTCCCCGTCGCGCATGACCGAGATGCGGTCGCAGATCCTGAAGATCTCGGACATCTTGTGCGACACGTAGGCGATCGCGACGCCCCGGGCCTTCAGGCTGGCGATGACGGTGAACAGCCGCTCGACCGCGTCCTCCGTGAGGGCGCTTGTCGGCTCGTCCATGAAGATCACGCGGGCGTCGAGGCTCAGCACCTTGGCGATCGCGACCAGCTGCCACTGCGAGATGCTGAGCTCGCCGAGGAGAGTGCCCGGGTCCACGGGGATGCCCGCATCCCGAAGGTGGGGCGCGACGGCATCGGCGAGCTTTTCAAAGGAGACCCAGCGGCTCTCCTCGAGCGCGGGGTTCCCGAGGGCGATGTTCTCGGCGACCGTCAGGTGGGCGAAGAGGTCCAGCTCCTGGAGGATGATCCCGATCCCCTGGCGGCGCGCCTCGTCCGATCCCGACCACGAGGCGGGGATCCCGTCGACGCGGATCTCCCCGGAGTCCGGCCGGGTGATCCCGGCGCAGATCCTCGCCAGCGTGCTCTTTCCCGCGCCGTTCTCGCCGCAGAGGGCATGGACCTCGCCCGGCTGAAGCTCCCAGTCGACGCCGGCCAGGGCCCGCACGCCGCCGTAGTGCTTGGCGAGCTGCGTGCACGCGAGGGCGGGCGGGGAACCCAAAATGTCTGGGGAGGACAGGGCGATCACGGGGATGTGGCGGGGGTGGCGTTGGGGCGCCCGGACGGGGAAAAGGATTTGGCGGTGAGGCCGGAATTACGAGCACGGATGGGCTTGGGCCGCCGCGGCCTTACGGGCAAGAATCTGCAGCCCGGGACCACGCGGCGGAGGCCCTCGAATCGGTTGCAACGCGCGCGCCGATCGCAAGAGTGGCCGCCCAGCCACCCCGATCCCATGCCCAAGAAATTGCCCCCAAGGACCGTGCTGCTGGTCGCGAGCGGCGACCTTCGCCCCTCCGCCAACAAGGTCTGCTGGCCCGGCCAGCTCGCCATGGAGCGCGCCTTCGGCCGGGCCGTCGCCCGGCTGGGCTACCGCGTCCTGCGCGCCCACAAATTCAAGCCCGCTGAGGGTCACGGCTTCATCGGCTCGCAGAAGGAGGGGATCGACATCTTCGCTGGGATCGACCCCCGCGCCCCGATCGTCGTGGCCGAGGCGGTCTGGCAGTACTCGCACCACGTGCTGCCCGGTCTCACGACCCACAAGGGCCCCATCCTCACGGTCGCGAACTGGAGCGGCAAGTGGCCCGGCCTCGTCGGGATGCTGAACCTAAACGGCTCCCTCACGAAGGCGGGGGTCAAATACTCGACGCTCTGGAGCGAGGACTTCAGGGATGCGTTCTTCACGGCCGGCCTGGCGGCGTGGCTGAAGACCGGCGTCGTCCGTCACCGGACGGCGCACGTGAAGCCCCTCGCCAGGGCCGCGGTGCCCCGCAAGGCCCGCGCCGTAGCGAAGGCGATCGCCGCCGACCTGCGCCGGAGGAAATCCATCATGGGGGTCTTCGACGAGGGCTGCATGGGCATGTTCAACGCCATCGTCCCGGACGAGCTCCTCTTCACCTGCGGCGTCTTCAAGGAACGCCTGTCGCAGTCCGCGCTCTACCACGGCGCCATGCGGGTGAGCGCGGCGGACGCGCGCGGTGCGTTCGCGTGGCTTAAAAGGAAGGGCATGAGGTTCCACCTGGGGACGCGTGAGGCGACCGAGCTCACCCGCAGCCAGGTCCTCCTGCAGCTGAAGACCTACATCGCCGCCGCGCGGATCGCCGACGAATTCGGGTGCGAGACGATCGGCATCCAGTACCAGCAGGGCCTGAAGGACCTGCTGCCGGCCTCGGACCTGGCGGAGGGGCTCCTGAACAACGCGGACCGGCCGCCGGTCCGAAACGCGGCCGGCGCCGTCATCCGGGCCGGCCGGCCGATCACGCACTTCAACGAGGTCGACGAATGCGCGGGGCTCGACGGCCTCTTCACGCACAGGGTCCACGAGGCCCTCGGCCAGCCGGTCGAGACAACGCTCCACGACATCCGCTGGGGCGACTGGGACCGGAGCGGCACCACGAGCGACTATGTCTGGGTGCTCCTCATCTCCGGAAGCGCGCCGCCGGCCCACCACATCGGCGGCTACCGGGGCACCGAGTCCTTCCGCCAGCCCCCGATGTATTTCCGCCTGGGGGGCGGGACGGTCCGCGGCATCGCCAAGCCCGGGGAAATCGTCTGGAGCCGCGTGTTCGTCGCGGACGGCAGGCTCAAGATGGACCTCGGCCGGGCGAGGGTGGCCGCGCTTCCCCGGGAGGAGACCGAGCGCCGGTGGCGCGAGACGACACCGCAGTGGCCGATCATGCACGCCGTGCTCCACGGCGTCAGCCGCGACCAGATGATGGCGCGCCACAAGGCGAACCACATCCAGGTGGCCTACGCCCGCTCTGCGGCGGAGGCGGACATGGCGATGTACGCGAAGGCTGCGCTCGCGGCCGAGCTCGGCATCGAGACCTGCCTCTGCGGCACGCGGGCGGGCGGGCGCGCCTTCTGAGGCTTCACGCTGGAGCTGAGTTGAATCGAGACTTAGTCATTGTTTCAGAGGATCTTATAATCGGCACGTGATATTAACTTGCAACTTATATAATTACTTGCAACTTTCATAGTAACTTGCAATATAAATTAAAATGAATCCCGAGCCTGCCCCTCTCGAGTCACGCATGGCCCTCCAGGAGATCGATGCGATTCGAGGCGACAAACTGATAGAGGTGAAATTTGGCATCGACTCACTCCGGGCGGTGCGATCGAGCCTGCTTCAGGTGGCTTACGCCATGGCGGAAAGCCATGGATACTTCGGATATCTCGTGCTGGTGGACTCCAGAATAACCGACAGCAGCCTGCTCGAAGAATGGAATGCCGCAAAGGAAGTGCTTCGTCCCGAGATCGTGGACCGCATCACGATCTGCACCAGGCGGGGCCGCCACGGGCACGGAGTGCCGCACCCGCCGGACGAAGACACCTGGAGGATACTCAACGACGTCATCGACAAGGAGCGCGCGGGCGAAGACACGCGGAGAATGAGCCGGCCCGATTATTTCGCCGTCGTCCTGCAGATACTGCTGAACCGCTGGCTGGGCGGCGAAGAGCCCATCACCTCGGGAGAGTTGGCGAAAGCCGCAGGTTGCTCCTATCCGACCGTTCATCGGGCCGTCCTGCGCCTCGGCAGTGCCCTCGACCGGACGTCGGATCGGCGCGTCTCGCTGAGCTGGTTTCCCGAAGACGAATTCGCGTGGTTGGTCGCGCTTTCCCCGAAGGTCAGATCCACCACCCGCTTTGCCGACCGGTCGGGGCAGCCGCGCACGCCTAGCGCGCAGCTATCTCGCCTGGAGAAGATCGGCCATCGCTCGTTGGCGATCGGGGGCGTTCTCGGGGCGCGGCACTACTTTCCCGCCCTCGATCTTCTTGGCGCGCCCCGGCTCGACATCTCAGTGCATTGCAAATCCCAGGGAATGGACCTGAAGTTCATCGCGGAGTTGGACCCCGCACTGAAGGAGGTCAACGACCCCCGCGAGCCGGCCAGTGTCGTCGTCCATGCGGTCCGGAGGACGGAGTCGCTTTTCGCGCCCGGAGAGCCGGGTCGCTTGCCTTGGGCGGACCCGATCGAGTGCCTTGTCGATCTTCACGAGGCGGGCCTCGAGGCGCAGGCGCGCGAATTCCTGGTGCATCTGATTTCCGCAAGGAGGGGGTGAGAACAATGAGTGACGTCTCCCCAGCCAGGGTCATCGGCGAGATCGCCGATGCCATACCTGCGGATTGCCGCGAACACATGATCATCATCGGCAGCCTTGCCGCCGGGTATCATTTCTTTGGAAACGACAGCAATCTCTACGTCCGCACCAAGGACGCCGACAGTGTCCTTCGTCCGCGCAGCGCTGCCGTGAGGTCGGGGCGGGAGATCGCCGAGAGGCTTATCTCGGGCGGATGGAAGCAAAGGACGGATGGCGATTTTGGAAAACCCGGGTCCGCATCGACCCCGGATGGACTGCTTCCTGCCGTTCGCCTCCATCCGCCGGGATCCACGGAATGGTTTGTGGAGTTCCTCACGCTGCCTGACGTCCGGGAGCCGGCGGGCCGGCAATTCCTGAGACTCGAGCTGTCGACGGGTCATTTCGGCCTCCCGAGCTTTGAGTATCTGACGCTGAGCACCTTCGAGCCGGCGTTGACGCCGTTTGGCGTGTACTGTGCGCGGGTCGAGATGATGGCCCTGGCCAACATGCTGGAACACCCGAGGATCGGGCCCGACCTCATCAAGAATACGACCACCAAACGCAGCAACAAGGACCTTGGCAGGGTACTGGCCATCGCCCGGCTTAGCAACGAGTCGTCGGTCGCGGACTGGCCGGAAGCCTGGGTCTCGGGACTGAGATCATGCTACCCGGATAGATGGCGCGACCTCTCCAGGGCGGCGGGTGCGGGAATCCGCGAGCTGGTCGACAGCAGGGGAGACCTCCTTCAGGCCGTCGAGACCTGCAATAATGGGCTCCTTTCCTCCCGGCAGGTAACGCTTGAGGAGCTTGAACTGACCGCGCGGCGCTTCCTCCAGGATGCCGTCGCTCCACTCGAGGCCGAGGCGGCGACCGGTTCAGCGTCGTAGCGGGCGGCTCGCGCTAGAATCCCCCCCACCGCAGCATGCCGACGGAAAGCTCCCCCTCTCCCGAGCCCGAACCGCGCGCGCTGGCGCAGGAGAGGAAGCGGGACCTCATGGTCTGCTTCCGCTACAGCACGGCCGAGGGCTTGGTCGCGGTGCCGATCGTCACGATGGCGCTCACGGGGAGCATGGCGCTCTCCGCCCTCATCACGAAGGCGTTCCCGCTGACCGCGACCTCGATCGGCATCATGGGCTCGCTGCCCTTCGTCGGCAACTTCCTGCAGATCTTCGTCTCGCCCTTCCTGATGCGCTGGAGGCCGCCGAAGGTGATCACGGTCGCGGCGGCGACGCTTCACTGGGTGAGCTGGGTGGCCCTCGGCGTTTTCATGCCGTGGATCCCGCGGGACAACCCGGCGACGGCGAGCCTGTGGATCCTCGGCTGGTTCCTCTTCTCGAGCTGCCTCGGCGCCGTGGCCGGTGTCACGTGGAGCACCTGGGTCGAGGAATGGGTCCCCGCGCGGGTCCGGGGGAAGTATTTCGGGAGGAGGAACCAGATCCTGCAGTTCGCGACCGTCGTCTTCCTCATGCTCTCGGGCTGGATCCTGTCCCGCTGGGAGTACTCCGTCGCGGCCTTCCAGGTCGTCATCCTCGGCTCGGCGTTCCTGAGGATCTTCTCGCTGCGGCTCCAGTGGCTGAGCCCGACCCGGCCCTACCGTGCCCCGCCGCCGGAGCGGGAGTCGTTCCGCGACCAGGCGCGGGTCCTTAGGGCCTCGGGCTCCTTCCTCGTCTTCGTCGCCTTCGGGGCGGTCTGGAGCTTCGCGACCAACTGCTTTGGCCCCTTCTACACGGTCTTCATGTTCGACAGGGTCGGGTTCTCCGCCCTCGACGTCGGCGTTGTGACGGCGCTCTCCCAGGTCGGCGGGGCCTTCTCCCTTCCGGCGTGGGGGAGGCTCCTCGACCGGTACGGGAACAAGCCGGTCATGGTGGTCTCGCTCGTCCTCTGGCAGCTCTCGATGTTCCTCTGGTGCTTCGCGGGCCCGGGCAACCGGTGGATGCTCTACGTCCTCTGGACCTGGATCGGGGCGACCAGCGCCGGCTTCGTCCTCGGGCAGTTCGTGATCGTGCTTCGCCTCATCCCGGTCGACGCGAAGAAGCTGGCGATCGGGTTCAACCTGGCGGTGTCCTCGCTGGTCGCGGCCGTCGCGCCGGTCCTCGGCGGGTGGGCGCTCGCGAGCGCCCAGGCGGGGTGGGGCGGCCTGCGGGCCTACCACGCCTGCTTCATGGTCCAGCCCATCGTCGCCCTGGCGGGGGCCTTCCTGCTGCTGCGGGTTCGGGAACCCGCCGCGAGCCCCTTCTCGACGGTGGTCGGCGCCATGCGCAACATCCGGACCCTGGGGGGCGTCCTGGGGCTCAGCTTCCTCGTCAACTACGTCTTCGTCGACAAGGCCCCCCGGGACAAAGGCGCCTGAATCCCCCCGGGGAGGGAAACCTTTGGCCCCCGCCGCGCGTCTCGACAAGGGCACCCCCCTGCCTTAATCCTTTGATCGCCATGCCCCTCCCCAAGAAATCCACGCGCAGCGGCTTCACGCTCATCGAGATACTGGTCGTGATCGCGATCATCGGCCTCCTGGCCGGCCTCACCCTTTCCAATGTCGGGACCCTGTTCAGCGGCTCCCAGGTCCAGATCGCGAAGCTCATGGTGACCCAGAGCCTGAAGACCCCGCTGACGACCTACCGCCTCCAGATCGGCGACTACCCGACGACCGAGGAGGGCCTGCAGGCCCTCTTCACGGCCCCCGCCAACAAGTCCGACCGCTGGCACGGGCCCTATGTCGACGGCGCGAAATACCCCCTCCTCGACCCCTGGAACGAGCCCTACCAGTACCGCTACCCGGGCACCCACAACAAGAACGGCTACGATGTTTGGTCCAAGGGCCCGGACAAGGCCGACGGAACGGATGACGACATCGGAAACTGGTGACCGGGCCGGCTTCACCCTCCTAGAGATCCTGCTGGTCATCGCGCTCATCGGGCTGATGGGCACGATCTTCATCGGCGGCTCCCAGGCCATGCTGAACGACAAGGGAAGGTCGCTGGACGACCAGTTCTGGCAGGCGAGCGCGCAGGCGAGGAAGACCGCGCTCGAGGACCGCCAGAGCGTGATCCTGACCTACGACGCGAAGACCCGGGCCTTCGCCCTGGCCGACGGCCTGAGGAAGGCGAGCATCCCGGTCACGGGCCCCGAGGACCTCGCGATCGACTTCCACCCCTCCCAGGTGCAGTCCGGCTCCGAGACCCTGGTCGGGGGCACGCTCGTCGAGACCCAGCCGATGGCGTCGGTCACCTACTACAACGACGGGACCTGCACGCCGTTCCGCGTCCAGATCCGCGCGAACAACGCCGCCCACCTGCTCTCGATCGACCCCTGGACCTGCGCCCCCGTCCTCTCCGCCTCCGATGCCCGGCCCTGACACGCGCCCGCGGGCCTTCACGCTCCTCGAGGTGATGGTGGCCCTCATGGTCTTCGCCCTCACCGCCGTGGTGCTCGGGGGCGCCTACGTGAACGTGCTGAACAGCTTCGAGATCGCGCGCAACTCGAACGTGAACAACGAGGACGTCTCGTTCGCGAGGTCCCAGCTGCTCGCGCTGGCGGACATCCAGGCCGCCCAGAGCGGCGCGGAATTCGACGACGGCGACCGCCACGTCAAGTGGACGGCCGAGATCGAGCCCGCAGCCGTGACGGACCTCTTCACGGTGACCTTCACCTGCGTGGTCTCCGAGCCGTCGCAGGGCAAGCCGAGGACGGTCGTCGAGACCTTCATGCTCCTTAGGCCGACGTGGTCGGACCCGGCGGCGCGCTCCACGCTGCGGCAGGCGGCCGCCGACAAGATCGCCCAGGCCCAGGGAAAGGTCCCCCAGTGAGCCGGCGCGCCTTCACCCTCGTCGAGGTCATGCTCTCGATGGCGCTCGTCGCCCTCGTGCTCGTCGGCATGAACACCTTCATCTTCTCGATGGGCGAGCTCTGGGGCAAGGGCTCCGACGTCCGCCTCTTCGACCAGCACGTGCGCGCGGTGACCCGCTACCTCCAGAGGGAGATGATCCGCGCCAGCCTGCCGCCCGCGGCGGCCGTCAACTCGACTCCCGTCGGCGTCCAGCAGGTCCGGCCGCAGAGCGGCGCCCAGGAGAACATGGTCACCTTCGTCCAGCTCGCCGGGGGCCGCATCCTGAAGTGGCCCGGCAGCCCGCTGCCCGAGGTCGTGTGCTCGCTGCAGGTGCGCCGGGACCAGGGCATCTTCATGCTCTGGCACTCCGACCTGGAGAACCACTTCGCCGACGAGCCCCCGCGCGAGACCTTGATCTCGCCCTTCGTGACGGGGCTCGCCTACGACTACTTCGACACGGACTTCAACAAGTGGACGACGGAGACCCTCCTGCGCACGGACAGCGGAGGCAACCCGCTGCCGCCGCAGAGGCTCAAGATCACGTTCGCCCACGGCGGGCTCAAGCGCGAGGCGCTGATCACCGTGCCCGGGACCCCGGCGGGGATGCCGAACCCATGGTGACGCACGCACGCCTTTCCAGGGGCTCCGTCCTCGTGCTCGTCCTGGTCACGCTGGTCTTCACCGCGGCCGCCCTCGGGCTGTTCGTCGAGAAGGCGGGCAACGACCTCCTGGTCGAGGTGAGGCAGGCCGACGCGCGGCGCCTGAGGCAGGAGGCGTTCTCCGCGCTCGAGGTGACCCTCGCCGTCCTCGAGGACTTCCGGCAGGCCGACAGCGGCCTGCGCAGCCCCGCCGAGGGCTGGGCCGACCCGCTCAAGTTCGCCGGCTGGACCCCGTCGGAGGGCCGCAAGGTGGACGTCTCGTTCAAGGACGAGAGCGGGAAGATCCCGCTCTCGAGGATCGACCTGCCGACGCTCACGAACCTCTTCGAGTACTGGCAGATGACCCCGCCCGACGCCGAGAAGCTGGGCGACGCGATCCTCGGCTGGATGCAGTCCGGCTACGTCTACGCCACGGGGCTCAACCCCGACTATTCCGAGGGGCAGGTCCCCTACGCGGAGCCGGGCCGGCCGATGCGCTCGTTCAGCGAGCTCGCGGCCGTCGACGTCGCCAAGGAGGCGTTCTTCGACGAGAACGGGATCCCCAACGAAAGCTACTGGAGGTTCGTGAACGACGTCTCCCTGTACAAGTACAGCCAGCCGGACGCGAACGGCGCCAACGCCGACGTCATGGCGGCCGTCGGCCAGTTCACGGACACCCAGCAGCAGCAGATCGGCGACTACCTCGCGGGCACCGGCCAGAACGCCCGGCAGGGCCCGCAGTGGTTCCAGAACACCTCGTCCCTCTCGGCGGTGGCCGGCCTCGGCGGCAACGCCGCGGTCTTCGGGTCGACGATCTCCGCGCTGCGGATCAACATCACGGTCCGCGACGGCCAGTCGCAGTACCGGCTCTCGGTCGTCGTGTCGCCGCAGGGCGGGGCGGCCATCAACTCGACCCTCGCCGTCAATGAAACCGTGCCGGCCACCGCGGCGTCTACAGCGGCGGCAAACCCCCTCACCAGCACCGCCCAGCCGTCCGCGACCGCGACCAGCGCCGCGACGGCCGCCGCGGCCTCGAAAAGCATAAATTATCCCTTTACGCTCCTCGAGTTGGTGGAGGATGATGATATCCCGCAGGCACCTCCGCCTCCCCCCAAAGACAAACAATCCTGAGCATGTGCGCCTCACCCCTTGATCTCCTGAGGGCGGGACCGCCCCCACCGAGGGTGGCGGTCCTCTCGGACGCCGTGTTCTTCTCCCGCGCCATCCCCGTCGCCGCCGACGCGAGCCGGGAGCAGGTGGAGTCCGAGGTCGGGCTCGCGCTCGAGGCACTCTCGCCGTTCCCGCTGGCCCAGCTCTACTTCGGCTACTACTGGGCGCCCGGCTCGAGCCGGGCGCTCGCCTTCGCCTCCTACCGCCGCCGGTTCACGGCCGAGCAGACCGCGGAATGGACCGGCGCGCAGCACGTGCTGCCCGCCTTCGCCGCGGTCCTCGCCTGCGAGGTCCAGCCCGCGACGACCGTCATCCTCGCGTCGCCCGAGGGCCTGACGGCCGTCCACTGGGACCAGGGAAGGGTGCCCACCCTCGTCCTGCACCGCGTCCTCTCGCCGGAGGCCACGCCGGACGAGCGCGCGCAGGCCCGCGCGGAGCTCATCCGGGCGGCGGGCGAGGCGCGGAGCGTCGTGGACGCCCCGTCGCCGCCGGTGGCCCTGGCGTCGCGCAACGACCGCGAGGTCGCCTTCGCGGCCGGCGAGCTTCGCTCCAGGGTCGACGCGGCCACGATGGCCGCGCTCGACGTGCGCGACAAGGCCGACATGGAGGCCCTCGCGCGCGCCAAGAAGCGCGACGTCATCCTCTGGCGGGTCGCCATCGGCTCCCTGGCCGCGTGCGTCCTCCTCCTCCTCGGCGAGGGCGCGCTCTTCGGCGCCGGGCTCTGGGAGAAGGCCCGCATCGCCAGGGTCGGCGCGCAGAAGGCCGAGGTCGCGCGGATCATGAGCGACCAGGAGCTCGCCTACCGCATCGACGAGCTGTCGACGAAGCGGCTCCTGCCGCTCGAGATGATCTCGGTCGTCGCGGCGAAGAAGCCCGCGTCGATCCAGTTCCTGCGCGCCACGGCGACCACGGACAGCCTCTACACGGTCCAGATCGAGGCGCAGACGAGCAATGCGGGCGAGATCGGCGGCTTCAAGAGCGCCCTGGAGAAGCTCCCGGAGTGCGACCACGTCGAGATCCGCGACCAGCTGCTGCGCAACAACGTCGCCTCGTTCACCCTCCTCGTGACCTTCAAGCCCACGGCGCTCCCGCCGTCCACGTCATGATCCGCACGCTCAGGGCGTTCTTCCTCGCCCGGTTCTTCCGCGAGAAGGTCCTCCTGACGGGGTTCGCCGTCCTGGCGGCCGCGATCTGGCTCTCCAGCATCGCCGGCAGGACGGGCCGCTTCATGCGCGAGGTCCGGGTGACGACCGGCTCCCTGGCCGAGCAGGCCCTCTGGATATCGAACAAGGCGAAGATCGAGGCCCAGGCCCAGGCGGCCGCGGGCCGCCTGGACGCCTCGCGCACGCTCGACGCGACGAAGCTCCTCGCCGAGATCTCGTCCATCGCCACCGACGCGGGCCTGAAGAACCCCTCGACCAGCGAGTCCCAGGACCAGACGAACGGGCAGTTCTCGGTGCACACGCTGCGCTTCAACGTCACGCGCTCCGACTGGGACTCCATAAAGGCCTTCTACACCGGCCTCCAGAAGCGCTCCCCGTACATCGGGATCGAGCAGTTTTCCCTCCAGACGGACCGCGCGAACGCCGCGATGCTGAACGCGAGCATTCGCCTGTCATCGGTGGAAATATCTAGCCATTGAGGCGCCGGGGTGTCTCTTTTCGGCCCGATGCCCCGCCGCCGCCCGAACACCCGCCAGGCCGTGAGCCCGGTCCTGCCCGCACTGCCGCTGGCCCTCCTCCTCGCCCTGGCGTCGCCGCGGGCCGCGCGCGCGGACGACTTCCTGGCCTACAAGTACGAGAACTATGAGGAGCCGGGGGGCCGGGTGGGGGTGCAGACCCAGGGCCTGTCCGCCAGCGAGGACCTGGGCGCCGACATGAACTTCGGCGTGACGCTCATCAACGACGCGATCGCGGGGGCCTCGCCCACGGGCGCCCCGGCGCCTGCCGGGTCCGGCCAGGTGCCGCTCGCGCACCTGGAGGACCACAGGAAGTCCTGGGAGGCGGACTTCTCGCGCAGGTTCAGGATGGTCAACGTGACGCTCGGGGCCTCGGAGAGCCGGGAGCACGACTACGTCTCCCGGGGCTGGTCGCTCAGCACCCAGACGGACCTGAACGAGAAGAACACCACGCTCCTCGTGGGCGTGGCCGGCCACTCCGACGACGTGGAGACGTTCTACGACCCCGAGCACGTCTACGTCGGCAAGCAGTCCTTCAACGCGATCATAGGCGTCACGCAGGTCCTCGACCCGCTCACGTTCGTCTCCGTGAGCGCCACATGGGGGCACGAGACCGGGTTCCTGAACGACCAGTACAAGGTGGTGGCCAAGACGGTGGAACTCATCCCGGGATCCTTCTTCGCCCTGGTGTTCGCCGAGAACCGCCCGGGCGAGCGCGACACCGGGACGCTGCTCGCGTCGGTGAACAGGGCCTTTCCCTCGGCGCACGCGGCGCTGGAGGCCAGCTACCGGTTCTACGCCGACACCTTCGGGATCACCGCGAACACGGTCGAACTGAAGTGGATCCAGAAGATCGGCGGCGCGGTCACGCTGGAGCCCGGGATCCGCCTGTACGAGCAGGGCGCCGCGAACTTCTACTACTACAACCTCGACGGCACCAACATCATCCCGACCCGGGTCCCCGATTCCAGCGGGCCGCACTACTCGTCGGACTACCGTCTTTCCTCCCTCTACGGCACGACCTACGGCATCAAGGCCACCTGGAAGATCCACGACCACCTCCAGCTGGACGTCGCCTTCAACCGCTACGACATGCGGGGGCGGGACGGCGTGACGCCCGGCAGCGCCTACCCCTCGGCCAACATCACCTCCGTCGGCGCCCGGGTCACGTGGTAGGCGGGGCAACCCGCGCGAACTCCCGTGGGCATCGTCTCAAGGCAGGAGCGCACGCCGGATCCCGCCCCCTCGGGGCGGGGGCCGGACGTCCCGCTGCGCCGCCTCGCCTTCCGGGCGATGGCGACCCAGTGCGAGGTGCAGTACTCGGCGCCGGGAGGGGACGCGCAGGCTAAGAAGTTTGAGGCGGCTGCGGCGGGGTGGGTCCACGCGTTCGAGGCGAAGTATTCCCGCTTCCAGCCCGGGAGCATCGTGAGCCGGATCAACGACGCCGCGGGCAGGGACTGGGTGCAGGTGGATCCCGAGACCGAGGGCCTGCTCTCGATGTGCGACACGCTCTTCTTCATGACCCGCGGGATCCTGGACCCGTCGGCGCTCCCTCTGATCCGGATCTGGAACTGGAAGGCCGATCCCCCGGCGGTCCCTAGCCCAGGGGCGATCGCCGCGGCGCTCAGGCTCGTCGGGTGGTCCAAGGTGAGGCGCGAGAAGGGAAGGGTGTTCCTGCCCGAGAAGGGGATGGCCCTCGACTTCGGCGGCTTCGGCAAGGAGTACGCCGTCGACATCGTCTCCATGATCGGCAGGGACCACGGCATCGTGAACTCCCTCGTCGACTTCGGGCACGACCTGAGGGCGTCGGGCGCGCCCCCGGGAAGGCCCGCCTGGCACATCGGCCTCGAGGACCCGAAGGCGCAGGGGAAGACCTGGGCCAGCGTCGGCCTGACGGGCAAGGGGATCGCCTCCTCGGGCGACTACATCCGCGCGTTCACGGTGGCGGGCAGGCGCTACGGCCACATCATCGATCCCCGCACGGGCTGGCCCGTGGCCAACGGGTGCAGCCAGGCGACCGTGATCGCGGACACCTGCCTGCAGGCGGGCATGCTCTCGACCGCGGCGTTCATCGCCGGGGTGAAGGACGGCCTCGAGATGATCCGCTCGGTGCCCGGGGCGGAGGGGATCCTCCTCACCGAGAACGAGAGGGCGCAGACGCGGGGGTTCTTCAACTACGTCGCCTCGACATGACCTCGGGCCGCCGGCCGCGGGCACCGGCAGGCGGTAGGTCACGGGAAAACCGTAACAACCGTGTTACTCTTGGCGTCTTCAGTATGGAACGGGCGCTGCTGAGATTTGGGGATGTATTTCGAGGGAAAACCTGAGGGGTCTGCCGAGGCGGCCTGGGCGTTCAACTGACGACTCCGATGGCGCTGCAAGTTCGACTTTTCCAGGCCCTCCGGTCCGACCGGCTCCGGGCGCCGGCGGCCCTCCTCGCGGCGCTCCTGCAGCGGGCGCCGATGGTCCGGGCCGTTGTCGACGCCGTCGACTATGCCCTGGAGTCGCCGGTCGGCTCGCTGATCAAGGCCGCCTCGGCCTCCGCCGCCGCCCTGGGCGCCGTCGACTCGGTGGCCGGGGCGACCACGTACGCGCTCGACACGGGCACGCCAGGCCATCCGAGCCCGCTGGCGGCCACCGTGGGCACGGCGATCCCGACCGTCGCGTTCCAGCTTTCCCCCGCGAGCCAGTCCCCCCCGAACTCATGGAAAATCAGCGGCACGCTTCCCCCGGGGATCCAGTTCGGCAGCACGGGCAATTTCGTGGCCTCGCCGGGAACCTACAACGGCTCCATCCCGACGCTGAGCGGCACGCCGACGACGAACGGGACCTACATTCTCACGCTCCAGGCCTTTGAATTCGCGAACGGCGCGAACCTGGGGTCCACCACCGTCTCGAATACCATGACCTATGAGGTCGATGTGACGGGAGGGCCGACGCCCACGCCGACCCCGTCGCCCACGCCGACGCCTACGCCCTCCCCGACACCCACCCCTTCTCCCACGCCCACGCCGACGCCTTCCCCAACCCCGACTCCGTCGCCGACACCCACCCCCACGCCGTCGCCGACCCCGACCCCGTCGCCGACACCGACTCCGACCCCGTCGCCCACCCCAACGCCTTCCCCAACGCCCACGGGTGCGCCCACGCCGACGCCTTCCCCAACCCCGACTCCGTCGCCGACCCCGACCCCCACGAGCGGGCCCACCCCGACTCCGACGCCCACCCCGACTGCCGGGCCCACGCCCACGCCAACCCCGACGTCAGCACCCACGCCTACGCCCACCTCGGCGCCCACGCCGACCCCCACGAGCGGGCCCACCCCGACACCCACCCCCACGTCCACCCCGACTCCGACTCCGTCCCCGACGCCGACAACGGTGGCCACGGCCGCCCCGGCCTTCACGACGCAGCCGATATCCGTCACGGTCTCGGGCGGCACGATCGTCCTCAACGCCGCGGCCAGCAATTCCCCCGCCTACCAGTGGAAGCTGAACGGCGTGGCCATCCCCGGGGCCACGAGCGCGACGCTCATGCTCAGCGACGCGGCAGCGGCCGCGGGAAGCTACACCTGCGTCGCGACCAATGCGCAGGGCTCCGCGACCAGCGCCCCGGCGAGCGTGGGCGTCGTCGCCACGTCGAACCCCGGCCACCTGAGCAACCTTTCCGCCCGGGCCCAGGTCGGCTCCGGGGCCAACATCATCTTCGGCGGCTTCGTGGTCGGCCCCTTCGGGGGCCCGGGGCAGCTTCCCGTCCTCGTCCGGGGCTCGGGCCCCGCCCTGGTGCCGTTTGGGGTGCCCGGGACGCTCCCGGACCCCCGGCTGCAGCTCTTCAACGCGGCCGACACCGTGCTGGCGACAAACAACGGCTGGGGGGGCGACGCGACGATCGCGTCGACGGCGAGCGCCGTCGGCGCCTTCCCGTGGGGCAGTGCGGCGAGCCACGACGCGGCGATGGTCGAGACGCTGGCGACCGGGGCCTACACGGCGCAGGTCTCCGGCGAAAGCGGCGACACCGGCGACGCGCTGGTCGAGATCTACGACGCCTCGCCCCCCGGCTCCTTCACGGCGGGGGCGAACCGCCTCACCAACCTCTCGGCCCGCGTGGACGTGGGCACGGGCGCCAACGTCCTCTTCGCGGGCTTCGTCATCGCGGGCGACTCGGCCCTCACCGTCCTCATCCGCGCCTCGGGCCCGGCCATCTCCGTGGCCCCGTTCAACGTCCCGGGCACGCTGGGAGACCCGCAGCTGACCCTCCAGAACCCCGCGACGCAGGCCGTGCTGGCCCAGAACATCGAGTGGGGCGGCAGCCCCGAGATCGCAAATGTCGCCGCCTCCGTGGGCGCCTTCACATGGAGCGTCCCGGGGAGCCACGACGCGGCGCTCCTCATCACGCTTCCCCCGGGCAACTACACGGCGGCCGCCGCCGGCACGAACAACGACACGGGGGTCGCGATCGTCGAGGTCTACGAGGTGCCGTAGGGCCTCAGCCGACCTTGAAGCTGGCGCTCACCTGGAAGACGGCGCTCACGATCGCGAAGGCGATGAACCCGACGAAGATGAACACGCCCGCCAGGACGCTGCTCGAGATAACCTTCGTGAAGAAGTTCAGCTGGTTCGAAATCAGCTTCTGGTAGCCCTTGGCGATGTCCTTCAGGCTGGGCACCACGTTGCCCGTGTTCTCGCCGACGGCGATCCGGTCGAGGACGAGCTCGGGGAAGCACCCCGTGCGGGCGAGGGCGGAGGAGAGCATCTCGCCCTCCATGACCCGCCCGATCGCGACGTCGAACGCCTGGCGGTGCTCGACGTTTCGGATCTGCTTCTCCGTCATCCGGAGCGCCTCCGAAGCCGTGATCCCGTTCGCGAGCAGGACGCCGTAGGTCTGGCTGAACGCGAGCACGGTCTGCGAGACGATGAAGGGTCCCACGAGCGGCAGCTTGAGGAGGAGGGCGTCGCTCTTCGCCCGGCCGGCCTCGGTCTCCCTCCAGCGCCAGAGGGAGATGACCGCGACGACGGCAGCGATCGCGATCATCCAGCCGTAGTGGAGCGCGAAGTTGGCGACCGTGATCAGGATCTGCGTCGAGATGGGCATCTTGCCCCCCAGGGAATTGAGCAGGGTCTGCAGGCGGGGCAAAAGGAAGAAGAGGAAGAACAGGATCACGCCCCCCGACATGAACACCATGAAGATGGGGTAGGCCATCGCCGACATGAGGTTGCGGCGCATCTCGCGCTCCTCCACCAGGTGCTCGATCAGGCGGCCGAGCGTCTCGTTGAGGGAGCCCGTCGCCTCGCCGGCGTGGATCAGGTTCACGGTCGAGGTGTCGAACACCTCCGGGAAGGCGGCCATCGCCCGGGACAGCGGCGCGCCCTCGGAGAGCCGCGTCCAGAGGCCCTCGGCCAGCACCCTCTGCCTCGGCTCCTTGATGCGGATCGAGAGGAGGCGGACGGCCTCGCCGGCCGACAGCCCGCTGGTCGTCAGCTCGTGGAGGGATTCCAGGAAGGGGAGCCTCTCGGCCCGCCGCGGGCGCATCTCGCCCCGGAGCCTCGGCGCCGCGCCGACCTCGGTCGTGGCGGCGGGGGCGGCCGAGGACCTCTTCCTCGAGGCCGCCTTCGCCGCCTGGGCGGCGGCCGCGGGGGGCTCCGCGATCGACGACACGGTGAGCCCGCGGGCCGTGAGGAGCCGCAGCGCGTCCTTCCGGCTCGGCGCGTCGACGTTCGACTCGACCGCCAGTCCTGCCCGGTCGCGGGCTTTGAAGTCGAAGCGGGGCATCGCCTGGCCCTTACTTCTCGGAGACCGTGATGACCCTGAGGACCTCCTCGAGGGTCGTGAAGCCCGACTTGACCTTGTCCCAGCCGCTCTGGCCGAGGGTCCTCATGCCGTGGGTGCGGGCGGCCTGGGCGAGGGTGCGCGTGCTCTCGCGCTTGAGCACGAGGGAGTGCATCTCCTCGTTAAGCCGGAAGATCTCATAGAGGCCGATGCGGCCGCGGTAGCCGGTGCCGCGGCAGCGGTCGCAACCGACCGGCGAGTGCAGCTCGGTGACGCCCTCGGCCTCCGAGGGGTCGACGCCGAGGATCGCGAGCGACTCGAGGAGCTTCATCCTCTTGACGGGGGCGACCTTGTTGCACTCGAGGCAGAGGCGGCGCACCAGCCTCTGGGCGATCACCATCTCGATGGCCGAGGCCACGAGGAAGGGCTCGATCCCCATGTCGACCAGGCGGGTGATGGCGCCGGGCGCGTCGTTCGTGTGGAGGGTGGAGAAGACCAGGTGGCCCGTCAGGGAGGCGCGTATGGCGATGTCCGCCGTCTCGCGGTCGCGGATCTCTCCCACCATGATGACGTCGGGGTCCTGGCGCAGCACGTGGCGAAGCGCCGAGGCGAACGTGAGCCCGATCTCGGCCCTCACCTGCATCTGGTTCACACCGGGGACCTCGTACTCGATCGGGTCCTCGATCGTGATGATCCGCAGGTCGGTCGAGTTGATCTGCCTCAGGAAGGCGTTCAGCGACGTGCTCTTGCCCGAGCCGGTCGGCCCCGTGACGAGGATGATGCCGTGGGGGAAGTCCAGGACCTCCTTGATCTGCGCCTGCTCGGAGGCGCTCATCCCCAGCTTGTCCATCGTGTAGGCCTCCTTCTTCTTGTTCAGGAGGCGCAGCGAGATCGACTCGGCGTAGATGGTCGGGATCGTGGAGACGCGGATGTCGAGCGTCGTCGCCCCGGCCTTGAAGTTGATGCGACCGTCCTGGGGGAGCCGGCGCTCCGAGATGTTGAGCCGCGCCATGATCTTCACGCGGGAGATGATCGCGTCCTGGAAGCGAAGGAGGTTCTCGGGCAGGGGGACCGGGACCAGGAGGCCGTCCACCCGGTAGCGGATCTTCAGCTGCCCCTCCTGGGGCTCGAAGTGGATGTCCGTCGCCTGGTCCTCGACGGCCTGGGTGATGACGTCCGTCACGAACCGCACGACGGCGGCGTCCTCGTCCACGTCGGCCTCGGCGTTCGTCGCGGCCTCCGGCGCCACGTAGCCCTCGTCGCTGTCCTCGAGCGCGCTCGATCCCACGCCGAAGTTCTCGATGATCAGCTGGTGGACCCGCTCCGGCACCGCGAGGTGCCAGGCGAGCGGCCTCGGCGTGAAGGTCCTCAGCCAGTCGGCCATGGCCGCGTCGGGGAGCCACGCGGACGCCAGGTGGAGCGGCGTGGACGGGGTCGGCTCCGTCTCGCCCTCGGGCGATTCCGGGACGCCGAATCGGATCGGGATGATCTGGAAGTCGTGGACGAGCCTCGCCGGCAGCAGGCCGCGGGCGCCCGGGTTCGTCTCCAGGTTGGTCGCGATGTCGAGGCCGGAGACCCTCGCCAGCATCGCCAGCACCTCGTCCTCCGTGCTCCCCAGCGCGGCCACGAGCGCCGCGAGGCGCTCGGCGCGCGGGGCCTCGAGCACGGCCTGGCGCTGCTCGTCCGTCAGGCGCGAGGCGACGGCCTCGGGAAGGGTGTCCTGGAGAAGCGCGGTCATCGGTCGTCCGGCGTCGGGTCGGCGCCCGGGGCTACTGCAGCCTCTCCTTGAAGTTCATCTCCGCGTTCGGGATGCGCTTGGGGTCGGCCAGGTAGTGCTGCACCTGCTCCTTGTTGCCCATGCCATCGATCGTGCGCTTCGTGTCCGCCGAGCCCTCGTCCTGCTTGATCACGTGCGGGCGCAGGAAGAGGAGGAGCTCGGTCCGCTGCGTGTCGTTCGTGCGGTATCCGAGGAGGTTGCTCAGGATCGGCAGCTCGAAGAGGATGCCGAAGCGCTGGCGGCTGATCGACTTGCTGGAGCTCTGGAACCCGCCGAGGACCACCATCTGGTCGTCCATGACGTTGACGAAGGAGGTCGCCTCCCTGTGGTTGATCTGCGGCTGGCTGTTCCCGTTGATGATGACGGGGGTGCCCTGGTCGTCGACGGTCTGGTCAACCTTGAGCTGGATGCTGCCGTCGTCGCCGATCAGCGGCGTCACCTTGAGCGTGATGCCGATGTCCTTGTAGGACACGGTCGAGGACTGGGCGAACGAGGTGTTGACGGTCGTCGTCGCCCCGGAGAGCGGCTCCGCGGAGACGCCCGTGATGACGGGCAGCTCGTCCGTGACCGTGATGGTCGCCTCCTTGTTGTGGGTCGTGACGATCGTGCTCTCCTGCAGGATCTTCGTCTTGGAGATGGCCCCGAGGCTGGAGAGCGTGGCGACCATCTGGACCGGGTTGACGGAGTTTGTGGAGGTGGTCGCCCCGGCGATGAGCGAGCTTAAAGGCGCCACCGACAGGCCCGCGACCGCGCCCGTCACGTTGGTGATGGACGTGCCGCCGTTCGGCGCCGTCGACACGGTCACGGCCGGCCCCGTGGAGGCGCTCGTGTTGATCCCCGTGTTGCTCGTGTCGGAGAAGGTCACCTCGGCGATCACGACCTCGATCCGGACCTGGGCCAGGAGGATGTCGATCTTGTCGACGATCGACTGGATGAGGCGCAGGTCGTCGGCGTTGCCCGAGACGACGATCGAGTTCGTCCGCTCGTCGGGCTGGATGGTCACCATCGTGCTGAACTCGGTCGTCCCGCCGATGCCCTCGGTTGCGGCCGCCGCCGCGGCGGCCGCTGCGGGGGCGGGGGTCCCGGGCTTGTCCGTGACCCGCTCGGTGGGGGTCCCCTGGCCCTTCGTCGGCTGGCTGCCGGACTTCTGGCTCGCGGCGTTCTGGCCCGAGATCAGCTGGGAGAGGAGGGCCGACACGTCCTTCGCGTCGGCGTGCTTCAGGTAGATGACCTCGTTCCTCGTGTTCGGGTCCGACTTGATGTCCAGCTGCTCGATCAGCTTGTCGAAGAGCGGGATCTCCCGGGAGTCGGCGATCACGATCAGCTGGTTCGTGCGGTCGTCCGGCGTGAAGGAGGTCGTCGCCCGGAACTGGTTCTGCACGGGGCCCGAGATCATCGCGTGGATCTTCGTCGCCAGGTCGCTCGCCTTCGCGTTGTGCAGCTGGTAGAACTTCGGGTTGAGGCTCTCCTGCCTCGGCTTGTCCACGTCGAGCAGCAGGCGCTCGATCCTCTGGATGTTCTCAAGCGTGTCGGTGATGAGGACCACGTTGGCCTTCTCGAGCTGGACGGCGCCCCCGCCGATGCCCGGGGTCATGAGGACCTGGATCTGCGGGACGAACTCCGAGACCCTAAGGAAGCTGAGCTCGAAGAGCTTCGTCACGATCCGGCCGCTCGGGGGCAGGTCGAGCGAGGAGCCCGTGATCATCTCCGGGGACTCGCTCTTCGCCGTCGAGAGGGGGGTCACCTTCAGGAAGCGGTCGCCCATGGGCGAGACGGACACCCCGTTCAGGGCCAGGATGGTCTCCAGGGCCGTGATCAGCTCCGCCTTCGGGATCGGGCGGTTGATCATGAGCGAATAGCTGGCCGTCGGCAGCGAGCCCGGCCGCACGATGGTCTTGCCCGTGTACTGCTCCAGGGCCCCCAGGACCGCGTCGATGTCCCCGTCGCTCAGCTTGAACGAGTCCACCGTGTCGGCGTCCTTGCCCGGGACGGCCACGACCTGTCCGCCGCCGCCGGTGCTTGCGCCCGGGACCGGCCTCGGGGCCGGACGGGGCGGGATCTGTCCCAGGAGGCCCGGGACGGTGGCAATGAGGCCCGTGGCGAGCCACAAGCGTGCGAGGCGCAAGGTCATGCTAATAGGGGAACGGGTAATAGAACGCAAAGGGCCGGGATTGTAAATGGCGTTGTGATATGACGCTATCCCCCAACCGGGGTTACCGCCCCCCGCAGGATTTGCCGCTTGCCGGGCTCCTTTTGCAGTTCAACCCTCCCCCCAAGGCGATGCCCAACTCCTTCGGCAAACTGTTTACAATCTCCACCTGGGGCGAAAGCCACGGCGCCGCCGTGGGGGTGGTCATTGACGGCTGCCCGCCGGGGCTCCCCCTGGGGGAGGCCGACATCCAGCCCGACCTGGACCGGCGCAGGCCCGGCCAGAGCGACATCACGAGCCCCCGGAAGGAGCAGGACAGGGTCGAGATCCTCTCAGGGGTCTTCGAGGGCCGGACGACCGGCGCCCCGATCTCGCTCCTCGTGCGAAACGCCGACGCCCGGCCGGGCGCCTACGACGAGATGAGGGACAAGTTCCGGCCCTCGCACGCGGATTTCACGTACCAGGCCAAGTACGGGCTTCGCGACCACCGGGGCGGCGGCCGAAGCTCCGCCCGAGAGACGATCGGGCGCGTCGCCTCCGGCGCCGTCGCGAAGAAGATCCTCACGCTGGCCGGCGCGGTCGAGATCCGCGCCTTCGTGACCCGCATCCACGACATCGCCGTCCCCGGCGGCGCCCTCTCGGCCTTCCCGACGCTCGCCCAGGTGGAGGCGAACATCGTGCGCTGCCCGCACCCCGCGACGGCCGAGGCCATGATCAGGAGGATCGAGGAGGTGCGCGCCCAGGGCGACTCCGTCGGCGGCCTCATGCAGTGCCGGATCCGCGGCGTCCCCGCCGGCTTGGGCGAGCCTGTCTTCGACCGGCT
>CAZDZL010000047.1:24396-27104 GCA_964509885.1 uncultured Opitutaceae bacterium | reverse complement strand
TCCCCTTGAAGTTGCTGGTGGCGACCGTGTCGGCGAAGACGAAGAAGTTCGTGTGGTCGCCCCGCGTGCCGGACAGCCGGTCCACGAGGAGCTGGAACTCATGGTCCAGCATGAGTTTCAGCCTCTCGCGCGAGACGTAGCGCGGCGCCTTGCCGTAGATGGCGTCGCTGAAGACCATGTCGTAGGCGGAGATCGACTTGGCGATCGTCCCGGAGGCGCCCCCCGCTTGGAAGAACTCGCGGGCGACCTCCTGGCCGGCGCCGATCTCGGCGAACGTGCCGTACTTGGGCACATCCAGGTTGATGGTGAGCGCCTTCTGATTCGTGGTCAGGAGTTCCTTCTGCTCGTTCATGCCGTGTACGTTGGCCCCCGGCGCAGACGGATGCAACCCGTTCCTGTGTCACTTCCTAGCGTCGGCGGTTTCTACTGGTGGAAGGGCGGAAAGCGGGTAGCTTTAACACCTTAATGAAAAATTTCATCACCTCGATGCTCGGCGCCCTCGTGGCCCTGATCATCTTCGCGACCGGGGCCGTCCTGCTCTTCGTCGGCTTCATCGGGGCGATCGTGGCGATGGGCCAGAAGACCAAGGCCCCCGAGGTGTCCTCGGGATCCTACCTCGTCTTCGACCTGTCGACGAACATCACCGACGCGCCGCCGCCGCTGGACCTGGGCGACCTGAACGGGGGCCGCACGGACGTCCAGCAGCTGCGCACGATCACGCGGGCCCTCGACCACGCCGCCAAGGACGGCAAGGTCCGGGGGGTCCTCCTCCTCGGCAACCTGTCCCCGAGCGGCCTCGGCACGGGCTACGCCGCCCTGAGGGAGGTCCGGGCGTCCCTCCTGAACTTCCGCGCCTCGGGCAAGCCGATCCTGGCTTACCTGGAGTACGCGACCACGAGGGACTACTACCTGGCCTCGGTCGCGAACCAGGTCGTCATCGACCCCTACGGCGAGCTCATCATGCCGGGCCTCGCCAGCGAGCCCTGGTTCGTGGGCGGCCTCTTTGAGAAATACGGGATCGGCGTCCAGGTGGCGCGCGAGGGCAAGTACAAGTCCTACGTCGAGAGCTTCACGAGGACGGACATGAGCCCGGAGAGCCGAGAGCAGCTCCAGAAGCTCCTCGACGACATCTGGGGCACGATCGTCGCCGACGTGTCCAAGTCCCGGGGCATCTCCGGCGACGCGATCCAGAAGACGGTCGACGCCGAGGGGATCATCAAGCCCTCCATCGCGCTCAGGGCGGGTCTGGTCGACAAGGTGGCCTACCGGGACGAGGTCATCGACAACCTCAAGCGCGAGACCGGGGTAACCTCCCCGACGGAGTCCTTCAAGCAGGTCCAGCTCGGCTCCTACGCGAGGTCGGCCCTGGCCGCGCCCTCGGGGTCGTTCGGCGAGGGGGAGGTCGCGGTTGTGTACGCTGAGGGTGACATCGTGGAGGGCGAGGGCGACCAGACGGAGGTCGGCGGCGTGAAGTTCGCCCGCGAGATCAGGCGGCTTCGCGAGGACGCCTCGGTGAAGGCGATCGTCCTTCGGGTGAACAGCCCCGGCGGAAGCACGACGGCCGCGGAGACCATCCAGCGCGAGATGCGCCTCGCCCGCAAGGTGAAGCCCGTCGTCATCTCGATGGGCTCCTACGCCGCCTCGGGCGGCTACTGGATATCGGCCTTCGGGGACAGGATCTTCGCGCAGCCGGACACGGTCACCGGGTCGATCGGCGTCTTCGGCATCATCCCCAACATCCAGAGGCTCGCGAACGACCACGGCGTCACGTTTGACAGCGTGAAGACGGGCAAGTTCGCGGGCGGGCTCCTCACCGTCGCGCGGCCGAGGACGGACGAGGAGATGGCCATCTTCCAGAAGAGCGTCGACTGGGTCTACGGGCAGTTCATCGCGAAGGTGTCCGAGGGGCGCAAGCTGGCGCCGGGCCGCGTCGAGGAGATCGCCCAGGGGCGGGTCTGGTCCGGGACGGACGCGAAGGCCATCGGCCTCGTGGACGAGATTGGCGGCCTAGACGCCGCGATCAAGTACGCCGCCGGCAAGGCCGGCCTCGGCGACCACTACAAGGTCGTCGAGTACCCGAAGTCCAAGAACCTCTCCGAGGCCCTGGCCGAGTTCTTCGGCAAGTTCGCCCCGGTCAGCCTGCACATGCGCTCCGCCGGCCTCGTCGGCGAGGTCGCCGACCGGATCGAGGGCGAGTTTGGCTGGCTGCGCTCGCTGAACGACCCGAAGGGGATCTACGCGAGGATGCCCGCCGACCTCGTGGTCCGCTGAACGCTTCCCATGGCCCACCGAATCCTCAGGGACTGCCCCGCGACGCTCATACCGGCCGGCGACGCGGCGACCCTCGCCGCGGGCCAGACGGTCGAGATCGTCCAGACGCTCGGCGGGAACGTCACGGTCCGCACCGACCAGGGCATCTTCCGCGTGGCGCGCGAGGACACGTCCGCAATCGAGGGGCTGACCCTTGCCGAGGACGCGCCGGCCCCGGCCGGCGCGTTCAGCGAGAAGGCCGTCTGGGACGCGATGCGCACCTGCTTTGACCCCGAGATACCGGTCAACATCGTCGACCTCGGGCTGATCTACGACCTCTCGATCGAGAGCACCCCGTCCGGCGCGAACGCCGTCGACGTCAAGATGACGCTCACGGCCCCGGGCTGCGGCATGGGCCCCGTGATCGCGGAGGACGCCCGCAAGAAGATCGCCGCGCT
>CAZDZL010000047.1:0-24296 GCA_964509885.1 uncultured Opitutaceae bacterium | reverse complement strand
GCTGCGGCATGGGCCCCGTGATCGCGGAGGACGCCCGCAAGAAGATCGCCGCGCTGCCGAGCGTCGAGAGCGCCAAGGTCCACATCGTCTGGGACCCCGTCTGGAACCCGAGGATGATCTCCGAGGCCGGGCGCAAGTCCCTGGGCCTGGAGTAGGCCTCCCCTTCCGCTAGGCGGTGACCGTCTCCAGGGAGCAGCCGTCCGCGTCCTCGGGCGTCTCGCAGTTCGGCCGGGCGATGACGCCGGGGTGGGGCTCCGGCGAGAAGTCCCCCGCAACCGCGAGGTGCCTGTCGCACACCATGAAGAGCTCGCTCTCGGACTCGGTGCGGCGCATGTCGTGGAGGAAGGCCCCGCGCGGGTCGACGCCCTGGCCGACGAAGTTGAGGTACTTCTTCATCTTGTTCACGTGCGCCCTCTCGGGCACCTCGGCAACCCGGGTCGCCCTGTAGAGGCGCTCCACGTACTCGCGCACGTCCGTCAGCGGGATGGCGGCGCTGGGGACGCCGGCGAAGCGCTCGCGGCACTGCCGGAATATCCACGGGTTGCGGATCGCGTGGCGCCCGATCATGACCCCCGCGGCGCCCGTGTCCCGGACGACCTCGGCCGCCCTTTCGGCCGAGGTGACGTTGCCGTTGGCGAGCACGGGGCAGGCCGAGCGGGCCGCCGCGTGGGCGATCCTGTCGTAGTGCACCTCGCTCCGGTACATCTCGCGCACGGTGCGCCCGTGCACGGTCAGGAGGTCGACCCGGCTCGCGTTCACGATGTCGAGGATCCGGTCGAAGTTGGCGCTGTCCTCGAAGCCGATCCTCATCTTGACCGTGAGGAGCCCCGGCACCGCCTCGCGCAGCGCGGCGAGGATGGCGCCGATCCGCTCCGGGTCGCGCAGGAGCCCGCCACCGACGTTCTTCTTGTAGACCTTCGGGGCGGGGCAGCCGAGGTTGATGTCGATCCCGGCGATGGGGTGGCGGGCCAGCTCCTGCGCGGTCCGCACCATGTGGGGGATGTCCTCCCCGATCAGCTGGGCGAATACCGGGCGGCCCGTGTCGTTCTCGTCGATGCTGCGCAGGATGTGGCGCTCGGGCCGCGACTGCGCGTGCACGCGGAAGAACTCGGTGAAGAAGTAGTCCGGGGCGCCGTAGCTGGCGACGACCCGCATGAACGCGAGGTCCGTCACGTCCTGCATGGGGGCCAGCGCGGTCAGGGGCTGGCCCGGGGCCAGGGGGTCCGGCAGTCGCTGGGGCACGTTCAGGGTAGCTCCGCGCCCGGCTCGTTCTGCTGCTGGCGCCACTGCTCCAGGCTCTCCGTCTGGTCCTCGACCGCGTCGAACACGGCGCGCGCGACGTAGATCGGGCGCTTCTGCTGAAGGGAGAGGACGATGGAGTCGCTCGGCCGGGCGTCGATCTCGACGATCTTCGTCCCCAGCTCGTTCTCCATGGAGAGGAGTATCCTCGCGAAGAAGGTCTTGTCCGTGGCCGCCTCGCCGCCGCGCAGGTCGTTGATCACGACCCGCTCGAGCTTCGTCCCCAGGCCGACCAGGATGCTGCCTATCAGGTCGTGGGTCATCGGCCTGTGCTTCTTCTTGCCCTCGATCGTCATCTGTATCGCGTTGCCGACGGAGCGGTCGACGTAGATGAGGAAGGTCTTCTCGTCGTTGCCGAGGAACACGGCGCAGCCGTTGGGGGTCGGGGCGACCCCCTTGACCGTTGCGGCTACGACGTCGTTTTGCATGGGTTCTTGGGCCGGCTGGGGCCGATCCGCCGGCACCTTGACCCGGGGCGGGGCAAAGAGCAAGCGGCCCCGGGCCGCCCCTTCTAGAAGCCGAGCAGGCTTATTTTCCAGGAGCGGGCCTTCTCGAGCACCGCCGCCTTGTCGAGCAGGATGACCCCCCCGGACTCGAGGGCCGCGGCGTGGAGGCCCGCCTCCCGCATTGTCTCGAGGGTCTTCATCCCGAAGCACGGGACGTCGAAGCGGTAGTCCTGCCGGGCCTTGACCGTCTTCACGAAGAGCGTCTCGTCAGCCTTCAGGCCGCCGGCGCGGCGGAGCATCTCGTCGGTGCCCTCGAACGCCTCGACGGCGAGGACGGTCCCCTTGCGCACCACGCATCCCTGGCCGATGTCGAGGCGGGCGCACTCGCGCGCGATGTGCACCCCGTGGTCCAGGTATTCCTTGTCGATGGGGAATCGCCCCCCCGTCATGCAGCCCGGGGTCGCGAGCTGGTCGTCCAGGAAGGAGCGCGCGTCCAGGAGCCTGACCCCGAGGGCCTCGATCTCCTTCGCCACCGCCCCGAATATCGTCTCGGCGTTGCGGCGCTTCAGGGAGAGGAGGATCTGCGCGGCCTTGAGGTCCGGCTTCAGGCCGTCGAACAGGCGCCGCGGCGTCACCTGGCCGGCCATGAGGGCGTAGCCGGCCCCCATCTTCTCGAGCAGCTTGAGCGTCTTGCCGACCTGGCCCACGTGCACCGAGTGGCGCTCGGGCTCGGGGAACGAGGCGACGAGCTCCGGGGCCGTCTCCCCCTCGAACGCGATCAGCCGCAGGGGGACGCCGGCGGCCCGGGCGGCGCGGGCCACGAGGATGGGGTAGACGCCCTGGCCCGCGATCAGGGCGAGGGGCCGGGCGGGGTCGAACGTCGGCGGGAGGTGCGCTGAGAGCGGCGTCGGCACGGACGGGTGAGGCCTCAGGTCTGCGCGCCGTAGTACTTCTTGTAGCTCCGGTAGTAGCGGTAGTTCGAGTAGTACTCGATCCTACGGGGCGACAGGCCGTTCAGGACGATGCCGAGGACCTCGTTCTTCCCCTCCTTGAGCGCCTTGATGTAGAGCTTGATGTGCTTGCGGTAGGCTCGGTTGAAGCGGCAGACGTAGATCACCTCGTCCGCGCGCTCCGCGATCAGCATGGCGTCGGTGACGGCGCCGAGGGGAGGGGAGTCGATGACGACCAGGTCGAACTGCTTCTTCAGGCGCTCGAGGAGCTGCGGGAAGAGCGGGTTCTCGAGGAGCTCGGTCGGGCTCTTAGACCTGCCGCCCGAGGTGAGGAGCCACAGGTTCTCGCCGAGCTTGACGATGCCGAGCTCGGCGTTCGTGAGGACGTCGCCGTCCAGGTGGGCGCCGTGCTCGAACCACGAGATGATGCCCGCCGCGTTCTGCTGGCGGAAATGCCTGTGCAGCATCGGGCGGCGCAGGTCGCAGTCCATGAGCAGCGTCCTCTTGCCGTGACGGGCGAAGCAGGCCGCCAGGTTGCACGAGATGAGCGTCTTGCCCTCGCCCGGGATCGTGCTCGTGATCAGCATCGACTTAGGGAAGTCCAGCTTGGACTGGATCTTGACGGAGCTGTAGAGCCCGAGGAAGGCCTCGTTGCCCGACTCGTTGCCGGGCGCCATGTCGGTGAGCGTGATCTTCTCATCGTCGCGGACGGCGCCGAGCTGGGGGATGATGCCGAGCAGGTGCACGCCGATGAAGGACTCGACGTCCCACGCGCTCTTGATGCGGTCGTCGACAAAGCCGAGGCCGATCGCGATCGCGAGGAAGACGATGATGCCGAGGCCGATGCTCGTGCGGGTGATCGCCGGGATGTTGGGCGACACGGGGCCGCTGGGAATCGTGGCCCTGTCGAGGGGGTGGAGCGAGATCTTGTCCAGGTTCTTGAACGTCGTGGTCTGGTTCAGCCGGTCCAGGATCTCCATGTAGTAGCTCTTCGCCACCGTGGACCGGCTCTGCAGCGAGTTGAAGTCGACGCTGAGCGCGCGAAGGCTGAGCTCCTGGGCCTCCTGCGAGGCGTACTCCTTCTCGAGGGCCTGGACGCTCTCCTTCGAGGCGGCGAGGCGGGTCTTCAGGTCCGCGATCGCCAGGTCGACGGCGGTCGCCAGCTGGAGCTTCGTGATCGCGATCTTGTTGGCGTTCTCGATGACCCGCGGGTGCTTCTCCAGGTAGCGCTCCATGAGGAGCGCCCGCACCTGCTCGGCGTCGCTCAGCTGGGTCTTGAGGGTCGGCACGGCGCCGTGGGTGGCGATGTAGGAGATCTCCAGCAGGTCCTTGCCCTGCTTCTTGAAGTCGGCGACCTGCTGGACCAGCCCCTCGACCCCCAGCATGTCGAGGCGCGCCGAGGTCAGCGCCGTGTTCACGGACTTGAGGCGGTCGGAGATGATGTCGATGCTCTTGTCGAGTGACACGAGGTTGTGCTCGCGCATGTACCCCTGGAGCTGCTTCTCCGCGTCCTCGGAATCCTTGCGCAGCTGCTCGGCTCGGCCCTTCAGGTACGTGACGGCCTCCTCGTTCTTGCCGCCGACGCTCTCAAACAGGTAGTCCATGAACTTCTCGACGTACCGGTTGGCGACGAGCGCCGCCGCCTCCGGGTCCTCGTTGCGGGCCGTGATCGAGATGAGGAAGCTGTTCCTGAGGGGCTGCGCGTCGACGGAGCCGAGGAGGGCGCCGACGGGCGGGGGGGCGGAACCCGGGGGCAGGCGCTTCAGCGCGGCCCTGGCGAGGATGGTGCGCTCGCTCGGGGTGAAGGACTGGATGACATCCGAGCGCACCTTGTTGCTGTTGATGTCATGGATGTAGGTGTTCAGGTCCATGTCGGACCGGACGGAGGGATCGGTGACGCCCTGGCTCGTCACGACCGTCTCGGGCTTCTCGAACTGGAGCGTCGAGGTGGCCTCGTAGATCGGCGTCTTGCGCGCCTGCATGTAGAAGTAGCCGAGGGCCACGACGATGGCGATCGGCAGGGAGACCCAGACGCGCTCGCGCAGGATGATGTAGTAGTCGCGCAGCGTGCGGCGCTCGATCTCGACGTCCTCGTCGCGGCCGAGCGTGGGTGGCCTCTGGGTTTTCGTGTTGCCTGCGTCGGACATGGTTGCTTCGGGGCTCTCCTCAGATGATCCGCTCGGGCACGTAGACGATGTCGTCCGGCTCGAGGAGCAGGGCGTTGTTCTCCCCGTTTGTCTTCGCGTTGCTGCGGCCCTTGATGAGGCTCTCGACGTCGAGCGTGATGACCTTGGTCGAGCCGTCGGGAAGGATCCGCGTGATCCGCACCGCGGTTCCCTGCGCCGTGTCCGAGAATCCCCCGGCCTTGGTGACCAGGTCGAGCACGCTCATCGTCGACTCGACGGGAAGGGGATAGCGGCCCGGGTTCTTGACCTGGCCCTGGATCGACACCTCGCGGGGGGCGTAGTCCTCCACGGCGACGGTAACGGCCGGCTGCCTGAGGAAGCGGCCGTCGATGTAGGCCTTCTCTATCGTCCGCTCCGCCTCGTCGAGCGTCATCCCGCGTACCTTGATCTCGCCTATGAGCGGCAGGTTGATGGTCCCCCTCGAGTCCACGCGGCTGATCGTGGAGAGGTCGTCCTCCTGGAAGATCGAGATGCGCAGCTTGTCGGTCGCTCGGATGTTGTAGGCCTTGCTCCTGTTCGACGGGGCGGGTGTGGGGCCCGCCGCCCGGGCGGGGACAAGCGCGGCCACGAGGAGGGCCCCGGCGAGGAAGGATCTGAGGAGCGTGGTCACGGCGGCGTCTACCAGTGCGAGGAAAGGGTCATGTCCAGCTGGCTCCTGGGGAAGTCGGCGTAGGCGAGGGTCGAGTGGCTCAGGTAGTAGCCGTAGCTCAGGGACGCCTTCAGGTGCTGGTCGATGGTGTAGAAATAGGCCACGTTGAGGCTCAGGAACGAGTCGACCCGACGCTCGCCGCTCGGTTCCAGAATCCCCTGGCTGCCGAGGAACTTCGTGTCCCCCACCAAAGCGGAGAGGGTGGCGCTGGCCTTGGCGGTGAAGGAGTCCTGGAAGGTGAGGCCCGCGCTCGTCGTCTCGATGGAGAGGGCGGTCGCGGTCGTGGCGAAGTCGCGGGACAGGGTGGCCGTGAGCGTCATCCTGCGGCTCAGGTTCCAGGTCGCCGAGCCGCTCATGGTCAGGTCGTCGAACGTCTCGCCGTTGTTCGGGCCGCCGTGGGTCGAGCGCGCCTGGTAGCCGGCCTGGACCGAGCCGTTGAAAGGCCCGTAGATCTTGCCGCTCACGCCGGCCGAAAAGGAGTTGTCCACGTCGAAGGTGCCGGTCGACTCGTCCGAGTCCCGCAGGCGGTAGTCGAGGAAGAGGTCCCGCTGCTCGTTCAGGATGTAGTAGAGGTAGAGGTTGCTCGAGTAGGTCGTCAGGTTCGTGAACAGCGCCTGGTTCTCGTAGTCGATGCGGTCGTAGTCGAACGACCCCGAGATGGAATAGCGCTCGATCACGGGATACTGGAAATTGAGGCCCACGTCGTAGTTCCAGGACGTGTCGCGCGTGTTGACCTCGACATCGGCGCGGTTCTCGCGCTGCACGCTCACCGTCAGCGAGCCCGTGGTCCTTCCGCTCTGCTTGGTCAGCTCCGCCGTCAGCTTCGGGTCCACGTAGTTCTGGTTCCTGAAGCTCCCGTAGCGCGCCCAGTCGATCGAGGCCGTGGCGTTGACCCCGATCCATCCCGCCCTGCGCGTGAAATTCGTGCCAAGCGAGCCTCGGTAGACCATGCTTCCCCCGCTCAGGGCGTTCGCGAAGACGTTCGAGTCGTAGCCCATCTCAACGGAGCCGTCGACGAAGATGTGGTCCTTGCCGTCCTCCAGCGAGACGAGCCCCCGGGAGGTGGGGGCGGAAACCACAGCCAAAGCCACGGCCCCTGCCGTGAGCAATCGATGCTGCAGTTTCATGGACTCCGTGCAGGTGTGGGACAGCCGGTTCAGCGGCTGTTGAGGTTTGCCGGGCTCACGTTCGGTTGGATCGTGGGATTGGCCGGCACGACGGGAATGGGGACGATCTGCTGGCTCGAGTCATCCCCTGCTCCGTCGAAAAGGGTCACGCTGTTGTCCGCGGCGCTGCGCGACTGAACCTCAAAGTAGACGAGCTTGCGGGCGGCGTCAGCCGTCAGGACGCGCTCCTCGAGCCACACCCGGGTGTCCTCGGAATTGCCATCTGGGATGTCTTGGATCGTCACGCTGTTGGGCTCCCCGGGGTCGCCCGGGCGGATGATGATCTGCTGGCGGTTGCGCACGAGGTGCGGCCGGTCGAGCGGGCCGCCCTGGACCGTGGCCTCGCCCTGGATCATCGAGATCACCGTGAGGTTGTCCGTAGCGAGGATCACCGCCTGGCGTCCCCGGATGAAGGCGGTCGCGAGCGACGTCTCATAGATCATCGTGCTGCCGGCGACGAGCTTGCTGGTCGACACGCCGATCACGCCGTGGTCGATGACCAGCCTCGTGCTCGAGAGGGAGGGCTCGTCCTCGATGTCGTCGCGGTTGGGCCGGAAGGAATCCTGCTGGAAGGCCTTGATGCTCACGCGCGTGTTGACGTCGAAATAGATCCCGGTGCCGTTGGACAGCACCACGGAGGCGTTCGAGTTGGCCTTCGACTCGATGACGGTGCCCTCCGCGTTGTAGACAGACTTCTTCGTCAGGTCGTCGATCTCAAGGCCCGTGTCGATCTGCGTGTCGCCCACCGTGTCGGCGACGTACAGCTTGCTGGTCGGGTTCTTCTTGCGGCCCTGCGCATGCGCGACCGCGACAACGCAGATTGCGGCAGTGAGGAATCGCAGGAGGGAGCGTGTTTTTATCACGTGTCCAGAGTACCTTCTCCCGTCAATTCAAGCAAGAGAGTATAATTGCGTAGGTTGTGGCTTCCCAAAGGGAAGCCGCATCCCCCGACCCCCAAAAAAAGGGGGCTTTTTTGGCCGGAAATATGCACGATCGCGGGTCCGGATCCAGGCATGGCACGGGGCCCGGCTAGGGCTCCACGGTCACGTGCGTCAGGACCGAGTTGGCGACATAGCACTGCTCATGGGCCACGTGATGGAGGTGCTCCTCGTCCCGGGCCGAGGGCAGCTTCTCGCCGCTGTAGGTGATCTTCGGATGCAGGACGACGGCGGCGACCCAGGGCACGCCCTTGGCATTCTTGCCCATCGTCCCTATCGCTTCATCTTGATAGGCATCGACTTGGAATCCAAGCTTCGAGGCCTCGTACAGGTACGTGAGCATGTGGCAGCTGGAAAGGGCGGCCACGAAGGCCTCCTCGGGGTCCACGCTTGCGGGATTGGAGTAGGGCAGCCGCACGATGGACGGCGACGCCGATGCCGCGACGACCATTCCGCCGTCGAACGACCAGGTATGCTCGCGCGAGTACTGGCCCTTCAGGAAGTCGGGCCCCGTCCGGGTCCAGGAGATGGTGGCCGAGTGAGTCGCCATGCGGGGATTGCGCAGTCTCCCGCTCGCCGCCTTCGGGTCCACAAAAAACAATTCCATCCCCGGGCGCCGAAAGACGCGCGCGGTTCACGGCCCCGCGCCGACCCTAGGATACGACCAGGTTCAGGATCCTGCCCGGGACATACACGACCTTGGCGATGGCCCTGCCGGCCAGGAATGGAGCGACCTTCTCGCTCGCCTTCGCGAGCGCGAGCGCCTGGTCCTGGGAAAGCCCCACCGGCACCAGCTGGTCGCCTCGGTGCTTCCCGTTGACCTGGAAGACGAGCCGGACCTCCGCGGCCGACATCTTCGACGGGTCGAACCTGGGCCAGGGGGCTGCCGAGGCGAGGCCCGGGGCGCCGAGGCGCGACCAGACCTCCTCGGCGAAGTGGGGCGCGAACGGGGCCAGGACCTGGATGAACGCGAGGATCGCCGAACGGCTGACCTTCGCCTCCTTGTGCACCGCGTTCTCGAGGATCATCATCTGGGAGATGGCGGTGTTGAAGCGCAGGCCGTCGATGTCGTCGCCGACCTTCTTGATCGTCTCGTTGAGGAGCTTCTGGAACTCGGGTGAGTCCGGGTGGCCGTCGACGATCTTCGGGTGGGCGTGCCCGTCCTCGCCGACGCAGTCGTGCCAGACCTTCTGCAGGAAGCGGTGGACGCCCTCGATCCCCCTCAGGCTCCAGGGCTTCATCGCCTCCAGGGGCCCGAGGAACATGAGGTAGAGGCGCAGGCTGTCGGCCCCGTGGCTCGCGACGACCGTGTCGGGGCTCACGACGTTGCCGCGGGTCTTCGACATCTTCTCGCCGTCCTCCCCGAGGATGATCCCCTGGTGGAAGAGCCTCGTGAAGGGCTCGTCGGTCGGCACCTTGCCGATGTCGAAGAGGACCTTGTGCCAGAAGCGGGCGTAGAGGAGGTGAAGGACGGCGTGTTCCGCGCCGCCGACGTAGAGGTCGGGGCCGCCCCACCGCTTGAGGGCTGCGGCCGACGCGAACTCCCTGTCGTCGCGCGGGTCGGTGTAGCGCAGGTAGTACCAGCACGAGCCCGCCCACTGCGGCATCGTGTTCGTCTCGCGCCGCGCCCGCACCCACGTGTCCCCCTCGGGTTTACCGGCGGAGTCGGGCACGGCCCTCCCGGTCGCGTAGTCGTACCAGATGGCGACCCACTCGGCGACGTTCGCGAGCGCGCTCTCGCCGGTGCCGCTCGGCAGGTAGGACTGGACGGGGGGCAGCTCGAGGGGAAGGGCCGACTCGGGAAGAGGAAGGGCGAAGCGGACGACGCCGTTCTCCTCGAAGGACACCGGTTCCTTCGGCAGCGAGGCCGCGAG
Organism: uncultured Opitutaceae bacterium; assembly: GCA_964509885.1. GTDB lineage: Bacteria > Verrucomicrobiota > Verrucomicrobiia > Opitutales > Opitutaceae > Palsa-1447. Next base: position 14,788 of record CAZDZL010000047.1, on the reverse strand, counting down.
GGAGGGGGCCGCGCGCCGGTAGTCCTGCTCGTCCACCCAGACGATCGGGATCGGCTCGCCCCAGTACCTCTGCCTCGAGAATACCCAGTCGCGAAGCTTGTAGTTGACCGAGGGCCTGGCCGCGCCCTTTGCGGCGAGGTCGTCCGTCATCCGCCGCTTGGCCTCGCGCCAGTCGAGGCCCGAGTAGGCGCCGGAACCGACAAGTCTGCCGTCCCCGACGTAGGGCAGCTTCGCCGCCGTGCCGTCCGCGGGCTCGATCACGGGCACGATGGGCAGCGCGTAGCGCACCGCGAACTCGTGGTCGCGCTCGTCGTGGGCGGGCACGGCCATGATGGCGCCCGTCCCGTAGCCCGTGAGGACGTAGTCGGCAACCCAGATGGGTATCCGGGCCCCGTTCGCCGGGTTGACGGCGAAGGCGCCCGTGAAGACGCCGGTCTTCTCCTTGGCCAGGTCGGTGCGCTCGAGGTCGCTCTTGGAGGCGGCCTTCTTGAGGTAGTCGTCGACCTCGGCGCGCTGGGCGGCCGTCGTCAGCGCCTCGACCAGGGCGTGCTCCGGGGCGAGCACCATGTAGGTGGCGCCGAAGAGGGTGTCCGGCCTTGTCGTGAAGACCCGCAGGCCGCCGATCCCGGGCTTCTCGAGGTCAAAGACGATCTCCGCGCCCTCGCTGCGCCCGATCCAGGCCGCCTGCATCCGCTTTGTCGAGTCGGGCCAGTCGACCTTCTCCAGGTCGGAGAGCAGGCGGTCGGCGTAGGCCGTGATCCTCAAGACCCACTGGCGCAGGTTGCGCCTCTCGACGGGGAACCCGCCCGACTCGCTCTTGCCGTCGATGACCTCCTCGTTCGCGAGGACGGTGCGCATGTCCGGGCTCCACCAGACCGGGCGCTTGTCGACATACGCCAGGCCCCGGGCGAAGAGCTGCAGGAAGATCCACTGCGTCCACCGGAAGTACTTGGGGTCGGTCGTGTCGATCTCCCTGTCCCAGTCGTAGGAGAACCCCAGGGCCTTGATCTGCCTCCTGAAGTTGGCTATGTTGTTCTGGGTGTTGGAGGCGGGGTGGGTCCCCGTCTTGACGGCGTGCTGCTCGGCGGGGAGCCCGAAGGCGTCCCAGCCCATCGGGTGGAGCACGTCGAAGCCCCGGGCCCTGCGGTGCCGGGCGATGATGTCCGTCGCGGTGTAGCCCTCGGGATGGCCGATGTGCAGGCCCGACCCGGAGGGGTAGGGGAACATGTCCAGGACGTAGTACTTTGGCAGGGAAGGGTCTACCCCTGCACGGTATGTGCGGTCGCGCTCCCAGAAAGATTGCCAGCGGCGCTCAATTTCGTGAAAGTCGTAGTCTTTGCTCAAGGCATCCATCTTGTGAAACCCGCCATTGTGAACCATTCGCTCTCCCGGTCAATCTTGGCCGCCGCCGCGCTCCTGTGCGCCCCGCTGGCGCCCACCGCGGGGGCCTCGATGAGCGGGGGCTTCGAGCGCCTCCTGGACTCGGTGGTCCGGATCGACGTCAGCGAGGTCAACTACGAGGACGGCGCCCGCCGGATAGACGCCAGCATAGGCTCCGGGGTCATCCTCACCCAGGACGGACTCATCCTCACAAACGCCCACGTGGCCGGGCCCAAGGCGGTCGACATCAACGTGACCCTGTCCAGCCTGGAGCGGGTCAACGCGAAGCTGATCGGCTGGGACCACTGGACGGACCTCTCGCTCCTTCGGCTCAACCTGGACGACGTGAAGCGGCGCGGGCTCGCGTTCAAGCACGCGGAGTTCGGGGACAGCGACAAGCTCTACGTCGGGGAGCCCGTCTACGCGGTCGGAACTCCCCACGGGCTCACCCGCACCGTCACCCGAGGCATCATCTCCAACAACAACCGCTACTTCGAGGACACCCAGGGGGTTGACGGCTACGAGACCGGCAACTTCAACAGCTGGCTGCAGACCGACGCGGCCATCAACCCGGGCAACTCCGGGGGACCGCTCGTGACCGATGACGGCCGCGTCGTCGGGATCACGTCCCGCGCCTACCTCGGGGCGAACAACTTGGGCTTCGCGATACCCTCCGTCACCGCCAAGCGGGTCGTGGCGGGCCTCGTGAAGGACGGCTCCATCACGCGAAGCTACATCGGCATCATCCCCAAGGCGCTCCAGGACCTGGAGGGATTCTACGACCTGGCCGTGAACTCGGGCGTCCTTGTCGACAGCGTGGAGTCGGGGTCGCCCGCCGCCGCCGCGGGCCTCAAGGCCGGGGACATCATCCTCGCGATCGACGGCAAGAAGGTCGACGGGCGGTTCCCCGAGCAGCTGCCGACGATCCAGAACCTGATCGCGAGCCTGCCGGTGGGCACGTCCCTGGCGCTCGACTACAAGAGGGGCTCCGCCGACGGCTCGGTGACCCTCGTGACGACGAAGCTCGAGAGCCGCATGGGCGAGGAGTGGGTCTCCGACACCTGGGGCATCGGCGTGCGGAAGGTCTCCCGGGCCTTCGCCAGGGAGAACCAGCTCCCCGACGACGGCGGCGTCCTCGTGATCGGCGTGCAGCGCGGGTTCCCGGCGGAGATAGCGGGCCTTGCGCGGGGCGACGTCATCACGAAGATCAACCAGAGCCCCGTGAATTCCCTCGACGTGATCCGCGCGACCGACGCCGCCTACGCGGCCAGGCCCGCCCCCACGCTCTTCGAGGTCCAGCGGGAGCGCCGCGTCGCCCTTGTGGTCCTAAAGCCTTGAAACTACCGACCCTCATCCTCGCCGCGGCCGCCTGCGCCGCAGGCGCCCGTGCCGCCGACCTGCCCACGCTCTGGGCCGAGCGGGTCAAGTGCACCGTCGCCGTGGAATACATCACGCAGACCGAGCTGGAGCGCCGGCCCACGGTCGCCTACGGCACCGTGGTGGACAACCGGGGGACGATCATCCTGCCCTCCGCGGCGATCGACCTGCGGATCGCTCCCAAGCAGATCCGGGACTTCAAGGTGTACATACCGGGGGACCCGGAGGGCACGCCCGCCGAGTACCTCGGCCGCGACGCCTACACGGGCTGGCACTTCGTGCGGGCTAGCGCCTCCATCCGCTCGCGCCTCGTCCCGGTGACGGCGTTCGCCGGGCCCGAGCCGGCCCGCGAGGCGGCGCTCGCCGACGAGGTGTGGGGGATCGGCATCCGCAACAAGGACGAGGACTTCACGCCCTACATCCTCAGGAGCGGCGTGGCGCTCATCCAGCTCCTGCCCCAGCGCACCGCGATCGCGCAGCAGGAGGTCGCCGGCCCGGGGCTGCCCGTGTTCGACCGCGACGGGCACTTTGTCGGCCTCGGGTCGAGCTCGTTCGGGCAGACCTTCGTCGAGTTCACGGGCTCGGACCGGGACGGCTCGCCGATCATGCTCGTCAACATCGAGGAGAGCAGCGCGTTCCTGACGGCCGGCGAGGTCCTTCCCTACGTCGGGCGCGTGCCGAACAACGTCTTCGGGCGCCCCCTGGCGTGGCTCGGCGCCTACGGCCTCGAGCCCATGGACCGCGAGGTGGCGGCTTTCCTCAAGCTCGAGTCCCAGTCCGGCGCCGTCGTGAGCGAGGTGCTCGAGGGCAGCCCCGCCGAGAAGGCCGGGCTGAAGGCGCACGACATCGTCCTCGGCATCAACGGCAAGCCGCTGCCGCGCTTCAAGCCCGACCGCGTGGTCGTCGACTACGTCGAGCGGGTGATCGCGGCCCACGCCCCCGGCGACACGCTCGACCTCTCCGTGCTGCGCGGCTCGGACCGCATCGAGCTCAAGGCGTCCCTCGCCGAGGAGCCGCGCCTGGTGCGCGAGGCCGAGCGCAAGTACTTCGAGAAGCTCGGCTTCAGCGCCCGCGAGTTCGTCTACGGCGACGCCATCGCGAGGCACTCCAAGGTCAGCGACCTCGGCGGCGTGGTCGCGCACCTCGTGAAGCCGAACAGCCCGGCGGACCTGGCGGGCCTGCGGCCCGACGACTGGATCAAGGAGATCGACGGCGTCGAGATCGCGAGCTTCGCGGTCGCCGCCCAGAAGCTCGACGAGATCGAGAAGGACCCCCTTCGCACGGAATCCGTGTTCCTCGTGAGCCGGGGGAGCGACACCGCCGTCCTGAGGATAAAGCTGCGCTGAACCCCATGTTCACGGGATTGATCGAGGAGACCGGCGAGGTGGAGTCCTTCGAGAGGGCCGCCGGCTCGTGGAGGCTCAAGGTATCGGCCCGCGGGATGGCCGAGGGGGTCGCCCAGGGGGAGAGCATCGCGGTCAACGGGTGCTGCCTCACCGCGGTCGCCCTCGACGCCGCGGGGGTCACGTTCGACGTGCTCGAGGAGACCAGGCGCCTGACTAACCTGCACTCGGTCGTGCGGGGCGCCCCGGTCAACCTGGAGCGCAGCCTGAGGGCGGACAGCCGCCTCGGCGGCCACTTCGTCACGGGGCACATCGACGGCCGCGGCACGATCGAGGTGTTCGAGGCCAGGGGCGCGGACCACTACCTGAGGATCCGCGGCCCGCAGGGATGCGGCCGGCTCCTCGTCGTGAAGGGCAGCGTGGCCGTGGACGGCATCTCGCTCACCGTCGCGGAGGTGGAGGGCGACGCCTTCGCGGTCTGGATCATCCCCCACACCCTCGCCGTGACCAACCTGCGGGTGCGAGGCGCCGGCGACCTGGTCAACCTGGAATTCGACATGCTGGGCAAGTACGTGGAGAAGCTGCTCCACGCCCAGAGGGTCCCCACGGCGTGAGCATGCGCCTCGCCCTCACAGCCATCACCGACGAGCTTCGCCGCCTGAAGGCCGGCGGGGTGGGGAGCGTGAGCGTGTCCGACGAGGGCCTCGCGGCCCTGAGGCAATCGGTGCGCAGCCGCCCGCATGGGGAGCCCGCCGGGGCCGAGGCGCCCGCGCCGGCCCCGGCGCCCGGGAGGCCCGCGCCGCCGAGGGCGCCCGCTCCCAAGGCGCCCGCAGCCGACCTCCCGCCCCCGCCGACGGTCGTCCTTCCCAAGGGAGCCAAGGACGCGCAGTGGGCGGCGCTCCTTGCGATGGTGCAGGGGGATCCCGTCTGCAGGGCGAAGGTGCGTCCCGGCAAGAAGGTCGTCCTCGGGGTCGGCAGCCTCGACGCGGCCATCATGTTCGTGGGCGAGGCCCCGGGCGCCGAGGAGGAGGTGCAGGGCGAGCCCTTCGTCGGCCCCGCGGGCCAGCTCCTCAACAAGATGATCGGCGGAATGGCCCTCTCGAGGAAGGACGTCTACATCGGCAACATCATGAACTGGCGCCCCGACCTGCCTGCCGGCCCGGACGGCGTCCAGACGGGCAACCGGCCGCCGACCGAGGCCGAGATGGCCCACTGCCTCCCGTACCTGAAGGCGCAGATCGAGATCGTGAAACCCTCGCTCCTGGTCGCCCTGGGCGCCACCGCGGCGAAGGGCCTCCTCGGGCCCAAGGCGTTCGGCGCCCTGAGCGAGGTCCGCGGCCGTTGGCACGATTTTGGCGGCAGGCCCCTCATGGTCACCTACCACCCGAGCTACATTCTCAGGAACCCGGTCAACCGCACGAAGCGCCTCATCTGGGAGGACCTCCTGAAGGTCATGGAGCGGGCCAAGCTGCCCGTGAGCGACAAGCAGCGCGCGTTCTTCCTTTGAAAACAACATCCCTGCGAACCCTCCTTTTCATGGCCGCCGGCGCCGCCACGGCGTGCCCGCCGGCCCGCGGCGCCGAGGTCGTCTTCGACTTCGAGGTGCTGCGCTACGAGGCGAAGATGCTGGCGTCGAAGCCCTACGCGCAGAGGCCGGTGACCGTCCCGGAGTCCCTCCTCAAGCTCAACTACGACCAGTACCGTGACATCCGCTTCAAGCCGGGCGAGTCGCTCTGGAGGCGCGAGCGCCTCCCGTTTGAGCTGCAGTTCTTCCACCCGGGGTTCAGCTTCGACAGGCCGGTCCAGATCAGCGTCGCGCAGGGGAAAAGCGTCGAGCCGGTCGCGTTCTCCCCGGCCATGTTCGACTACGGGGCGAACCGCATCCCGTCGGTCCCGTCGAACATCGGCTTCGCCGGCTTCAGGATCCTCTACCCGCTCAACAAGCCGGGCGACGAGCTCGGCGCCTTCCTCGGCGTCAGCTACTTCCGCTTCCTCTGCCAGCACGCGTACTACGGCCTCTCCGCCCGGGGCCTCGCGATCAACACGGGGGAGCCCGGCGGCGAGGAGTTCCCGGTCTTCCGCGAGTTCTGGGTGGACAAGCCGGCCCCCGACGCGAAGACGCTGACCGTCTACGCGCTCCTGGACGGCCCCACGGCGGCCGGCGCCTACCGCTTCCAGATAACCCCCGGGGCCGAGACCATCACCCTGGTCCACGAGGTGGTCTACTGCCGCCGCAATCCCGCGGTCCTCGGCCTCGCCCCGATCACGAGCATGTTCTGGCACGGGAAGAACTCCGACACCAGCTACGACGACTTCCGGCCGGAGGTCCACGACTCCGACGGCATGATGATCCGCACCGGCGACGACGAGTGGATCTGGCGGCCGCTCACGAACCCGAACAACATGAGGGTCGCGGCCTTCTCCGACCAGAACCCCAAGGGCTTCGGCCTCGTCCAGCGCGAGCGGAACTTCGAGAACTACCAGGACCTCGAGGCGTTCTACCACATGCGCCCCAGCTCCTGGGTCGAGCCCGTCGGCCTGTGGGGCAAGGGCGCCGTGAGGCTCGTCGAGCTGCACGCCCCGGACGAGACCGCCGACAACATCACGGCCTTCTGGGTCCCCGACACGCTGCCGGCCCCGGGCGAGCCGATCGAGCTCACCTACAAGCTCCACTGGTTCATGGACCAGATCCACCCCCCGGCCGGCTACGCGGTCGCCACGCGCCAGGGGCGCACGGCGACCCAGGAGCGCGAGCTCGAGCGCTTCGTCGTCGACTTCGACGGCGCCTATCTCGGAAAGGAGGGCGCGGACCCGCAGATCGAGGCCGTCGTGACCGTCGGCACCGGCGCGAAGTTCGTCAATTCCACCATCCAGAAGAACCCGTTCAACGGGACGTGGAGGGTCGCGTTCGCGATCCGGCCGGACGGCACGGGCCACCCGGTCGAGATGCGCTGCTTCCTGCGCAAGCCGCCCCACGTGCTCACGGAGACGTGGAGCTACCTGTGGCAGCCGTGACGCCAGGCCAGGAGGAGGGGAGGCCCTCGATCGGGCTGCCGGAGGCCTTTCGCCCGAAGACCGGCACGATGGAGTCCTGGAACGCGGCGTACGTGCGCGTCGAGGACTACCTGCGCGCCCACCGGATACACAACAGGCTCCACCAGAGCCGCCTGATCCAGAAGATACTGGAGCGGGCCGCGAGGCGCCACGCGGCGCACCCCGCCCTCGACCCCACGATGACCGCGGCGGAGGAGACCGAGGCGCTCATGGACACCTGGTTCGCGGAGGTCCTGGACCAGGCCGGCCAGCCGCACGACAGGCTGGCGATCGACGGAAGGGTCTCCCTCCTCCTCTGCGACGGGCCCCAGCGCTGGCCCTACGCGTTCCTCGACGAGGAGAACATCCCTGCCGACTTCGTGAAGGCGATGAGGAGCAGCAACCTCGAGGCGGGCCCCGACCTCGCCGTCTCCAGCATGGTGCCGCGCCCCATCGACCTCGGGAGGATCACCGAGGCCGCGGGCGAGACGTTCGAGCGCTTCGAGCGGTGGCCGGTCATGCGGGTCATGATCCTCTGGCTCGTGTTCGCCTCGGCGCTGGCGGGAATCTTCTACCTCACGAGGTAGCGATGAGGATCTTCGTCACCGAGCACATGGACGCGGCCCGCCTCGGCAGGCGGCGGCTGCTCTTCTTCTCCTGCGTTTTCGTCCTCGTCAGCCTGGCGACCTGGTTCGTGGCCGACCTCTACTGGCGCGACGGCGGCGGCCTCGCGGGCCTGGACATCGTCCTTCTGGTCCTCTTCGTGCCGCTCTTCGCGCAGGTGGCCGTCGGCTTCTGCACCGCGCTCGCCGGGTTCTACGTGATCAACCGCGGCGGGGACGGCAGCCGGATATCCGTCTCGGCGCCGCAGGGCGGCCCGCACAGGCTCGCCTCGACGGCGATCGTGATGCCGGTCTTCAACGAGGACGTGAGCCGCGTGTTCGAGGGGCTGCGCGTGGTGTTCGGGTCGGTCCAGAAGCTGGAGGGCGCCGACAACTTCGACTTCTTCGTGCTGAGCGACTCCAACCAGCCGAACCAGTGGATCCGAGAGGAGGTCGCGTGGGCCGAGCTCTGCAAGCAGGTGGGCGGCTTCGGCAAGATCTTCTACCGCAAGCGCAGGCAGGCTATCAACAAGAAGGCCGGCAACGTGGCCGACTTCCTCAGGCGCTGGGGCAAGAACTACCGCTACATGGTGGTCCTGGACGCGGACTCGATCATGACGGGCGAGTGCCTGGCGCGGCTCGTCACCATGATGGAGGCGAACCCGTCCGCGGGGATCATCCAGACGGCGCCGCGGACCGTGCGGGGGGAGTCCCTGTACTCGCGCCTCCAGGCGTTCGCCAACCGGATCTACAGCCCCCTCTACTTGGCGGGGCTCAACTACTGGCAGCAGCACGAGGGCAACTACTGGGGCCACAACGCCATCCTGCGGGTGCAGCCCTTCATGGAGCACTGCTCCCTGCCCGAGCTGCCCGGGGCCGAGCCCTTCGGGGGCCGGATCCTCTCCCACGACTTCGTTGAGGCCGCGCTCATGCGCAAGGCGGGCTGGGCCGTCTGGCTCGCCCACGACGTCGAGGGAAGCTACGAGGAGGGGCCGCCGACCCTGATTGAGAGCGCGAAGCGGGACCGGCGCTGGTGCCAGGGGAACCTGCAGCACGCGTGGCTGCTGACGGCGCGCGGCTTCCGGCCGGCCAACCGGTTCCACCTGCTCATGGGCGTGATGGCCTACGTGTCGTCGCCGCTCTGGCTCCTGTTCCTCATCCTGGGCTCGGTCGAGATGGTGAACCACTCCTCGCTCATCTCCGACGCCTCCTACGGCGCCCCGGACACGACCTCCCTCTTCGGCTACACGGTCGCGCTGCCGGAGGCCCTCGTGCTCTTCTCGCTCACGATGCTCCTCCTCTTCCTGCCGAAGTTCGCGAGCGTGATCGTTCTCTTCGGGAGCGAGGACGAGGTGGCGCGCTTCGGCGGCCGCTGGAGGGTGGCCGCCAGCTCCCTCCTCGAGGCCGCGGGCTCCATGCTGCTCGCCCCGATCAACATGATCTTCAACACGAAGTTCGTCATCTTCACTCTCCTCGGCCAGGGCGTCGGCTGGGTGGCGCAGAAGCGCGCGGCCGACGAGGACGGCACCGACTGGCGGGAGGCCATCATCACCCACGGGACTTCGACCGTGTTCGGGGTCGTCTGGGGCGTTTCGACGCTCATCCTCATCCCGGCGTACTTCGCCTGGCTCAGCCCCGTCCTCGTCGGCCTCGTCTTCTCCATCCCGCTCTCCATCTTCCTCAGCAAGGCGAGCTTCGGGCGCCGCTCCCGCGAGATCGGGATCTTCCTGACGCCGGAGGAGACCCATCCGCCCGAGGAGCTCAGGCTCCTCGAGCACAACCTCGCCGAGTGCTACCGCCACCTGCCGCCGTTCGAGCCGCTGCGCGCCGACTACGGCCTCATGCAGGCGGTCCTCGACCCCTACATCAACGCGATGCACGTCGCGCTCCTGAGGCAGCGCCGCCCGAGCGCCGGGGCGAGGGAGTGGTTCGCCACGCTCCAGGCCCGGCTCCTCAGGGAGGGCCCCGGCCGCTTCACGCCCAAGGAGAAGATGGCGCTCCTCCTCGACCCGCAGTCCATGATCCGGCTGCACCGGGAGCTCTGGAGCCAGCCTTCGGACTCGCTCGCCGAGTGGTGGCGCCTCGCGATGAGGCAATACAACGTGCTGGCCGCGGTCCCGAGCACCGCGCTCTACCGCTGACCCGCCCTAGGCCGAGATCCTGCGGAGCTCGGCCTTCACCCTCTCGAACTCCGCCTCGCAGCTGTCGATCAGCCCGGAGACCCCGCCAAGGCCCTCCTTGCGGGAGAGGGTCTCAAGGCGCTCGGCGATGCCCTTCAGGACCTGGGCCCCCACGTTGGCGGAGCTTCCCTTGATCGTGTGGGCCGCGCGGGTGAACCCGCCGGCGTCGCCCGAGGCGAGGCACGACCTCAGGTCCGCCAGGCGCTTCGGCGTGTCCTCGATGTAGATGCTGACGATCTCCCTCAGGAACTCCCCCTTGTCGCCGGGGTTGAGCTCCCTCAGGCTGTTGATGGCGTCGGGATCGATGCTGGGGAGGTCGGGCACGGTGGGTGGGGGTGGGGCGGGGGCTAGGTGGCCCACTCAAAGGATGTGTTCGCCTCGATCTCGCTGATCGTGGTCATGCCGAGGAGCACCTTCTTCAGGCCGTCGTAGCGCAGGGGCCTGTAGCCCACCTTGGCGGCGGCCTTCGTGATCTCCTGGACGCTGCGCTCCTCGGATATGAGGGCGCGGATCTCCTCCGTGATCAGCACGAGCTCGTGGATCGCCACGCGGCCCTTGTAGCCCGTGCCGCGGCACTTGGGGCATCCCTTGCCGCGGTAGAACTGGACGTCGGAGAGGCCCTCCTCCTTGAAGTACTTCGAGAGCACCTCCCGGGTGGGCGTGTAGGCCTCCTTGCAGTTCTCGCAGATGCGCGCGGCGAGCCTCTGCGCCAGGACGCCGATGACCGAGGGGGCCACCATGTAGGGCTCGACCCCGATCTCGATCAGGCGGGTGATCGCCTGGGGCGCCGAGTTGGTGTGCAGGGTCGCGAAGACGATGTGCCCCGTGAGGGCGGCCTCCGTGGCGATCTTCGCGGTCTCCAGGTCGCGGATCTCGCCGATCAGGATCGCGTCCGGGTCCTGGCGCATGAGGGCCCGCAGCAGGTTGGCGAACTTCAGGTCGATCGTCGCGTTCACCTGGCTCTGCGTGACGCCCTCGAGCTGGATCTCGATCGGGTCCTCGATCGTGGAGATGTTGAGCTCGGGCGAGTTGATCTCGTGGAGCGCGGAGTAGAGGGTCGTGGTCTTGCCCGAGCCCGTCGGGCCGGTGACGAAGATGATGCCGTTCGGGTTCTGCACGAGGCGCCTGAACGGCTGCAGGATCGTCTGCGACATCATCATCTTCTCGAGCGTGATCATCGACTTCTTGCCGGACATCGCGAGGATGCGGATCACCACCTTCTCGCCGTAGGCCGACGGGATGGTCGAGACGCGGAAGTTGGCGGTCTGGTTGCCGATCGGCAGCGAGAAGCGGCCGTCCTGGGGGATGCGCGACTCGGCGATGTCCAGGTTGCACAGGATCTTTATGCGCGAGATGAGGGCGCGGTGGAGCTTCCTGGAGTAGGTCAGGATCTCGCGCAGGTTGCCGTCGACGCGGAAGCGGATCCTCGAGTGGATCTCCTGGGCCTCGATGTGGATGTCCGTCGCCCTCTCCCTCATCGCGTAGTACACGATCTCGTCCAGGATCTGGACGAGCGCGTTGTTCTCGGCGAGCATGGCGAGCTTGTCGCCGGCCAGCTCGGGCTGGTCGAAGAGGTTGGAGCGCTCGAGCTGCCCCAGGCTGTCCTCCAGGCGCTCCTCGTTCGAGTAGTGGATCGCGATCGAGTCATCCACCTCCCGCGGCAGCGCGAATACGGGGCTCACGGGGATCCTGGCGATCTGCCCGAGCCTCTTCGCGGTCTCGAGGTCGTCGGGCGACGCCATGGCGACCGTCATGACCCCGTTGAAGATGTACAGGCCGATCGCCCGGACCTTCTTCGCCACCTCGAGCGGGATCTTCTCGATCGCCTCGTCCGTGATGACCGAGACGAACGGGTCCACGTAGGCGACGTTCATCCCGTCGGCCCAGAAGCGGCACGCGTCGTCCTTGCCGATGATCTTCGCGTCGATCACGCCCTGGACAAGGTCAGGCGTCTCCCCGAGGCGCTCGCCGAGGGCGCGCAGCTCGTCCTCGCTCGCGAAGTTTGGGGTCGCGCGCAGCTTCCCGAAGAACGTCTCAACTCTTTGGCTTAACACGGGTGGGCTTCTTTGACTTGAACAGCTTGCCGATCTCGGCCTGGTCCAGCTTCTCCATCGCGAACGAGGCCGAGCCCCGCTCGGCCTCGAGCTCCGCCAGCATCTCCGGCAGGGAGTAGCGCACCTCGAGCAGCATGGCCGACTTCGGCGCGGCGCCCGCGGCCTCCTGGGGTGACGGTTCGGGGGCGCTCATGTGTCGGCGGGCGTCCCGCCCCCCTCCGGCTCGTCGGGCGCGAAGCAGTCGTCGATCGTGCTCGAGAGCGCCCGGCCGATCTCCTCGGGGGCCGCGTCCTTGCGGATGTAGTTGGCCGCCCCGAGGGCGACGGCCTCGTCGATGGTCTGGCGGTTGGCGAGCGACGTCAGCATCACCACCACGCAGTCGGGGTTGATCTCCTTGAGCGCGCGCAGCGTCTCGATGCCGTCCATGACGGGCATGTTGACGTCGAGCATGACCAGGTCGGGCTGCTCCTTCTTGTACACCTCGAGCGCGATGCTCCCGTTCTGGGCCTCGAAGATGCGCGTGACGCCGAGGTGGCGCAGGAGGAGCGAGATGAACTTCCTGATGTGGGCCTCGTCGTCGACGAGGAGGATGCTGCCGCTGAAGTTCATTTGTGGAGGGGGAGGCTGACGATGAACTCGGCGCCCCGGCCGGGGATGTTGTCGACGCCGATCGTCCCGTTGTGGGCCTCGACGATCTTGCGGCAGATGGCGAGCCCGAGGCCCGTGCTCTTCTCGCCGCCGGTCGGCAGGGTGGAGAGGCGCCCGTAGTCCTTGAAGAGCTTGTGGCGCTCGCTCTCGGGGATGCCCGGGCCGCTGTCCCTGACGGCGAAGCCGGCGACGGCGCCGTGCGAGTGGATGAGGACCGTGACGATGGAGCCCCTCGGCGAGTACTTGACCGCGTTGTTGATCAGGTTGTCGACGACCTGCCGGATCTTGTTGCGGTCCACGTCGACGATCGGGTCCATGCCGCCGGTCACCATCTCGATCTTCGTGTTCTTCTTCGCGGCCTCGATGTTGCTCAGGTGGACCGAGCGCTCGACGATCTCGACGATGCTGGTCGGCACCTTCTCGAGCTTCAGGTGGCCCGCCTCGATCGTGGCCACGTCGAGGAGCTCGTTCACGAGCTGGAGCATGGACTGGCTGGCCCCGTGGATCGTCTGGATGATCTCCCTCTGCTCGGGGGTCAGCTCGCCGATCGCGTTCTCGTCCATGAGCTCGGCCAGCCCGCGGATGGAGGAGAGGGGGTTGCGCAGGTCGTGGGCGCACATGCCGAGGAACCTGTCCTTGGCCGCGTTCGCCTTGCTCAGCTGCTGGACCAGGTCCTTCTGCTGCTCGACCAGCTGCTGGTTGCTGAGGTGGGTGCGGATGCGGGCGACGACCTCCTTCGGCCGGAAGGGCTTGGTCAGGTAGTCGACGCCGCCGGCGTCAAAGCCCATGACGACGTCGTCCGCCTCGCTCTTGGCGGTCACGAAGATCACCGGGGCGCACTTGTCGCCGTAGTTCTTCTTGAGGGTCCTGCAGGTCGCAAAGCCGTCTATCCCGGGCATCATGACGTCCAGGAGCACCAGGTTGGGCTGGAACGTGGCGTAGACCTCCAGGGCCTGCTCCCCGGAGGCGGCCTCGGCGATCTCGTAGCCCTCGTTGCGAAGTATGCCCCCGATTATGCGCAGGTTTATGCGGTCGTCGTCGACCGCCAGGATCCTGCGGCCTTTCAGGTCGATGGACGGGTTTGTCAGGGGGTCATCCATTATTGGCGTCGGGGCAATGAGACAGGGGGCGTGCGTTGCAGGCCAGAGAAATACAACGGGGTAAAATACGGGGTCCGCGGGGGGTTCGCATCACAAAATCGAGATATGTTGATATTAGGCTTGCCTTACCCCCTTTCAAGGCGGTTCGCTTGGGCCCTCCCAGCCCATTTCCCATGTCAAAATCATTCGTATTCTCCTCAGAGTCGGTCGGCGAGGGCCACCCCGACAAGGTCGCCGACCTTATCTCCGACAGCGTCCTCGACGCCTGCCTTGAGCAGGATCCCAAGAGCCGCGTCGCGTGCGAGACCCTGGTGAAGTCCAACCAGGTGGTGATCGCCGGCGAGATCACGACGGGGGCGAAGATCAACTACGAGCTCGTCGTGCGCGACGCGATCCGGGACATCGGCTACATCAACGACGACGACGTGTTCCACTGCGACAAGGTTTTCATCCACAACCTGCTGACGCGCCAGTCCCCGGACATCGCGCAGGGCGTCGACGCCAAGAAGGCCGACGGCAAGGACACGGCCGAGCAGGGCGCGGGCGACCAGGGCCTCATGTTCGGCTACGCGTGCAACGAGACGCCGGAGATGATGCCGACGGCGATCATGTTCGCCCACCGCCTGGGCAGGGAGCTCACGAAGCTGCGCAAGGCGGGCGTCGTCGGCTGGCTGCGCCCCGACGCGAAGTCCCAGGTCTCCATCCGCTACGAGAACGACCGCCCGGTGAGGGTGGAGAACGTGGTGATCTCGACCCAGCACACGCCGAGCGTGAAGCACGCGGCGATCCGCGATTTCCTGATCGAGAACGTCATCCGCAAGGTCATCCCTGCGGGGATGATGGACAAGTCCACCCAGTTCCTGATCAACCCCACGGGGCGCTTCGTCGTCGGCGGGCCCGAGGGCGACTCCGGCCTGACCGGCAGGAAGATCATCGTCGACACCTACGGCGGCTGGGGCCGCCACGGCGGCGGCGCCTTCTCGGGCAAGGACCCGTCCAAGGTCGACCGCTCGGCGGCGTACATGTGCCGCTGGGTCGCGAAGAACATCGTGGCCTCGGGCCTGGCCGACA
>CAZDZL010000046.1:0-27422 GCA_964509885.1 uncultured Opitutaceae bacterium | reverse complement strand
AGGTTCTGGATCACGTACTGCCAGTGGCAGAGCATGTCCACGATGATGCCGCCGTCCTCATCCTTCCTGTAGTTCCAGGACGGGCGCTGGAGCTGCTCGAACTCGCCGGTGAAGACCCAGTAGCCGAACTCGCCCCGCACCGAGAGGATCCTCCCGAAGAACCCGGTATCGATGAGGTATTTCAGCTTGAGTATCCCGGGGAGCCAGAGCTTGTCCTGCACGACGCCGTGCTTGAGCCCCGCGGCCGTGGCCTCCCGGGCGAGGGCGAGGGCCTCGGCGGCGGTGGTGGCCGTGGGCTTCTCGCAGTAGATGTGCTTGCCGGCTGCGATGGCCTTTCTTACCCCGATGGGGCGCTGGCCCGTAAGCGTCGCGTCGAAGTAGATCTGGTTCGCGGGGTTCGCGAGCTCCTGGTCCAGGTTCGTCGAGACCCGCCCGACGCCTGTGCGCGCCGCAAGCTCCCTGAGCTTGTTCTCGCTTCGCCCGACGAGGACGGGGTCCGGGATGATGACCTCGCTGTCGGAAAGCCGGACCCCGCCCTGGTCGATGATCGCCTTTATGGATCGGATCAGGTGCTGGTTGGTGCCCATGCGCCCCGTGACGCCGTTCATGATGATGCCGATGCGGTGGGTTTTCATAAAGGAGGCTAGGTGTGGTTGAGGTAGGCCCCGACGATGCCCTTGAGGTAGTCGGACTGGCTCGTGGCCCAGAGTCGCGCCGAGAAGATCTCGACCTCGTTGAAGCCCTGGAAGCCGGCCGCCTCGACCCATCCCCGGATCGTCCTCAGGGGAATGCAGCCCTCGCCCATGAGGCCCCGGTCGTTCAGGAGGTCCGTCGTGGGGGTGCGCCAGTCGCAGACATGGAAGGCGAGAAGCGCCCCCAGGCGCGCGCTCCGGGCAATCTCGCCCTCGAGCTCCGGATCCCACCAAACATGGTAGACGTCGGCTGCCACGCCGACGTGGGGGGAATGGAGTTGCTCCACCATGTCGTTGGCCTGCCTCAGGGTGTTCACCGCGGAGCGGTCGTCCGCGTACATGGGGTGGAGCGGCTCGATGGCCAGCTTGACCCCCGTGGCCGCGCAGTCGGGCAGCAGGGCCGCGATCCCATCCAGGATCTGCTTTCGGGACTCCGGGAGCGGCTGGCCCGGCGCCGCGCCGCACACGAGCACGACGTGCGGGGCCCCAAGCGCCTTGGCCTCTTCGATGGCCTTCCGGTTTTCGTCGATCGCCTTGCGGCGGCCCTCGGCCGTCGTCGAGGCGAAGAAGCCGCCCCGGCACAGGGACACAATGGAGAGCCCTAGGTCCCGGATCCGCTGGCCGGCCTGCGCGTGGCTTCTCCCGGCGACGGCGTCGCGCCACACGGTGATCCCCTTCACCCCGGCCTTGGCAAACTGCTCCGACGCCTCCTCCAGCGACCATGGCCGGGTGGTGATCGTGTGGATGCAGAGGCGCGACAGGTCCGTGAGGGGCGCGGCGTTCATGGAAGGCAGCCGAAGAACGTGAGGTACGCGTCGCCCCTGAGCATCCTCGTCAGGTAGAGGGCGGCCTCCCGGATGTGGTAGTCGCCCCACATGCACGCCTCCCCGCAGGGCACCTTGCGCCCCGGCGGGATGTGGTCCCATCCGTTGGGACGGTGATATATAGTGTGGAGCAACAGGCCCTGGTGGGTCGGCTCGCCAGCAAGGTACCGCGCCGAGAGCAGGGTGGCCATGGCGGTCAGCCCCGCCTGCCAGTAGCGCCGCCCCTTGGCCTCGCGGCCGAGGTGATGGCCCAGCCGGAGCAGGCCCTGCGCCGCAATGGCGGCCGCGGAGCTGTCCACGGGCTCAAAATCATTGAAGGGCTCCGCGGGCCGCTCGCGCCAGGCCCCCAGGCTCCCCAGCTGCGGGGCCCCGCCGTCCCAGTAGGGGATCCCGTCCGAGGCGGTATTCGCGATGTACCAGTCGCACGTCGCCATCGCGCCGTTCAGCAGGATGGGTTCCCATTTGGCCCTGCCGCCCAGCGGGGCGAGCACGGGATCCGGCAGGGTCGCCAGGAACTCGAGTTCCTCCGCGAACCCGAGCATCGCCCAGGCAAGGCCGCGGGTCCATGTCGTGAACCCGGAATAGCCCTGCTGCGAGTTCGGGCAGCGGTAACGGCCGTCGTTCGGGTTGAATATGCTCTCGTGGGCCGTGCGGCCGCGCTCGCCCGGCGTGTCGTAGGTGTCCCGCCCGGTCCCGTAATATACAGAATACTTGGCGGTGGCGGCCATGTGCTCCAGGGCGCGCTCCATCAGCGAATGGGCGCTGTCGTTCTCTCCCATCAGGCTCTGCCCGAGCCGGTGGGCCACCCCGAGGATCCGGCAGGACCGGAGTGTGTCCACGAACAGCGAATGCGGCCCGTTGAACGAGTAGACAAATCCCCCGCCGCCGTGGATCGGGGACCAGCGGGAGGCCTGGACGGCGCCGGACACCTTCAGTGCAAGCTCGCAGAAATCGACGTGGTCGGGGGGCAGCCGGCCCTCGCGCTGCAGCCGGAGCCAGCTGCCATACGTGCTGAGGTTGTTGAACCCGTGGTCGTGGACGCCCACATGGCTCACGTGCGACGCCATGCGCTCGACCGTCAGACGGCGAGCCCAGTCTGCGAACACGGGCTTGCCCGTGGCGTCGAACTGGAGGAAGGCGGACCCGTAGTGGAAGCCCTCGGTCCACTCGGTCCAGCTCCTGGAGGTGTACTTCCCGTTGACGGTGACGACGGGGGATCCCTTCGACGGGTCATAGTCGCGCAGCAGGAGCTCGATCTTGTCGCCCGAGAGACGCCAGAACTGGTCCAATGCGGCGGCCAGGGCGGGGGCTTCGAGCGTGTCGTCGATTCTCATGGGGCGGAGGAGGGTTGACCGGATCGTATATCATATATGATTGGCATCAGGTCAAAACCTTTTAATCCTGAAAACATGCCAGCCGCGACCCGCCCCTCCCGGGCCATGACCAAGACCGCGCTCATCCACGAGACGCTGCGCAGGGGGATCCTGGCCCTCGATTACCGCCCCGGCGAATACCTCAACATCGACGAGCTGGCACGGCGCAACCACGTGAGCCCAATTCCCGTCCGCGAGGCGATTGCCCGGCTCGTCGAGGAGCGGCTGGTGGTCATGCGCCCGCACATCGGCGCCGAGGTCCACGTGATCGACGAGAGCTCTGTGCGGGAGACCTTTGCGCTCCTCGAGGGGCTGGAGACCGCAGCCACGCGGGACATCGTCGCGAGGGCCGACGCGAACGACGCTTCCGAGCTGGGGAGGATACTGGACGGTATCGACGACCTTCGCCTTCCCGCCGACCTGGCCCGATGGGATGAGGCGAACGCCGCCTTTCACCTTCGGCTTGCCACGATCGCGGCGCTCCCCGGGCTCCTGGAGAACCTGAGGCGGGTCTTCGACCACTGGGACCGGATCCGCCGGCATTTCTCTGGGATCTCCTCCAACCGAGGGGGCATCGCGGCCCAGCGGGAGCACAGGTCCATGGTGGCCGCCCTGAAGAGGAGGGATGACGCGCTTCTCCGGAAGCTCCTGCACCGGCACAACGAGCGGGCCCGCCAGGCTTACCTTAACGGCCTCTCTTAGCCGTCTCGGGGGATTCCCGGCGCCGCCCGGCCGGTTCAGGCGGAACCCTTGCGCTGGTCCCGGGTGAAATGGGCCATGGCGATGCTCTCGGGTATACCGGTGCCCTCGAGCCCGGCCAGCACGCCCCGCTGGTCCTCCTCGGAACGGCCCTGGCCGAGCTTATATTTGGCCTCGATCTTCGTTATCCTGATAGAAAACCCCACGATCGCCCTCATCATGCCGGCGAGATAGTCCTCGGGGAGGTCCATCTTCCAGGGCACGGGCATCTTGGACTCATACTTTATCGTGGTGTCCCTGATCGTCTTCAGCAGGAAGGCGTCATCCTCGAGTCTCGCCGTTCCATAGACGTGGACCGCGGCGTAATTCCAGGTCGGAACGGCCACCTTCGCGACATACCAGGTGGGGCTGATGTAGGCGTGCGGCCCGAGGAAAATGCACAGCACCTCGGGATTCGACTCAAAATGCCGCCACTGCTCGTTCGCCCGCGCCATGTGGCAGCGCAGGACGCCGCCGCCCTCCCCCTCGTCGAACACGAACGGGAGGTGGCTGGCCCATGGGCCGGCCGCCCCGGTGGTCACCAGCGTGGCGAACCCGTGGGAATGGATGAACCCGTTGATTGTGGCCGGGTCGCTGACTCGATTGGGGGCGGGGATGTACATCTGTGGGCGGCCGAGGAGCCTAGGCCGGGCCGCCGATTTCGGGCAAGGCCGCACTGGGGCGCCGGCCGCAGCTCCCCGTCTTTGAGTTCCGCGCCATGCGCCGGGGTCAGGGCCGAGTTGCCGGCCTAGCCGTGCACGGTCAGGGTGACCGTCTTGCCGTCCGACGATGATGGGCCGAGCGTGAGCTCGAAGGTGCCCGGCTCCACGCCGAATTTCATGTCGATCCCCCAGAGGGCGAGGGCGTCCGGCGTGACGGGAAAGGAGACCGTCCTGCGCTCGCCCGGCTTCAGGTGGATCCGCTGGAATCCCCTGAGCTCCTTGACCGCGCGCGTGACCGAGCTCACGTCCTGGTGGACGTAGAGCTGCACGATCTCGTCGGCCTCGCGGCCGCCGGTGTTGACGACGTCGACCGAGGCCACCGTCGAAGCGTCCGCCGCGATCACCGGGTCCCGCAGGCGGGGGTTCTCATAGCTGAACGTCGTGTAGCTCAGGCCGTCCCCGAAGCCCCAGAGGGGGCTGCCCATGCCGAACTCATACCCGATCTGGCCGGCGAACGGCTTCTTGCTGTAGTAGGCGGGTATGTCGCCCACCGACGCGGGGAAGGAGACGGTGAGCTTGCCGGAGGGGCAGGTGTCCCCGAACAGGACGTCGGCCGCCGCGGTCCCGGATTCCTCTCCCATGCACCAGCCCTCGAGGATCGCCGCGGCCTTTTCCTTGAGGCGCCGGATCGCGAGGGGGCGGCTGTTGTTGAGATACACGACGACGGGCTTGCCCGTCCCGAGGACAGCCTCGACAAGGTCCGCCTGCGAGCCCCGCAGCTCCAGGGTGTCGGCGTCGCCGAGGTGGTTGACGGGCGGGTCGGACCACGACTCGCGGCTGATCGCCTCCGACTCGCCGACGGCGAGGATCACGACGTCCGCCTGGGAGGCGACGCGCCTCGCCTCCTCGATGAGGGGCCGGTTCTCCTCGGGGGTCGACATGACGACCAGGTTGTTATTCCAGCTGTTGAAGGCGACGCCGGTGTCGTTCTTCGCCAGCAGGCATCCCTGCGCGTAGAGGATCCTCGCCTTGTCGCCCACCTTCCTGCGGATGCCCGCGAGGAGGGTCACGGGGTCGCTCGGCATCCCCGAGTAGCTTCCGAGGCGGGCCACGTCCGCGTTGGGCCCGATGACCGCTATCGTCGGCGTCCGCCCGGTCGAGAGCGGGAGTATCCCGGTGTTCTTCAGGAGCACGATCGACTCCAGGGCGGCCTCGAGCGCGAGGGCCCGGGACTCCGGGCGGTTTGCGGTGGCCCGGGCCCTAGCCGCGTCGGCGTAGGGATGGTCGAACAGCCCCAGGCGGAACTTTGCAAAGAGGATCGCCTTCACCGCGTCATCGATCTGCCGCGTCTTCACCGATCCGTCCTTCAGGCCGTCCTTGAGGAGCGAGTAGGACTCCGGGTCGGGCAGCTCCAGCTGCACGCCGGCCCTGAGGGCGACGGCCCCGGCCTGCGCGAGCGAGCCGGCGACGTGATGGGCGGTGTACAGGAGGCCGATGCCGCCGTAGTCGGAGACAATCAGGCCGTCGAACCCGAGCTCGTCCCGAAGGACATCGTGCAGGAGCCACCGGCTTCCGTGCGAGGGCACCCCGTCGATCTCGTTGTAGGACGGCATCACCGCCCCGGGATGGGCCTGCTCAATGATGTAGGCGAAGGGGAGCAGGTCCACCTCGCGCAGGACGCGGGCGGTGCTGACGCTGGGGCTCTTGTTGAGGCCGCCCTCCGTCGTGCCGTGCCCCGAGAAGTGCTTCAGGGTCGAGATCACGTGGTCGGCGTCGATCGTGCCGTCGGAGGATCCCTGGAACCCGCGCACGACTGCGGCTCCCATGCGCGACGTGAGGTACGGGTCCTCCCCCATGGTCTCGTCGAACCTGCCCCACCTCGGGTCGCGGGCCACGTCGACCACGGGGGTCAGGGCGATCTGCGCCCCGCGGCTGCGCATCTCGGAGGCGACGACGCCGTAGATCCGCTCCGCGAGGGCCGGGTCCCAGGAGCAGGCGAGGCCGATCGGGCTGGGAAAGCTGGTGGCCCCCGGCTTGACGAGCCCGTGGCATCCCTCGTCGTGAAACATCGCGGGGATGCCGAGGCGGGTCTCCTCCACGAGGTACTTCTGGATCCGGTTCCGGAACTCGACGTCCCGGTCGACGAGCAGCCTCTGCAGGGCGGCGACCGAGCCGACGCCGTTCGGGATGACCTTCTTGAAATACTGCTCCGGGGTCAGGCCGCTCTCCTCGACGTCGTCCATGTGGATCCAGGCCCCGGTGATCTGGCCGATCTTCTCGTCGATCGTCATCCTTCCCAGGAGGTCCGCCACTCGGTTCTCGACCCGGACCGACGCGTCCCGATAGGGCGCGGGGGCGGACTCGTCCGCCGCCGCGGGCCGCGCGAGGGCCGCCGCCGCGCAGAGCAGCGACGACGCAACCCGCAACGGCAATCGAAGTGGGTGCATGGGCCCATGGTTGGAACGCCCCCCGGGAAGATGAACCCGAAAATGATTAAATCGCATAGCAGAAACTCCGCTGGGGGCTCGCCAAACCCCCTGCGTGCTTTTCATCGCTGGCGTCCATGCCCTAGCATTGCGCCCATCGCATGAAACGCATCGCCATGGCCCTCCTTCTCCTCGTCGCGGGTGACCTGTGTGTTCGGGGGGATTCCCCGGCCCCGGGGCAGCCGAAGCCGCCCGGGGCGCACAGGACCTACACGACCGACTTCCCCGCCGCCGAGGCTCTTCTGTCGGAGGGTGGAAACTGGGTGTGCGGCAAGACGGTCGGGATCGACTGGGCCGACGTGGGGACGACGCGGGGCCATGCCTTCGGCCTCGAGTCCGGCGTCGACGGTTACGATGACTCCACCGCGCTCGTCGCGGGCCCGTGGGGGGCCGACCAGTGGGCCGAGGCCACGGTGTACACCTCGAACCCGAACGAGAAGCTCTCGCAGGAGGTGGAGCTTCGGCTGCGCAGCAGCCTGTCGGCCCACGTGGCCTCCGGCTACGAGATCAACTTCAGGTGCCTGAAGACAAAGGATGCCTACTGCGAGATCGTCAGGTGGAACGGCCCGCTCAACAAGTTCACCTACCTCGTCCACAGGCAGGGCGCGCAGTTCGGGGTCTCGGACGGGGACGTGGTCAAGGCGTCGGCCGTGGGCAATGTCATCACGGTCTACATCAACGGCGAGATGGTGGCCCAGACATCGGATGGTACCTATCCCGAGGGCAGCCCCGGCATCGGCTTCTACCTGCAGCCGGTGCGGGGCACGAATCGCGACTACGGATTCACCCGCTTCACGGCCTCCGACCAGCCGTGAACTGAGGCGGCAGCGCCTACCAGCCGAGCGACGCCTTGATCTCGGCGACGAGCTTCGCCGCCATGATCTCGTGGGTCCTCACGCTGGGATGCCAGTCCGAGCCGTAGCCGTCGCTGGCCTTCTGCACCTCGAAGTCAAAGGCGTGGATCCTCGTGTCGCCGGCCGAGCGGCGCTCCTCGACGATCTGCTGGTTCCAGCGCCGCAGCTTGGCGAGCTTCTCGTCGGGACCCATCATCGGCCCATCGGTCAGGAAGATGTGCGCGTGGGGCCGCCTCGCCCTGATGTAGTCGAGAAACGCCCCGTAGGCCCTCTTCCACTCCATCTCGCTCGGTCCCTCGAAGCGAAAGTCGTTTGTGCCGAGGTTGATGACTACGACATCGGGCATGGGGCCCCGGCCGAAGTCCCACGGCGGCCCCTTGTCGTTCTGGTCCGCGTACCGGTAGACGGTCGGCATGCTCACCGTGCCCGGGCTCTCGGTGAGGCGGATTCCGGAGACCGCAACCGCGACGTGCTCGGCATGGAGCATGCGCGCGGCGACCGCCGCGTAGCTCACGTAATGGTTGGAGTTGTCGGGCGAGACCGGAACCTCCTTGGCCGCCGCCTCGTCCCCATAGCCGCAGGTGATCGAGTCGCCAATGAATTCCAGGTTTCGCTCCGCCGGGGGCGACGGGAGCAGGGTGCCGCCCGCCGGCAGCTGCAGCCCGAAGACCTGCATCGTGCCCCGGCCGGCCTCGGTGCGCTTGAAGAGGGTGACGGTGTGCGCTCCCGGCGGCAGGTCGTGCGCGACGGCGTAGGCCATGGGCTCATGGGTGAGCTTGAGGACGCCGTCGAGACGGTCGTCCACGATGACCTGGATCTGGTCGAAGCGGGTCGTGCTCAGGGTTGCGCTCATCCCCGTGCCGTTGAAACGGATGACGAGCGCACTCCCCGGAAACGAGGCGCGCGGAGCGTCGGGGTTCTGCCAGTCAAACCTCCCGTTGTAGTGCAGGAGGGGGTCACTGGGCTTGATGTCGGCTATCTGGCCAGAGGCCGCCTGGCAGGCGCAGAGCGCGGCAAAGGCGGCGAGGCCGGCAAGGCGGCCCAATCTTCCCGTGGAGCGAGTTTTCATTTCGGTGATGAGGGTGTTCGGCCGCGAAGCCATGGTGAATGTTGAAATCCCTCGACAAGCGCAACCCCCGGCTCAAGGAACTCGGACTCGATCGGGTTCGGTTCCTCTGGCCCGTGGCGCCCCCTTCCCCATGAGAAACCAGCACCCGCGGTCCTCGCTCCTCTTTCTTTCGGCGTTCATCCTGGGCTGCGCCGGAACGGCGCGCCTGCCCGGGGACGAGGTTCCCCGGCCCGAGCCGAGCGTCTTCCCGGGCCTCCCGAAGGACTTCCTGCGGGAGGAGGAGAATCCCCCCGACTTCTGGGTGAGCACCACCGACGGCGTCGGCAGCTATATCGCCCGGCAGGTGCACCGCGGGGCCGTCGAGGTGATCGGCAGGAGCGCGGGGGGACGTCCGATCCAGGCGGTGCTTTACGGCCGCCCCCGCCAGGGAAAAGGAACCACGACCTTTTCCGGAGCGATCGGCTCGCGGCAGATTCAGGCCTACTACGGGCCCGACTTTGGAAAGAAGGTGTACATGGTGATGGCCGGGATCCACGGCGGGGAGTTTGAGGGGATCGTGGGACTCGTGAACCTTCTGTCGGTCCTCGAGACGGGGCGGGACATGCGCGGGCATCCCTGGCCCGGGATCGTCTCGGCCGCGGCGGCAATCGACCGGATCATCGTCATCCCCATCGTGAACATGGACGGGAGGGCTCGCATCCCGGTGCGCATGGAGGCGTTTCGGGGGCCCAGCAACTTTATCCAGGAATACCTGAACACGGGCGGATGGACCGGCGGCGCGCTGATCGGGTGGCCCGCGGTCAAGGCGCACATCCCCCTCGACTTCTCCAGGACCCAGTTCCCCGGCGGCTACCCGAATGACAACGGGGTCAACATCATGCACGACGACTTCTACGGCGCCCGCCAGCCGGAGACCCAGGCGCTGTTTGACCTGGCGGCGCGGGAGCGCCCGGACCTGATCCTCAACCTGCACACGGGCGCCGGACTGGACGACTATTTTGCCCGCGTGCACCCGCCCGTGGGGGAGGAGGCGCTGAAGCCCGCGTTCGACGGCCTCTACCGGGCCGTCCACGCGGCGCTGACCCGGGCCGGAATGCAGGGATCCAGCGACGTCGCCGCCGAGTCGGATTCGAGCCACGCGAACGGCTACGGCTACAACCTCGACTCGGCGCTCGACTACCACTGCGGCGCGCTGTCGCTCGTCGTGGAGTTTCCGTCGCACGCGTTCTCCGGGAAGAACCGGAAGGGCGAGGTCGTCCGCCACACGGCCGACCAGCTGCTCGACGAGGAGCTAACGGTCCAGGAGGAGTCCATGAAATACCTGGTCGCCGCCGGCGGCCGGGCGAAATGGGCCGGGGGAAAATAGTCCCCCACGCTGAGGGGCTATTCCGGCAGGCTTGAGGCCGCGCGGTCTCCCTCGGGGCCGAGTTCTGGGGCCGGTCCCTCCAGCGCCGCGGCCATGTCGGCCTCGGACAGGTGGTACACCAGCACGGAGGAGTTGATCTCCCCGTCCGGCTTGCGCTGCCTCAGGAAAGCGCTCAGGCGCCCGAATCGGTATTCCTCGAACTGCTGAAGCAGGCGCGGCCATTCGGCGACGCTGTGGCGCACAATGCCCGCGCGCCTGGCCGCCCCGTCATCCGACATGAGGGGCCCCACCGTGGCGAAGAGCCTCTGGTATTCGCCCTCGTACCTTGCGTTCCACGGGCCCCACGGCCCGTCGAGCGGGTAGTTTATCGGCTGCAGCATCGAGGCGCTTATGAGATACGTGCCCGCGCGAATCCGGAGGGCTTCGGGTTTCCTGAGGAGCGTGAGGGCCACCACATCCCCGAGGCGCTGCATCCCGAGCAGGTCGTGGTCCACCCACTCGCGTTTCAGATCCGGCAGCGTTGAGGCGACCTCCTCGGGGGCGATGAACAGGGTCTTCCAGTCGGGCCTCTGCAGGCCGTCCATACCCGTCACCGAGTAGAGTTGGGTCGCCCGGATGCCGTAGTAGTCTGGGCTCGCCGCGCCGAAATACGAGAGGTAGATCGGCCCGCCGCCGGCGGGTTGCCGGTCCACATAGGCGCGGATAGCCGGGAGTTCCTGTCCCCAGTCGAGCGAGCTGTCCACCAGGTGGCGGTAGCCCTCGCCCGGCGGGACGATCGCGTTGAAATAGGCGAGGTAGTTTGGGAAGATCCGCACCGTGTCCACGAGCGCGAGGAGGAGCAGCGCTCCCAGCGCAAGGGAACCGGTCCGCGCGAGGGCAAGCGGCGCCGCGCCGCGGCCCCCGCGCGAGGCTGAGATGAGTGAATCGGCCCAGAGGCCTGCGGCCCCGCACAGGATGAGCATGGGCGCATAAGCCGGCAGCAGGTGCCTGTGTCCGATGTTGAGGTGGCTTTCGATCGCCGCGGCCCAATAGACGGCGAGAAGCGTCCAGAGGGGCAGGGTGGCATAGACGCGCATCCACGGCCCCGTCCGCGGCGACGAGTCGGTCCCCGGGCGGAAGGCGAAAGCCGAGGCGACGGCCAGCAGGGCGACCCCGAACAGGGCGGGCGGAGTCTTCACCAGGAACGTGTACGGGAAGAAGGTGGCCCACCCGCGCAGCCGAAATGCGCCGTTCAGGAAGGCCACGCGCACCTGCGCGCGCCGGTACACGTCCGTGAAACCGTAGATCCAGGCCTCGGGCAGGAGGCGGCGCGCACGGGCCGTCTCGACCATCCGGACCCAAGGGACCGGAGACGGCTTCGACAGGATGGCGTCGAGCTGGCGTCCCTGCTCCGGCGTGAGCACGTGGAGGCGGATGTCCTGGACCGCGTCGAGCGCGTTGTTGGTCCACAGGGGCTCGGCAGCGCCATGCGCAACCATGGCGGACCTCGCCCGCGCCGCCTGGGCGTCGCTCAGGCCCAGCGCCTGCAGCGCGCTCGCCGGGTCGGGCTTCCCGAGGAGATACTCCCAGGGAATCCTGAAGCGGCCCGACGGGCTGTCGCTCGGGGCCGCCGAATAGCGAAATCCGTAGCACGCCCAAATCACGAGCGCGATGACCAGCATGTGGAACAGCCCCGCGCCCGCGATCGCAAGGCATTGCCGGGTGCGTGAGGCGACTTCCCGGCGGTAGCCCCAGAGTGATACAGGCAGAGGTCGCCCGTCGGCCAGGCGCAGCGCCGTGAGGACCATTGCGATCGGCAGGGCCAGCAGGGCCGACGCCTTTGTCACGAAGAGGGCGCCGAGGAGCAGTGCGCTCAGGAGCAGCCGCCCGGCGGTCAGCCGATGGAGCACGGCCCAGATTGCCCAGGCCATCGCTGCGAAAAGGAGCGAGGCCGCCATGTCCGAGGTCATGAGGGCTCCGTTCGCCAGCACCGTCGGGTTGAGCACATAGAGCAGAAGGGAGACCATCCCTCCCACCGGGCCGAACAGGCGGCGCGACCAGGCCCAGACCAGGGCGCCGAGGGCGACGGCGAAGAGCCCGCAGGCCATCCTGCCGTCGAAGCCCACGCCCTCGGCGTCTCCGCCTTTGCGATAAATCCACTGGCCGCCCAGCTGCCATTGGTCCGCGTTCCTCCACGACTCGGGATCGGGCGCGGGGATCGGCGCCAGGCTCAGCTCCATGGGAAGCCCCGCGACGCGCTCCGCCAGCTGCCCGTTCTCCGGCTGGATCCGAAAGTCTCCGTAGTGCCACTGCGCATATCCCGATGCGGCATAGACGACCTCGTCGAACGTCAGGCTCTTGTCCCTGAGGCTCGCCACCATGAAAATCCAGAACAGCGCCAGAACGGACGCCGCAGCCGGCCAGCCGGTCAGCATCCGCAGCCGACTGCCCCCTTGGGCCGCGCCCCCGTCGTTCCTGGGCGCAATGGTTTCGCTGATCTTCATGAACGTGATCTGGAAACTGGAGTGACAGGCCTTATTCCAGCCGCGGCGACCTTAAAAGAAAGATCATCGGGAGCGCCGAAAATGAAGGAGCCGGGGTGTTGGGATACGCTGGAGGATCCGGCGAGGTGGCGCACGCCTCAATGGTATTGATTGCCCATGGGCGTGCCGTCAGACACCTTTTTGGAACGACCCCGAATAATGATCGCGCGCAAGAACCGGAACCATGGCGGGCGGGATGGTGCGATCGCGGCGCCGGGATGAAAACGAAGGCAGCCACGAAGCCCCCGATTGACGGGCTGAGCCGGAAGCAGGCGCTGGGCGCGGTCGCGTTGATCTCGCTGGGCGTCCTCGCCGCGTATCACAACTGCTTTGGCGTCCCCTTCATCTACGACGACCAGCTGGCCATCGTGGAAAACCCCTCGATCAGGAGGCTCTGGCCCCCGCTGGGCGCGCTCCTGTCCGAACCGGCGGGCACGACTGTCGGCGGGCGGCCCCTAGCAAACCTGACCCTCGCCGTGAACTACGCCGTCAGCGGTAACGGCGTCTGGAGCTATCACGCGCTCAATGTTCTCATCCATATCCTCAGCGGACTGACGCTCTTCGGCGTTGCGCGCAGGACGCTGTCCGGGCCCGTCCTGAGGGAGCGGTTTGGAAGGGATTCCGCGGTGCTCTCCCTTGCGATCGCACTGCTGTGGTCGCTGCATCCGCTTCAGACGGAGTGCGTCACCTACGTCGTGCAGCGCGTCGAGTCGCTGATGGGGTTGTTCTACCTGCTTACGCTCTACTGCTTCATACGCTCGGTGGAATCGCCGCGGCCGGCCCGCTGGCTCGTCGGCTCGGTCGCCGCGTGCCTCCTCGGCATGGCGACAAAGGAGGTGATGGCCACGGCCCCGATCATCGTGCTGCTCTACGACCGCACCTTTGTCGCGGGCAGCTTCCGGGGCGCGTGGCGGAAGCGCCGGTCGCTCTACGTCGCGCTGGGCTCCACATGGGTGCTCCTCGCCTGCCTGGTGGCCAGCACCGGCTGGAGTCGCGGGAATTCCGCCGGATTCAATGCGGGCGTCTCGCCGATCGTCTACTGGCTGACGCAGGTCGAGGCTGTCGCGCGCTACGCCGGCCTGTCCTTCTGGCCGCGGCCGCTCGTCTTCGACTACGGACCCTTCCATGTCCGCTCCCTGTTCGAGGTCGCTCCCTACGCCCTTGTCACCCTGCCGCTCCTGGCCGCAGTCGCGGCGGCACTCGTGTGGCGGCCGGTGCTCGGCTTTGTGGGTGCCTGGTTCCTGGTCATCCTTGCGCCGAGCAGCGTCATCCCTGTTGCGACCCAGTCGATGGCCGAGCACCGCATGTACCTCCCGCTGGCGGCGGCGATTGTGGCGGGGGTCCTGGGCCTCCATGCGCTCGCGGGGCGCCGAGCGTGGCCGGCCTTTGCCGCAATCGCCCTGTTGCTCGGGTTCCTCACGACAGATCGAAACAAGGTCTTCGCGAGCGACCTCAGCCTCTGGGACGACACGGTCGCAAAGCGCCCGGATAACGCCAACGCCCGGTGCGACCTGGGCCTCGCCTATTTCAACGCGGGGCGCTTCCCGGAGGCCATCGGGCAATACAAGGCGGCGTTGGAGCTGCAGCCGGCGTATCCGGCCGTGTACAATAATCTCGGGAACGCCCTCGGCCACACCGGGCACACGTCAGAGGCCATCGGATTGTATGAGACGGCCATCCGCATCGAGCCCGGGTTCGCGGCCGCGCACTACAACCTGGCAAAGGCGCTGGTGCGCACGGGAAAGTCCGCCGAGGCGATAGCGCAGTTCCAGGAGGCGCTGCGGATCCGCCCCGACTATCCCGAGGGCCACAGTGACCTGGGCGAGGCCTTGTCCGGGGCCGGGCGCCTCCCGGAGGCGATCGGGGAGTTCGAGGCGGCGCTGAGGCTGCGGCCGGACTATGCGCGCGCGCATTTCTACCTGGGCAACACCCTGGCCGAGTCCGGGCGCTTTCCGGACGCGATCGCGAACTATGAGGAGGCCCTTCGGATCGAGCCCGACATGGCCGAGGCGAACAACAACCTGGGCATCATTCTCTGCAGGACCGGGCACATCCCGGAGGGAATCAAGCAGATCGAGACCGCTATCCGGGAGCAGCCCGACTTTGCGATGGCCCATTTTTCAAGGGGCATGGCGCTCCTCCAGACCGGCCGAAGGGACGAGGCGATCGCCGAATACGAGAAGGTCCTCGCTATCGAGCCCGGCAACGCCCCGGCGCGAAAGATGCTGGAAATGATCCGGGCCCCGCGGTAGGCCAGCTCATGAGTGCATCCCCCAGCGTGTACCCGGCGCGCGCTCACGAGCGTTCGCGCACCCTCTGGGCGGCGGCCCTCCTGGTCCTCGCGGTCCTCGCCGCCTACCACAACAGCTTCGGGGTTCCCTTTGTCCTCGATGACATTGCGGCGATTCCGGAGAACCCGAGCATCCGAAAGCTGTGGCCCATCTCGGCGGCGCTGTCGCCGCCGGCATCGGGCACGACGGTCAGCGGGCGGCCGGTCGCCAATCTCACCCTTGCGGTGGACTATGCGCTCAGCGGGACCGAAACGTGGAGCTACCACGCCACCAACCTGGTCATCCACATCCTGGGCGGCCTGGTGCTTTTCGGGCTCGCGAGGCGGACGCTGCGTCGGCCCGCGCTGGGAGCGCGCTTCGGAGGGGACAGCACGGGTCTCGCTCTCGCCATCGCGGCCCTGTGGGCGCTTCATCCGCTTCTGACGGAGTCGGTGACCTACGTTGTCCAGCGCGTCGAGTCGTTGATGGGTTTGTTCTACCTCCTGACGCTCTATCTCTTCGTCCGGTCGGTGGAATCCCAGCGGCCCGTCGGCTGGCGGACGGGCGCGGTGGCGGCGTGCCTGCTGGGCATGGCGACGAAAGAGACCATGGCGACGGCCCCGATCATGGTTCTGCTCTACGACAGGACGTTCGTGTCCGGGAATTTTCGGGAAGCCCTGCGGCTGCGCCGCGGGTTCTACGCCGCGCTGGCGGCGACCTGGCTGCCCCTGGGTTTCCTCGCGGCGGGCACCGGCTGGTCCCGAGGGGGATCGGCCGGATTCGGCGCGTCCGTTTCCGCGGCCGCCTATTGGCTGACGCAGTTTGAGGCCGTCGCGCACTATCTGCGGCTTTCCCTCTGGCCGCGCCCGCTCGTGTTCGACTATGGCACGTACCTTGTCACGCGTCCCGGGGACGTGGCGCTTTGCGCCGTCGTGGTCGTCCTCCTGGTGGCGGCAACCGCAGTGTCCCTCTGCCGGAGCGGGTTCCACGCCCTGGGATTCCTCGGCGCGTGGGTGTTCATGATATTGGCCCCAAGCAGCGTTGTGCCCGTCGCAACCCAGACGATGGCCGAGCATCGCATGTACCTGCCGGTCGCCGCGGTGATGGCGCTGCTCGTCCTCGGCCTCTATTCGTGGACCGGGCGCAAGGGCTGGCTGCTTGGGGTGGGCCTTGCGGCGGTCATGGGTTTCCTCACGGAGCGCAGAAATGACGACTACAGCAGCAGCCTTCGCCTGTGGGGCGACACGGTTCTGAAGCGGCCGGATAACGCCCGAGCCCATTGCTCTCTGGGAATGGCCCTTTACACGGCAGGCGGCCGAGTGCCGGACGCCATTGCGGAATTCGAGACTGCGCTGCGCCAGCAGCCTGAATATCCCGACGCACAGAACGACCTTGGCATGGCGTTGGAAGGCGTGCCCGGGCGGTCGGATGAGGCGATTCGCCGCTTCCGGGAGGCGCTTCGAATCTCGCCGGGATTTGCGCAGGCCCACTACAACCTGGGAACCGTGCTGGCTCGCGACGGGCGCATCCAGGAGGCCATTCAGGAATACAGGGCGGCGATCCTTGCGCAGCCGCAATACGCGGAAGCCTGCAACAACCTGGGCAATCTGCTGTGCTCGACCGGGCTGACGGCCGAGGGTATCCAGCAACTCGAGAGGGCCCTTCAGATCAGTCCGAACTATGCGAAGGCCCATTTTGATCTGGGAAACGCGATGGTGCAGGCGGGGAGGATTCCGGAGGCAATTCCGCACTATGAGGATGCGCTGCGGATCCAGCCCGGCTTCGCCGAGGCCAACAACAACCTCGGCATTGTCCTCTGCCGGAGCGGGAGGGTGGCCGAGGGCATCGTTCACATCCAGGCGGCCATCAGGGCCGAGCCCGATTCCGTCTTTGCGCATTTCGCCCTCGGCACGGCCCTTTTTCAGTCGGGTCGCAGGGACGAGGCCGCGGCGGAATTCGAAAGGGTCCTGCAGCTTCGGCCGAACGACCCCTCCGCCGCGAGGATGCTGCAGCAGGTCAGGTCCGTCCGCTAGGAGCGCGGGGCGGGCGGCTCGGTCAACGTGAGTGTCCTGGCTTCGGTCGGGAAATCCTGCTCCGACGTGGCGCCCGTCGGCCAGCGAACGCTTATCTTCCTTGGCGGATTGTCCGGCGTGTGGCCGAAGAAGGCCGCGGCGGAGGATTGGCTGTAGTAGCCCGATCCCGCGCAGACCTCGCTTGTCTGCGCCGAGCCATCGGCGTAGGCGACGGTGATCCTGGCCCCGACGGCCGTCGGGTTGCCGGGGGCTCCGCGAAGGGAGATGCGCAGCGACTTGTGGCCTGCCACGCCGCCGTTGCGGAACATGAGCACGGTGTTGTTGTTCCGCGTGACGCAGAAGCCGGGCCAGCCGTCCTGGGTGGCATCCATCACGGCGAGCGCCTTGGCGTCCCCGTCCACCACCAACCCGCTCTCCGCCGGGGATACCGGCGTGAAATGCCCCTTTCCGTCGCCCCGGAGAAGCTGGCTCAGGCCCCCGTCAAACCGGCCCACCGAGGGTATGGGCGCGTAGGAATTCTGCACCGCGTAGATGTCGGCATGGCCGTCGCCGTCGAAGTCCCCGGTGACGATTCCCTGCAGGGGGGAGATCTGCGCGATGCGGGGCAAAGGCTCGAACCTGTAGGTGCCGTCGGGCTGGCTGAGGAAAACGCCGCTGCGGAGCTCGGTCGCGGCGAAGCGCTGGGCCTTTGACAGCTTGTCGTCCCCGAGCACCTCGCCGAGCGTCGCGCGAGCGTAGGAATCAAAGGTGGGAAACCGCTTCAGGATCGACGGTATCGCGGCCCCGAGGTCCCTTCGGCTGCGCCACGGGAAGAGCGTCTCCCCCTCATAGTATGCCTCGATCAGCTGGGTGGACCCGTCTCCCTTGAAGTCGCCGGAGTAGAGCAGGGCGGGATGCTCGGGGCTTGCGCGAAAATGCGTGTTGAGGCCGAGGTTGCCGACCACGTAGTCGAGCCGGCCGTCGCCGTTGAAGTCGGCAGCCGCCAGGGAGGTCCAGAACCCGGTGCCCGCAGCGGCAAACCCCGCCCTCTGCGTCCAGTCCTCGAGGGTCTTGCCCTTGTCATTGTGGAAATACCTCACGTTGCCCCACTCGAGGGCCACCAGCAGGTCCGGCCAGCCGTCGCCGTCGACGTCGGTCCAGAGCGCGGCCGTGACCATGCCCACGTTCCGGAGGCCGGGCGCAACGGCATCGGTGACGTCCTCGAACCTGCCTCCGCGGTTTGCGAGGAGCGCGCTCTGGGGCGCCAGGGGGTATTGGCCCGTCAGCACGCGGCCGCCGATGAAGAGTCCCAGCCGGCCGCTGTGGTCGAAGTCGGCCGCCACCGCCGCGCCGGCGCTGAGGAGCAGCGGCGGCAGGGTGTCATGGGGCGCCGGGTGAAAGCCGCCATGCCCGTCATTCAGGAACAGCCTGGGCTGGTACTCCTGGGATCCTGCGGGCAGGGCATTGCCCCCCTTTGTGACAAGTAGGTCCTCGTGGCCGGTTCCTGCGGAGTCGAAGAGAAGGAGCGGCCCGTCGTCGACCGTGGCGTCCGTCGCGACCTGGGTCGAATCCGCCGGCATGAACGACCCCGCCGCGTCCGCGTGCAGGATGCGAAGCGGGTCCAGCGTCGTGCCCCCGATCACGACGTCGTCCCTGCCGTTGCCAAAGACGTCCCCGACCGCGAGGCCCGGCCCGCGCGGGTTCAGCCGCGACGGGAGCAGGGGCTGGAGGTAGGTCTCGTCGACCGGCTCCTCGCGCGACTTTGGTGTCGCTCCGGCCGGCGGGCCTTCCTCGGCAAATTGGCCCGGCGGGAGGGCGGGGGCCGCCGGAAGCGGGATCGGCTGGGAGGGCTCCGTGATCGTGTAGCGCCGGTCCACCGCGAGGTTCTCGAACGTCTGCGAGTGGCCGCTCGGCCACGTCACCACCATGCGCCGGATGCTCGTGTCGCCGCCCAGGCCGAAATGCAGCATGGGCTCGCTGCTGGACATGTAGCCCCGCGCCAGCACCAGCTGGCGCACCTGGACGCCGAGCGCGCTCTCTACCCTGACGACCGCGCCCACCCCGTACCGGTTGGACACGGTCCCGCGCAGGTCGACGTTCACGCGGTGGCCGGTGTCGTTGTCGTTGCGAAGGACGGTGACCCCGCCGTGGTAGTTGGTGTAGACGATGTCGAGGTTGCCGTCCCCCGCCAGGTCGCCGAGGGCGGCCCCGAAGCTCACGCCCCTCTGGTCGAGGCCCCACGCCGGGCCCACGCTCTCGAACTGCAGGTCGCCCAGGTTGCGGAAGGCCAGGTGCGTCTCGGCCCGCGGTGGGCTCGAGTACATGATCCTTATCCTGTCCGCAGTCGTCACGGCGGCCATCATCCGCCTCTGGACGTCGGCGCCCGGGTCCTGCGGGAAGCCGTTCGTGACGAAGAGGTCCAGGCGGCCGTCATTGTCCAGGTCCTCGAGGCGCACCGACCATGTCCAGTCGGTCGCGGCGATCCCGGCGAGGAAGGCCGCCTCCATGAACTTCCCGGTGCCGGTGTTCATCAGGAGCGCGTTTCTGTGGTATTTCGGGGTCGCGCCGGAGCCGGGAGCCTCCTCGGCCCTGCCGCGCGCGTCGGCCACGTCGTGCTGGTCCTTCTCGTGGGTGGTCGCCGCCATGTCGGCGACGAGGAAGTCGATGAGCCCGTCGTTGTTCACGTCGCCCAGGTCCGCGCCCATCGAGGCAAACGACGTGTGCGGCAGGACGCGGTCCACCGCGTCCGTGAACGTCCCGTCGCCGTTGTTGCGGTAGAGCTTGTCGGGAACGCCGAAGTCATTGGCCACGTAGAGGTCGGGCCAGCCGTCGTTGTCAAAGTCCCACCAGGTGGCCGAGTGGCTCTTCGACTCGCCCACGATGCCCGCCTTGTCCGTGACATCCGTGAATGTGCCGTTGCGGTTGTTGTGGAACAGGTAGCCGCGCTGGCCGTCGGGATGCTTCGCGTTGTCCAGGATGCTGGTCGTGATGTAGACATCGAGCCAGCCGTCGCGGTCGTAGTCGCAAAAGGCGGCCATGACGCTCGAATCCCTGACGTCGAGGCCGTAGGCATGGGCCATCTCCTTGAAGGTTCCGTCGCCCTGGTTGATGTAGAGGAGGTTCGGGGCGTTCGTCCGGCAGACGTAGATGTCCAGGCGCCCGCTGTTGTTGATGTCCACGAACGTCGCGCCCTGGTTCCAGACCCCCGCCTCGGCGCCGACCCCCGCCCTCGCCGTAACGTCCTCAAACTTGAGCCCGCCCAGGTTCCGGAAGAGGCGGCAGCCCTCCGTCTTGCTGACGACGTAGATGTCGGGGAGGCCGTCGCCGTCGAAATCCCCGATGGCCACCCCGGTGCCGGTCGACGAGGTCTCAAACTCCTGGTAGAGATCCCCGCGCATCCGCGGGTCGTTGTAGAGGTTCTCGGACTTCACTCCGGTCTGCTCCGGGGGAAGCAGTGCGAACATCGTCTTTCCGCGCGGAGCGGGGTGCGGCGCCAGGGGCCTGCTGCCGAGGCCTCCCTGCGGGTCCGCGGCCCATGCGGCGGTGGCCCAGAGCAACGCCGGCAGCACCGCAAGGCGGGCGGCGGACGCCGCCAGGATCCCCACCGGACTTCTCCTGCAGATCTCGACGGCTGCCATGTTCAGGGAGGAGTGGGGCAATACCGATGCTGGTTATTCAAGGAGCGCCGCGATGGCAAGTCGGCCTGCGGGCGGTGGCGGCGCCAGGTCACCTGTCCGGCATCGAGAGCGTGAGGCGGGACGAGCCTGCGGGGACGGCGTGGGTGGACGTCGATCCCAACGGCCATCGCACGGCTATCCTCACCGGGGGATTCCCGTCCCCGTAGCCAAAGAAGCATGCCGAGGTGGATTGGCTGTAGTATCCCGAGCCGGCGCAGACCTCAGCCATTTCCCTTGAGCCGTCAGTGAGCTCGACGGTTATGCGCGAGCCGACCGCGGTCGGATTTCCCGCGGCGCCGTGAAGCTGGATTCGCAGCATCCTGCGCCCGGGCGCCCCGTTGTTTCGGAACGCCAGCATGGAATCGTTGTTCCTCGTGACGAGAAAGTCCGGCCAGCCGTCGCCGTCGAGATCCAGCACGGCGAGCGCCTTCGCGTCCCCGGGGACGACGAGGCCGCTCTCCGCCGCGGGAACCGCAGTGAAAAGCCCCTTGCCATCGCCCCGGATGAGCTGGCCGAGGCCGCCGTCGAAGCGCCCGACCGAGCGGATCGGGGCGTAGGAGTTCTGGACGGCGAATATCCCGGCGCGGCCGCCGCCCTCGAAGTCCCCGGCGACGGTGCCCTGGAACGGCGAGATCTGCGCGATGCGGGGCAGGGGCTCGAAGCGGAACGTGCCGTCGGGCCTTCTGAGGAAGACGCCGCTCCGCAGCTCGGTCGCGGCAAACCGCGTTGCGCCGGCCAGCCGCTCGCCGCCGACGATCTCCCCCAACGTGGCCCGCGCGTAGAATTCGTTTCGCGTGAAGCGCTTCATGACCGAGGGGATCGCGGCCGCGAGGCTCCGCCGGTTGCGCCAGGGATACAGCTTGTCGCCCTCGTAGTACGCCTCGATGAGCTCGCTCGACCCGTCGCCGTTGAAGTCGCCGGAGAAGAGAAGCGCCGGGTGATCGGGATCGGCGTGGTACTGCGTGTTGAGGCCGACGTTCCCCACGACGTAGTCGATCCGACCCTCCCCGTTGAAGTCGCCCGCGGCTATCGAGGTCCACCAGCCCGTGCCAGCGGAGGCGAAGCCGGCCCTCTCCGTCCAATCGTCGAAACCCTTGCCCTCCCTGTTGTGGAAATATTTCACATGGCCCCACTCAAGGGTGAGCAGCAGGTCGGGCCATCCGTCGCCGTCCACGTCGGACCAGAGCGCCGAGGTGACCATGCCGACCTCCCGCAGCGCCGGCGCGAGGGAGTCCGTCACGTCCTCGAATTTTCCGCCGCGGTTGGCGAGGAGGGCGCTGCGTGGGGCTAGGGGATAGTGCCCGGGTAGCACGCGCCCGCCGATGAACAGCCCGAGGCGGCCGCTGTGGTCGAAGTCCGCGGCGGCGGCGGCCCCGGCGTTGATGTAGAGCGGCGGAAGCATCCCGTCCGGCGCCGCCCGCATCCCGCCATGGCCGTCGTTCAGGAACAGCCTGGGTTGGTATTCCGGCGCGCCGGCCGGCAGCGTGTTCCCGCCCTTGGTGACGAGAAGGTCCTCGCTGCCGGTGCCCGCGGCGTCGAAAAGCAGCAGCGGGCCGTCGTCGGTCGCGGCGGCGGTCGAGGACGCCGGGGAACCCGTGTCCACGAACGCGCCCGTCGCCGAGCTGTGGAGGATGCGCAGGGGATCGAGGACGGTGCCGCCCACGACGACGTCGTCCCGGCCGCTGCAAAACACGTCCCCGACCGCGATGGCGGGGCCGCGCCTGTTGAGGCGCACCGGGATCAGCGGCTGGAGGTAGGTCTCCTCGACGGCCTCCTCGCCCGACCTGAGGCCGAGGCCGCTCTCCTGGCTCACCTCCCTGAACTGGGCCCGCGGCCCGCCCGAATCCTCGCGCCCGGCTCCCCGGACGGACGGCTCGGTGATCGTGTAGCGGCGGTCGACCTTCAGGTTCTCAAAGTGCTGCACGCTGCCGCCGGGCCATGTCACGACCATGCGCCTGATCAGTGTGTCGGCGCCGAGGCCAAAGTGCAGCATCGGCTCGCTGGAGGACATGTATCCCCGTGCCAGGGCGAGCTGTCGGACCTGGTTACCCAGGGCGCTCTCGATCCTCACGGTCGCCCCGACGCCAAACCGGTTGGACGCCGTCCCGCGCAGGTCGATGTTCACGCGGTGCCCCGAGTCGTTGTCGTTTCGCAGGATCGTCACCCCTCCCTCGTAGTTGGTGTACACCAGGTCGAGGTTGCCGTCCCCGCCCAGGTCGCCGAACGCGGCCCCGAAGCTCACGCCCCTCGCGTCGAGGCCCCAGTCCGCGCCGATGCTCTCGAACCTCAGGTCTCCCAGGTTCCTGAAGGCGAGGTGCGTCTCGACCATCACCGGGCTGTCAAAAAGGATCTTGATGCGCTCCGCCTGGGACCGGGCGGCCGAGGCGCGCGTCACGACGTCCTCGTCCGGGTACCTGTTGAAGCCGTTCGTGACGAAGAGGTCGAGGCGCCCGTCGTTGTCGAGGTCCTCGAGGCGAACGGACCAGGTCCAGTCCGTGGCGGACACGCCGGCGAGGATGGCCCCCTCGAGGCAGCGTCCCGTCCCGGTATTGATAAAGAGGGCGCTGCGGTGGTACTTCGGCGTCGCGGCGGGGGTGTCGGAGTTTCCCTCCCGCTCCCCGGCCATCAGCCGCTGGTCCTTCTGGTGCGTGGTCGCGGCCATGTCCGCGACCAGGAAGTCGATGAGCCCGTCGTTGTTCACGTCCCCGAAGTCGGCGCCCATTGACGACGAGGAGGTGTGCGGGAGCACGCGGTCGATGACGTCGGTGAACGTCCCATCCCGGTTGTTGTGGTACAGCCTGTCGGGGACCCCGTAGTCATTGGCGACGTAGAGGTCGGGCCAGCCGTCGTTGTCGACGTCCCACCAGGTGGCCGAGTGGCTCTGCGACTCGCCGGTGATCCCGGCGCTCGTGGTCACGTCGGTGAACGTGCCGTTCCGGTTGTTATGGAGGAGACGGCCGCGCTGGCCGGCGGGGTGGGCAGACTGGCTCAGCAGGTTCGTGGTGATGTAGACGTCCAGCCACCCGTCGTGGTCGTAGTCGCCGAAGGCCGCCATGACGCTCGAATCCTTGATGTCGAGGCCGTAGGCGTGGGCCATCTCCCTGAACGTCCCGTCACCCTGGTTCACGTAGAGCAGGTTGGGGGCGTTGAAGCGGCAGACGTAGATGTCGAGGAGGCCGTCGTTGTTGATGTCGACGAAGGTT
Source organism: uncultured Opitutaceae bacterium (assembly GCA_964509885.1). Lineage (GTDB taxonomy): Bacteria > Verrucomicrobiota > Verrucomicrobiia > Opitutales > Opitutaceae > Palsa-1447. Next base: position 3,674 of record CAZDZL010000046.1, on the reverse strand, counting down.
GCGCCGAGGTTCCAGACGCCGGGCGTCGCGCCGACCCCCGCCTTCTGCGTCACGTCCTCGAACCTGTACCCGCCCAGGTTGCGGAACAGGCGGCAGCCCGCGGTCTTGCTCACCACGAAGATGTCGGGCCGGCCGTCGCCGTCGTAGTCCCCGATCGCCACCCCCGTGCCGATCGACCCGTCCTCAAACTCGTGGTAGAGCTCCCCCCACATCCTGGGATCGTCGTAGTGGTTCTCGGTCCGCACGCCCGTCTGCTCCGGGGAGAGCTGCGTGAACATCGTCTTCCCGCGGGGGAAGGGGGGCGCGTCGAAGGGCCTCTCGGATATGGACCCCGCGGGGTCCGCGGCCCGGGCCGCCGCGCACGCGAGAAATGCCAGCCCAAGCATTCGTAATCGGGGCGCGCGCAAGGCCATGGGGGGCATCTACCGGTATCTGCAGATGGGAGCGACCAGCATCGTGACCGGGCGATGGGACGAATGCACATTCGCGTAGTCAAGGTAGGATTGCCCCGCGGATCCGCACGGGGCCGTCCCGCCCGTATTTTCAACGTGCACTTGCGTTTGCGATTTCGCAGCTTGGATCAAATGCGACGTTTCCCGTGAAACTCCCGGTGCAGATTCCGGCGCGAGCGTGGATACTGGTTCCTTTCTGCGCGCTTGGTCTCCTTGTCGTCACGAGCGGCATCCGCATGCGCCGTGTCGAGTACGTGTCCCAGACCCTCGGCACGGCCGGGGGAAGCGCGGGTGCCCCGGCACCGCACGCCGCGTGGCGCCCGAGCCTGGTCGTGCCGGGGCATCACAACGAGAGCTTCGAATGGCTCGACCAGACGCGCCTGATGTTTGCCCGCGGGGAGCTGCGCGTGCGCCACGTCGATTACGAGAACGCCCCGCTGGGCCACGACGTGTACGCGGCCTCCCCGTACCGCTGGTGGCTGGGCCTCGTCGCCTGGTGCCACCACGAGATATCCGGCAGCCCGATAGACCGGTCCGTGGAGACGGCGGCGCTCTATGCGGACCCGCTGCTGCTCCTGCTCTTCGGGGCGTCGACCGCGGTCTTTGTCGCGCTGCGATTCGGCCCGCTGCCGGCCGCCCTGGTGTCCGTGGGCCTCGTGACCCTGTTCCCCCTCGCGGCCGAGTTCCTTCCCGGGATGCCGGACAGCGGCGGACTCGCGCAGGCGTGCGCGCTCTGGAGCATTCTCCCGCTGCTTGCCGCAATCCGCGCCGCTGGGCCCCAGGGAGATCAAGGAGCGCGGAGCCTTCGGAATGGGTTTGTCGCCGCCGGGGTCGCAGGCGGCCTGGGGCTCTGGGTGAGCGTATCCGACGAGGTCGTCGTCCTGGCGGGCGTCGCCCTGGGCGCGGTCCTCGCCGCGTGGGTCGCCCGGGGCGCGTCACCGGCAGGAACGGCCCCAAGGCCAAGCCTTCCATGGAGGGCGTGGTCTCTCGCGGGCGCGGTGACCTGCCTCTGCGCCTACCTGCTGGAGTTCTTCCCGGGCCACATGGGCTCGTGGGAGCTCCGGGCAGTTCATCCGGTGTTCGGCGTCGCGTGGATCGGCGGCGGCGAGCTGCTGGCGCAGCTGACGGCGTGGATCGGGGGGCAAGGGCGGCCCTCCGGCCGCCGGGCCCGGGCGAGGCTGCTTCTTGCCACGGCCGCGTTGGCCTCGGTGCCGGTCTCGATGGGGCTTACCGGAAGCCTCGGGTTCCTCGCGATGGACCTGAACGCATTGAGGCTCTCGATGCTTCCCGGCGGCGCCTCGGCGCCGAATCTCTGGGCGTGGCTCCTCCAGAACGGCGTCACGGCGACCGTCCTGGCCGCGATGCTCCCCGTGATGCTCGCGGCGCCCGCGTTGTGGCTGATCATCTCCGGGAGATTGGGGCAGGGCCAGCGCGCCTCGGTGGCCCTTGCCCTTGGCCCGGTCCTCGTCGCATTGGGATTCGCGGGTTGGCGCCTGCATGCGATGAACCTGGTGGACAGCGCCCTGCTCGCCCTGATTGTGGCCTCGGCGGCCGCGGTGCGCGGCTCGCCGGGGGCCCGGCTTTTCTCCGCCGCCATGGCCGTCCTTGCTGCGGCGGTGGTGCTGCCCGGCGCCGTGATGCTGTGGCCGACCCTCGCCCTGAACCCGAAGGGCGAGCTGACAAAGGGCGAGGTTGTGGGCCTCATCGAGCGCGACCTTGCCTATGACCTGGCGAAGCACGAGGGCCCGGAGGGAACGGTCATCCTTGCCCCGCCCGATGCGACGACCGCGCTCTATTACTACGGGGGCATCCAGGGACTGGGGACGTTCGGCTGGGAAAACAGCGAGGGACTTGCGGTCGCCATCCGCATCGCGAGCGCGTCGACCCCGGAGGAGGCCCAGGAACTCATCAGCCAGCGAGGGATCACCCACATTGTCATCCCGCAGTGGGACTCCTATATGGATGTCTACGCCATTGTGGGAAGCGGGCAGACCAACGGGACCTTCCTGGAGCGGCTGCGCCATTGGAACCTGCCGCCCTGGCTTCGCCCGGTGCCCTACCTCATCCCCACCGTTGCCGGGTTCGAGGGCCAGTCCGTCACGGTGCTAAGGGTCGTTGATCCCCAGAACGATGCGGCCGCCGCGACCCGCCTTGCCGAATATTTCGTCGATATGGGCCAGCTGGACCTTGCCGCAAGGGCGGCTCAGGAGCTCAGGAGGTTCCCGGCCGACCTCGGTGCGCTGCTGGCCCGAGCCCAGGTCGCGATAGCGGTCGGCGACGCCGACGCGTTCAACAGCACTGTCGATGTGCTGCTTCGCCGGATAGCCGGCGGATCGGACCGGACGCTGCCCTGGGACCAAAGGGTCGGGCTGGCCATTATCTTGGCCCAGGCGCACCACGCGGACCTGGCGCGCGGCCGCCTGCGCCAATGCGTGGACGAGATCGATGGCGAGAAGCTGCGTTCGCTCAGCACCAACCTGCTCTTCAGCCTCCAGGAGGCCCGCAACGTCCTGGGTGTCGAGATTGCGGACCCCAAGATGCAGGAGACCGCCCTGGACCTGCTGCCGGCGGACCTGCGCGCCCGGGTGGAGAAATAGAATTGGGGTGAGCCGCCGCACGGCGGATGTCCGTGATGCTCGCTGTCTTGTAGGAACCCAGGCCGTCATCGTTAGGGGAGCCCAAACAGGATCTCCCCAATCGGCGGTGGGCTAGAACTCCCCGATCCGGGCCGGTGCGCCCCCGAACACACCCGCCCTGCCCAAACACCAAATCCGAAACCGCTTCGTGTTTCTATTTAGAGCTAACCGTAAGTTTTAACATGATTTCGTATTAGCGGCTATTCTAGATAAAACGAAGCACTGATAAATTGGAACGTAACGCATCCCGTGGATTTTGTCCCGGGATTCCAGTGATTCGCCCTTTAAATTGTACGATCCACCACCAACGGGTCCTACACGACCCTAAACCGTAAGCCCTAATCCCGGAGTATATGTCTTCAAACAGAAGTATGGTTTTGCTGCGCGCCATTACCGTCAGCTCTGCGCTCAGCTTTGCCTCGATGCCCCTGACCGCCGGAGCGCAAGCCGCCTCCGCGACGACGACCACAACGACAACGACGACCACGTCCGACCAGGACATGTCGTCGCAACCGCTGGTACTCAACCCCTTCATCGTTGATTCCTCCGAGGACAAAGGGAGCTACTCGGCCAACAGCACCCTGGC
>CAZDZL010000045.1:0-27711 GCA_964509885.1 uncultured Opitutaceae bacterium | reverse complement strand
CCCCCGACCCCCTCGGTGTAAACGAGGTGCTCTAACCAACTGAGCTAGGCGTCCAATCCAACTAGACGGCCGCAAGCGCCGCCCTGGGCCTGAGCAGGCCCTCGCGCACCATGAGCTCGGCGACCTGCACCGCGTTGAGCGCGGCGCCCTTCCAGAGGTTGTCCCCGCTCACCCAGAATGCCAGTCCGTTGGGAAGGGCGGTGTCGACGCGGATCCGCCCGACGCCGCACTTCACCTTGCCGCTGAAATCGAGCGGCGTCGGGTACTCGCCGCGGGACGGCTCGTCCACGAGCTGGGCCCCTGGGAAGGCGGCGACGGCCTCGCGCGCCTCGGCGACGCTCACCGGCCGCTCGAACTCGGCGTTCACCGCAACCGAATGCGCGCGCACGACCGGCACGCGGACGCACGTGGCCGAGACCGGAAGCTGGGGAAGCCCCATGATCTTGCGGCTCTCCAGCATCATCTTCGTCTCCTCGCCCGTGTAGCCGTTGGGCCCGAACGTGTCGACCTGGGGGATGACGTTGAAGGCGATCTGGCGGGGGAAGACCTTCTTCTGGAGCTCGGTGCCCCTCGTGTGTGCGAGGACCTGCGCCTCGAGCTCGCGCACGCCTTCGGCGCCCGCGCCCGTCACGGACTGGTAGGTCGCGAGGATGAGCCGCTTGAGCCCGAACCTCTTGTGCAGCGGCCAGACGCCCATGAGCGCGACTGCGGTCGAGCAGTTCGGGTTGGCGATGATCCCCTTGTGGCCCCTGAGGGCCTCCGGGTTGATCTCCGGGATGACCAAGGGGACGTCAGGGTCCATCCGGAGCGCCGAGCTCTTGTCGATCACGAGGCAGCCCGCCTTGACGGCATCGGGCGCGAGGGCGCGGGTGACCGGTCCGCCCGCGGCAAAGAACGCGACGTCAACGTTGCCGAAGACGCCCGGCCTGGCCTCCTCGACGGCGAGCTTCTGGCCCCTGAAGACGACGGTCTTGCCCACGGAACGGGCCGAGGCGAAGAGCCGCAGCGCGGAAATCGGGAAGCTTCGCTCCTCGAGGAGACGCAGCAATTCTTGACCGACGGCGCCTGTGGCGCCGACGATGCCGACCGTGAAGGATGCCGTCTTGTCCATAGATTCGTCCTGGGAGTCGTTCAACAAAACCCGATCTGCGCTCGGCATCAAGCACGCAGACCGGGTGCTCCTGGTCAGCATCGGCACGTCGACCCTCCAGTTCAGGCAAAAGGGTGCCGCCGTAAAATCCTACGTCATATCGACTTCCAAGCGGCCGCCCTCGAACGTGATGCATTCGCTCGGGACGCCCCGCGGCCTCCACGAGATCGCGGAGCGCATCGGCGCGGGCCAGCCGGCAGGCACCGTGTTCAAGTCCCGCGTGCCGACCGGCAGGCATTTCTCGGAGATCCCCCCGGAGGAAGCCGACCGCTTCAACCTGATCACGAGCCGGATACTCTGGCTTCGCGGCCTCGAGCCCGGCGTGAACCTGGGCGGCGACGTCGACTCCCACGGGCGGTATATCTACATCCACGGGACGCAGCGCGAGGGGGACATCGGAAGGCCCATCAGCGCCGGGTGCGTCCTCATGCGAAACGTGGACATCATCGAGCTGTACGACGATGTCCGCGCGGGCGACCTGGTGTGGATCGGCGACTGAGGCTCGGGCTGCAGATTCCGTTCGCAGGGCGCCCTGTCCGTTTGTTTGCTGGAGGACTGCCATGATCGGAATCCGCGACGAAACCGCCCCCGCCGAGCCGCCCCCGAGCCGGGCGCCCGAGCTCGCGGCGAAGGCCTTTTCCGAGGCGGGTTGGCTGCAGTCGAACCTCGGCCTCGACCACAGGCCCGGCCAGGAGAGGATGGCGAACGCCGCCGCCGCGGCCTTCAGGGACGACGAGCCCCTGCTCTTCGAGGCGGGAACGGGGATCGGCAAGTCCCTCGCCTACCTGGTCCCGGGCATCATCCATGCGACCGACTGCGGCCGCCAGCTGATCGTCTCGACCCACACCATCTCGCTCCAGGAGCAGGTGGACAAGAAGGACCTGCCGCTCTGCAGGAGGCTGTTTCACTCCGCGCCGGAGCTGGAGAAGTACGCCGGGTTCGTCTCGACGGTCCTGGTGGGCAAGTCCAACTACCTCTGCACGACGCGGCTGTCCCACGCGCTCGCCGAGCGGGCAAGCCTGTTCGACGACGCCGGGTATGCGGAGCTGCAGCGGATCGCGGACTGGGCGGACACGACGCCGACCGGCCTTCGCCACGACCTGCAGCCGCCCCCGAGCCCCGAGGTCTGGGAGAACGTGAACGCCGACTCGTCCTCCTGCTCGAGGCGCAATTGCGACTGCGAGCGCTGCTTCTACCAGAGGGCGCGGGCGCGGGTCCGGTCCGCCCAGGTGATCGTCGTGAACCACGCGCTGCTGTTCTCCCTCATAAACGCGGGCGGCGCCCGGGCCGAGGGCGCGGGTCCGGACGCGGTGGGCGTCCTGTTTCCCGGGGACTTCGTCGTCCTCGACGAGGCGCACACCGTGTCCGAGGTAGCCGAGGAGAGCTTCGGCCTCTCGCTCAGCAGCCTGGGCGTGGAGCGAACGCTCAAGCACCTCTTCAACCCGAGGACCCGCAGGGGAATCATGAAGAAGCGCGCCGACGCGGACTTCCGCCAGAAGATGGCCGACACGATGGACGCGTCGGCCCAGTTCTTCGGTTTCCTCGCGGGCTCGATCCTCGCGGAGAGGCCCATCGCGCGGCTGCGCGAGGAGGGCGTGGCGGAGCCGGTCCTCGCCGCGCCGCTCGCCGCGCTGGAGCGCTCGGTGGCGAAGATCGCCGACGCGCTCGAGGACGGGAGGGAGAGGGACGAGCTCCTGGAGCAGCGATCAAAACTTCGCGCCATCCGCGCCGGCGTCGACGAGTGGCTTGGCCTCGCCAACAAGGGGCACGTCTACTGGGCCGAGAAGGGCGGCAGGAAGCAGACGATCGTGACGCTGCGCAGCGCCCCCATCGATGTCGCCCCCGAGCTCGAGCGGTGCCTGTTCGGCGCCGGCGTCAGCGTCGTGTGCACGAGCGCGACGCTCGCCCTCGCCGGGGACATGGCCCCGTTCGCGGCGAGCATCGGCGCCTCGCGGGCGCGCGCGGAGGTGGCCGGCTCGCCCTTCGACTTCGAGCGCAACATGCGGGTCTTCATCGCCGCCGACATCCCCCTGCCCTCGCAGCAGGACTCGCGGGCGTCGATCGACGCCCTCGCCGACTACGTCGGCTTCTGCTGCAGCCGCGTGGCTGGGGGCTCGCTCGTCCTCTTCACGAGCTACCGCGACATGCAGGCGGTCGCCGCCCTCGCCGGGCCCCGGTTCGCGGCCGAGGGGCGGCCCTTCCTGGTGCAGGGCGGCGACATTTCCAGGACGGAGCTCGCGCAGAGGATGCGCGACCTCGGCAACGCCGTCCTCTTCGGGACGGACAGCTTCTGGACCGGGGTCGACGTCCCCGGCGACGCGCTGTCGCAGGTCGTGATCGCCCGCCTCCCGTTCAGCCCCCCGACCCACCCGATCGCCGAGGCCAAGGCGGAGCACATCCGGGAGCGCGGCGGCGATCCCTTCAATGAACTCACGCTGCCGGAGGCGCTTATAAAGTTCCGGCAGGGGGTCGGCCGGCTGATCCGCACCCAAGCCGACCGGGGCTTGGTGACGGTGCTCGACAGCCGCATCCTGGCGAAATCCTACGGCAGGCTGTTCATCGAGGGTCTCCCCCAGCGCTCCTTCACGAGGCTCACGGTCGGCAACAGGGACGATCAATTTCGTCCTTTCACATGACCGCCCGCAGCCTATCGTCATCTTTCGCCCGATGACCACCCTCCGCGCCGCCCGCCATTCTGACATCGGTAAGGTCCGGAAGGAGAATGAGGACCGCATTCTTTTTGACGAGGTGGCGCAGCTCTTCGGGGTCGCGGACGGGGTCGGCGGGCTGCCCGGGGGGGGCGAGGCCGCCCAGGAAACGGTCGACGTCGTGACCGCCGGGGTCTTGGCCACGCCGCCCGGGGCCGAGCTGAACCTGAAGGCCATCGTGACGGCGGCCAACGACCGCGTCGTGGCCCTGGGGATGAAGCTAAGCCCCGGACTCGGCATCGGGTCGACGCTCACGATGGGATGCGTCCGCGGCCCGCGCCTGAAGCTCGCGCACGTCGGGGACTCGAGGGCCTTTTTTTGGCGCGCCGGGGAATTCATCTGCCTGACGGAGGACCATTCCGTGGAGAACGAGGCCAAGCGCCGCAGGGCGCGGGGCGAGGTGGTCTACTACAGCGAGTCGCAGAGGGGCGCGCTGACGCGGTGCATTGGCCAGTCGCTCCCGCCCGAGGTCGACTTGGCCGACCTGCCCCTTTTCCCGGGCGACCGCTTCATCTTCTGCACCGACGGGGTCACGCGGCTCATCTCGGAGCGGGAGCTCAGGGACGCCGTCGCCGCCGCCGCCCATCCCGCGGACATCGCCCGGGGCCTGGTCGAGATGGCGGTTCAGCGGGGCGGCCCGGACAACGCGACCGTCGTCGCGCTCATCATCGACTCGGTCTAGGGCCCGGGGCCCTCAGGACACGAACGGGTTGTAGCGGAGCTCGTTGCCCGCCGTCGTCATCGGGCCGTGGCCCGGAGCGACCACGGTGTCCGCCGGGACGGCGGTCAGCACGCGGCGCAGGTGCGCCCGCAGCTGGCGCTGGCAGTGGTAGGGCCCGCCCGCGGAGCCCGCGAAGACGAGGTCGCCGGAGATGAGGAGCGAGCGCGCCGCGGGCACCGCAGTCGACCGGACGTGGTAGCAGTTGTGCATCGCGCAGTGGCCCGGCGTCCGGAATGCCGTGACGGTGAGCGCGCCTGCGGTGAAGGTCTCGCCCTCCCCCATCGGCCTCGCCGGGGGCGCCTCTGCGCCCGAGGGGATGAAGGCCTCGGACACGCCCAGCTGCTGCATGGCGAGGCGCAGGCCGCCGGCGTGCTCCGGCTCGACGTGGGTGATGAACACGGCCTCGATGCTGCGGATGGCGCTCGGCCACGCCGCCTCGAGCGCCCCGGCCCCGGGGCCCGTGTCAAACAGGAGCCCGCGGCCGTCCTCGCCGCCCACGATGTAGGCGTTCACGACGCCGATCCCGTGCGCGACCCTGAGGGGCCATAGGCGGAACGGGAGGCCCTCGGAGTCCGGCAGCGGGTACTTGCCCGTCGCCAGCGCGCAGAGTCCGACCTCGTTCAGCCCGAGGGCGGCCGCGAGGCGCCCGCACTGCGCGGGGCCCAGCTCGGGGCGGTAGTCGACCGCGTCCCTGATGTCGGCGACCGGCACGCCCGACCTAGCGGAGAGGGTCTCGGGCGTCAGGCCCGCGCAGCTCATCGCCTTCTCGAGCACGTCGCCGAGTTCGTCTTCAAGGGGGATCTGGAGGGTGGGCTCCACGTTGTTCGGGTGGCCTGACATCCTCCACCGTACACCCGCCCCCGGGGATATTCAACGCTGGGTGAAGCATTGAACTTGCGGCGGGAACCGTCTGGAATCCGGCCCGCATGGATCCCAACCAGCAGGAAATCCTCGGCATCTTCACCCGGACGCGCGCCCTCCTCACGGGGCACTTCGTCCTGCGCTCGGGGCTGCACAGCGGCCACTACTTCCAGTGCGCCCAGGTGTGCCAGCACATGGACGCCGTCGAGCGCCTGGGCGAGCTGCTGCTCGAGAAGGTCCGCGGCGCCGGACTGAAGTTCTCGACCGTGCTTGCCCCGGCCATGGGCGGGCTCGTGATCGGCCAGGAGGTCGCGCGCCGCGCGAAGGCGAGGTACATCTTCTGCGAGAAGGAGAACAACGTCCTCGTCCTTCGCCGCGGCTTCACGCTGGCCCCGGGCGAGCCCGTCCTCGTGGTCGAGGACGTGGTGACCCGCGGCGGCCGCGTGGTGGAGTGCCTGGACATCGTGCGCAAGGCCGGCGGGTCGGTCGCGGGGATCGCCATGCTGGTCGACCGCAGCGCCGGGTCGGTCCGATTCGACGCTCCCTCCGTTTCGCTCCTCGAGCTCAGCTTCCCCACCTATCCCGCCGACAAGGTGCCCGAGGCCCTCGCCCGCGTGCCGGTCGAGAAGCCCGGCAGCTGACGGCGCCTCAGGGCGTCGTCACGACCAGGTACCTCTGGAAGCCCTGGTAGTAGACGAGGAGGAGGTTGTGGCCGGGGTGCAGGAGCACCTTGGCGCCGGCGAGGTCGTCCACCGGCGAGCGGTTGATCTCGACGACAACGGCGCCCTGGGGAAGGTTCTCGGCGTAGGGCGACTTCTCGTCCACCTTGGCGACGACGAGCCCTGAGATGCGCGCGTCGATCCCGTAGTGGCGGCGCACGTCGTCCGTCAACTTGGCGAACTCGATCCCCTTCAGGAGCTCGTTCGGCTTCTCCGACAGCTGGGCGAGGGTCACCGTGACGACCATCGGCTTGCCGTCGCGGGCCGTGTTGAGCGTGACCTTCGTGCCCGGCGCCAGCTGCGAGATCGTGAGGCGCAGCTCGTCCTGGTCGTGGATCTGCTTCCCGTTCACCGAGACGATGACGTCGCCAACCTTGACCCCGGCCTTGTCGGCGGGGCTGCCCGCCTCCGTGTCGTTGACAATGACGCCGTTCGCGTCCTTGGGCAGGTGGACCTGCTCGGCGATCTCCGCCGTGACGGGGTCTCCCCTGATGCCCAGGAAGCCGCGGGCGATCGTCCCCGTCTCGATCAGGCTGCGCATGATGTTGGCGGCCATGTTGACCGGCACGGCGAAGCCGATCCCGATGTTGCCGCGCGACGGAGAGACGATGGCGCTGTTGATGCCGACGAAGCGCCCCTTGGCGTCCACGAGCGCCCCGCCGGAGTTGCCCATGTTGATGGCCGCGTCGGTCTGGATGAAGTCCTCGTAGCCCTGGCCCTTGCCGTCGTCGTCGTCGAGGATGCCGAGCTTGTTGCGGCCCTTGGCTGAGACGATGCCCATCGTCACGGTCTCGCCGACGCCGAGCGGGTTGCCCACGGCGAAGACCACGTCCCCCACCCGCAGCTTGTCGCTGTCGGCGAAGGTGATGGCGGGCAGACCGGTCGCGTCGATCTTCACGACCGCGATGTCCGTCTTGGGGTCGGCGCCGACCACCTTGGCGGGGAACTTGCGGCCGTCACCGAACTCCACGGTCAGCTCGTCGGCGTCGGCCACGACGTGGTTGTTGGTGAGGATGTACCCGTCGGAGGAGACGACGACGCCGGAGCCGAGCCCCATCTCCTTGCTCTCGTGGTCCTGGTCCGGGATGTCGCCGAAGAACTGGCGCAGGAGCGGGTTCGCCTGGACGCGCTCGTGGACGGTCCGGGTGGAGTCGATCGACACGACCTCCTTCTCCACCGGCTCAAGGACGTCGGCGTAGCTCAGGACGACGCCCGGCTTCCCGTCGTTCACGGGGCTCATGTCCTTCTTGAGCTCCGGCATCTTCGCCAGGGCGGGCGCCTCGACCGCCGCGCCGCGGGCGGCGGGGACGGGGCCCATGGCCGAGGCGAGCGCCGCGGCGATTGCGATTCCGGAGGCAGATCTGAAGTTCATGTGTAGAGGGGAAGGACCCTGGGCGCGCGAAAGGTGTTCCACAAACCCGCCGCGCGCAAACGATTCAGAAACCCTTGATCCGGAAGAGCCCGGTGATGCTCTCGTTCGTGTTGATGCGCTGGATGGCCTGGCCGAGGAGGCCGGCGACGCTCAGCACGGTAATCGGGAGCCCCCTCGTGTCTATCGGCACGGTGTTGGTCGTGATGAGCTCGTCGATCAGGCCGCTGCGCAGCCGCTCGTAGGCGATCTCGTTGAGGATGCTGTGGCTGACGGCGGCCCGGATCTTGCGGGCGCCGCGCTCCCTCAGCATCTTCGCGGCGGCCATGAGCGTGCCCGCCGTCTCTGTGATGTCGTCGACCAGGAGGACCTCGCAGCCCTCGACCTCGCCCACCACGCTGATGGCCTCGACGGCGGTCGCGCTCCTGCGCCGCTTCGCGACCATCCCGAGGCTGGCGCCCATCAGGTCCGCATATGCCGCGGCCATCTTCATGCCGCCGATGTCCGGGGAGCAGACGACGAGGTTCTCGGTCTTCGTCTTGGAGAGGAACTCGAAGAAGACCGGGGAGGCGTACAGGTGGTCGACGGGGATGTCGAAGAACCCCTGGATCTGCTGGCTGTGCAGGTCCATCGTGAGCACGCGGTTCGCGCCGGCCGAGACGAGGAGGTTCGCGACCAGCTTCGCCGTGATCGGGACGCGGGGCTGGTCCTTGCGGTCCTGGCGCGCGTAGCCGTAGAACGGGAGGACGGCGGTGATCCGGTTCGCCGAGGCGCGCCGCGCCGCGTCGATCATGATCAGGAGCTCCATAAGGTGGTGGTTCGTCGGCGGGCAGGTCGACTGGATGATGAACACGTCGTGGCCCCGGATGTTCTCGTCGATCTTAACGAAGGTCTCCCCGTCGGGGAAGCTGGTGACGGTGGCCTTACCGAGGGGCACCCCGATGCTGGCGCAGATGTCCTCGGCCAGCGCCTTGTTTGAATTGCCTGAAAAGACCTTGAGTCGCGACTCGCTCATTTGGAATGGGCCATCTTGGGGGGCGACCCGCGGTAGGCTACCCAAAAATTCACGGCGGCCCCCCAAACCCCCCGATTTGGCGAAGGGCCTCGAAGGCTGCGATGCCGGCCGCCGTGCTCAGGTTGAGCGAGCGCAGGTCCGGGTTGGCGTGCGGGATTGTCACCCTCGTGCCCTCTAGCTCGCCGTGCAGCCAGTCCGGGGCGCCGCCTCCCTCGTTCCCGAAGACCAGCCCGTCGCCGTCCTCGAAGCGGACGTCCCAAAACACGACCTTGGACCGGGTTGTAAAGAGCCAGAGGCGCCGCGGGGCGGCGGGGCTCGAGCGGAAGGCGGCCCAGTCGGCGTGCTCATGGACGTCGAGGGAGAACCAGTAGTCCATCCCCGCCCGCCGCAGGTTGCGGTCCGTAATCTTGAATCCCAGCGGGTGGATCAGGTGGAGCCGCGACTTCGTCAGCGCGCACATCCTCCCCACGTTGCCCGTGTTCTGGGGTATCTCGGGCTGAAACAGTACGACATGGATCATCGGGTCGGGGCTCCTTTGGGCCAACCGTTTTTCATCGGGGATTGACGTGACGCAAGCCCCTTGCGCGTTGCTTTCCCCCGGCCTGCCCACCATCGTCTGCGGCCTCTGGACAGCCCCGCCGTGAAACCAGCCAGGAAAAAGACCGCCGCACCCAGCCGGTCGGTCGTGATCGTAGACGACCAGAAGCCCTTCGTCGACCTGATGGCGAAGATGATCGGGGACAACCTGGACTGCCCGGTCCACCCGTTCACGCGGCCGACGGATGCGCTGCGCAGCCTCCCCAAGATCGCGCCCGGGGTGATCGTGACGGACTACTACATGCCCCAGATGAACGGGATCGAGTTCATCCGCGAGGCGTCGGCCCTGGCGCCCGAGGCGGTGTTCATCATCGTCTCCGGCCACGACCTCGACATGTTCGACGACGAGCTCTCGCGCCTCAAGCGGCTGAGGATGCGCATCCAGAAGCCGTTTGGTTGGCGCCCGCTCGCGGAGGCCGTCATACAGGTCTGGCCGGGCAAGGACACCCCCTCGTTCCGGGAGTAGCCCCGGGGCGGGTCACCCCTCGACCGTCAGGCCCTCGTTGTCCGCCGAGAGGATCCTCGCCTCGCTCGGCATCGAGGCCCGGGAAAACGCCGCGGTCATCGCCTTCTGCACGAGGCCCGCCTTGTCCCGCTCGCAGACGCAGAGGACGCTCGAGCCGCTGCCGCTGAGCCATCCGGTCCATGCCCCCGCCGCGACGCCGGCCGCGATCGCGTCGCTCCCGCCCGGGATCTGGGGGAGCCTGTAGGGCTCGTGGACGAAGTCGCCCGCGACCTGGCTCAGCCTCGCGAAGTCCCCGGAGGCGAACGCGGCGACCAGGTAGGCGGCTCCGTTGATGCTGCGGACCGCGTCGAAGAAGGGCAGCATCGTCGGCAGCGCGCCCCGCGACTCCTTGGTCGCGAACTCGATCGGGGGCGACGCGACGACGAAGGCGACGTGCCCGGGGACCGCGAAGCGCTGCGAGTCCACGTAGGCGCCCGTGGCCGGGTCCGTCCGCGACACGCAGAAGCCCCCGAGGATGCTGGCGCCCGCGTTGTCCGGGTGTCCCTCAATCGCGGATACAAGGCCCACGAGGCGGTGGCGCCCGAGCGATGTGCCGTGGAGCGCGTCGAGGCCCGCGATCACCCCGGCCACCACGGTCACGCTCGAGCCGAGGCCGCGCGCCGGAGGCACGTTGCCCTCGATGCGGAAGCGGAAGCCCCCCGCGGGGCGACCCGTTCCGCGCGTGAACGCGACGGCCGCCTCCGCCGCCATGGCCTGGGCGCGCGCGTCGGCGGGGCGGTCGGCGACAGGGGCGGCGCCCGGCGCGCGGATGACCGTGACGCGGTTGTAGAGGTTCAGCGCGAGGCCGAGCGTGTCGAAGCCCGCCCCGCAGTTGGACGTGCTCGCGGGCACGCGCACCACGGCCTGGTCGTCGCCGGGCCTCATGCGCGCCTCGACCTGAGCGTCCTGTTCACCTCTCGCATCTCCACCTTCTTCTTCAGGTCCTCGCGCTTGTCGAAGAGTTTCTTTCCGGTGCAGAGCGCGACCTCCACCTTCACGAGGGCCTCCTTGAAGTACATCCGCAGCGGGATGAGCGCCTTGCCCCCGGCGTTCATGGCAATGGCGATCTTCCGGATGTCGCTGCGGTGCAGGAAGAGCTTGCGCACCCGCTTCGAGTCGTGGTTCTCCAGGTTGCCGAAGGCGTACGGCTCGACGTGGGCCCCGAGCATCCACACCTCGTCCTTCTCCACGCGGCAGAACGCGTCGCTGATCTGGGCGCGGCCGGTGCGGATCGACTTGACCTCGGTCCCCCGGAGCTGGATGCCGGCCTCAAAGCGCTCCCCGACGGCGTAGTCGCGGAACACCTTGGAGTTCCTGACCTCGGTCAGGCGCGGGGCGTCGTTCTTCTTGGCGGCCATGGTCAGCGTCGTTTGCGATGCCCGCGAACGACCCCTGCCAGGCGCGCCCCAGGGCGACGCCCGCGGTCAGTTCTCGCCGGCCTCGAAGCTAATCTTCTCCTCGATGATCTCGCGCAGTGCAATATCCTCTGGCGAGAGCTTTTCGAGGGACTCCACGAGGGGCCGGTTGCCGCGCTTGAGCTGCTTGACGCGGCGCGACACAACATTGATTAGGATGTTGGGATCCAAGATCTTGCCAAGCGCCTGTTTGATGTAGTCGTCCCTCATATCGGTGATGTTTCCAATGCGGAAAGTGCGAAATTGACGAGGCGACAAGGGGGGTCAAGGTCGAATTCTCCTTGTCTTGGGAGGACCCCAACCTTTACTGAACAACCCTTTTAGCACCCAACTTCCGTCCCTTTCACATCGCCATGTCACAGCACAAGAGTCTCCAGGGTTCGAGCGGCATCGTCATCAAGCGCAACGTACTGAAGCGCTTCGAGCGCATCGACTTGCTGAAGAAGCGCGGGCACTGGAAGGTCGGCGACCGCGTTCAGGGCCTGCGCAAGACGAAGCCCGACGTCTAAGCGGCGCCCTTGCACCAGCTGCTTCAGCCGCTCCTCGACGCCTACCAGCGCTCTCTGGAGTCGGGGGGCTACGCGTACATCATCCTCCTGATGGCGCTGGAAAGCTCGGTGGTGCCCATCCCGAGCGAGGTCATCATCCCGCCCGCGATCCTCATGGTGATGGCCGGGCGCGGGAACATGACGGTCACGGGCATCGTTATCGCCGCCGTGGCCGGCAGCTGGGTCGGCGCAACGCTCATGTACTGGGCCTCGCGGGTCGCGGGAAGGCCGCTCATCCTCAAGTACAGCCACCTGGCGTTCATCTCGCCGGAGAAGCTCGAGAAGGCCGAGCGCTGGTCCGAGCGTTTCGGCAGCTTCGGGATTTTCCTGTCGCGGATGCTTCCCGTCGTGCGGCATCTGATCGGCATACCGGCTGGGATCGTGCGGATGAGCTACTGGAAGTTCTCTGTCTACACACTCGCGGGCGCGGCCGTCTGGTGCTCCGTCCTCGCCTATGTGTCGAAGGTGGCGGGCAACGATCAGAGCCTTATGCACGGGGATGTCCGGGAAATCACGATCTGGGCGGCCGGAGCCGCCGTCGTGCTCGGGGCGGCTTACTATTTCCTGGTGCACCGGCTCGCCCGCAAGGCGGACTGATCGGCGCGGGATCAAGGGCCCCGTGCGACCCCGCCCGGCCCGCCGAAGGCGCGCCGCGGGGGAACCATTCCGCGCGGCACGGTACCATGCGCGGAGAAAGGTACACCCATGAACAACATGAAGAAATGGACAGCCCTGACGATAATCGCGGCCAGCCCCGCCGGCCTGTTCGCCTCGAGCGACACGGACCACAAGATAGAGGAATCCGCCAAGGACTCCTACAACTACCGCACCGTCCTCAATGACAAGGTGGACGTGAAGGCCCAGGACGGCGTGGTCACGCTCACCGGCCAGGTGCAGGACCGCGAGCAGCGAGACCTGGCCGCCGAGACGGTCGTCAACCTGCCGGGCGTCGTCAGCGTCAACAACGAGATCGTCGTGCGTGACGAGGTCCCGGAGCACTCGGACAAGTGGATCGCGATAGAGATCCGCAGCCTGCTGCTCGTGAAGGCGCACGTCAGCGCATCGGCGACCACCGTCGACGTGAACGGCGGCGTGGTCACGCTCGGCGGCACCGCGGGCAGCACGGCGCAGAGGGACCTCACCGAGTTCTACGCCAAGGGCGTGGAGGGCGTGCGCTCGGTCAGGAACAACATCGTCGTCGCGGAGAACCCGCCGAAGGAGACGGTCGGCGAGAGCGTCGACGACGCGTCGATCACCGGCCAGCTGAAGTTCGAGCTCGCGAGCCACGGCTCGACGAGCGCCTTGAAGACCAAGGTCGAGACCTCGAACGGCATCGTCACCATCCGGGGCGAGGCCGCGAACGAGGCCGAGAAGACGCTCGTGACGAAGCTCGCGGAGAGTATCCGCGGGGTCGTCTCCGTCGACAACAGGATGAAGGTCCGGGACTGACCCGCCGGGCGCGGCGCTGACGGCCTCACCGAAGGACCCACTGTCCCGCGGCGGCCATCAGCGCCACGACCGCCCACGGCGGCACCCGCAGCGGCCCCATGAGGGCCACGGCGAGGACGCAGGCGACCAGGTCGCTGGGGCTCCCGATGCCCTCGGTGCAAAGCGGGCGGTAGAGCGCGGCCAGGAGGAGGCCGACCACCGCCGCGTTGGCGCCGCGAAGGAGGCCCCGGGCCCAGGCCGCCCCTCGCAGGAGGTGCCAGAAGGGAAGCGCCCCGCCCACGAGGAGCCAGCCGGGAAGGAAGATCGCGAAGAGCGCGAGCAGTCCGCCCGCCCACGCGCGGGCGCCGCCGTGGATCAGCGTCCCGAGGTAACCGGCGAAGGTGAAGAGCGGGCCCGGGAGGGCCTGGGCCGCGCCGTAGCCCGCGATGAACGAGCCCTCGTCGACCCAGCCGCGCGGCACGACCTCCGACCGGAGCAGCGGAAGGACGACGTGGCCGCCCCCGAAGACGAGCGAGCCTGCGCGGTAGAAACCGTCGACGACGGCCAGGTTCTTGTCACCGCTGGCCCGCGCCGCGATGGGCAGGAGGACGAGGAGGAGGCCGAAGACGACGAGCGCCGCGGCGGCCCACGCGTGGGTCCTGCCGAGCGCGCCGCCGGGCCCGGCCGGGGCGGACGCGTCCCGCCGGCCGAGGAGCCCGAGCGCGGCGCAGGCCGCGATCGCACCCACTTGGCTGAGGGTGCCGGGAGCGAGGAGCACGGCCGCCGCCGCGCATGCCGCGAGGATCCGGCGCGGCCAGTCCGGACACAGGCTCACGGACATCCTCCACACCGCGATGGCGACGACGGCGGCGGCGGCGAGCCTGAGGCCGTGGAGCCAGCCCGCGGACGACACGTCGCCCAGGGTGGCGACGCCGTAGGCGAACAGGATCATCGCGACGGCCGAGGGGAGCGCAAAGCAGGCCGACGCCAGGACGGCGCCCGGCACGCCCGCGCGCCTCATCCCGAGCGCGAACGCGACCTGGCTGCTCGCCGGCCCGGGAAGGAACTGGCAGAGCGCCACAAGGTCGGCGTAGGCCGTGTCGTCGAGCCAGCGGCGGCGTTCGACGAACTCCCTCTGGAAATAGCCCAGGTGGGCGACCGGCCCGCCGAAGCTGACGAGGCCCAGCCTGAGGAACGCCGTCCCCACCTCGGTGAGGTTTCTCGGGGAGGGCAAGGGGCCTACGACTCCAGATAAGTCTTCAGAGGCTTCCAGTAGTGGGTGCGCCAGCCCGGGCCCAGGTGCTTCACGGAGGCCGCGGGCACGCCGACCTGCGAGAACGCGATCTTTGTCTTGCCGCCTTTGCTCCTCGAGAGCGCGAACGTGGCGACAGAGAACATCCCCTTCGGCCATTGCTTCACCCGCCACGCCTGGACTATCCGCTTGCCGGGCACCAGGTCGATGTTGAGGCCCGTGAGGTAGCCGCCGTAGCAGGTGAAGGCGCCGCCCACCTTGCGGGAGACGGAGGCCTTGGCGCCCGTGAACTTGGCGTGCCTCTTCTCGTCGATGAGGGCCTCGTAGACCCGCTTGGGGGTCGCCCCGATGATCACCGTCTGTCGAATCGTCTTTGTCATAGGATTGCTTCCCTTCCCATTTCAGTTTGCTGCGCGCGCGGCGGGGATCACTCGTCGTCCTCGGCACGCCCCCCGAGGTTGGCGGGAAGGTTGTCCGGAAGGAAGAGGTAATACAGCATGAGCCACCATCCCCAGGAGAGTCGGTACAGGAGGAGCGGCACCCCGAGCGAGGCCGCGAGGCAGATCGCGAGCGTCATGCTGGCTCCGAGCCTTCCCGTGACGTAGAGGATGATGACGGGGATCACGACGCCAAACGCGGTCACGCCGTAGTTGATGACGAAGGGGCCCAGGAACGCCCCGTCCCCCTTCTCGATGTTGAGGCCGCAGCTCGGGCAGTTCTCGTTGACCTTGAAGTACCGGCCCTCCTGGAAGAGCGTGCGCCGGCCGCAGTTGGGGCACCGGCACTTCAGCCCGTTGGCGATGACCTGGGCGCGGGTGACCTTCATCCCGGGAAAGAGCCGGCGCGCCGTCCCGCGGGTCACGAGGCCTTGCTCGAGTTCACGAGCGCGGCGGCCACGTGGCCGAGCCACACCGCGAGGAGGCAGAGGACGACCGAGGCGGCGATGTAGCCGCCGCCGCGCAGCCATTCTCCGCCGCGGAAGAGGTTCAGGGTCTGGAGGCTGAAGGCGGAGAACGTCGTGAAGCCGCCGCAGATGCCGACCATGAAGAAGATCCGGCCCTCCTCGGCGACCACCCACCTGCCACCGGCCGACGTGAGGGTGTAGAAGAAGCCAATGGCAAGCGAGCCGGTGACATTGATGAGGAGCGTGCCCCACGGAAAGGCGCCCCCGAGGCGCTCCGACACGAAGCTATTGAGGGCGAAGCGCCCGACGCCGCCGAGCGCGCTGCCGATTGCGATCCAGAGGTATATGGCCATGATGGGTTCCTGCGTGCTATTTCACGGTAGGAGTCATCGGCCGGGGTTTCCGGCGGTTTTCCCGCGGGGCGAGAAGGCAGAATCCATTGCCAAGAAAGGGTGTGGCAGGGGTGACATTCTTCGCAACCATAAATGGGCCCGGCGGTCGGTCAGGGGGTGAAAGAGAACATACTCGCCTTCTGGATGACGCTCATCGGCACGGTCTGCTGGGGCATCTGCTTCTGGTGGATGTACCGGATCTCGGAGAAGCAGAACAGCCTTCTCGACCAGCTGACCGAGCAGGGCAAGCGGATCGAGAGGCTCTCCAAGATCGAGCACGACCTCATCAAGGAGGTCCACCCCCAGGTGAGCGATATCAAGGAGGGGATGGAGGAGATGATCGCGGCCGTGAAGGAGAACACCGAGATCACCGTGGCCGCAGCGGCCGCCGCGCCGGAGGCCCCGCCCAAGAAGTGAGCGGGCTGGCAAGGGACGGGATCAGCCGTCGAGCCTCGGATTGTCGATCCCGAGGGCCGTGGCGAGGTCGGTCAGGTGCTCCTGCTCCTCGGCTATGATCTTGCGAAGCACCTCGCTCATCGCGAACTCCCCCATGGCGTCGGCCTGGCGGATGCGCTTTCTGTAGTGGACGATGGTGGCGCGCTCGTTCTCGAGGTCGAAGCGCAGCAGGTCCTCGGCCTTGGCCGACATCTTGACGGGCTTGGCGGTGACGACGGGCGTGCCGTTCAGGTAGTCGATCTGCTTGGCGATCTGGATCGCGTGGCCGAGTTCCTCGCCGGCGTGCTTCTCAAGCTCGCCCGCGATGTGCTGGAACTTGGCACCCTTGATGATCTGGCTGTAGACCACGTAGGCGATGATCGCCTGGTATTCGCGGGAGAGGTCCTCGTTGAGGAGGCGTATCATTGTCTTACGGGAGACGGGGGCGGCAGTTTTCATGGTTAACGGGGATTGACCGACGGAAAAGGCGTTTGTGCCGTCCCGTCAGGCCGGGACCCGGCTGGAATTGGGAATTGCGGCGGCTCCCCTTCCCCATTCCCAATGGCCCGGTGAAAAACGCGCTCAAGGTGCTCCTCCTCGGCGTCCTCGCGGGCTGCGCCGTCCCGAACGCGGTCCCGCCGCCCCGGACCGCGGCCGCCGAGGCGCCCCCGCCCGGCGCGAGGGACTGGACCTGGGTGCAGGGGGCGGTGTTCGTGCCGACCAACTGCGTCAACGAGGCCCAGCAGTGGGACGAGTACGACCCGGTGGTCAACGACCGCGAGCTGCACTATGCGTCCGCGTACGGGATCAACGTGGTCCGGGTGTACCTGCACTACTATGTCTACCTGAAGAAGAAGGGGGCGCTGCTCGCGAGCATCGAGGACTTTTTGCAGAGGGCCGACAAATACGGGATCAAGACCGAGTTCGTCTTCTTCGACGACTGCTGGAACCAGCCCCCGAAGGACTTGCTCTCGGCCGACTACCGCTACCCCGCCCCGATCCCCGGCGTCCATAACAGCCGCTGGCTCGTGTGCCCGGGAGACGACGTGCGCGCCCATTACGAGCAGCACAAGGCCGGCCTTAAAGCCTATGTCCAGGACATCGTAGGCGCGCACCGCTCGGACCCGCGCGTGCTCTTCTGGGAGATCTACAACGAGCCCAACAAGTCCCCGGAGACCGTCAGGCTGGAGCGGGACGCGATGGGCTGGATCAAGGAGACCGGAAGCGCGATCCCCGTGACGGCGACGGGAGGGGAGTTTTCGGGCGGGCCCTTCTCGGATTTCCCGTCCTGGCACGAGTACGGCGGCTACGCGGTCGAGGGTGACGCCCTCACGCTCTGCACCGAGTGCATGAACCGCCAGGGCCAGAGCGTCCCGGGCGTCGTCTCCCACTTCAAGGGGCGCGTCGGCTACATCATGTGGGAGTTCGGGATCGGCCGGGACAACTGCCGCTTCGCGTGGGCCGAGAACCGGGACAAGCCCCGCAAGGACGAGACCCCGACCCCCTTCCACGGAATCGTCTACCCGGACGGGCATCCGTGGTCCGTGGGCGACGCCCGGGCGCTCCTAGGGGCCGAGGACTTCGCAAGGACCCACTTCTTCAGGGTCACCTACTTCAAGGATGACGCCTTCAAGAGCCTGGCCAAGGTCTCGCTGACCCCGGCCGTCGACTTCGCCTTGGTGGACGAGCCCGGCGCGGGTTCCCCCGACGCTTCCGCGGGCGTCCCCCGCGACAACTTCTCCGTCACCTACGAGGGCAAGGTCTGGGCACCGGCCGACGGCATCGACACCCTCTCCGTCGCGACCGACGGCCGCGTCGAGATCCTTGTGGACGGCGTCTTGGCCCTCGCGCGGACGAGCGCGGCCACCCGGGAGGCGCCCGGCATCGGGCACGAGGTCAAGTCGCTAGGGCTCAAAGGCAACCAGCTGCACACGATCCTCGTGCGTTACGCGCACACGAGCGGGCCGGCCGTGCTGCGCGTGACGTGCTCCGGCCGCGGGTTCGCGGAGCGGCTCCTTGAGCCGGCAACGCACCCGGCTGACGAATGACCCGCCGGCGCAAGTCGCGGTCAGGGGCGGAATAACTGCGGGGCGAGTCGGGCCCCGAAGATGGCCGCCAGGCACGACTGTTTAACGATCCTCATTCAGGCTGGAGGGCTCGAGTTCCTCCTGAATCGTCGGGGAGCTCTTCGAGGGGAACAGCTCGGACAACTCCTTCTGGACCGCATCGCTCTTCGCATCCAGACGCTGTAACGCTGAAGCACGGTCGCGCGTGTCTGCGACGTTCAGCTTGCGGTCGTAGCGCAACTCCTGCTCCGCCGTCAGCCAGATCGCCTTGTCCTGCCCTTCCGGTCGTCCCCGCAGGTCCCAGAGGATCTGGGCCTGGGTGGCGATTTCACTGTGGGTAGGGTGATTCTTGTGCGTGGCTTTCATTGGCCGGCCACTATGTCACATTTTCTCAGCAGCCATAATGGGCCATACACCTACCGGGCGGCGCGCCGCTTTGCTTTTCGCTCACGCAGGAGACGGGAAAAAAAGGATGTTTTGGGCCGAATTCCAGACCCGCTCTTTTGGGGACATCCCCTACGCGCATGGCCGCGTTGGCCCGGCGGGGACTGGGCTCCAATGGGGACATTTCAGGGCCGACTGTCGGAGTGAATGGGGCCTGCGGGCTTGTCGTTGTTTGAAATCTCCCCTCGGCATGTCGCTGATGGACAGCGGCAATGCCTTAGGGACTCCCATTGTTCCGAATGGCTGCCCGGCCTGGATTCGAACCAGGACTAGGTGAGTCAAAGTCACCGGTGCTACCATTACACCACCAGGCAAAAAAATGAACTGATGAGCGTGCTCCCCGCACAATAGCCCCGTCAACGGCGTAATCGAGCCCCTTTGCACTGGGGGGTTGACGACCTAATTGACCGACCGTTTCATTCGTGCCCATGCACGCACCCCTACCCGTTGACCCCAGGGTGAAATACAAGCGCATCATCCTCAAGCTCTCCGGCGAGCTCCTGCGCGGCGAAAAGACGGGCGACCCCATCGACGCGGACGCCCTGGAACGGACCTGCAAGCAGGTGAAGGAAATCCACGACCTCGGCGTCCAGATCTGCGTCGTCATCGGCGGCGGCAACATCTTCCGGGGCCTCTCCGGCGAGGAGCGCGGCGTCGACCGGACGACGGGCGACTACATGGGCATGCTGGCGACCGTCATCAACGGCATGGCGATCATGGACCGCCTGGAGAAGATGGGCGTCATGACCCGGGTCCAGAGCGCGATCCCGATGAACCAGATCGCGGAGCCCTTCATCCTGCGGCGCGCGATCCGGCACCTGGAGAAGGGCCGCGTGGTGATCTTCGTGGCCGGGACCGGCAACCCCTACTTCTCGACGGACACGACCGCGGCGCTTCGCGCCTCCGAGATGCACGCCGACATCATCGTCAAGGCGACGAAGGTCGACGGCATCTACGACAAGGACCCGAAGAAGCACAAGGACGCGGTCAAGTACGACGACATCTCGTTCATCGACGCCCTGAAGCAGCGCCTCAAGGTCATGGATTCCACGGCCTTCTCGCTCTGCCTCGACAACCACGTGCCGATCCTCGTCCTGGACCTGCACGAGGACCATGCGATCCTGCGGGGCGTCACCGGCAAGAAGGTCGGCACGCTCGTCCACGCCTGAGGCCCGTCCCCAAAACCCCCACCCCCCATGTCCCATCCCCTGCTGACCGAGGCCGCCACCAAGATGAAGAAGGCCCTGGACTTCACCCTCCACGAGTTCTCGTCGATCCACACGGGCAAGGCCTCGCCCGTGATGGTGGAGGGCGTCATGGTCGAGGCCTACGGCTCCCAGATGCGCCTGAAGGAGTGCGCGGCCATCACGACCCCGGACTCCCGCATGATCCAGATCCAGCCGTGGGACCCGAGCCTCACGAAGGCGATCGAGAAGGCCATCCAGGTCGCGAACCTCGGCTTCAACCCCGTCGTGGACGGAAAGATCATCCGCGTGCCGCTGCCGGACATGAGCCGCGAGCGCCGCCAGGAATTCGTGAAGACGGCCTCCCGCATCGCCGAGGAGGGCCGCGTCCACATCCGCAACGTGAGGCGCGACATCATGGAGTCCGTCAAGAAGGCCAAGTTCCCCGAGGACGAGGCGAAGCGCCTTGAGAAGGACATCCAGGCCGCGACCGACAAGGCCATCAAGGACATCGGGGACCATTTCGCCGCCAAGGAGAAGGAGCTTCTCGCAGTGTGAGCGGAGGCGGCATGCCGACCCCCCGTAAACCGCCGGCCCGGGTCATCGTCAAGCTGGGGACGGGCGTGCTCACGTCCGGCGTCGGCCAGCTGAACACCGAGCGGATCGCCTCCATGTGCGCGCAGATCGCCGCGCTGCGCGCCTCGGGGACGGAGGTCCTGGTCGTGTCCTCGGGCGCCGTCGGCCTTGGCATGGGCCGCCTCGGCCTCAGGCGCCGCCCGTCGGAGACCGCGCGCAAGCAGGCGTGCGCCGCCGTCGGCCAGAGCCTCCTCATGGAGACCTGGCAGGCCGGGTTCGCGCCCCACGGGATCACGGTTGCCCAGGTGCTCCTCACCCACGAGGACCTGCGCGCCCGATCGCGCTACCTCGGCGTCAAGGAGACCCTCGCCCAGGTGACCGGCTACGGGGCGGTGCCCGTCATCAACGAGAACGACACCGTGAGCGCGGCGGAGATCGACCAGCCCGGCGGCGGCTTCGGGGACAACGACACCCTCTCGGCGATGGTGGCGAGCC
Organism: uncultured Opitutaceae bacterium; assembly: GCA_964509885.1. Classification (GTDB taxonomy): domain Bacteria; phylum Verrucomicrobiota; class Verrucomicrobiia; order Opitutales; family Opitutaceae; genus Palsa-1447. The sequence goes on along the minus strand of CAZDZL010000045.1, from coordinate 6,927 downwards.
TGGTGGGCGCGCAGTTCCTCCTCATCCTCTCGACCGCCCCGGGCCTGATCGACATGGGGGGCAGCGGCCGCGTGGTCCCCGTCGTCGAGAGGATCACGCCCGAGATCGAGGCCATGGCCGGCGGCACGTCGAGCGAGACGGCGGTCGGCGGGATGGTGAGCAAGCTCTCGGCCGCAAGGCTCGCCACGAAGTCCGGCTGCGGCGTCTTCATCGCGAGCGGCGCCGAGCCCGACATCATCTCGCGCCTTCTCTCCGGCACCGGCCCGGGGACCTTCTTCGTCCCGAGCGGGCTTCCCCTCGAGTCGAGGAAGAGCTGGCTCGCCTATTTCCAGAGGCCGTCCGGAACGATCATGATCAACGCCTGCGCCGTCCCGGTCCTGAGGGAGCAGGGCCGCAGCCTCCTCGCGGTCGGCGTCACGGGATCGACGGGCGACTTCGCGGCCGGCGACGTGATCGACATCGCGGGGCCGGACGGCGCGGTCATCGCGCGCGGCAAGGCGTCCTTCGCCTCGAAGGAGGTGGCCGCGATAGCGGGGCTCAAGGGCGAGCAGGTGCGCGCCCTTCACCCCTCGCGCAGGCGGATCGAGGTCGTCCACCGCAGCGACCTGGCGCTCCTTTGAACCCCTTCGCGCCGCTCAGGGGGTTCACGCGTCCCCAGTGGAGGGCCTTCGCCGCCGCCTACCTCGGGTGGATGCTCGACGCCTTCGACTACTTCATCGTGGTGATGGTGATCGACAGGATCGCCGGGGAATTCCACGCGAAGATATCGGCCGTGTCGTACGCCCTCTTCCTGACCCTGGCGTTCCGACCGGTGGGCGCCCTCATCTTCGGCGTCATCGCCGACAGGTTCGGGCGCCGCCCCTCGATGATGGCGAGCATCCTCCTCTTTGCCGGCGTGGAGCTGGCGTCCGGCTTTGCGCCCTCCCTGGGGGTTTTCCTGGTGCTGCGCGCGCTCTTCGGGATCGGCATGGGCGGCGAGTGGGGAGTCGGGGCATCGCTCTGCATGGAGACCGTGCCGGCGCAGAGCCGCGGGATCGTCTCGGGCATCCTCCAGCAGGGCTACCCGATGGGCAACCTTCTGGCGGCGGTGGCGGCCTGGACGCTCCTGCCCCTCATCGGGTGGCGCGGCATGTTCGTCGTCGGGGCGCTGCCGGCCCTCCTGGTTGTCTTCATCCGCATGGGGGTCCACGAGTCTCCGGCGTGGGTCGCGCGCGACCAGGCGGCGAAGGCCGACCCCGGCAAAAGGACGGGCGAATTCCTGTCCCTCATCCGGCAGAAGTGGCCGCTCTTCCTCTACATGATCGTCCTCATGACGGCGTTCAACTGCTTCAGCCACGGGACGCAGGACCTCTATCCCAAGGGATTCCTGGGACAGCAGCGGGGGCTGCCGCAGGCCACGATCTCAAAGATCGCCGTGATCTACAGCCTGGGCGCCATCGCGGGCGGCATCGTCTTCGGGAGCCTCTCGCAGGTGATCGGGCGCAGGAAGGCCATCGCCGCGGCGGCCTTCCTCGCGCTGCCCATGATTCCCCTCTGGGTCGGCACGGGCTCCGTCCTGGGGCTCGCCTGCGGCGCCTTCCTGATCCAGTTCGCGGTCCAGGGCTCGTGGGGGGCCGTCCCGGCCCACCTGAACGAGCTGTCGCCCGCCGCCATCCGGGGGACCCTTCCCGGCCTCGTCTACCAGCTCGGCAACCTCGGCGCCTCCTACCTTGGGCCCTTCCAGGCCAAGCTGGCGGAGAGCCGCGGCGGTGACTATTCCTTCGCCCTCGGCTGGGTGATCGCGGTCGTCGCCGTGGTGCTCGGGACCCTGGCCCTCCTGGGGCCCGAGGCGCGCGCGGCGGAGCTGGCGCCCGGCGCGCAGCGGGCCTAGGCTCAAGGCACCGATGGATTTCGCCCTGGACTCACTTCCCGCGCCCGAGCCGGTCCCCCCCGTCGACTTCGAGGCGCAGTTGAACGGCGACCAGCACGCGGCCGTGACCGCGGAGCCGGGGCCGCTCCTGGTCCTCGCCGGCGCGGGCTCGGGCAAGACCCGCACGCTCACCTACCGGGTGGCGTGGCTCCTCTCCAAGGGCGTGCGCCCCGGCGAGATCCTCCTCCTCACGTTCACGAACAAGGCCGCGAAGGAGATGCTCTACCGGGTGCAGGAGCTTACCGGGATCGAGCCGAAGCGCTTTTGGGGCGGGACGTTCCACTCGATCGGCCACCGGGCGCTGCGGATGTTCGGCGAGTCGATCGGCCTCGCCAAGACGTTCACCATCCTGGACGCCGAGGAGGCCGAGCGCCTGCTGAAGCAGGTGGTCGAGTCCCAGGACAAGGCCTTCTTCAAGGACAAGACGCGCCCGAGGCCCGGCCCCCTCTTCGGGATCATCTCCCTCGCCCGCAACACGCAGCTGACGGTCGAGGCGACGGTGGCGAAGTACTTCCCGCACTACGCCGACATCAGCGACCGGCTCCCGGGCTTCGCCCGGGCCTACGACGCGAGGAAGCGCGAGCAGAAGGTCTGCGACTACGACGACCTGCTGGAGCACTGGCTCTCGCTCCTTCGCCAGGCGCCCGACGTCGCGGCGTACTTCACCGAGCGCTTCCGCCACGTCCTCGTCGACGAGTACCAGGACACGAACACGCTCCAGGCCCAGATCGTCGACACGATCGGGTCCCACCACCGGGTGATGGCGGTCGGCGACGACGCCCAGTGCATCTACTCGTGGCGCGGCGCGAACTTCGAGAACATCATGTCGTTCCCCGACCGCCACCCCGGGACTGTGATCCACCGGATCGAGACGAACTACCGCTCGACTCCCGAGATCCTGAACCTGGCCAACGGCGTCCTGATGGCGCAGCCCAAGGGACGGCACTTCGACAAGGAGCTGCGGGCGGCGCGCGGGCACATGGAGAAGCCCTACATCGTCCAGGCCATGGACGACCGCGAGCAGGCGGAGTTCATCGTGAAGCGGGTGCGCTCGCTCCACGAGGACGAGGGCGTGTCCCTGAGCAGCATCGCCGTCCTCTACCGCTCCCACTTCATCGCTGTGGAGACCCAGATCGCGCTCGCGCGCGCGGGGATCCCCTACCACATCACGAGCGGCGTGAAGTTCTTCGAGCGCCAGCACATCCGCGACCTGGTCGCGCTCCTGCGCTTCGTCTACAACCCGTCCGACGAGCAGGCCTGGGCGAGGATCGCCGTCCTCCTGCCGAAGGTCGGCGAGAAGGGCGCGCAGAAGCTCCATGCGGCGGCGCTCGGGCACGCGCGCGGCTCCCAGGGCAACTTCATCGACATCCTGGGCGACGGCGAGGTCCGATCCAAGGTGCCCAAGGCCGCGCAGGAGGAGTGGGAGAAGCTCGCCCTCTCGCTCAAGCAGGTCGCCGACGCCATGCAGGAGGGCAAGCCCGCGGACGCGGTGGAGACAGCGATCGAGGGCTGGTACGGCGACTACCTGAAGGGCGCGTACGCGGACTACCAGGACCGCCTCGAGGAGCTGAACGCGCTCGTGGGCTTCGCGCAGCGCTTCGAGGAGACCCAGGACTTCCTCGCGCAGATCCTGCTCCTGAACAGCGAGACCAGCGACCGCCAGGTCGACCCCAGCACCGACGCCGTCAAGCTGACCACGGTGCACCAGGCCAAGGGCCTGGAGTACGACGTGGTGTTCGTGATCGGGCTGGCCGACGGCCAGTTCCCGGGGCGGCGTTCGATCGAGGCCGGGGACGTCGAGGAGGAGCGCCGCCTCTTCTATGTCGCCGTGACCCGGGCGAGGAACGAGCTCTACCTGAGCTACCCCAAGATCGCGTCGCGGCCGGGGCCCGGCGGGATGATGCTCTCGCCGAGCCGCTTCCTCCAGGAGCTGTCGCCAAACCTGTACCAGGAGCTGAAGATCAAGCGCCTGAGGGGCTGGTGAGGCGCCCCGGCCCCACAAGCGGCTTGCCCGCAATTCCTTCCATCTGGTTACATATCGGGGGTTGCACTGCGCATAGTCTGGTTCTCTGTGTCTGATCCACCTTACCCATGTCCAAGCACACCGTTGAGAACGTCGTCATTGTCGGGACCGGCTGCGCCGGCCTCACGGCCGCCATCTATGCGGCCCGGGCCAGCCTGAACCCCCTCGTGATCGAGGGGCCGCTGCCCGGCGGCCAGCTGACGACGACCAGCGAGGTGGAGAACTTCCCGGGGTTCCCGGAGGGGGTCGACGGCTTCCACCTCATGGACAGCCTCAGGAAGCAGGCGGCCAAGTTCGGCACGCGCTTCGAGCAGGCCCACGTGAACTCGGTCGATTTCTCGTCGATGCCGAGGAAGCTGCACTGCAGCGACCGCACCATCCACGCGAAGACGGTCATCATCGCGACCGGCGCCTCGCCGAGGATGACCGGGATTCCCGGCGAGAAGGAGCTCTACGGCGGCAAGGGCGTCACGACCTGCGCCACGTGCGACGGGGCGTTCTACAAAAAGATGGAGGTCGCGGTCATCGGCGGCGGCGACAGCGCGGCCGAGGAGGCGCTCTTCCTGACGCGGTTCGCGAGCAAGGTCTATTTCATCCACCGCCGCGACACGCTGCGCGCCTCGAAGATCATGGCCGAGCGCGCCACGACCCATGAGAAGATCCAGATGGTCTGGAACACCATCCCGGTCGAGGTCCAGGGCGTGAAGGAGGGCGCGGTCAGCGGCCTGAAGGTCCTCTGCGTGAAGACGGGCAAGGAGACGGTCCTGCCCGTTAAGGGCGTCTTTGTCGCCATCGGCCACGTCCCGAATTCCGCGGCCTTCTCCGAGGCGCTCGACGTGGACCCCAACGGGTATTTTGTGCCGGCGGCCGGCTCGCAGGTGAGGACCAAGGTCCCGGGCGTCTATGTCGCGGGCGACTGCGCCGACCATGTCTACCGCCAGGCGATCACCGCCGCGGGCATGGGCTGCCAGGCGGCGATCGACGCCGAGCGCTGGCTCGCGGAGCACGGCGGGTGAACGCCCTCGGCATACCCGCGGACTACGGGGCAAGGCGGCGCCTGCCCCTCCAAGTCGAGGCGACGGAGCTCGTCCCGGTCGTGGGCAGCACCGACGGCAGGCAGATACGCCTCGTGCCGGAGGTCGCGGCCGCCTGGAAGGCGATGCGCGACGCCGCCTCCGGCGAGGGGATCACGCTCCAGGCGCTGTCGGGTTTCCGGAGCCTGAAGCGCCAGACCGAGATCATCCAGGGCAAGCTCGCCGCGGGCCACACGATCGACGAGATCCTGAAGACGGTCGCCGCCCCGGGCTACAGCGAGCACCACACGGGACGGGCCATCGACATCGGTGTCCCCGGGGAGCCGCCGCTCACGGAGGATTTCGCGAAGACGCCGGCGTTCAGGTGGCTCAAGGGCCATGCGCACGACTTCGGGTTCAAACTCTCGTACCCCCGCAACAACCTGAACGGGTTTGCCTACGAGCCATGGCACTGGCGACACGAGGCGAAATAGCCCGGTCTCGCCGGCCTTGCCGCCTGACTGAACTGTTCGGTTACCAACGGGTAGTCCGATTCTTCTGCTCGTCCGTGAGCCCGATAGGAAAAACTAAGTGACTTAAATTCAATATCTTACGAACCGTCTTTAGAATGATTCTTATTCCTAGTTGAAACTCGGTACCATTCCAATTAACTGATTAGAACCTTTCCCTACATGGTTTCAAACACAGACAGCTCCGAAGCCCTTGCCCAGCGCCTTTCCGACAGCGGGCTGCGCTCCACCCCCCAGCGCGAGGTGATCTACAGTGTCCTCCTGAAGAAGCGCGACCACCCCACCGCTGAGGATGTCTTCGCGAGGGCAAAGCCCGAGATGCCCATGATCTCGCTCGCGACCGTGTACAATTGCCTCGAGACCCTCGTCCAGTGCGACCTGGTGCGCGCCGTCAACTTTGAGCGGGGGCCGACCCGCTACTGCCCGAACCTGCAGCCCCACGCCCATTTTCACGACGAGCTGACGGGCGCGACCCACGACATCGACCTTCCGACGGGGCTGATTGACCAGGTGAAGTCCGTCCTTCCCCCCAATTTCAACGCCGCCTCGGTCGAGATCATCTTCCGCGGCAAGGCGCCGTCCAGGGCCTGAGCGCCTGCCCCCTTCCCGCCCATGTCCTCACTCGAAATCAAGAACCTGCACGTCTCCACCGGGGACAAGGAAATCGTCAGGGGCGTGTCCCTGACGGTCAACACCGGGGAGGTCCACGCCATCATGGGGCCGAACGGGACGGGCAAGTCCACGATGGCCAAGGCGATCGCCGGACACCCGGACTACACGATCACCGAGGGCGACGTGCTCATCGACGGCAAGTCCATCCTCGAGATGGAGACCGACGAGCGGGCGCGCGAGGGGATCTTCCTGGCGTTCCAGTACCCGAGCGAGATCCCCGGGGTCAGCATCGCCAACTTCATGCGCGCGGCGATCCAGGCCCGCATGGCCGAGGGCGAGGAGATCGACGCCTCGGGCTACTACAAGCGCCTCTACCAGAAGATGGACCTCCTGAAGATCGACCGGAAGTTCACGTCGCGCTCCGTAAACGAGGGGTTCTCGGGCGGCGAGAAGAAGCGCAGCGAGATCCTGCAGATGGCGATGCTCGAGCCCCGGTTCGCGCTCATGGACGAGACCGACTCCGGCCTCGACATCGACGCGCTGAAGATCGTCTCCGAGGGCGTCAACCACCTGCGCGGCCCGAACCTCGGCATCCTGCTTATCACCCACTACCAGCGCCTCCTGGGCTACATCGTCCCCGACCACGTGCACGTCATGATCGACGGCCGGATCGTGAAGAGCGGCGACAAGTCGCTCGCCCTCGAGCTCGAGTCGAGGGGCTACGACTGGGTCAAGCAGGAGTTCGCAAACGCCTGAACCGGAGGAACCCATAATGTCCGAAATCACAGACACGCTCGAGACGACGATCGAGAACCCGGTCTCCGGGATCGACCAGTCCTC
>CAZDZL010000044.1:0-27723 GCA_964509885.1 uncultured Opitutaceae bacterium | reverse complement strand
GTCATCTCCCACCGCTCCGGCGAGACCGAGGACGTGACGATCGCGGACATCGCCGTCGCCACGAACGCCGGTCAGATCAAGACGGGATCCCTCTGCCGCACCGACCGGGTCGCCAAGTACAACCAGCTGCTCCGGATCGAGGAGGAGCTGGGCGCCTCGGCCATCTACGGCGGCAAGCTCTGAGCGGGCCCCCGGGCCCGCCTCAGGCCGGCAGTTCGGGCTTCGGGGCCTCGGCGGCCGGCGCCGTGCCTTCGCTGCCCCCCGCGATGTTGTCGAACGCCTCGGAGAGCATCTGGAGCACCTCGGACTTCGGGGCGTGCTTGAGAACGTAGGCCTCGGCGCCGAGCTCCCGGGTCTGGATCACGGTCTTCATCGTGCTCTGGGAGGAGACGATGATGACGGGAATCTCCGGGTGGGCGGCCTTCAGCTTCCCCAGGACCTCCAGTCCGCCGACCTGCGGCAGGTTGATGTCGAGCAGGATGACGTGCGGCTTGTGCGAGGCCGCCTTCTCGAGCGCCTCGGTGCCGTCGGCGGCCTCCCACACGGTCTCGATTCCGAGCTGTTTCAGGAGGACGCGGATCAGCACGCGCACGTGCGGTTCGTCGTCTACAATTAGGGCGTTCGTCGGCCGGGGCATGGGACCACGTTTCCGTACGCAGGCCCCCGTGGCAAGCCTGAGGCGACGCCGCCCTGGCGCCCTCAGTCGACCCTGAGGATGTAGCCGCGCAGGTACTCGCTCTCGGGCATCGATATCAGGACCGGGTGGTCCGGAGGCTGGTGGCAGAACTCGAGCACGCGCACGCGGCGCTTCGCGTCGTTGGCGGCCGAGGACAGGACGGACCGAAGGTCCGCGTCCTGCATGTGGTGGGAGCAGGTGTAGGTCGCGAGCACGCCGCCGGGCGCGAGCCTCTGCAGGGCGCGCAGGTTTATCTCCTTGTACCCGCGCAGCGCCCCCTCGAGCGCGGAGCGGGACTTGGCGAAGGGGGGCGGGTCGAGGATGATGACGCCGTAGGGCGCCTCCTCCCGGTTAGACGGGTCGTTCAGCCAGTCGAAGACATTGGCGATGTCGAAGCGCACCGTTACTGCGTTCCTCTCGGCGTTGCGGCGGGCGGCCTCGATCGCGTCGGCGGCGCTGTCCAGGCCCCGCACCTCGGCCGCCCCGGCCCGGGCGGCGTGGATCGCGAACGAGCCCTGGTTGCAGAACGCGTCCAGCACGCGCTTGCCGGCGCAGTACTTCGCGACCACCGCGTGCTGCAGGCGCTGGTCCAGGTAGAATCCCGTCTTCTGGCCCCCCATGAGGTCGAGCCACACCTCGAGTCCGTCGATGGCGGCCCACAGGGGCTCCCAGGGCTTGCCGCTGCGTGTGTGGCACTCCAGAGGGAGGCCCTCGAGCCTGCGGATCTGCCCGTCGTTCCTGAAAATCACCTCCGAGGGGTGCAGGAGCCGCTCGAGCAGGTCCCCGATGAGGGCCGACCTCTTCTCCATCGCGAGCGTCTGCAGCTGCAGGACCACGGCGTCGCCGTACTGGTCAGCCACCACTCCGGGAAGGTCGTCCGACTCCGACCAGACCAGGCGCCGGTACGGCCCAGGCGAGCGCCGGGCGATGGCGCGCTCCAGCGCCGCCAGAATGTAGGCCTCGTCCAGGGCCACGCGGTCCCGGCTGAGGCGCCGCCAGACGATCTGCGAGCGGCCGTTGCAGATCCCGGTCCCGAGGAGCCTGCCCGTCCTGTCCCGGCACTCGACGACCTCGCCGTCGCACTCCGGGGGAAGCGGCGCCTCCACCTCGTTCGCGAAAACCCACGGGTGCCCCGAGAGCACCCGCGAGTTGGCGTTGGCCTTGAGCTTGAAAGCGGGGACGGGCATCCCCCGATGATCGCCGGGCGCGGCGCGCGTAGAAGCCCAAAGTGCGCCCGCCCGGCGCCCCGAATTGGCTTCCAAGGCCGACCCCCCGGGTTTTTACTGCCCGATTCCGATGTCTCCCGCCTCTGAAATCGCGCGCCGACGCACCTTCGCGATCATCTCCCACCCCGACGCGGGAAAGACGACGCTGACCGAGAAGTTCCTGCTCTACGGCAACGCGATCCACCTGGCCGGGGCGGTGAAGGACAGGAAGAACCAGAGGGCCACGACCTCCGACTGGATGGAGCTCGAGAAGCAGCGCGGCATCTCGATCAGCTCCACGGTCCTGCAGTTCGACTACAACGGCCGCGTCGTGAACCTGCTCGACACGCCAGGCCACAAGGACTTCTCGGAGGACACCTACCGCGTGCTGACGGCCGTCGACGCCGTCCTCATGGTGATCGACGCGGCCAAGGGCGTGGAGGCCCAGACCCGCAAGCTCTTCGAGGTCTGCCGGCGCCGGGGGATACCGATCTTCACGTTCATGAACAAGTGCGACCGGCCGACGAGGAACCCGATCGCGCTCATCGACGAACTGGAGGCCGTGCTCGGCATACAGGCCTCGCCGGTCATCTGGCCGCTTGGCAACGGCCCCTCCTTCCGGGGCGTCTTCGACCGGAGGAGCCGTCAGGTGCACCTCTTCGAGCGGGTGCCCGGCGGGGCCTACCGCGCCCCGGTCAAGGTCGGCTCCCTCGAGGACCCGGCGGCGCAGGCCAGCATGGACGACTCGACCCTGGCGGAGGTCGGCGAGCAGCTGGCGATGCTGGACGGGGCGGGCCACCCCTACGACCTCGCCGCGGTCCGCGCGGGCAGGCAGACGCCGGTCTACTTCGGCAGCGCGGTCAACAACTTCGGGATCCAGCTGCTCCTGGACGGCTTCCTCGAGGACTCGATCCCCCCGCAGCCGAGGAGGAGCGTCGCCACGGGAATCCCGGTCGAGGTGCCCGTCGACCTGCCCACGTTCTCGGCGTTCATCTTCAAGATACAGGCCAACATGGACCCGAGGCACCGCGACCGGATCGCCTTCATGCGCGTGTGCTCGGGCAAGTTCGAGCGGGACATGTCGGTCCTGCACGCGCAGACCGGCAGGACCGTGCGCCTCTCCTCCTCGCACAAGCTCTTCGGCCAGGACCGGGAGACGGTGGACGAGGCGTGGCCGGGGGACGTCATCGGCCTCGTGGGGCACGACGCCTTCGGGATCGGCGACACGCTGGCCCAGGACCGAACGATCCTCTTCGACGAGATCCCGCGCTTCCCGCCGGAGGTCTTCGCGTACATCTCGAACCCGAATTCCGCCGACTCGAAGAAGTACCGGGCGGGCCTGGACCAGCTCCTGCAGGAGGGCGTCGTCCAGTCCTTCTCCGCGCGCTCGGCGCCGCCGGGCTCCACCCTCCTCGCCGCGGTCGGCCCCCTGCAGTTCGAGGTGGTCCAGTACCGGCTGAAGAGCGAGTACGGCGCCGAGTCGCGCCTCGTCATGACGCCGTGGACGATCCTTCGCTGGATCGAGCCCCACCCCGCCCTGCGCAACCCCTCCGGCCTCGTCGTCGCGACCGGCGTCAGCTTCGGGGCGGACAAGCTGGACCAGCCCGTGGCGCTCTTCCCGAACGACTGGACCCTGCGCTACTTCGTGGAGAAGAACCCGGAGCTGAAGCTGCGGGAGCTCCCGCTTGAGCAGTCGGCCCCCGCGCGGCCATGAGCGTGACGCGAAACCCTGTTGCCATGGAACCCGCCCCGGATTGCCTCTAGCCCATGCGCCTCACGCGTATCCCCCTCTCGGCATGGATCGCCCTCGGGGCGGCCGCCCTGGCCGCCTCCCCGGCCCCGGCGCGGACGTCCGGCGCCTACAAGGGCGCCATCGCGACCGACGCGGCGACGGGCGCCGTCCTTTTCGAGGACAACGCGGACGCGGTGAGCCCGCCGGCCAGCATGACGAAGCTCATGACCTTCGCCGTCCTGGACGACGAGATCCGCAAGGGCACGCTGTCCCTCACGACGCCCGTCACGGTGACGCGCGAGGACGCGAAGGTGGCGCTCATCCGCGACAGCACGGAGGTGTGGCTCATGCAGGGGGAGACGTTCCCCGTCGAGGAGCTCATCTATGCGATGATGATCCAGTCGGCGAACGACGCCGCCTATGCGCTGGCCCACAAGGCGGGCGGCACCGTCGGCGCCTTCGTGGCGATGATGAACGTGAAGGCCCGTGAGCTCGGCATGGCTAACAGCACGTTTCGCTCCCCGAACGGCTTCCCGCCTCCCAGCCGCAGGATTTCGGAGGGCGACCTGACGACGCCGCGCGACTATGCGATCCTGTGCCGCTACCTGGTGCTGCACACGGACATCCTCAAGTACACCTCGGTGAAGAGCCGGACCTTCGGGGCCGGCATCCGGCTCAAGCCCACCCTGATGAACAACCACAACAACCTGCTCGGTCGGATCCCGGGGGTGGACGGACTCAAGACCGGGTTCACCTCGGGCGCCGGTTTCTGCCTCTCGGCGACCGCGCAGCGAAACGGCCACCGGATCATCGTCGTCATGATGGACAGCCCCGACTCCCGCACCAGGGACCTTCACGTCCAGGAACTCATAGGGCAGGCGTTCGTCAGGCTTCCCGTCGCCGAGGCGCCATTCGCCAAGGCGGCGCCCGGCGCCGGCGAGCCCATGCGGCCGACGCCGGAGCCGGCCCCCCTTCCGTCGGCCGAGACCGGCCCCGTGATCCACATGCCCAAGTCGGGCTGAAGCCATGAACGCGGACGCGACACCGGTCAGGGCCTACCTGCGGGGACTCCAGGACGCGGTCTGCGCGGGCCTTGAGGCCGAGGACGGCGGGGGGCGCTTCACCGAGGACCTCTGGACGCGCCCCGAGGGCGGCGGGGGCCGCACGCGAATCCTCTCGGGGGGCTCCGTGTTCGAGAAGGCCGGGGTGGCATTCTCCGACGTGAGCGGGACCGAGCTGCCGCCGGCGGCCTCCGCCCGCCGCCCCGAGCTCGCGGGCAAATCATGGAACGCGGTCGGCACCTCGGTCGTGATCCACCCGAGGAACCCCTACGTGCCGACGTGCCACGCCAACATCCGCTTCTTCATCGCCGGGGCAGGCGGCCCCTCGCCAGCGTGGTGGTTCGGCGGGGGCTGGGACCTGACGCCCTACTACGGGTTCGACGAGGACGCGGTCGCCTGGCACCGCGCGGCCAGGGACGCCGTGTCGCCCCACGGGGCGGTGCTCCACGCGCGCTTCAAGAGGGCCTGCGACGACTACTTCTTCCTCAGGCACCGCGGCGAACAGCGGGGCATCGGCGGGCTCTTCTTCGACGACTTTGACGAGCTCGGCTTCGACGGGAGCTTCGCGCTGGCGCGGGGCGTCGGCGACGCGTTCATCGGCGCGTACCGCGCCATCGCCGCGCGCCGCAAGGGGGCGCCCTTCGGGGAGCGCGAGCGGGAGCACCAGCTGCGCCGCCGGGGCCGCTACGCCGAGTTCAACCTCCTGCAGGACCGCGGCACGCTCTTCGGGCTCCAGAGCGGCGGGCGCACGGAGTCCATCCTGATGAGCCTGCCCCCCCTCGTGCGCTGGGACTACGGCGCCGTGCCCGCGGCAGGCTCGCCCGAGGCCCGGCTCCTCGAGCACTACCTGAAGCCGCGCGACTGGCTCAACCCGGCATGAACTCCCGCCTGCGATTCCTCTCGGCGTGCGCCTGCGAGCCCCTGGAGCGGCCGCCCCTCTGGATCATGCGCCAGGCCGGGCGCTACCTGCCCGAGTACCGCGAGCTCAAGGCGAAGCACGGCTTCCTGAAGATGGTGCGCACGCCAGAGCTGGCGGCCGAGGTCTCGATGCAGCCGCTGCGCCGGTTCGCCCTCGACGCGGCCATCCTCTTCTCGGACATCCTCGTCATCCCCGAGGCCCTGGGGCAGGCCTACACGTTCCGGGACGAGGGCGGCATCGCCATGGAGCGCAGGCTCGACGGCAGGTCCGCCGTCGAGGGCCTTGCAAGCGAGGCCGCGGTGCCCGAGAGGCTGTCCTACGTCGCCGACGCCCTCCGGCTCCTCAAGAGCGAACTCGCGGGCACGCGCGCGCTCCTCGGGTTCGGGGGCTCGCCCTGGACGCTCGCGACCTACATGGTCGAGGGAGGCAGCTCCGACGACTTTGCCCGGGTGAAGGGGCTCTTCTACGAGGACCGCGCGACCTTCGACCTTCTGCTCGGCAAGCTGACCGCCTCCCTCATCGCGTATTTCAGGATGCAGGTCGCCGCGGGCGCCGACGCGATCCAGATCTTCGACTCCTGGGGCGGCGTCATCGCGGGCCCCGACTACGAGGCGGCCTCGCTGCGGTGGATCCGCGCGATCATCGAGGCGATGCCGGAGGGCTTCCCGATCATCCTCTTCGGCAAGGGGACCGGCGCGCACCTGATCGACCAGGCGTTCACGGGCGCCCGCGTGCTCAGCATCGACGCATCGAACGACCTGGCCGGCGTGCGCCGCAGCCTCCCCGAGAACGTCGCCGTCCAGGGAAACCTGGACCCCGTTATCCTGAACACCACGCCCGAGGTCGCCCGGGCCGAGGCGGTCCGCCTCCTCGAGTCGGTGCGCGGGTGCCCCGGCCACATCTTCAACCTGGGCCACGGCATCCTTCCCCAGGCAAAAATCGAGTGCGTCGAGGCGCTGGTCGGCGCCGTGACCACCTGGTCGTGACACCATGAACGTCGCGGTCCTTGGCGGCGGGGTGACCGGCCTCACCGCGGCGTGGAGGCTGGCGGCGGCCGGCCACACGGTGCGCGTGCTCGAGGCGTCGCCGCGGGTCGGCGGCTCGGTGCGCACGGAATCGGCCGACGGCTGGATTGTGGAGGCGGGCCCGCAGTCCTTCCAGGACGCGACGCCCGAGATCGGCTCCCTGATCGGGGAGCTCGGCCTCGGCCCCGAGAGGATCGGCCCCTCGCCCGAGGCGAGGAACCGCTACATCGTGCGAAATGGCGCGCCCTTCGCCCTGCCGACGCCCAAGGACCTGGCCGGCCTCGTCTCGACGCCGCTCTTCTCGTTCGGGACGAAGCTCAAGATATCGGGCGAGGTCGCCCGCTCGCCGAGGGAGCGCACGACCGACGTCAGCGTCGCGGTCCTGGTCCGGGAGCATTTCGGGGCCGAGGTCCTGGACAAGGTCGTCCAGCCGTTCGTCGGCGGGATCTACGCGGGCGACGCGGAACGCCTCTCGGCGAGGTACGCCTTCCCGAAGATATGGGAGGCGGAGAGGACCACCGGCTCCCTTGTGCGCGCCGCGATGGAGGCCGCCAAGGGCCGCCGGCACCCCGAGCTTAACGAATCATCCGCGCTCGTCTCGTTCCGGGGCGGGCTCCAGGCGCTGACGGACGCCCTGGCCGCGCGCCTCGCGCCCGGATCGGTCGCCCTGAGGGCCGAGGTCCGCTCGGTCGAGCGGGGCCCGGGCGCCGGCTGGAGCGTGGCGTGGGAGGGCCCCGAGGGGCCGCGTTCCGCGCCTTTCGACAGGGTCCTCTGCGCCCTGCCGGCGTGGAGCCTCGCCCGCCTGAGCTTTGGCGCCGCGGGCGAGCAGGCGCTGTCCTCCCTCGGAGAGATCGAGCATCCCCCGGTCGCCTGCGTGTTCGCGGGCTTCAGGAGGGATCAGGTCCGCCACCCGCTCGACGGGTTTGGCGTGCTCGTCCCCGCGATTGAAAAGCGCTCGGTCCTGGGCGTCGTCTTCTCCTCGAGTCTCTTCGCCGGCCGCACGCCCCCGGGGCATGTCGGCCTGACCGCCTTCGTGGGCGGGGCGCTCCAGCCGAAGCTCGCGCTCCTTCCCGAGGCCGAGCTCGTCGAGCGCGTCCTGGGCGACCTGCGTGACCTCCTCGGCGCGCAGGGCAGGCCGGCCCTCGTGCGGCACACGCTCTGGCCCCGGGCGATCCCGCAGTACAACCTGGGTCACGGGCGTCACCTGGAGGCGATCGCGGCCTTTGAGGGCGCCCATCCGGGGATATTCGTCGGCGGGAACGCGCGCGACGGCATCTCGCTCTCGGACTGCATCATGTCCGGCAACGCGCTCGCCCAGCGGGCGTCTTGACTCGCGGGGGGCCCTCTTTACCCTCCCGCACCCATTTTTTTCTTGGCGAAAGACCTTAAAGACACGTTGCAGCTGCCCAGGACGGAATTCCCCATGCGGGCGGGCCTCGCCCAGCGGGAGCCCGGGCGGGTGGCCCACTGGGAGCGCACCGGCCTCTACGCGGCCATCCAGAAGAGGCGCGCCGGCGCGCCCACGTTCGTCCTGCACGACGGCCCCCCGTTCACGAACGGCGACGTCCACATCGGCACGGCCCTCAACAAGACGCTCAAGGACGTGACCGTCCGCTACAAGGCGATGAGGGGGTTCCGGGCCCCGTACGTCCCGGGCTGGGACTGCCACGGGCTCCCGATCGAGCAGAAGGTCACGAGGGACCTGCGCGAGGCCAACAGGCAGGTGACGACCCCCGAGCTGCGGCAGCTCTGCGACGCCTTCTCCGAGTCCTGGATCGCCAAGCAGAAGGAGCAGTTCAAGAGGCTCGGCGTCCTCGGGGACTGGGCCAGCGAGTACAAGACCAAGGACCCGGCGTTCGAGGCCGACATCCTGCGGGTGTTCGCGGCGTTCGTGGATAAGGGCCTCGTCTACCGCAGCAAGAAGCCGGTGTACTGGTCGATCCCCTTCGAGACCGCCCTTGCCGAGGCCGAGATCGAGTACAAGGAGCATTCGTCGCCGTCCATCTGGGTCAGGTTCAGGGTGCCGACAGACGAGGCGGCAAAGTTCGGCCTGGCCGCCGACAAGCCGCTCAGCATCGTGATATGGACCACGACGCCGTGGACGATCCCGGCGAACCTGGCGATCGCGCTCAACCCCGAGGTCGACTACGTGGTGGCGGACCTGGGCGTGGAGCGGATCATCGTCGCGGGCGCCCTGCTTTCCCAGGTCGCCGAGGCCGCCGGGCTCAAGGAGGCGCCGGCCGTCGTCAAGACGGTCAAGGGGCGCACGCTCGAGAAGCTGGCCACGCGCCATCCCTTCATCGACCGGGACTCCCCCGTCGTGCTGGCAGACTATGTGACGGTCGAGAGCGGCACGGGCGCCGTCCACACGGCCCCCGGGCACGGAGCCGAGGACTACCAGACGGGCCTCAAGTACGGTCTCGAGATCTACTGCCCGGTCGCGGACAATGGGACTTACGTCGACGACGGGCGGATTCCGGCGGAGCTCGTGGGCGTGACGACCCTCGAGAGCGTCGAGGACCTGGAGAAAAAGAGGACGTCCCCCGCCAACGTCGCCGTCCTGCGCAAGCTCGACCAGACCGGCACCCTCCTCGCGAAGAAGAAGTACACGCACAGCTACCCGCACTGCTGGCGCTCCAAGACGCCGATCATCTTCAGGGCCGTCGACCAGTGGTTCGTCGCCTTGGACAAGGCGGGCTCGCGCGCCGCTGCGCTCGGGGAGATCTCGAGGATAGCGGCGTCGGGCGGGTGGATCCCCGCCTGGGGCGAGGCGAGGATCCGGGGCGCCGTCGAGTCGCGCCCCGACTGGTGCGTCAGCCGCCAGCGCTCCTGGGGCGTCCCGATCCCGGCCTTCTACGGAGCGGACAAGAGGGCGTACCTGGACGCCGGGGTCATCCGCGCGGTCGCCGACAAGGTCGAGAAGCGCGGGACCAACCTCTGGTATGAATCCACCCCCGGTGAAATTCTAGGCGGCGTCAGCCTGCCCCAGGGCTGGCCTGGGCCGTCCGAGCTGACCTGCGGCAGGGACACCCTCGACGTCTGGCTCGACTCGGGCTCGTCGCACGCCGCCGTGCTTCGGCGCGGGAAGGGGGGCACCTCCTGGCCCGCCGACCTCTACCTCGAGGGGAGCGACCAGCATCGAGGCTGGTTCCAGTCGTCGCTCTGGACGTCGGTCATCGCCTTCGACGCGGCGCCCTACCGGGCCGTCCTCACCCACGGCTTCATCGTCGACGAGGAGCAGAAGAAGATCTCCAAGAGCTCGTCCTACCAGAAGCCGCAGACGAGCGACGCCTACATCGCGGAACACGGGGCCGACGTGATCCGCCTCTGGATCGCCTCGCAGGACTTCCGGGACGACATCCCGATCTCAAAGGAGATCCTCTCGCACGTCGGGGAGACCTACCGCCTCATCCGCAACACGCTCCGATTCCAGATCTCGAACCTGTTCGACTTCGAGGCCCCGCGCGATGCCGTGGCCCCCGAGGACATGGACGCGCTCGACCGCTGGGCGCTCCACCAGACGGCGGAGCTCTCGCGCGCCTGCGGCGCGGCCTACGACGCCTACGAATTCCACAGGGTATACCAGCTGTGCAACCAGTTCTGCTCGGTCACGCTGTCGGCGACCTACCACGACATCCTCAAGGACCGCCTGTACACGCTTGGGACGTCCAACCCCCTGCGCCGATCCTCGCAGACGGCGATCCACGGCATCTTCCGCGTCCTGGCGCGCCTCCTGGCGCCGGTCATTCCCTTCACGACCGACGAGGCGTGGTCGTTCGCGGGTTCCAACGTCGAGTTCGGGGAGGGCTCCGTCCACCTTCAGGACTGGCCCGAGGCGCCCGCGTCCTGGACGCTGGGCGACGCCGGCGGCGACTTCGGGTCCATCTTGAGGATGCGCGCGAAGGTCACAGAGGCGATCGAGCCCCTGCGCGCCGCGGGGCGCATCGGCAAGTCCCTCGACGCGGCGGTGACCCTGCATGTCCCCGAGGCGGACCCCATGAGGGACGTTTTCGTGAGGAACCTGGGCGCGCTGCCCGAGATCTTCATCGTTTCCGATGTAAAGGTTCGGCCCACCACAGAACATGGCAGCCCTTTCGCTGTCAGTGTGAGCCCATGTTCTGAGCTTGGCCTCGTCCGCTGCCCGCGGTGCTGGCGCTGGGTGCCCTCCCTCGTCGCGTCGCCGATCGCCGAGGTATGCCCCAGGTGCGCCGAGGCGCTCAGGTCGTAGCTCTCCCGCTTCGTCACAATCACCCAAGACTCCCCATGGATAAGACAAAAAACACCAAGCCGACAAAGAAGAAATCGCCCCTACCCGAGCCGCGAAAGGCGCCTGCACCCAAGGCCGCCGCACCCGCGCCCTCGGCCCCGGGCAAGCGTCCACCCATGGAAAAACCATCAAAGAAAACCGCGCTGCGCGACAGCCTCCTGGCCCGCAAGGCAGCCTCGAAGCCGATCGCCTTCAGCCTCGACGAGGTCCGCGCCATCGCGAAGACCGTCACGGCCAAGGCCGAGTCGACCGCCAAGTCCGCCAAGGTCGCGGCCAAGCCCTCGGCCGCCCTCCACGCGGCCCTCGAGAGGCCGGTCAAGCCGAACCACATCAAGGCCGCGTCCCTTTCCGACATCCTGGGCTTCAACCCCAAGCGGGTGAAGGCCGCCGACGTGATCGAGGAGAAGAACGTCCCGGAGAAGTTCAAGCGCTACCACAAGCTGCTGATCGACCTGCGCAAGCACCTGACCGAGGGCATCGAGCGCCACTCCGAGGAGACGCTCAAGCGCTCGGTGAAGGACGACGCCGGCGACCTCTCGTCGTACGGCCAGCACATGGCCGACGCCGGGACGGACACGTTCGACCGCGACTTCGCGCTCAGCCTGGTCTCCAACGAGCAGGAGGCGCTCTCGGAGATCGAGGCCGCCATCAAGCGCATCCGCGACGGCACCTACGGGATCTGCGAGATCACGGGCAAGCCCATCTCGAAGGAGCGGCTCCTCGCCGTCCCGTTCACGCGCTATTCCGCGGAAGCGCAGAAGCAGATCGAGCGCAACCGCCACCACTCCCGCACCCAGGCGGGCCTCTTCGGCGAGTCCGGTGAGGAAGGCGGCGCGATTCCCCAGGAGGACGGCGCCGAGGAATGACCTCGTCGGTCGACCCCGGGGTCTCGCTCTCCTGGCGCCTCCTTAAATACCGGAGGCTCCTTGCGATCGCCGCCGCGGTCCTCGCCGCCGACCAGGCCTCCAAGGCCTGGATCGCGGCGCGCCTGCCCTTCAACACCTACGGCGAGGGATCGGGCGCCCTCACGGTCGTCCCCAGGTTCCTCTACATCGTCCACGTGGGCAACACGGGGGCGGCCTGGAGCATCTTCTCTGGGCGCAGCGTCCTCCTGGCGGCCCTGGCCGCCGCCACGCTTGTAGCGATCTTCATCGGCAGGAAGGCGCTCGGGCTCGGCGCCGCCTTCGCGCAGTGCTGCTTCGGCCTCATGTGCGGCGGGATCGCGGGGAACCTCGTCGACCGCATCTCACGCGGGCACGTCGTCGACTTCCTCGACTTCCACTTCGGCACGTACGCCTACCCGACCTTCAACGTCGCCGACTCGGCGATCTGCGTGGGCGTGGCGCTCTACGCCCTGTCGTCGCTGCGCTCCCCCAAGGCCCCGATCTAGGGGTCACTCCACGTTCGCCATCTGCTCGCGGATCCGCTCCAGCTCGTTCTTGAGCTCGATCACGCTCTTCGCGATCGCCAGGTCGTTGGCCTTGCTGCCGATCGTGTTGGCCTCCCGGCCCATCTCCTGGAGGATGAAGTCCGCCTTGCGCCCGATCTCATCCCCGGACTTGAGGAGTGTGGCGAGCTGCTCGATGTGGCTGCGCAGCCGGGTGATCTCCTCGCTGATGTCGGAGCGGTCGGCGAAGAGGGCGATCTCCCGGAGGACGCGCTCGTCCTCGACGTCGAGCTCCAGGGCGGCGTCCCTCAGGCGCTTCATGAGCTGCGCCCGGTAGGCCGGGGCGACCTCAGGCGCGCGCGCCGCGACGGCATCGACGTGCCCCCTGAAGAGGCCGAGCCGCTCGCCCATGTCGGCCAGGAGCGCCTCGCCCTCCTTGGCGCGCATCGCGGCGAAGGCCCGAAGGGCCTCGCCGAGGGCCGCGATCACGCCCGGGCGCGCGCTCTCGGCCGAGAGCATCTCCGCGGGGGACCTCTGGGAGCTCGCGATCTGCCAGAGGAGCTCCGCCGTCGGCTCGAAATGGATCTGCCTGGCGTCGGCAAGCGCGGCCAGCCGGTCCAGGGCGGCTCCGACGCCCGCCTCGTTCCAGGGCGCCTCGTCCCTGCCCTTCGCGGGCGTGAACTCGACGTCGACGTGGACCTTGCCTCGGGAGGCGACGCGGCGCACGCCCTCGCCGATCTCGGCCTCGAGGCTGTCCCAGTCGGAGGGGAGCTTGATCGAGAGGTCCAGGGTGCGCCGGTTGACGGAGCTCACCTGCACGGTGAGCGTCCCGCCGGCGAGCGCCGCGGAGGCGCGGCCGTATCCGGTCATGCTCCTCATACCGTCTTGCCGAGGAGCCTCGCGACCTCCTGGACGTCCTTGTCCCCGCGGCCGCTCAGGTTGATGATGATGACCCTGTCCCTGCCAAGCGCCTTCGCGCGCTTGAAGCCGTGGGCGAGCGCGTGGGCGCTCTCGAGCGCGGGGATGATGCCCTCCATGCGCGAGCAGAGCTGGAATGCCCCGAGCACCTCGTCGTCGGTGGCGTAGGTGTACTCGATGCGGCCCAGGTCGCGGTAGTGGGCGTGCTCCGGCCCGACGGCCGCATAGTCGAGGCCCGCCGACACCGAGTGCGTGAGGTCGATCTGCCCGTCGGGGTCCTGGAGGATGAAGGTCTTGCAGCCCTGCAGGACGCCGAGCTTGCCTCCGGCAAACCGCGCGGCGTGCTCGCCCCTCCTTATCCCGCGGCCGCCGGCCTCGACGCCGGTCATGCGCACGCTGGGCTCCTCGAGGAACTCAAAGAAGAGGCCGATGGCGTTGCTGCCGCCGCCCACGCACGCGACAAGCTCGTCCGGGAGCCGGCCCTCGCGCTGGAGGATCTGCGCCTTGGCCTCGGTGCCGATCACGCGGTGGAACTCGCGCACCATCTCCGGGTAGGGGCGCGCGCCGTAGGCCGTGCCGAGGATGTAGTGAGTCGTGCGCACGTTCGTGACCCAGTCGCGCATGGCCTCGTTGATGGCCTCCTTGAGCGTCCTCTGGCCCGCGTCGACGCTGCGCACCTCGGCGCCCATGAGCCGCATCCTGAAGACGTTCAGCGCCTGGCGCTCCATGTCGACCGCGCCCATGTAGACGACGCACTCCAGCCCGAACTTGGCGCAGATCGAGGCGGTGGCCACGCCGTGCTGGCCTGCGCCCGTCTCGGCGATCACCCGCTTCTTGCCCATGCGCCGCGCCAGAAGCGCCTGCCCGATGGCGTTGTTGATCTTGTGCGCCCCGGTGTGGAGCAGGTCCTCGCGCTTGAGGTAGATCTTGGCGCCCCCGAAGTGGCCGGTCAGTCGCTCGGCGAAATAGAGAGGCGTCGGCCTCCCCGCGAACTCCGCGAGGTGGTGGGCGAGCTCGGCCTGGAACTCCGGGTCCACCCTCGCCCTCGCGTACTCGGCCTGGAGCTCCTCGAGGGCGGACATCAGCGTCTCGGGAACGAAGATGCCCCCGTAGGGCCCGAAATGCCCGGACGGGTCGGGAAGCGAGAAGCGGTCGACTGTGGGGGCGCCTGTGGCTGGCATGCTCCACCCACCCTTGGATCGCGGGGGCGGCGTGGCAAGACGCCTTGCGCGGGCTTCTTTCCTTGTACTCTCCCGGATTCCCGCCAGTTTTGGGTCGCGCCAACCCCAGCAGCCGGCGCCCGCGTGACCCCTTCACCGCGGGATCAAACAGAACCCCTCCCCCGCCCGATGAAATCGAAGCTCATTGCAGCCCTTGTCCTCGCCACGGCCTCGGCGTTTGCCGCCGAAACCAACACCGTCGGCCTCCAGCTCTGGAGCCTGCGCGCCCAGCTCACCGCGAGCCTGCCCGCGGGCATCGCCCAGGTGGCGGGGTTCGGGTTCACGGACGTCGAGACCGCCGGGACCTACGGGCACACGGCCAAGGAGTTCAAGTCGCTGGCCACCGCCAACGGCCTGAAGATCGTCGGCGCCCACATCCCGTATGAGCGCATGCAGTCCGACCTTCCCGGTGTGATCGCCGAGGCGAAGACCCTGGGCGCCACGTATGTCATCGTCGCCTGGGTCCCCCACAAGACCACCTTTGACGTCGACCAGGCCCGCGCCGCCGTCGCCAACTTCAACGCCTGGGGCGCAGCGCTCAAGGCCGAGGGCCTGGGTTTCGGCTTCCACACGCACGGCTATGAGTTCAGCCCGCTGGCGGACGGGAGCTCGGCCTTTGACGTCATGATGAAGGAGACAAAGCCCGACCTCGTGTTCTGCGAGATGGACGTCTTCTGGGTCGTCCAGGCGGGGATCGACCCGGTCAAGCTACTGCAGAAATACCCCGGACGATTCAAGGCCTTTCACATCAAGGACATGAAGAAGGGCGCACCGATCGGCCTCTACGAGGGGAAGGCCCCTGCCTCGGACAACGTGGTCGTCGGAACCGGCATCATGGACTGGCCGGCGATCGTCGCGCAGGGCCGCAAGTCCGGCGTCGCGTACTACTTCATCGAGGACGAGACGTCCGATCCGGTGGCCAACATCCCGCCCAGCCTCACGTATCTGGCAACTCTGGGCCTCAAGCCCTGAGGCGGAAGCCCCTCCCCAAGAATAACCCCCCAACATGGACGCTAAACGCCTCTTCCTCGCGAGCAGGGTCGCCCTGGTCGTCACCGCAATGAGCTTCGCGCTGCGCGCGGGCGCCGTCGGCCCCTGGGCCTCGCAGTTCAGCCTCACGAACGAGCAGGTGGGCGCCGTGAATTCGACGGCGTTCTGGGGCTTCACCCTGGCCATGCTGTTCGGGGGTCCCCTGTGCGACGCGTTCGGGCTCGGCAAGATCGTCGCCTTCGCTTGGGTCGGCCACCTCGCGGGCATCCTGCTCACGATCTTCGCGTGGAACTACATGAGCCTGTACATGGGCACGCTGATCTTCGGCATCGCCAACGGCTCGGTCGAGGCGGCCTGCAATCCCCTCATCACAACGCTCTTCCCGAACGACAAGACGACCAAGCTGAACCACTTTCACGTGTGGTTCCCCGGCGGCATCGTGATCGGCGGCGTCCTCGCCTACGTCCTCGAGAAGGTGGGCTTCGGCTGGAAGACGGAGTTCGCGACGATGCTCCTCCCGCTCGCGGTCTACGGGTTCATGTTCATGGGCCAGGCCTTCCCGAAGACGGAGCGCGTCCAGCAGGGCGTCTCCTACGGCACGATGCTGAAGGCCTGCCTGCATCCCTTCTTCCTCGTGATGGTGGTGTGCATGTTCCTGACCGCGACGACCGAGCTCGGCAGCACGACCTGGATCCCCAACATCCTCACGAGCGCCGGCGTCCCCGGAATCCTCGTCCTCGCCTGGATCAACGGGCTGATGGCCGTGGGTCGCTCGACCGCCGGGACGTTCGTCCACAAGCTCTCCCCCTCGGGCATGCTCCTCGTGAGCAGCATCCTCAGCTGCCTCGGCCTCTACGCGATGAGCCATTCCTCGGGCTACGTGCTGTTCGCCGCGGCCACCGTCTTCGCCCTCGGGGTATGCTTCTTCTGGCCGACCATGCTCGGGTTCGTCAACGAGCGGTTCCCGAACACGGGGGCCATGGGACTGGCGATCATGGGCGGCTGCGGCATGCTGAGCGTCGCCATCGCCCTGCCCGTCCTCGGCAAGTACTTTGACAAGGGCATCGCGCTTCGCCTGCCCGCCGGCCAGACCGTGGCCAGCCTCTCGGCGGCGCCGGACCAGACTCTCTGGATGAAGGTCCAGGCGGACGCGGGCCTGCACATGCTGAGCAAGATGGCCGCCCTCCCCGCCGCGCTGTTCTTCGTCTTCCTCGTCATCTACATCATGCGCCCGAAGGCGAAGGCCGCCTGAGCGGCCTTCAGTCTCGGGCCATCGCCCGGCCAGCCTGCCAGCCGGTGGTCCACGCCGACTGGAAGTTGAAGCCGCCGGTGATGCCGTCGATGTCCAGCACCTCGCCCGCGAGGTAAAGCCCCGGGCAGACGCGGCTCTCCATGGTCGCCATGTCGACCTCTGCGAGGCTGACCCCGCCGCAGGTCACGAACTCCTCCTTGTTCATGCTCTTTCCCGTGACCGTGAACTCCGAGGCCGTCGCCTGGAGCGCGAGGGCCCTCAGGGCCTCGTTCGAGACCCCGGCCCACGTCGCGTCGGCGGCGATGCCGGCCGCTAGGGCGAGCCGCTCCCAGAGCCGCGCGGGGATGCCGAGGGGGTTGGCCGTGGACACGCGGCGCCGCGGGTGCGCCGATCGGTCGGCCCCGAGCGCCTCCGCCGCCTGCGCGGGCGTGCCCGCCTCGGCCCAGTTGACCGCGAGGGTGAACCGGTAGCCCGCGGCGTGGAGCTCGCGGGCGCCCCACGCCGAGAGCCTCAGGATCGCCGGGCCGCTCAGGCCCCAGTGCGTCACGAGGATGGGGCCGACCTCGGACAGCCTCATTCCGCGCACCGAGGCCGAGGCCCGGGGGACGGCGAGGCCCTCGAGGCCCCGGATCCGCGGGTCCTCCACGTGGAACGTGAAGAGCGACGGCACGGTCGGGACGATCGTGTGGCCGAGCGACGCGGCAAGCGAGAGCCCGGCGGACCCCTTGGTGCCCCCCGTGGCGATGAGGACGCGGTCCGCGAGCACCTCCTCGCCCGTGGAGAGCACCGCCGCCAGCCGGCCGCCGCCGGCCTCCCGCGCCAGTCCCCTCAGGCCGCTGCCGGTCTCAAGGCGCACCCCGGCCTTGGCCGCCGCCCCCAGAAGGCAGTCCACGATGGTCGCCGAGTCGTCCGTCACCGGGAACATCCTGCCGTCCCTCTCGGCCTTAAGCTCCACCCCCCGCGCCGCGAACCAGGCGACCGTGTCGGCCGGCCCGAACCTGTGGAGCGGCCCGATCAGCTCCCTCGAGCCCCTCGGGTAGTGCCTCGCCATCTCGCCCGCGTCAAAGCAGGCGTGGGTCACGTTGCAGCGCCCGCCGCCCGACACCCGCACCTTGGCGAGCGGGTGCGCCGTGGCCTCGTGGAGCGACACCTCGGCGGACGGGTCGGCTTCCGCGCACGCGATGGCCCCGAAGAAGCCCGCCGCCCCGCCGCCGGCGACTAGGATTCTCCTCGGCTGGCCCGGCGTGGCTGCGGGCATGGCGCCTCAGACCCGCTTCACCGTCACGAGCGTCAGGTCGTCGCGCTGCACCGCGTCCCCGGAGAAACGGCGCACGCTCTCAAGGACGCCGTCGTTGATCTCTCTCGCGGTCCGCATGTGGAGCGCGCGCACCACGTCCCCGAGGCGCGCGCTCGAGTATTCCTTCTCCTCCTCGTTGGGCGCCTCGGTGACGCCGTCCGTGTAGAGGACGAGCGTGTCGCCCGGGTCGAACGCCTCGATCCTGTCCTCGATCGCCGAGGCGAACAGCTCGTCGGGGACGAGGCCGATCGGCATGCCCTCCGACTCGACAAGGTGGGTGAGGTAGTTGCCGGTCGCGGGGTCCCGGCGCGCGAAGAGCGGCTGCTCGTGGCCCGCGCGGGCGAACGTGACGCTGTTCGCCGCGATGTCGATGACGGCGAAGAGGACCGTGACGTAGATGTCGCTGTGGATGTCCGCGCCCATGGCCCGGTTGAGGGCGACCAGCGTCTGGGCCGGCGTCACGTGCCTCGGCGCGATCTGGCGCAGGTTCGTGCGGCAGACGGCCATGTACAGCGACGCCGCGATGCCCTTGCCGGAGACGTCGGCCACCGCCACGCCGAGGCGCGTCGGCGAGAGGACGAAGACGTCGAAGAGGTCGCCACCCACCCTCTGGGCCGGCGCATACCGGGCATCGAGGTCGAGGCCCGGGAACACGGTCGACTGGGACGGCAGCAGCATCTGCTGGATCCCGCTCGCGATCGAGAGGTCGAGGTCGAGCTGCTTCCTCTCGATCTGCAGGCTCAGGGATTCAGAGTTGTGCAGCGCCAGCGCGGCCTGCTCGGCGAGCGACTGCATGAGCGTCAGCTCCATCTCGGTGAAGAGCCGGTTGTCGACGGGGTTGGCGACGACCAGCACGCCGAAGAAGCGGTCGCGGAAGGTCATCGGGACCGCGATCACGGAGCGCACGACCAGGTTCGGGTCGTCGTGCTTGACGATCCGAGGGTCGAGGGCTGCGTCGGCGATCAGCTCGCCGCGGCCGGTCTCGGCGACCCTGCCCGCTATCCCCTCGCCGACCGGGAACTCCTCGGACCTGAGGACCTGCTCGATGAACTTCGCCCGCGTCGTCAGCTTGCCCTTGACGTGGTCGGGCAGCGGCCGGTGCGGGGGGAACAGCCCCTCGACGGCGACGCTGCGCATCATGTCGCCCGGGGTCTTCTCGAAGATGCACGCGCTCAGCGCCCCGGTGCACAGGATCGAGGCGTGGACGATCCTCTGGTGGAGCTCCTGCCGGGAGAGCCCCTCGCCAAGGGCCTCGGCCATGAGGTGCATGAAGTCGAGCGCGCGCTGGCGGTCGTGGACGGCCCGGGCCCTCTGCTCCTCGCGCTCGTCCGACTCCGCGCGCAGCCGGTACAGGGCGAGGCTCAAGCCCGCCGCGGCCAGGAGCAGGCACGTTGTGAGGAAGAGAAGCATGGGGGCGCCCCCGGGACGTGCCGTGAGCGGGGGCCGAGTCAACAGGAGTCCCTAGCCCTGCTCAACGCGGTTCTTCATGAAAACGAGCACGTCCTGGAACTTCCCGCGGTTCGACTCGTCGGCGGAGACAAGGTTCTCGTGGGCCTCGAGGACGAGCCTCGCGTTCTCGAGCTCGCCCCGTGCGGCGCCCACGAGCGGCGTGTCGCACGCCTGGGAGCTCGCCCCGGACTCGCTCGAGTCGATCGTGAGCAGCTTGTGGAGGCCCAGGTTGCGGATGAGCTCAAGGTTGCGCTGGCCCATCCGGGTGAGGACCAGGCTGCCCTTCGGCGTCATCTTTCTCAACTCGAGCGCGAAGCCGGCCAGCACGCCGAGGAACGTGCTGTCCATGCTGGTGCACCTCAGGAAATCGATGACGAAGCGGCTCTTGCCGGACTTCAGCATCTGGTTCACGAAGTCCCTCAGGCAGGCGCTGTTCAGGAAGCTGGCCCTGCCCTCGATTCGGATCACCACCGGATCCGAGTAGGCGTCGACGAGGTAAACCGGCTTTGCGGTCTCGGACATCACGCGTTTGAGAGGATCTGGCGCAGGACGTAGGGGAGGATTCCGCCGTGCTGGTAGTAGTCTATCTCGATGGGGGTGTCTATCCGGCACCGGACCGGAACGTCGAGGGTTTCGCCGGACTTGCGGGTGACGCGAAGGGTCACGTCCTGCTGGGGCTTGAGCGCGTGGCCGAGGCCGAGGACGTCGTAGGACTCCGAGCCGTCCAGCTTGAGCGTCGCCGCGGTCGTGCCCTCCTTGAACTGGAGCGGAAGGACGCCCATGCCGACGAGGTTGCTGCGGTGGATGCGCTCGAAGCTCTGCGCCACGACGGCCTTCACGCCGAGGAGGTTCGTCCCCTTCGCGGCCCAGTCGCGGGACGAGCCCGTCCCGTATTCCTGGCCCGCGATGATCACGAGGGGGATGCCGCGCTTCCTGTATTCGGCGGCGGCGTCGAAGATGGAGAGCTTGGTGCCCTCGGGCTGCAGGAGCGTGTTGCCGCCCTCCTCCCCGCCGAGCATGAGGTTCTTGATCCTCACGTTGGCGAACGTGCCGCGCGTCATGACGCGGTCGTTGCCTCGCCGCGATCCGTAGCTGTTGAAGTCCTCGAAGGCGACGCCGCTCTCCAGCAGGAACTTGCCCGCAGGCGACGACTTCTTGATGGAGCCCGCGGGCGAGATGTGGTCGGTCGTCACGGAGTCCCCGAAGACGCCGAGGGCCCTGGCGCCCTTCAGCTCGGCGATCGCGCCGGGCGTCATCGAGAAGCCGGTGAAGAAGGGGGGCTCCTGGATGTAGGTGGACTTCGGGTCGAAGAGGTAGGTGTCGCCCTTCGACGACGGGATCTCGTTCCACTTCGGGTTCTGGGCCGCGAAGTCCGCGTAGAGCCTGCGGTAGACCTCGGGCTTGAGGGCCGACTGCATGAGGTCGCGGACCTCGGCGAGCGTCGGCCAGATGTCCTTCAGGAAGACCTCCGCGCCGTCGCTGCCCCTGCCGATCGGCTCGCAGGACATGTCGATGTCCACCCGCCCGGCGAGCGCGAAGGCGACGACCAGCGGCGGCGACATGAGGAAGTTGGCCTTGATGCTCTGGTGGACGCGGGCCTCGAAGTTTCGGTTTCCCGAGAGGACGGACGCGGCCACGAGGTCGCCCTTCGCGATCGCGTCCTCGATCGGGGCGGAGAGCGGGCCGGAGTTGCCGATGCAGGTCGTGCAGCCGTAGCCGACGGTCTGGAAGCCGAGCGTGTCGAGGAACGGCTGAAGCTTCGTGCGGGTCAGGTAGTCGGTCACGACCCGCGATCCCGGGGCGAGGGACGACTTGACCGCGGGCCCCACCTTGAGGCCGCGCTCCACCGCCTTCTTCGCGAGGAGGCCCGCGGCGAGCATGACCGAGGGGTTGGAGGTGTTGGTGCAGCTGGTGATCGCGGCGATGAGGACGCTGCCGTGGCCGACCTTCGCCGGCCCGTGGCCGTTCATGGGGACCTCCTGGGCCGCCGCGCCGAGGTCCTCGGCCTTCCTGCCGAACCCGTTCTCGGCGACGGGCCTTGAGAACGAGCCCACGAACTCCTGCTTCATCCTCGGCAGCTCGATCCTGTCCTGCGGGCGCTTCGGGCCCGCGACGCTCGGCACCACCGTGCCGATGTCGAGCTCGATGTCCTGGGAGTAGTCGATGTCCCCCTTCTTCGGGATGCCCCAGAGGCCCTGCGCCCTGTAGTAGGCCTCATACTCGGCCACGTGCTCGGGGCTGCGGCCCGTCGCGAGGAGGTAGCCCGTGCACTCCGCGTCGATCGGGAAGAAGCCCATCGTCGCGCCGTATTCCGGCGCCATGTTGCCGATCGTCGCCCTGTCGACGACGGGGAGCGCCGCGGCGCCGGGCCCGTAGAACTCGACGAACTTGCCGACGACCTTCGCCTTCCTGAGGAGCTGGGTGACCGTGAGCGCGAGGTCGGTCGCCGTGACGCCCTCGCGCAGCGCCCCCGTCAGGTGGACGCCGACGACGTCCGGGGTCAGGAAATACACCGGCTGGCCGAGCATGCCGGCCTCCGCCTCGATGCCGCCCACGCCCCAGCCGACGATCCCGAGGCCGTTGATCATCGTCGTGTGGGAGTCCGTGCCGACGAGCGTGTCGGGGTAGCAGACCCCGGCCGCGTCCTTCAGGATGCCCTTCGCGAGGAATTCCAGGTTCACCTGGTGGACGATGCCGATGCCCGGCGGGACGACCTTGAACGTGTCGAAGGCCTGCATGCCCCACTTCAGGAACTGGTAGCGCTCGCGGTTGCGCGTGAACTCGACCTCGAGGTTCTTGGCCAGGGCCTCCGCATTGCCGAAGAAATCCACCTGCACGGAGTGGTCCACCACGAGGTCGACCGGGACAAGCGGCTCGATCACCTTCGGGCTCTTGCCGACCCGCGCGACCGCGGAGCGCATGGCGGCCAGGTCGACCAGGAGCGGCACCCCCGTGAAGTCCTGCAGGACGATCCGGGCGACGACGAAGGGGATCTCCTCGGTGCGGGCGGCACTGGCCTGCCAGGTGGCGAGGGCCCTGACCGCATGCTCCGTCACGCGCTTGCCGTCGCAGTTCCTCAGGAGCGACTCAAGCACGAGCCGGATCGACACCGGGAGGCGCGAGACGTCGAGGCCGGCCTTTGCGAGGGCGGGAAGCGAGTGGAAGCGGTGCTCCTGCCCGTTCGCCTGGAACGTCTGCAGGGTCTTGAAGGGATCGCTCGTCGGGCTCATGGGGTCACTTCGAGAGCGCGGCCTTCACGGCGGCCAGGTTGGGGAGGTCCTTCGGGGTGGCGGTCTGCTCGGCGTAGGCGACGACACCGTCCCTGCCGATGACGAACGCGGCCCGCGCGCTCGTGTCGCCGATGCCCGCCAGGCCGGGGAAGATGACGCCGTACGCCGCGGCCGTCGTCTTGTTGAGGTCGCTCAGGAGCGTCACGCCGATCTTGCTCTGCTTGGCCCACGCGGCCTGCGCGTAGGGGCTGTCGACGCTTATCCCGTAGACCTCCGCGTTCAGCCCCGCGTAGTCGGCCAGGCCCGCGCTCACGTCGCACATCTCCTGGGTGCACACACCCGTGAAGGCCAGGGGGAAGAAGAGGAGGACGGTCTGCTTCTTGCCGAAGTTGTCGCTCAGCCTCACGTCCTTCAGGCCGTCCGGCGTCGCCGTCTTGAGCGTGAAGTCCGGGGCCTTGGTTCCTGTGGCAATGGGCATGGCTTGGTGGGTGTTTGCGTATGTACCGGGGAGCGGGTCGCATCCCCCTTGGTGCAGCGTGAAGGAAGGGACAGCTTGGGACGGGCCACCCCGCTCCGCAAATCGTTTTTTCCAAGCCCCTGCTTGACAGCGACAAAATCCCTTGCCGCCGGGGGCATTGGAGGGCTTTTTCAAGGGGCCCCATGGCGATCATTGAAGACCTGAAGTGGCGCGGCCTGTATGCCGACTGCACCGACCTGGAGGCGCTGACCAAGCGCCTGGCCTCCGGTCCGGCCACGCTGTACTGCGGTTTCGACCCCACGGGGGACTCGCTGCACGTCGGCTCGCTTGTCGGCCAGCTGACGCTGCGCCGCTTCCAGCTGGCCGGCCACAGCCCGATCGCGCTGGCCGGGGGCGCCACCGGCATGATCGGCGACCCGTCGGGAAAGTCCGCCGAGCGAAACCTGCTGTCGCGCGAGCAGCTCGACCAGAACCTCCACAGCATCAAGGCCCAGCTCTCCAAGATCCTCGACTTCGACACGAAGGCCAACCCGGCGCGGATGGTGGACAATGCCTCCTGGACCTCGGGCCTGGGCTACCTCGATTTCCTCCGGGACGTGGGCAAGCATTTCTCCATCAACATGATGGTGGCAAAGGACAGCGTCCGCTCCCGCATGGAGGGGGAAGGCGGGATAAGCTACACCGAGTTCAGCTACATGCTGCTCCAGGCCCATGACTTCTACCACCTGCGCCAGGCGCTGGGCTGCGAGCTGCAGATCGGGGGCTCCGACCAGTGGGGCAACATCACCGCCGGCACGGACCTGATCCGGAAGAAGCTGGGCGTGCACGCGTGGGGCCTCACGTTCCCCCTGATCACCAAGGCCGACGGCACGAAGTTCGGGAAGACGGAGGACGGCGCCGTCTGGCTCGATGCGAGGAAGACGAGCCCGTACCGCTTCTACCAGTATTTCATCAACACCGAGGACAGCATGGTCTCCGCGTACCTGCGCAAGTTCACGCTCCTGTCCCGGGAGGAGATCGAGGCCCTCGAGGCCAGGCAACTCGCGAACGCCGCCGCGCGCGAGGCGCACAGGGCCCTCGCCCGCGAGGTGACCACGATCGTCCACGGCAAGGGCGCGTGCGACGACGCCGTGCGCGCGAGCGAGATCATGTTCGGCGGCGGCCTGGACGGGATAACGGAATCCCTCTTCAGGGACGTGGCCGGCGAGATCCCGACGAGGGCGCTTGAGATATCCAAGGTCGAGGGCGCGGGCAGCCCGCTCACCGACCTGCTCGTCCTCAGCGGCCTCTGCCCCTCGAAGGGCCAGGCGCGCAAGGACATCGAGGGGGGCGGGATCTACCTCAACAATGTCCGCGTCTCGGAGGCCGGCCGCTCGGTCGCGTTGGCCGACCTTCTCTTCGGCCGCTATCTCCTTTTGCGCAAGGGCAAGCGCAGCTACTTTCTCCTCGAGGTCTCCTGACCTAGAAGAACATCGCCTCGCTGAGCGCGTTCTCCTGCGCCAGGAGGGACGCGATCGCGGGCATCACGGTCCTGCCGCTCCCGAAGTCGGCGTCGAACGTGGCGTGGGCGGAGGCGGTGTCGGCCCGCCACGAGAACGCCTTCTTCCCCCCGTAGGCGAAGCTGAGGTCGAACGCCCTGGGGGCGAGCGCGCCCGACGCCTCGACCGTGGCGGACTCGCCCTTTGCGCCGCTCGCGTCGATCCGGTCCTTCACCCAGCCGAGCAGCACCCGGGCCTCGGCCGCGACCTCCGCGCCGTGCGCGAGGCGCACCGACGTGAGCCCCGACGAAAGGGATTCCACGGGGTAGCGGCTTAGGAACTGGCCGATCGACTGGCGGACCGGCAGCAGCCGGGCGAAGGCCAGGTCGCGCACGTTCTCGGGCTTGGGCCACGCGTAGCCGATCGCGTCCGCCGGCGCCGTCGCGCTGTCGATCAGGACGCGCTTGGCCGTCGTCAGGAGGTAGCGGTAGTCTGCCAGCTTGGCGGCCTCGCTAAAGCGGTGCGCCCAGTAGTAGAGGGGGATATCCGTCGAGAGGCACACCGACACCTGGTCCTCGAGGTTGGCCCTCGCCCACTTCGGGTAGCTCAGCATCACGAATTCGCAGCAGCGCGTGTCGCCGGGAGTCTTCCCGAGGCTGCACTCCCCGTAGACCTTCGCGCGCATCTCGGTGACGCCCGCGTCGTCGTGGAGGGGGCAGAGGACGACCACCCGGCTCGGGTAGCGCCTGGAGAACCTGACGGCCGTCTCAAACTGGCGCACGGCGTCCGCGGCGTCCGTGTTGAACCCGAGGTGGAGCACGAAGTTGACCTGGATGGCCTTGGCGTTCTCGCCTCCGGGGGCCGCCTTTCCCTGCGACGCGTTGCCTTCCCACATCTGCGCGAGCCCCTTGGAGATCGAGCCGACCGGGGCCTCGATGCCGGGAAGCGCCTCAAAGATGCCGGGCATGGGGAGGGTCCGCGGCCCCTCAGGGCTGCCGCCAGACGTGGCCCCGCGCCGCAAGGAGCGCGTCGGCTCCCTCCGGGCCCCATGAGCCCGCCGCATACGACTCCATGCCCTTGCGGCCCTGGGAATGCCAGTACTCGAGGACGGGCGTGTAGAGGGCCCACGAGGTCTCCGCCTCGTCCCCCCGTATGAAGAGCGTGCCGTCCCCGATCATGGCGTCCAGGACAAGGCGCTCGTAGGCCTCCGGGGTGTTGGAGCCGAACGTGGTGGCGTAGCGGAAGCTCATCTTCACAGGCTGCGTCCTCGTATCGAGGCCGGGGATCTTTGCGTTCAGGATCAGGCTCAGGCCCTCGTCGGGCTGTATCTGGAAGGACAGCGTGTTGGCCGCCAGGTTGAAGCCGTCCTTCTGGGGGAAGATCGTGCCCGGGGGCCGCTTGAACTGCACCGCGATCTCGGAGACCCGCCTCGGCATGCGCTTGCCCGAGCGCACGTAGAAGGGGACGCCCTGCCAGCGCCAGTTGTTGATCGACAGCCGAAGGGCCGCGTAGGTCTCGGTCGAGGAATCCTTGGCGATGTCCTTCTCCTCGACGTAGCCCGGCACCTTTTTCCCCTCTATCATCCCCGCTGCATACTGCGCCCGCGCCATGTCCTTCTCCTTTCCGGGGCCAAGGCCGATGGGCTCGATCGCCTTCAGCAGCTTCACCTTCTCGTTTCGCAGGGCCTCGGCGTCGAACGAGCCCGGGGGCTCCATCGCGGTCAGGGCGAGGAGCTGGGTCGTGTGGTTCTGGATCATGTCGCGCAGGCACCCGCTCTCCTCGTAGTAGCCCGCCCGCGTGCCGACGCCCTGGTCCTCCGCGACAGTGATCTGGACGCTGTCGATGTAGTTGCGGTTCCAGATCGGCTCGAAGATCGAGTTCGCGAAGCGCTGGACGAGGAGGTCCTGCACCGTCTCCTTGCCGAGGTAGTGGTCGATCCGATACACCTGGTTCTCTTCGAAGACCGAGCGCAGCTCGGCGTTAAGGGCCTTGGCCGAGTCAAGGTCCGTCCCGAAGGGCTTCTCGATGATGACCTTCGAGTGGTGGGGCTTGCCGAGGTGCCTGCCGCCGAGGCCGCTCGCGCCCAGGTTCTGGATGATGGGGAAGAACACCGACGGCGGGGTCGAGATGTAGAAGAGCGACTGCACCTCGCTGCCGACGCCCTTCTCTATGTCGGCTATGTGCGCCGCAAGCCGGTCGAACCCCGCCTTCTCGTCGTAGCCGCCGGAGACGTAGGTCGTGTTGGCGGCGACGCGCTTCCAGACCTCGGGGTCGAGCTCCCGCCGCGAGAAGTCCTTCACGGCCGCGGCGGCGATGGTGCGGAACTCGTCGTCGGGTATCGGCTTTCGGCCGTAGCCCACGAGGTGGAAGTCGGCAGGCAGCAGGTTGTCGTAGCTCAGGTTGTAGATCGCGGGGATCAGCTTGCGGGCCGTCAGGTCGCCTGAGGCCCCGAAGATCACGACCACCGTCGGCGGCGCGCCGCGATGCTTGCTCAGTCCCTGCAGGAATGGGTGCCTTTCGGGTTCGGCCATGGGAAATCGTGATTTTTTGGCAACTGCGGGGCTAAGCAAGGGAAATGGGGCCGCCAGGCAAAGTCCAAGCCGTTTTCCGTTGCGGGTTCGCCCCGTCGATGGCAATCCCCTCGTTCACACCCGTATGGCAGCCCCCTCCATCGCGAGCGCCCTCAGGCGCTCCCTGCTGATCAAGATCATCTCCAAGCCGGCGCCGAGCAAGGAGGACGTCGCCTCGGTCATCGAGCTCACCGCCTCCAAGGTCGTCGAGGCCCTGCAGGCCCAGTCGATGACCCTCTACATGGTCGAGGGCAACGACATCGCCTTCAAGCAGATCTACTACTCGCCCTCCCTGTGGGGGGACGACAAGAAGAAGGAGGCTAAGTTCAAGGAGATGGAGACGAAGCTCCTGCAGCTGAAGATACCCGTCGGCACCGGGGTCGTCGGCAAGGTGATCCAGACCGGGGAGGCCGTCTTCTTCCAGAACACCGAGAGCCAGGCCCCGATGATGCAGTCGATGGCGAAGACGACGGGCTTCGAGGTCCGCTCGATGCTCACGGTGCCGCTCAAGACGACGATCACGCTCGGCGCGATCCAGACCCTGAACAAGGAGTTCTCGGCCGGCACGA
>CAZDZL010000043.1:0-28320 GCA_964509885.1 uncultured Opitutaceae bacterium | reverse complement strand
TGTCTCGTGGCAGGAAGGGCAAGTGGACCGTCAAAGCCGTTTCGGTCTCGTTGGCTCATCTGGCAAATCGCAGCACAAAAAGGCCGAAGGCATGACTGCCTTCGGCCTTTTAGATGCGAATCCCAGATTCAATTAACAGCTATCCTTCGCGGCCTTAGAGCTTCGGCCTTCGGGAGTGATGCGCGTAGCACTCCGTCTCGAAGTTCCGCATGGATCCTTTCGACATCAATCGAATAGTCATGCTCAAGGGCGAGTTCGAACGGAACCCCAGCAGCTTCATTGTGGAGGGTGGTCCAGTCATCCGGTCGCTTCCATGCGGGCCGACCCACGACACGCAGTTCGTTGTTCTCAGCGGTGATTTCCAGACCATCCTTTGAGACGCCCGGGAGGTAAACCGTGAGCGCATAGCCGTCCTTGGTATCGACGACATTATAGTAGGGCTTAACTGCCTGTCCCAAGCGTCCGTCGTCCACCCGTTCAGCATTGCGATCGCGGGATTGAATTAGTGAACCAATTAGAGACATATTTCCTCCTGATTATTTTAATGATTCGGTTTGTTTGCGGGACCTGATTATTAGTTTACGGCAACGCTGATCTTCCTGGGCTTAGCCTCTTCCCGCTTTGGGAGAGTGATGGCCAGGATGCCGTTTTCGTATGTCGCTGCCACCCGATCCGTATGAATGCCCTCTGGAAGATTTATGGAGCGACTGAAGGAAAATGACTCTTCGACATCTCCAGTCTT
The DNA here is from genome assembly GCA_964509885.1 of uncultured Opitutaceae bacterium. Classification (GTDB taxonomy): domain Bacteria; phylum Verrucomicrobiota; class Verrucomicrobiia; order Opitutales; family Opitutaceae; genus Palsa-1447. The sequence goes on along the minus strand of CAZDZL010000043.1, from coordinate 27,578 downwards.
ATGCTTCCGAGCCGCGCTGATATTCAGTCTCCCATCCACCATCTCAACGTCGATCGCGCTACGGTCTACCCCGGGCAGTTCCGCGCGGACATAGGTGTTGTTGGCGTCCTCATACACCCCGACCGGGAATTGGTGGTCAAATCGGCTTGTGCCGAAGTTTGTCAGGGCTGAGTCGAAGAGACGATCGATCTCGCTCTCCAGGCCGGTCCACGGGCTCACGACGGTAAATCCGGAGCCGGGACTGCGGTTGTTTTGATTTGTGTGACGAACCATGCGCATTGCGGGGGTCTCCTTCGTGGGTTGATTGTTGAATGTGTGTTTCGGAACTTTCGCCGCATGTTTTGCTTAAAGCATGCCACGCAATGAGCGCGCCGTTAGTGATTCTTTGTCAACCTGTTACGGAGCGCCAAAAGCAGCTTTCTTGGGCAAGTTTGACCCATTCCGTGACACTTTTTCCCGCCTCCTTGGAACGGAACTTCGGGGCAGCGCTAGAAATGGAATCAAGATGGCCGAATCAAGTGCTCCTACCGCCGTTCACGCCGATTGTGCAATATGTCCCAGGCGATCATCAGGCCGATAAACGCAGAGCACGCGAACCCGACGATACCCAGGGCGGGGTAACCCAGAATCTGAGGCTTTGTGCCAGTGACAACTATTAGCGACGAGCCGACGATGAGCGCCCCGATTATCACTCCGAGCGCGATCCTATTTGCGGCGAACATGATGGCGTGGTCATGTTGCTCCAAACCCCGGATCTGAAGGTTGAACGCCACATTGTCACGCTCGAGACGCCGGAGTAGCCGGCGTAGTTCGAAAGGCAGCTCTTTCAGGGCAAGCAACGTGTGACGAAAGGCCTCGTTGGTCTGTTTGAGAATCACCTTCGGATCGCTCCTCTGCCGTTGAAGCTCGAGAAGAATCGGCTCGGCATGCTTCCTAAGGTCGAATTCGTGTTCGAGAACGCGCCCTACTTCTTCGATGGATATAACCGACTTGACCATTAAAGCATAATCACGCGACAGCGGAATGCCCTGCTGACCGAAGATGTAGAGCAGGCGAAGCATGGCTCGGCCCAACGATGGGCGACCGACCTTGAAATTGAGCTCTTGGCGCAACGCTATTGTTACCTCCCGCTCCATGGCTCTTGCGTCGGGTCGGGACTCGACCGGCGCCAAATCGACCGCAATCTGGACAATCCGCTCGGTGTCCTGTTCGACGGCAGCGATCCAAAAGTCAGCTAGGGCATTTCGAAGCCGCCGAGTCAGATGCCCTGAAAGGCCCCAATCCAGGAAGCACACCCGGCCGTCGTCGGTCACCAGGATATTTCCGGAGTGGGGATCGGCATGGAAAAATCCCTCGATGAAGACCTGTCGAAGAATCGAGTCTGCGCCCGCCGCGGCAAGCGCCGTCCGGCGCTCTTGCGGCATGCCGGCGGCCCTCTTAACCGGCATCCCGCTTACCTTTTCCATCACAAGAATGCGCTCCCCGGAGAGCTCGGGGAAAACCCGGGGGGCAAAAACCACGCCTGGTCGAGGATTGAGGGCGTTAAAGTACTCTTGATTTTTCGCCTCGTGGCGAAAATCAAGCTCGCCGAGCACCGCCTCTCTCGAATCGGCTACGATTCCAGGCAGATTCAAAGCCCTTAGTAGCGATATCTTGGCGGCGAGCAGATTTGACAGCCAGACTGCAAGGTCGAAGTCGATTTCGATGCGCCTTCGAAGCCCCGGCTTCTGAAGCTTCACCACCACATCGGTGCCATCCCTTAGTTGCGCGGAGTAGACCTGTGCGATTGACGCCGAGGCTATCGGTTCCTCGTTGAATTCTTTGAAAACCTCCGATGGATCGAGCCCAAGCGCCTCCGTGAGTACGGGGCGCATGGCGTCGAACGGCAACGGGTCGACGTGGTCTTGAAGCTTTCCCAATTCAAGGATGATATCATGGGGTAGGAGATCCGGCCTCATGGAGAGAATCTGGCCGAGCTTAACGAATGTCGGACCAAGCTGCTCCGCCGCCCTTCGGATCCGCTCGCCTGTGCTTCTTCTTTCAGAACGTTTCGAGAGGATTTGACTCCAAAACCCATCGGGCAGGTCTATCTGCGCCAGGAGATCCTCAAATCCCTGGCGCGTCAGAACTGCGACAATTTCCTTCGCGCGAACCGCGTGGTTCAATACGTTGAAGGGTTTCATAAATGGAGAGGAATGCTCCGATAACTTCCCAATCGCGTCGTTTAAACTGAGGCATATCCTGCTCGCTGATCCCCAGGCGCCCGAATAGGCAAGGGACGAGGGCCAAATGACGCCGGATATGACATACGGAGCGCGGCCGCGTTTGAAGCGGTCGCGCCGCCGTTTGTCTTAACGCCTCAGATTGCGGTATCGATTAGTGAATCGGTACCTGGGTCGACGAATTCGCCTCCCCTGCTTTTGGAAGCGTGAGGGTAAGAACCCCATTGTCATATTTCGCATCGATGTCCGATGCCTTAACGGGTCCCGGGAGCTCGATGGTCCGAACAAATTCCGCCATGTTTCGCTCGCTGCGAATCATCGCGTCCTTGCTCTTTGTCTCGCTAAGCGCGGTGCGCTGCCCGGAGATCGTGACAAGGCGCCCCTCCACGTTCACTTTGATGCTGGATTTGTCGGTTCCTGGCATGTCGGCCCTAATTGTATAGTGGTCGTTATCCTCCCTCAGGTCGAAGTTTGGACTGCTCATTGTGATCAGGTCCGACCCATCGAACGGGAATAGACTCAATGAATTGTTAAAGAGCTGGTCCATGCGTTGATGAAGCAGGTTCAACTGATCCCAAGCATTGGCCACATTCCCGGCTTTGAACCCCGAATTTGGGGCAAGCCAATCGTCTGCAGCTGAGCTGGGCTTTGGCTTTGCCGTGGCGTTGGTGGTCGGGACTGAGTCTTGGCGCGAGGGATTGGCCTCCTGATGCCGAGCGCGATACAAGGCGTAGGATTCGATCCCGACGGTGACAGTTAGGAGAGCAAAGACGGCGCCGACCGCGAGGCCGCTTACGCTCCATCCTTTGGAATAGTTAACATTTTCGGTCACTGACGCGTTCATGGGTTTTGCTCCTTTCGAATGTCCAATGAGTGTTTTGTTGTTTATGTTTCTCCATGTGATGGAGGCGCGGCCCGGAGACGCCTGAGACTTTGTCCGCGGGCCTTGGCGCCAAGGGCACTGCACTCTGCATTCCAAAATGCACCGAGCTCCTTTGTGCTGTTGTAGCTTATTTCGGTATATGTACTTACAAATCGCCTTGGGATTCTGCGCCCTGTTCCAAAAGACGATTTGCGTGCCAGGCGCGTTTCAAAATGTCACAACGCAATCCCTCGCCCTTGAAATTTTGACTCTGCGCCTAGCTTCGGCTGCCGACGCAGTTCCGCCAGTCTCGTGTCCAGGTTTGCCCACCGATGCGTTTGCCGCTTCGCCTTCTGGATTGCCGGCGGACTTAGGGTCGCCGGCTCACTCCCCAAACACCTCGAACCTGACCGTGTTGTTCTTTATTGCCGGATCCTCGCCGACCAACGCAACGACCTCGGCTCGGCTCCCTGCGTCCAGAGTGATCGCACCCGCGGAATCTGGTATGTACTCAGAATCCACAAGTTCGGCGGCGACGCGTTTGCCGGCGATCAGTTTCGCGATGAACGCCTCGTGGTCGCGCCGAGCGGAGGCGACGCCCTCGGGCGAGGCGGCAGTCTTGGGGATCCAGAAGCTGACCATGAAGGAACGCTTCCCCGGGGGCTCCGCAAACATGTCCGTCGCCACCCCCTTCTCGGGCGCCAGGGGTTCCATGACGTACATGAGGCCGCGCATGTACGCCTCCGCGACGCCCGCGCCGTGCCGCACGCCGGGCGTCTCTCGGTAGTCCAGGCCCCCCTTCACCACCGCGTCCCGCCGCAGCCGATCATAAATCATGGGGATCCACTTCCTGTACTCGGTCCATTCGTTCCCCGCCGAGGAGATCGAGACCCGTCCGTCCACGGTTCGACCCGACGCGGCAAAGGCCCGCTCCCTGTTCCAGACGGGCAAGGCAAACGGGCTGTGTGCAACGTAGCCCTGGAAGAGCTGGGGCTTCGTCAGCATCGCAAAGAGCACGAAATCCGCCCCCGCCGACGCGCCCATGATGTAGCGATGTCCGGGGTCTGCTCGGTATTCGCGCTCCATGAGGGGCAGCACCTGGGTTTCGATCAGGTCCAGGAACTTCTCCGAATGGTAGCTCCCCTCGAGCAATCCATGCCACTCGCCGGCCACAAGGTCTAGGCCCCTCATCTTGCTGAAGTCCAGGTTCTCGCCCTCATACGACAGCCCCACCACGATGGACTCCGGGATATGCTTCCCGTAGCCGAGTCCGCCCGCAATACTGGCCACCGTTGCGAAATGCCAGTATCCGTCCGCCACCAGGATAACCGGATACTTTCTCTGCGGTTCCTTTGCGTATGACCCAGGCAGGCTGATGAGAATCTCGTAGGTGCGGTCCGGCGTGGTGCGCGGAAGGACGCGGCATAACGTGTTCGGCAGGACATAGGAGGGATATGCGGGCGCGGGGGCGAGGTCGGCACCCGCGAGGCTGCCAGCTGCGAGACAGAGTGCCGAGAGTCCTTTGATTTTCATGGCCAGTGTCCTTTGGTTGAATCGGCCCGTTTGAGTCTTGGACGGACCTTGGAGGGTGCCTACCCTGCCCAACGATTCCCATTCAAATATTCCGAGCACGCTCGCGCTATGTCGAGGGTCGGGTTCACGAAGTGGTGCCCCCGCCCGGACTTGTACCGGGACAAGTGGTTTGGGAAACCGCTGCCTATTGCTAACGGTCGTATATTTATACGACTTCGGATAAAATGCGGGATGGATTCTCAATCCTGGCAAGAAAAAGGGCCCCCGCAGGGGCCCTTTTGCAAACCAGCCGTCTTACCGGCTGGCGACAAGCCCTGCGATCGCCGGGCCCCTTTCCCCGCGGCAGAGAGCAGTGCCTTCCTTCGGCGTCACAATCATCAGCTCGCTGACCTTGCCGTCGGCAAAGCCGACAACCAACGAGCCGTGCGCGCTGCTCTGGTCCACCCAGTAGTTCCGGAAGATTATCCAACGGCCGTCCGGGAGAATGCGCGACGGGGACCCGATGTTGGTGGCGACCTCCGCCTTCGGGGAACCTATCCTGACATTGGAACCCACCAAATCGACCGCGATCGATCCGTAGAGGTTCAGATTGGCTGCAGCGCGGTCAACGGACGCGGACTCCGGGACGGAGGCATGGCCGACGCTGGCGAGGATGAGCGAGAGGGCGATGAGCCCGGTGCGGAGAACTGATTGAGCATTCGTATTCATGACTTCTTGGATTTGAATTTTGTTTGTGGATTGAACAGACCGTCATAACCACATGCGGAATTTCCCGCCCAAAAGGCTCATCAAACGGAAATATCTTTTTATTCCCCGCGGGTTTGGCCCGATTGGAGGGCCTTCCCACGCTGTGGCGCGGAAATAGGCAGTGTTATAGTCGTTTTCACGGAGAGCCAATGAGATCTCCGAGTGGTTTCGCAAATGAGGGGAACCCACTTCCCCTATGAGGATTGAAGTGGTGCCCCCGCCCGGACTTGAACCGGGATTAACGGTTTAGGAAACCGCTGCTCTATCCAGTTGAGCTACGGGGACGTCGCTCGAGGCCACTTTCAGCGAATGATTAGGCCCACTCAAAATGGGCGGGCAAGCAGTATCGCCGCTCAGTGCGCACCGTAGAAACCCGCAATCGCACACAGGCGACCACGTTACACACAGGGGGGCCTCCGCTCGGGCCCGGGACCTGCTGGACTACGTGTTTATTCACTTGGCCGGTCCAAATCCAAAGACCGAGAAAGGTGTCCATGTAGCCACGCCTCGGGTTCCCGTGCACGGGAAACCCTTGGCCAAACACAACATGACCAAACCCGCCCCCGCCAGCGAGCCCGCCCCGCCCGCCTTTCCTCGCCCGTGGATCCTCGTCGTGGATGACGAGCCCTCGATGCGGCTCCTGATTGAGGTCGTGCTTCGCTCCCAGGACTGGGTCGTGGTCTCGGCCGACGGCGCCGAGGACGCGCTGGACGCCCTCAAGGCCCACCCGCTGCCGCCCTCGGTCGTCATCTGCGACGTGCTGATGCCGGGCCTTGACGGCCTTGAGCTGATTAGGCGCATGTGCGCGCGCCTTCCCGGCCTGAATGTCATCTTCATCAGCGGGCGCCTGAGCGATGTCTCGTGGTGGCCCACGGACCTGCGGGAGCACCGCTTCCTCGCCAAGCCCTTTGAGAAGGACCAGCTCATCGCCGCTGTGCGCGACGCGCTGGCCGCGGCGAGCGCTGGCTGAGCCCCCGGCCAATGGACATCAACCTCATCCTTTCCGCGCAGACCCTGGGCCTCGCTCCCCAGCTTCACAGGAGCGGCCTCATCAACGGGCTGTTCGTCCTGAAGAACCTCCCCCAGAAGACCTACCTGCGCGTGACGCCCGAGGAGTGGGTGATCCTCGAGATGTTCGAGACACCGAGGACGGTCCCGGCCGTGCTCGGCACGGCGATCCGGGAGCGCCAGTGCCTCCCCCTGGGGGAATTCTACGAGCTGGTTCTGAAGGCGGTGCACGCGAACATCCTCCTGGAACCCGGCGCGGCGCGTGTGCCGGTGCTGTTCCATGAGTGGCCCTGGGTCGCCCGCCCCGATGCCTTGTCCCGGCCGCTCACGATCCTCTTCATCGTCGGCGTCCTCCTGTCCCTCGGCTTTCGCCCGGGCATTCCCACATCGGTCTTCGACGTGGTGGCGGGCATCCTACTCCTCAGCGCCTCGCTCAGCTTCGGCGTGTTCCTCGAGGGCTGTCTTGTCCGGGGCGCCGGGGGCGAGGTGTACCGTCCGCGCTGGCTCTGGCGCGCCCTGCCCCCGCATTTCACCGTGGACACCCAGGACGCGGTCCTGCTCCCGCCCGTCGAGCGGACAATCGTGGGCATCGCTGTGCCCGCCGTCCTCGCCACCGCGGCTGGCATCGCCTCATGGCACCGGCCGGGCATGGCGTTCTTCTCGCTTGTCGGCCTGATCGTCAGCCTGCGCCCCATCCTCAGAGGGCGCTTCGTGGGCCTGATCCACGTCGGCTCGAAGCGCAGCCTGAGCGACGCCGAGCAGGCGCACCTTTTCCCCCCCAACAGGAGCCCCTCCGGCAGGTGGATGATGCTTCGCCGCTCGCTCGGCCGGCCGACGACCTGGGTGCGCATGGCCTACGGCGCCGTTTGGGCGCTGGCCGCCGTCTACTGGGTTGCCCGGCTCGGGGACGTGCCGCCGTGGACCCTGAGCTTCTGGAGGCACAACGGCCTGCGCGTGGCGGTGGGGGTCGTCGGCTCCCTCGCGGCCCTGGGCGCCTGCTACCTCGCATGGGAGGTCTTCCACGTGCTCAGGGAGCGCGCAAGGGCGCGCCGCGATACGCTGCGACTCTGGCACAGGCGGTGGTTCGGCGGAAAGAGGCTGGCACTGGACGAGTCCGGCCGCGCCAAGCTCCTGGCCACCGCCCCCTTGATCAGCGGGCTGCAGCCCCAGGAGCGCCAGGTGCTGGCTCGGCTCATGACCGTGCAAAGGTTCGGCTTCTGGACGGCCCTCTCCCACAACGGAGACGTCCCTACCCATGTCTCCGTGATCGCCAGCGGAAAGGTGAGCGTGAGGCGCCAGCTGCCGTCCGGACGGAGCGTGCAGGTGCAGGTCCTCAGCGAGGGCGACATTATCGGCCTTCACGACCTGGCCGACCCCAATTATCCCCACTACCGCCTCAGGTCCCAGACGCCGGTCACCCTGCTCACGATAGACCGGTTCACCGCCGAGGAGCTCATCGTCACAAGGGTCTCGAAGGCGAAGCTCGAGGACATGCTGCTCAAGGCGCCCTTCCTTCGGCGGATTCCGCTCTGCCAGAACTGGCACCGCCAGGCCATCGACCGCTTCGCGCGGCTGTCCATCATCACGTCCCACGAGCCCGCGTCCACAATTCTGAGCGAGGGACAGGCGGTCGAGGTGTTCTATATCATCTTCCAGGGCGACGCTAGCGTCTCGCGGGACGGGCGCCCCCTGGCGACCGTGCGCGCCGGGGAATTCTTCGGGGAGATCGGCCTGATGCAGAACAGCACGCCGAACGCCAGCGTCAGCGCGCTCAAGGACACGCGCTGCCTGAGCATCCCCCGGATGGAGCTCCTGCGCTTCGTCACCCACAACTACACGGTCGCCCTCGAGCTGGAGCGCGTGAGCTCCAAGCGCCTGGGCAGGCCCATCTTCCCGCTGCGCCAGGGCGACTTCCGGACCTTCTAGGTGCCCCCCTGGGGACCAAACTGCTGCGTTGACAAACCCGGGGGGGATTCCACGCTCCCCCTTCCCCTTTTTACACACGTCATGAGCACCACCGAGACCAAGCAGCAGACACCCACACCCGCGCAGATTCCCTTCACGGATCCCCCGGCTTGGGTGCGCTTTGTGACGGACACGGGCAAGATCCTGCCCCGCAAGTACACGGGCCTCTGCGCGAAGCACCAGCGTGCGGTCACCCGCACGATCAAGCACTCGCGCAACATGCTGCTCACGAAGTGAGCGAAGCCTCGGCGAACGCCTGAGCGCCGGAGCCAAAGGGCTCCGGCCTTTTTTTGCCCCTTTCCCAGAAGCCGGACCATGGCGACCCAAGCCCGCACCTACCGCGGCACCCCCCGCAACCTGGCGAGGCTCGCCGGTGTCCTGCGCCGCGGCGGCCTGGTCGCCGTCCCTACCGAGACCGTCTACGGCCTGGCCGGGGACGCCACGAGCCGGGCGGCCTGCCTGAGGATATTCGCGGCCAAGAAGCGCCCCTCGGATGACCCCCTGATCGTCCACATCGCGTCCTTGAAGGACCTCGGCCGCGTGGCGCATCCCAACCCGGCCGCGCTCAGGCTGGCCCGGAGGTTCTGGCCGGGGCCGCTCACGATGGTGCTCCCGAAGACGGGTGCGGTGCCGGACGAGGCCACGGCGCACCTCCCAAGCGTGGCGGTCCGGATGCCCTCCCATCCCCTCTTCCGCCGCCTGATCAGGCTCTCCGGCGTCCCGCTCGCGGCGCCGAGCGCCAACCCCTTCGGCTACGTGAGCCCCACGACGGCCGAGCATGTCCGCAGGAGCCTGGGTGGGAGGATCCGCCACATCCTCGACGGCGGTCCATCCTCGATCGGGCTCGAGTCGACGATCGTCGACCTGCGCCATCCCGGGCGCCCGGCGATCCTGAGGCCCGGGGCGATCACACGCGCCGAGATCGCGCGCGCCCTCGGCGTGCCGGTGGCGGCGCCGCGCGCAAGGGCAAATGAAGTCCGGGCGCGCCTGGCGCCGGGCCAGGGGGCCCGCCACTACAGCCCCCGCACGCCCGTGATCGTCCATGCGCGGCTGAATCCGCGCTCGGCGGCCGCGGGCCGCGCCGACGCGTGGCTCTTCGTCGCCAAGCCCAGCGGGGCGCGCGCAGCGAACGTGTTCTGGCTGGATCCCGAGGGGGACCTGCGCAGGGCCGCGCGGCGGCTCTTCGCCGTCCTGCGCGATCTGGACGAGCGGGGATTCCGGCGGATCCACGTCGAGAGGCCCGCGGGCACCGGGATCGCGGAGGCGCTGCGCGACCGACTGATGCGGGCCTCGGCCAGAGGCTAGCGGACGGCCGCGGCGAGCTCGCGAAGGAGCCGCTCGTTCTGCGCCTCGGTCCCGGCGGTCACGCGGACATACTCCGGAAGCCCGTAGTTGGCGACGGGCCTCACGATGACGCCCCGCCTCTGGAGCGCCTCGAACACGCGCGCGCCGTCCCCCACCCTGACGAGGACGAAGTTCGCCTCGCTCGGGACGAATTCCAGGCCGAGCCCGGCAAAGCCCGCCTCCAGCTGCCTGAGCCCCTTTCGGGTCTCCTGGACGCAGTGTGCGGCGAATTTCCGGTCGTCCAGCGCGGCCACGGCCGCGGCCTGCGCGACGGCGTTCACGTTGAAGGGCTGGCGGACCCGGTCGAGGAGCGTGGCCAGCTCGGCGCTGGCGTAGCCGTAGCCGACGCGCAGCGCCGCGAGGCCGTACACCTTCGAGAAGGTGCGAAGCCCAATCACGTTCCTGCCCTCCCGGATCAGCGGGCGGATGTCCGGGGCCCTCTCGGCGAAGTCCGAGTAGGCCTCGTCGATGACGCAGATGACGCTGTCGGGCAGCGCGCGGACGAAGTCCAGGAGCTCGCCCTCCGCGTTCGCGGTGCCGGTCGGGTTGTTGGGGGTCGCGACGATGACGAGCCTCGTCCTCGGGGTGACGGCGCGGGCGAGGGCCGCCAGGTCGTTCCTGAAACGGACCAAAGGGACCTCCACCGGCGTCGCGCCGAAGAGGATCGCCACGAGCCGGTAGACCACGAACTCGGGAAGCCCCATGACCACCTCGTCGCCGGGGTTCAGGAACACGTGGCCCAGGAACTCGATGACCTCGTTCGATCCGTTGCCGATCACGAACTGCTCCGGCGAGAGCCCGTGAAACGCGGCGAGCTTGCTCCTTAGGGCATGGCACCCGCCGTCGGGATAGAGCTGGCCCTGGTCGATGGCGCGCTTCGCGGCCAGGACCGCCAGCGGGGAGGGCCCGAACGGATTCTCGTTCGAGGCCATCTTGATGATCCCGTTGGGGTCCAGGCCCATGTCCCGGGCGACGTCCTCTATCGGCCTGCCCGGCACGTAGGCGGGGTATGTGAGGACGAAGGGCTTGGCCAGGTCGGTGGGCTTCACGGTCTTGGGGGGCCCCGATTGGAGACGAAGGCCGACCCCAGATCACGCCAAAACGGGTTCGCCAGCGCGGGCACGCGGCCCATGATGGCCCCTATGCAGAAAGGCCCGTTTTCACCCGCGCTCGCGGCCCTCGCCGCCGCCCTGGCGCTCGGCGCCGGCCGCGCGCCCGCCGCGGACGCCCCGGTTAAGGTCGACGTGGGCGTGATCGCCGGCGCGCGGTTCGCTATCGCGAATCCCCCCGGCGCATGGAACCACCGGGTTCTCCTCCTGGCCCACGGCTACCGCCCCGAGTCGGCCCCGCTCCTCGCGGACCTGAACCCCGGGAGGGCCTCGATCAAGGCGGCCCTGGACGAGGGCTGGATCGTCGCGACGACGAGCTACCGCCGCAACGGGCTCATCGTCGGGGACGCGATCAAGGACCTGGACGCGCTGCGCAGCTTCATCGCCGCGGGCTACGGGGAGCCCGAGCGCGTCATCCTCGAGGGCGAGTCCATGGGGGGCCTCATCGTGACCATCATGGCCGAGCGGGAGACGGGCCCCTACGACGGCGCCGTCGTGTTCGACGCCTCGCTCTACGCCAAGGAGGCGAGCATGGAGACCGGCCTGTCGCTCCTGCCGCGCATCCCGCTCATCTTCCTCTCGACCCAGCGCGAGACCGCCGAGAGCAAGAGCTACCTGACGGCGCTCGTGGCGAGGCCGTCCCCCGTCGTGCAGCCGGTCCTCTTCCTCATCCAGCGCGAGGGTCACACCAACATCAACCAGCAGGAGCACCTCGAGGCGTTCCGCGCGCTGAACGCGTGGCTGGACCACGGCCGGGGCGCCCTGCCCCAGCCCAAGGACCAGGCCCAGTACTTCGACGCGACGATCCCGGCGGACCCCGGCCCGTCCACGGCCGTGGCCCTCCCGGACGGGGGCGGATTCAAGACCTTCGTCGCGGAGGTGGACCCCGTCTACGGCAACATCCTCCTGGAGGCGCAGGCGGGAGACTTCGCGGCCGCGGGCATCTCGCCGATGACCTTCTGCACGATCCGGGCGGGGGCCAAGGACTACCGCGCGCTCTACGGCCGGACCTACAGCGACGTGAAGGACAAGGAATGGGTCGCGTTCCCCGACGCGGACGGCCGCACGGTCCTGTCCCGGAACTTCGCCGACGCCGCGGGGACCGCGGGCCTGAGGGTCGGCGACGCGGTCACCTTCGCGCCGGTCGCCCCGGGCGGCGCCCCGTCACGCTGACGGCCGGCTGGAGACGAAGACCCACTTCATCCCGGCGGCCTTGGCGGCCTCGATCCCGGGCTGGCCGTCCTCGAAGACGAGGCAGTCGGCGGGCGCGACGCCCATGCGCTTCGCCGCGAGGAGGAACATGTCCGGGGAGGGCTTTCCGTGCTCGACGTCGTCCGCGGTGACGACGACCGGGAAGAGGGGCGCGAGGCCCGTCTTCGTGAGCGTGCTCGTGACGACGTCCCTCGTCCCGCCTGAGGCGATGGCGACCGGGTGGTCCCTGCTGACCCTTCTCGCGAACTCCACGACGGGGGCGATCAGGGCGAGCTTCTCGAGCGAGCCCATGAAGGCGTCCTCCTTGTCCTTGTAGACGGCGACGGGGTCCAGGTCCAGGCCGTGGCGCTTGCCGAGGAGGCTCGCGACCCTGCGGGAGGGGACGCCGCCGAGCTCGTAGAACAGGTTCTCGTCGAGCCTGCCCTTGAGCCCCGCCTTGCGCAGAGCCGCCTCCCAGGCCGTGTAGTGGAGCGGCATCGTGTCCACGAGGGTGCCGTCGAGGTCGAAGATGTAGCCCTTGAAGTCGCCTTCCGGAATCTGGAGTCGCATGCGAAGGGGCAGCGACGCCCGAAACCGGCCGCCCCGCAATACCAAAAATGCTCGTTCGCGCGGCCCCGGCCCCTAGGCTGTGCCGACAAACCCCCCAAACATGAAAAAATACCTCGTTGAGTTCATCGGGACGTTCTTCCTGGTCTTCACGGTCGGCGCCACCGTCATCACACCCGGCGCCGGTCCCCTGGCCCCGATCGCCATCGGCGCGGCGCTCATGGTCATGGTCTTTGCCGGGGGCCATGTCTCGGGCGGGCATTTCAACCCGGCCGTCACGCTCACGGTGTGGATCCGCGGCAAGGTCGAGGCGAGGGACGTCGTCCCCTACTGGGTCGCCCAGATCGCCGCCGCGCTCGTGGCCGCGTGGCTCGTGGGCAAGATCAAGATGCCGGGAGCGGCGCAGCCGCTCATGCTTGGCGGCTGGAAGCCGGCGTTCGTCGCCGAGTTCCTCTTCACCTTCGCCCTCTGCTGGGTGGTCCTGAACGTCGCGACCTCGAAGGCGACGATGGGCAACCACTTCTACGGCGTGGCGATCGGCATGACGGTCATGGTGGGCGCGTTCGCGGTCGGCGGCGTCTCGGGCGGGGCCTTCAATCCCGCCGTGGCGACCGGCATCACGCGCATGGGACTGTCCCTCTGGAGCAACTACTGGGTGCTCCTCTCGGGCGAGGTGGCCGGGTCGATCGCGGCGGCGACCGTGTACAAGTTCGTAAACGGCAGCGACTAGCCGCGGGACGCCAAGCCTAACGCCTCGCGCCGCGGTGCAGGCGGCTGGTCGTCGCCTTCGGCACGGCCTCGTCCAGGATCTTCTGGTCGAAGAGCGCGCTGTAGACATACGGGAAGCCCTCGATCTTCTTCCTCTCGATCGTGGCGCCGATGAAGCGCTCGATGCTTCGGGCGTCCCTGACGTCGTCCTCCGTGACAAGCGTGAAGGCGTCGCCCGTGTTCTGGGCGCGGCCGGTGCGGCCAATCCTGTGGACGTAGTCCTCGGCGTTCTCGGGGACATCGTAGTTGATCACGTGCGACACGCCCGCGATGTCCAGGCCCCGCGCGGCGATGTCGGTGGCTACCAGGACCTCTATCTTGCCGCTCTTGAAGTCGTCCAGGGCCTCGACGCGCTCGCGCTGGCTCCTGTCGGAATGCATGACGCCGACGCTGTGGCCCTTCTGGACGAGGCGGGCGGCGATCCGGTCCGCGCCCATGCGGGTGCGGCAGAAGATGAGGACGCTCTTGAAGTCGGTCTTCTCCAGGAGGAGCTGCAGCAGGTCGAACTTCTGCTGCGCGACGACGGGATAGAAGCAGTGGGCGATCGTGTCGGCCGCGGAGTGCTTGCGGCCGATCTCCACCTTCGCCGGGTTGCGCAGGGCCCAGGCGGCCAGCTGCTCGATCTCGGGCGGGAGGGTCGCGGTGAAGAACAGGGTCTGGCGGTCCTTCGCGCACTTCTGGACGATCCGCTTCACGTCGGGAAGGAAGCCCATGTCCAGCATGCGGTCGACCTCGTCGAGGACGAGGATGTCGATCTTGTCGAGCGAGCAGTTGCCCTGCTCCAGGTGGTCGAGGAGCCGGCCCGGCGTCGCGGCGAGGATGTCCATGCCGCGCCTCAGGTCCTCGGTCTGCTTGCCGTAGCCCACGCCGCCGTAGACGATCGTCACCCGCAGGTCCGTGAACTGGGCGTACTTGTGGAAGGCCTCCTCGACCTGGAGCGCGAGCTCGCGGGTCGGCTCGAGGATCAGGCACCGCATGGCGCCGTGGCGGTCGAGTCGCTGGATGATGGGAAGCGCGAACGCGGCGGTCTTGCCGGTGCCGGTCTGCGCGGAGCCGATGACGTCGCGGCCCTGCAGGATGAGGGGGATCGCCTGGGCCTGGATGGGGGTCGGCTCGGTGTAGCCCTTCTCCTTGACGGCGTAGGCCAGGGCGTCGGAGAGCCCCAGCTTCGAGAACGGGGTGTCCATCTTCGGGACGTCCACGGGGACGAGGGGCTTGTGCACCGCGCTGCCAGGATGCTCAAAGTCGTCGCGGGCCGGGCGGGGCCTGGGGCCGTCGCTGCGGCGGGCAGGGCCCGATCCGGGCCTCATGGGGCCGCGGCCGGCGGGGCGGCGCTCATCCTGCCTGGGGCGGAATTCCTGGGGGCGGGACGGGGACGGCCCGCCCTGGCTATGGGCGTGCCCATGTCCTTGGGCGCGAGGGGTTTGGCCCTGGGGCCGGGGCCCCGAGGGCTGCCCCTGCCTGCGCGGGAGCGGACCCCCCTGAGGACGGGGCGCGGCAAGCGGCGCGGCCGGGGCGGGTTTCTTGGCTGGGGCCGGGGCGGGGGCCATCGATTCGCGCAGCCGGGCAATGAACTTCCTTAGCATGATCTGGATGAAAGGATCACACTCCCTGCATTCCCCCCCTTTTGCAATCCCCCATTGAGCCGGCCGCCTACCCGGGATTCCTGCCCGAAAGCCGCGGGGGCAGCTCGAGGCCCGCGTCCGTCAGGATCTGCCTCATGGACTCGTCCGAGATGCCGTGGGAGATGTTCAGGTTGTAGCGCTCCCCGAGGAAGGTCTCGACCGACACCCACTCGTCCCTCCAGCGCACCCGGCCCGACCAGGCGCAGAACGTGACGAATTCCTCGAGCCGGGACACCTGGGTCGCGGCCTCCTGGAGCTTCTGGATGAGCCTCGCCTGCTCCGCCTCGAAGCGCCGCTCGTTGGCGGCCGCCGCCGCGATGAAGAGGCCCGTGCCTATGGAGACGCTCATGAAGACGTTGAGGGACACCATCCGCTCGTCGACCGAGGCCCCCTGGAAAGGGCCCAGCCCGGCGAGCGCCGCGTCGAAGGCGAAGAGACCGAGCGCCGTCCCCACGGTGACGGCGACGGAGGGGACAAACCGGATGGACGCCCAGGCGAGGAGCGGGAAGACGAGGATCAGCGTGACCGGCAGCGGGATCGGCCGGAACGCCCAGCGACCGGGGCCGATCGCGCCCACGACGAGCGTCACGGCGGCGAGCGCCGCGAGCTCCAGGTACTCGGAGCGCCTCCCCGCCGGCCGCGGCCAGCGCAGCCAGGCGATCGCCGTCGGCCCCGCGATGAACTGGGCGTAGATGTTGGCCGAGTACCAGGCCGCCGCGGTCGCCGCCAGCCTGTGCGGCGGCATCTTGCCGGTGAGGAGGAGCGCCGACATCCCGATCACCGTGCAGATCGGCTGCAGGACGAGGAGCAGCCCGGCCAGCAGCTGCACGACCTCCCGGATGTCGTCCAGGGCGATCCGGCGGCCCAGGCGGTCGTGGAACCACCACCCGGTGAGCGCCGCGTCGAGGCCGTTGCCCGCGGCCATGATGGACGAGGTCGCGAGCCCCTGGCCGCTCGCGAGGCCCATCGCCAGCTCGCCTGCGAAGATCGCCGGCCACACCCGGCTGCCCCACATCAGGGAAGCCATGATCGAGAGGCCCGCCGGGATGTAGAGCATCCAGGACACGTTCGCCACCTCGGCCGAGAGCGACACGCAGACGAGCGCGGTCAGGGCGTAGACGACGGCGATGCCGGCGAAGAGGCAGAGCCAGGCGGCGGGCGAAGTGTGCCCCCTCATCCGCGGTGCCATTGGATCCAGTTCCATGTCCGTAGGGGGATAGCTGGTACAATATTCCGAAAGAAACAAACGGAATATTCCCCCCGCCGCGCCAGGCGGGCCGGGGCCCCCCGGCCTTGGTTCTCGCTTGGCAGGGTTTTGCCATGCCCCATGATGGGAAGCGGCATCCGGCCGCAGAATGAATCCCGACACACTCTGGCTCGTACGACTTGGCATCGAACAGGGCCTTTTCACGCGGGTGGAGGCCGTGACGGTCCGGGGCGGGCTGGCGGGCAAGAAGGAGATGGTGGACTTCGCGCAGAGGCTGATCGACGAGGACTACGTCACGAACGTCGAGGCCCTCGAGAAGCTCGCCACCCAGGCCGCCCTCAACGCCAAGAAGGGGCCGCCCTTCCCGGACCCGTTCGTCGCCGCGGACGACCTCGTCGAGGACGTCGTGGTCATGGCCCCGAAGAAGTTCGAGGCCGGCCCCAAGCCGGATTTCGCGTTCGAGGACATCGAGACGATGGAGGACGCGATGCTCGCGAGCTCGCTCGAGGTGCTCCTTGGCGACTGCGTCCGCTACGGCGCGAGCGACCTGCACCTGTGCACCGGCCGGCGCCCCTTCGTGCGCCGGGACCGCGAGATCAGCTTCATCAGCGAGTTCGCGCTCTCGCCCGACTCGGCGCTGCGGATCAACACGGCCCTCCTCTCGCCCGAGCAGAAGAAGACCTTCCTCACCAAGCACGACCTCGACTACGCCCTGGCGGTTGGCCTGGCCGAGCGCTACCGCGTGAACCTCATGTTCCACAAGGAGGGGGCGGCCGGCTCCTACCGCATCGTCCCGAAGGACATCAAGACGATGCCGGAGCTCGGGTTCGCGGAGCACTTGGACACCCTAAAGAAGCTGCTGAGCTACCACAACGGCCTCGTCCTCATCACGGGCCCCGTGGGCTCCGGAAAGACGACAACGCTGGCCTCGATGGTCGCCTACCTGAACGAGACCCGGAAGGACCACATCATCACGGTGGAGGACCCGATCGAGGTGGTCCAGAAGTCCCTCGGATGCAACGTCACCCAGCGCCAGGTCGGCGACCACACGAACACGTTCTTCACGGCGCTCAAGGGGGCGCTTCGCGAGGACCCCGACGTCATCGTGATCGGCGAGCTGCGCGACCTGGAGACGATCGAGATGGCCGTCAGCGCGGCCGAGACGGGGCACCTCGTCATCGGCACGATGCACACGAGCGACGCCGCGACGACGCTCAACCGCCTCCTGGACGTCTTCCCCGCGGCGCAGCAGACCCAGATCCGCGCGAGCGTCGCCGAGAGCCTGCGCGGCATCGTCTGCCAGCGCCTGCTTCCCTCGCCGAAGGGCGGCCTCGTGATGGCCTGCGAGATCATGGTCAACAACATGGCGATCGCTAACCTCGTCAGGGACGGCAAGACGACGGGCTTGAGGAATTCGATGGAGACGGGCGTGCGCGAGGGCATGTGCCTCATGGACAATGTCATCTTCGGCCTCTGGAAGGAGGGGAAGGTCTCGAAGGAGACCGCCCTCGAGAACGTCTCCAACCGCGCGCTTCGCGTGAAGATCGTCTGACCATGGCCGAGATCGACCTCCTCCTGCGCACGATGGTGGACAAGGGCGGCTCCGACCTGCACATGATCATCGGGATGCCGCCGAAGGCGCGCATCTCGGGCTCGATCCAGCCGATCGCCGACAAGGTCCTGGACGCGGCCACGCTGGAGCGGCTGCTAAAGGAGATCGTCCCCGAGAGGCGCTGGAAGGACTACCTCGAGCGCAAGGACCTCGACCTCGCTCACGAGATCGAGGGGTTCGCGCGCTTCCGCGGCAACTTCCTGTACAACCACTGGGGCCAGGCGGCGGTGTTCCGCCAGATCCCCGCGAAGATCCTCTCGTTCGACGAGCTCAAGCTGCCCGAGGCGATCAAGAAGCTGTGCCACCTGAAGGAGGGCCTCGTCGTCGTGACGGGCCCGACGGGCAGCGGCAAGTCGACGACGCTGGCGGCGATGATCGACTACATCAACGCGAACCTCTGCCGTCACATCATCACGATCGAGGACCCGATCGAGTTCGTCCACCCGGTGAAGAAGAGCGTGATCGTGCACCGCGAGGTCGGCGAGCACACGGAGACTTTCGCCTCGGCGCTCAAGGGGGCGATGCGCCACGACCCGGACATCCTGCTCGTCGGGGAGATGCGCGAGCTGGAGACGATCAAGCTCGCGCTCGGCTGCGCCTCGATGGGCATGCTGGTCTTCGGCACCCTGCACACGAACAACGCCCCGAAGACCGTGGACAGGATCATCAACGCCTTCCCCTCCGACGACCAGAACCAGGTGCGCGTGATGCTCGCGGGCTGCCTCGCCGGGATCGTGGCCCAGCTGCTGTGCAAGCGCATCCCGAAGGGCCGGTGCGCGGTGCACGAGATCCTCCTCTCGCACGAGGCCCTGGCCAACACGGTGAGGAGCGGCCAGATCGCCAACATCCGCCAGATCATCGAGAGCGGCGGCGCCGACGGGATGGTCCTCATGGACACGAGCCTCATGAACCGGGTCAAGGACGGCACGATAGAGGCCCGGGAGGCCTACATGAAGGCGGCCAACAAGGCCGCGTTCACGTCGCTCCTGAAGCCGGGCGACCTCGAGCTCGAGCATTGAGCATTGAGCCGGGGCCAGGACGGTTGACAACGGGCGTACACGGCTCGCAACCGTTTTCACGTGAAATGCGTCAACACGGTTTCAATGATTTGCAACAGTTGCTCATGGGCCAAACCACACGCTCCCAGGGAATCTCCTTCACCCACGACATGTGGGACCGCATCGAGGCGCGCTACCGCGGCCTGAAATTCGGCAGGAGCCAGTACTTCCAGATGCTGGTCGAGTGGGACCTGCGCTACATGCCGGAGATCCACGCCCACAAGTCGGACGGGAAGTGGCACCTCTACCCCGAGCACGGCGCGGGCCCCCTGGAAAAGGAGCACCTGCGGGCCGCGGAGGACGCCGAGCCGGCGCGCCCGGCGCCGCGGCCGAAGAGGCGGCGATAGGTATAAACGCCAAGCCCGGCATTAATCTGTTGCCGTCGCGGGCCTTATGGACGGCGATGGCGGGGTGAGCCCGACCCCCCCGAATGAAGCCATCAGCGCCCTGGAGTCCGTCCTCGGCTATGAGTCCACCCGCGAGGTGGTCCGGCTCTTCCTGCACGACTTTCCCGAGTCCATCCGGCGCATCTCGGGCTCCGGCCGCGAGGACCAGATCCGGGTGGTGCACGGGATCAAGAGCAGCGCCATGCACATGGGCGCCACGGCGCTCTCGGAGCGGATGGCCGCACTGGAGGGGCGCCTCGGCGGTGCGGGCGAGACCCTCGAGCCCGAGGACCTGCAGGCGGCGATCGCGGAATTCGGGGCCATACAGCCCGCGCTCCGGCTCTACGCCGGGGACTGAGGGCGCGCCGGCCCGGCCCGCGTCAGGACTTCACGAGGCCCGCCTGGACGCACCAGCGCACGAGGCTCGCGACCTCCTTCACGTTGATCTTGTCCATGATGTTCGCGCGGTGCTTTTCGACCGTGCGCACGCTCAGGTCCAGCCGGTCGGCGATCTCCTTGGAGGAATAGCCCTCCGCGACGAGGCGGGCCACCTCGAGTTCGCGCGCGGACAGGGTCTGCACGGCGTCCTGGGTGATCGTCTGGGGGCCGGTCTTGACCGAGGGCTCGACCTTGGGCCCCTGGCCTGAGCCCAGGGCCGACTTCGGCGGGATGTGGGCCGCGAAGAACATGCCGCCCGCGACGACCGACTCGATGGCCTGGAGCACGTAGTTGAGGGGGGCGCTCTTGTCCACGAACCCGTGGACGCCCTGGGAGATGAGGCGGGCCGGCAGGTCGCCGTCGGGATGCCCCGTCAGGACAAGGATCTTCGTGTTCGGCAGCTTCGCGCGGACCTCCTTGACCACCTCGAGGCCGTGCATGCCGGGAAGGTACAGGTCGAGGATGAGGAGCCCCGGGGGGTCCTTCAGGCAGAAGTCGAGGCCCGACTTGCCGTCCTTGAACGCCCCGGAGACCACCAGGCCCCGCACGCGGCTCAGGGCCGACGACAGCATCTGTCGGAACACGATCTCATCCTCGATTATGACCGTTCGTACAGGCACCTTGGGCCCACTCTTAACAACGGCCGTCCGGTGCGCAAGCGCAAGTGGGCTAAACATGGTTGTCGGACACCCCGCAGGCGCCCTAGGATGGCGGGGTGAACAGCCTATCGCTGCTGGCGCCGGTCTTCCTGATGTTCGAGATTTGGCAGCTGGTCATCAGCGAGCGCTACGTGGGGATCAAGCAGATCGCCCGGGGGGCCGACCCGCGCGAGATGGGCCCGAGCGAGACGGTCGCCTGCCTCTGGAGCTCGGCCATCATCCTCTACGGCCTTTGGATCGTCGCGCTCCTGCCCTCCCCGAGCACGCGGATCTACGGCCTCTGCCTGCTGGCGACGACCGCGATAGGGTACTCGATCCGCAGGAACTGCGGCCTGAAGCTGATCCTGGTCGTCCTGACATTCGAGGGGGCCGTCCGGGTCGGCATCCTCTCGTTCTTCTCGGTCGCGGCGTGGAGCCACATCTGAGGGGCGATGGCCTTCCGGGAATTCGAGCGGCCCTCGCCCAACAGGGCCGCCTCGGCCCATGAGCGGCTGGGTGCGCTCTTCCACCACAGCGAGCGGGGCTTCTCCCAGACGATCGAGCTGATGACGGACCCGGCGAGCCAGGTGAGCTACCACTGCCTGATCGATAGCGACGGGACCCGCTGCACCCTCGTCCCGGACGCCGAGGTCGCCTGGCACGCGGGGGCCTCGCGGTTCCTGGGGCGGGACCGGTGCAACGACTTCCTGCTGGGCGTCGCGTTCGCGGGGGACAGTTACAAGGTCCCCCTCTCCGCCCCGCAGGTGGCCTCCGCCCTCGAATGGCTTGCGGCGCGCTGGGGCCCCTTGGGATGGGGGATGGACCGCGTCACCGACCACCGCCAGGTGTCGCCCGGCCGCAAGCGCGACCTGAACCCCGTCGAATGGGACAGGCTCCTCGCCGCGATCTCGGGGGAATTCGGGCGGGGCGGGCGCTGACGGGCCGTTTACGTGTTGAAATCCACCGCTCGACACAGCACATAAAACCCGCACGGCCACGATGAACCTCCCCAGCGACACCCCCAGGCTGCCGAAACTGGTCTTCTTCGCTGGGTACGCGGCCCTCCTCGCGACGGCGTGGATCATCTGGGACAACGCGGCCCGTCCCACAGAGGGCCTGGCCCTCATCTCGATCGTCGCCTGCGTCGCCCTCGCCGCCGTGATCGTCGTCATCCCCTTTGTCTCCGACTACGCGAACCGCCAGGACGAGGCCCTGGACAACCGCCAGCGCTCGCTCCACGCCCTCTCCGTCACGGTCGCCGCCGCGGGTGAGCAGGTCTCCATCGCCGCAACGGGCCTCCAGGGGATCGCGGAAGCCGCGCAGGACAATTTCAGCAAGTCGGAGCGCCTCTCGAAGCAGATCCAGGAGAAGATGGCGGAGCTCGACGCGCGCCTCGCGAGCGCGAAGAAGGACGACGGCGAGATCGTCGCTCGGTACGAGGCGGCCGCGAAGAAGATCGCCAAGGCGGCCGCCGACATCGACGCGGCGGTGGCCCGGGCCGCCGAGGCCGCAAAGCAGGCCGCGGAGGCCGCCGCGGTTGCAGCCGCGGCCAAGATAATCCCCGAGCTCCCGCCCGTTATCGCGAGCAAGATCGTCGAGATCCGCCCGGCGGTCGCGGCATCGGACGCGCCCTTTGAGGCACCGGTCACGGATGTGCCGCCCGCGACGACGGCCCGGCCCGAGGCCGTCGCCGAGGCGCCCCCGGAGTCCGCAGCCACGGCGGAGCCCGAGGCCCCGGCATCACCCGTCACCGAGTCCGCGCCGGCGGCGGCGCCACCGCGCAAGCGTGCCCCCAGGAAACCCCCGGCTGCGGCGCCCTCGCCCGACCTGGTCCTCGAATCCCCCCCCGGCGCGGAGGCCCCCGCGCCCGCGGCTGAGCCCGAGGTCCCCGAGCCCGCCGTCTCGTCGGACGGCGCGACGCGCCTCGTCGTCACCGCCTACATCGGCATCGGCAACCGCCTCTTCATCCGCGGGGACGGGCCCGGCCTGAGCTGGGACAAGGGGATCCCGCTGACGTTCGTCTCGATCGGGAAGTGGCGCTGGGACACGAACGAAGCGACCGCGGCGGTGAGGTTCAAGCTCTACAAGAACGACGACACCGAGTGCACGGCCCTCGGCGAGCGCTCGGTCGAGCCGGGCGCCCAGCAGGAGCTCACGGCTTCCTTCTAGCGACGGGCGCCTTGTGCGCCTTGTGGGCCTTTTCCCTCAGGCGCTCGAGCTCGGGCACCACGACCCTCTGGTAGCACTCCGGGCAGACCGAGTGGCTGATCTCCGTCCCGGTGCGCTCGTTGATGTAGCTCTCGATCTGCTGCCAGTAGTTCTGGTCGTCCCTGATCTTCTTGCAGTAGGAGCACATCGGCATCATCTCCTCCAGCCTGTGGACCTGGGTCGTGTACTTGAGTATCCGCTCGGCCACGCGCAGGCGCATCCAGAGCGCCGACATGTCGATCGGCTTCGTCAGGAAGTCGTCGACGCCCGCCTCGGCGGCGGCGCGCCGGTTGGCCGACGACCCTCCCGTTCCGGTCAGGAGGATGAAGTAGACGTAGTCCTGGCCAGCCTGCGCCCGGAAGCGCTTGCAGAGCCGCAGGCCGTCGAGCCGCGGCATCTGCCAGTCGCTCACGGCGACCCGCGGCTTCTCCTTGAGCCACGCCTCCCAGGCCTCCTCGCCGTCGTGGGCCTCGATGACCTCATGGCCCAGCCGCTCCAGCGAGCGGCGCAGGATGGTCGCGGCCACTTTGTCGTCTTCTACGGCGAGGACTTTCATGGGTGACAGGAGTCACGTAAACCCACTTGCGCTTCCGTGTAAACAATGGGAATGGCGCGGGCGCGCCTCACCGCGGCGGGCCTTGGTGCCCAAGCACCTTGCGTAATTCGTCCGGCGTGCGCGCGGGGGCCCGGCAGACGAACTCCTCGCAGACATAGGCCGCCGGGGCGGCGCCCGGCGCACCCATCTGGGCGAGCCAGGGCGAGCGGGCGGAGAACCACGCGCGCGCGCCCGGCGCATCGAGGGCGATCAGGGTGCGCCGCGGCCCCAGCCGCTCGTGGACCGCCGCCGCGAGCGCAGCGAAGGCCGGCGCCGCGGGATCGCCCGTCAGGACGACGTGCCTCGGCGGCTCAAGCGCGGACTCGAACGCGCACAGGAGCTGGGGCATCGCGTGCGGCGCCTCCTCCCACCGCCCGCGGAACGCGGCGATGGCGCGCCGTCCCTGCTCGCGGAGCGCGTCGCTCGACGTGAGCGAGGACAGCCGGAACAGGTTCGACGCGGCGGTCGAGGTCGCGGCGGGCTCCGCCCCGTCGTAGTCCTCCTTCAGCCGCACGACCACGTCCGCCGCGCCCTCGGCCGAGTTGAAGTACCCGCCCTTGGCGGGATCCCAGAACCGGTCGTCCATGACCCGCTGCAGCGCCTCCGCCCGGTCTATCCATCCCGTGTCGAACGTCGCCTCGTAGAGGTCGAGCCAAGCCTGGACCATCAGGGCGCAGTCCTCCGCGAACCCCGGCCCGGAACCCGACCCGCGCCGCCACGAGCGGCGCGGCACTCCGCCCGGGATGTCGAAGAGGGAGCGCTCGGCGAAGGCGGCCGCCCGAAGCGCCGCCGCCAGGTAGGCCCCCCGGCGGTCGCCCAGGGACTCGGCGGGCAGCGACGCCGCGCGCGCCAGCGCCGAGATCATGAGGCCGTTCCAGCCGGCGACGACCTTGTCGTCGAGATGGGGGCGCGGGCGCTTTGAGCGCGCGGCGAGGAGCCGCGCCAGGCACGACGCCAGGAGGTCGCTCGCCGCCTGGGGCTCGAGGCAGAGGAGCCTCGCCGTGTCGGCGAGCGGCCGCACCTGGGCCAGGATGTTCTTGCCCGTGAAGTCCCCGTGGGGGTCGCGCCCGGGGGGGACATTGCCGTCCGCCTTGGCCCCGAAATGCGCGGCCGCGAGCCCGGCGTCTGCGCCGAGGACGCGCTCCATCTCGGCGAGGGTCCAGACGTAGAAAGCCCCCTCGGTGGACTCCCCGCCCTCCCCCGCCGGCGAATCCGCGTCCTCCGCGGAGTAGAACCCCCCCTCGGGGGAGGCCAGGTCGCGAAGCACGTAGTCGAGGATGCCGCGCGCGAGCCACGCGGGCCGCTCGTCGCCGGTCGCCTGCCACGAGCCGAGCGCGCAGAGGGCGACCTGCGCCTGGTCGTAGAGCATCTTCTCGAAGTGCGGCACGAACCACTCCGCGTCCACCGAGTACCGGTGGAACCCGCCGCCGACATGGTCGTGGACGCCCCCCTTCGCCATGCCGGCGAGCGTCGCGGCCACCATCCCCGCCGCCTCGGTCCCGGCCTCGCTCGCGAGGCCCTGCAGCGCCGCGCAGCGCAGAAGGAACTCGAGGTTGGCGGGCCTCGGGAACTTGGGCGCGCCGCCGAAGCCCCCGTGGCGCGGGTCGAAGCTCTCGGCGTAGTACTGGTAGGCCTTCTCGAAGGCCGCGCCGGCGGCGGTGGCGAACGGGACGACCTCGCCCGCGGGAACCGCGCGCTCCTCGGCCCGCTCCCTGAGGGAGGCGACGACCCGGTCGGCCTCCTCGACGAGCCGCGCCCTGTCCTCCCGCCACCCCCGCGCTATCGCGCGCAGGATCGTCGGGAAGCCCGCGCGGCCCTGGCGGTCGGCGGGCGGGAAATAGGTCCCCGCGTAGAAGGGCTTCAGCTCCGGCGTCAGCCACACGCTGAGCGGCCACCCGCCCTGGCCCGTCAGCGCCTGCAGGTAGGCCATGTAGACGCGGTCGACGTCCGGGCGCTCCTCCCGGTCGAGCTTGACGGCCACAAAGGGCCCGAGCTCCGCGGCGATCGCCGCGTTCTCGAACGACTCGTGCGCCATCACGTGGCACCAGTGGCAGGTCGAGTAGCCTATGGAGAGGAATATCGGGCAGTCCCGCCTGCGCGCCTCGTCAAAGGCCTCCTGGCCCCACGGGTACCAGTCCACCGGGTTGTCGGCGTGCTGAAGGAGATACGGGGACGCAGCGCCCGCGAGCCGATTCGGCATGCTTACTCCCCGAGGACCCAGGCGAAGATGAGGGGGGCAACGATCGTCGCGTCGGACTCGATGATGAACTTCGGGGTGGAGGCCCCGAGCTTGCCCCAGGTGATCTTCTCGTTCGGCACGGCGCCCGAGTAGCTGCCGTAGCTGGTCGTCGAGTCGCTGACCTGGCAGAAATACCCCCAGAGCGGTATCCCGGTACGCTGCATGTCCTGAAAGAGGAGGGGCACGACGCAGATCGGGAAATCCCCGGCAATGCCCCCGCCGATCTGGAAGAACCCGACAGAGCCCTCGCCGCTCCTGAGCTTGCGGGCCGTCTCCGTGTACCACCCGGCGAGCTCGGTCATGTACTCGATGCCCGAGCGCACGGTGTGCACGTTCTTGATGGTGCCGGACATGACATGGGCCGCGAAGATGTTTCCGAGGGTCGAGTCCTCCCAGCCGGGCACGATGATCGGCAGGTCCTTCTCGCAGGCCGCGAGCAGCCAGGAGTTCCTCGGGTCGATCTGGAACCACTTCTTCAGCCTCCCGCCCCGCAGGATCTTGTACATGAACTCGTGCGGGAAATGCCTCTTGCCCGCGCGGTCGGCGGCGACCCACTCCTCGAGGACGACCTTCTCGATGCGCCGCATGGCCTCCATCTCCGGGATGCACGTGTCCGTGACGCGGTTCATGTGCCGGGCGAGGAGCGCCACCTCGTCGGCCGCGGTCAGCTGGCGGTAGTCCGGGACCCGCTCGTAGTAGTCGTGGGCGACGAGGTTGAAGACGTCCTCCTCGAGGTTCGCCCCCGTGCACACGATGGCGTGGACCTTGCCGCGGCGGATCATCTCGGCCAGCGATATGCCGAGCTCGGCCGTGGACATGGCGCCCGCGAGCGTCACGAGCATCTTCCCGCCCGCCCCGACGTGGGCGTCGTAGGCCTTCGCCGCGTCGACGAGCGAGGCCGCGTTGAAATGCCGGAAGTGCCGCGCGAGGAACCTCGAGACCGGGCCCTTGCGGCGCGCGAGCCCCTCGTTGTGGACCTCGGGCAGTTTTCTGGATTTGGCGCTCATCTCGGGTTCGGGCGGCAAAAGTGTGCACGCTCGATTTGCTCGATGCCACCCAAAATGGGCATTGGATCTCGATGGATCCCATCTCGATTCTTGGCGACCGCTTTGAAAAAACAAATCCGCGGCGTCATGATGTGGACGGGCGGGGCAAGCCGGGCGCCGCGGCGCGGGACTACAGAAACGTGCGCAGGCCGGGCGTGCGGCGCGCGATGTCAGCGAGAACAAAGGATATTCCGAGCCCGGCGATGGTCATGACGAACGCCAGAAAAAACGGCGACATCGCCTGCGGGAGCACGAGGTAGAGCCAGACGAGCACGGGGGCGTGCAGGACATATACGCCGAACGAGCGGTCGGCAAGCCACCGCAGGGCCGGGGTGTCCCCGCCGAGCCTGGCGGCAAAAAGATAAATGAGCCCCAGCGAGAGGCCGACCCCCGCGAACTGCTCCCACACAGCCAGGCCGAGGGCCTGCCAGTGCCAACCGCCCGCGAAATTCGCGATCCCGCCCTTCGACCCGAGCACGAGGAGCGCGAGGAGCACCGCCGGGCCGAGAACAAGCGCCATCCAGCCGCACCATGCGGCCTTTCGGGACGCCGCAAGGCGCAGAAGCCACCCGTTCCTCGCGGCGGCCACGCCCGCGGCGAAGGCCGCGATGTACTGCGTGAAATAGCCGAGCTGCATGTTGAGGACGTCGGTCCCGAGGGGCTGGAGCAGCCGGACACCAAATGTGACGGCACCGATCCCAAGGGCGAAAAGCAGCACGGTGGACACCGCCGGGGGCGACGGGTCCGGCGCCGGGACGCCCGCGCCCCGGGCCTTCCTCCAGCCCGCCAGGATCCCGCTGAAGATCAGCAGGGCGGCCGCGAACCACAGGGGACCGGTCGAGCCGAGGAAGCGTCCTGATATCAGGTAGTGGCCGTAGAAGGCGGGGAAGGGACCGAAGTCCGCCTGCCAGGGATTGATGCCCTTCAGGATGTACGGATGGATCACGAGGGCGTAGAACAGCGTGGGCATGCCGAGCCGGAAGAGGCGTTCGCGCATGAAGGCGCCCGGGCCCCGGCGCACGAGGGACCCATGGGCAAAGTAGCCCGAGACAAAGAAGAGCAGCCCCATGAAGAAGGACTGGAGGTGCCCCTGCCAGAGGATGAAAAGGATCTTCTCGCCGCGCGAGGGCTCCCTCGGGATGTTGACGTACCAGCTCCCCACGTTGCTGTAGGTCACGCAGGAATGCATGTTGACCACGAGGACGATCAC
>CAZDZL010000042.1:0-33903 GCA_964509885.1 uncultured Opitutaceae bacterium | reverse complement strand
TCGACATCATGATCGACCAGGGGCCGAACGCGCGCAGCGTCCGCCTGACGCTGCCGCGGTTCACGCTCATCGGGGCGACCACCCGGGCGGGGCTCCTCACCGCGCCGCTCCGGTCCCGGTTCACGCTCCAGACGAGGCTCGACTACTACGACAAGAAGACGCTCCAGGGCATCGTGCGCCGGTCCTGCGCCCTCCTGAAGGTCGAGATCGACGACGGGGGCGCCGCGGAGATCGCGAAGCGCGCGAGGGGCACGCCGCGGGTGGCCAACAACCTCATCAACTTCATCCGCGACTTCGCCCAGGAGAGGGCGAAGGGCGTGATCACGCGCGACGTGGCCGCCGGCGCCCTCGAGCTCCTCGAGATCGACGCCGCCGGGCTGGACGAGATGGACAAGCGCATGCTGCGCGCCATGGCCGAGAACTACCGCGGGGGCCCCGTCGGCATGAGCACGATCGCCGTGGCCGTGGGCGAGGAGTCGGAGACGCTCGAGGAGGTGCATGAGCCCTTCCTCATCCAGGAGGGCTACCTCCAGCGGACCCCGCAGGGGCGCGTCCTCACCGAGAGGGGCTACGCCGCGGTCGGGCTGAAACCCGCGGGCGACGGCCAGGGCTCGCTCCTGTAGGCGCCTCGAGCCCGTGACGCCGCTCGGCTTTACGCTCGCCGTCCTCGGGATTTCATACCTGGCGGGCCTCCTCGGCTCGCTGGTCGGCGTGGGCGGCGGGATCATCGTTGTGCCGGCCCTCACGCTCCTGATGGGCGTCAGCATCCAGAAGGCCATCGCCGCGTCGATCGTCTCGGTCATCGCGACCTCGAGCGGCGCGGCGGCCTCCTACGTGAGCCAGAGGATCACGAACATGCGCCTCGGGATGGTCCTCGAGGTGGCGACGGTCATCGGGGCGATCACGGGGGCGTACCTGGCCGCCTGGATCTCCGGGAGGGGCCTCTTCCTCATCTTCGCGGCCGTGCTCGGCTACACGGCCTGGTCCATGGTGCGCCCGAAGGGCAAGCCGAGGGAGCCCGAGCCGGACGGGCTGGCCGACAGGCTCAGGCTCCACGGGTCGTTCTTTGACCGGTCGCTCGGGCAGGAGGTCTCCTACAGGGTCTCCAAGACGAGGCTCGGGCTTGCCGTCAGCTATGTCGCCGGGGTCTCGAGCGGCCTCCTCGGGATCGGCGGCGGGGTGCTAAAGGTGCCGGTCATGAACCTGGCGATGGGCATCCCGATCAAGGCGTGCACGGCGACGAGCAACTTCATGATCGGGGTCACCGCGGCCGCGAGCGCCGCGGTCTACCTGATGCGCGGGGAGGTGCTGCCCTTTGTCGCAGCCCCCGTCGCCGTCGGCGTGCTCCTCGGCGCGAAGACCGGGGCCAGCCTCATGGGCGGGATGAGGAACAACAGCATCAGGCTCGTGTTCGTCGCCGTCCTCGCCGTCTCGGCCATTCAGATGCTGCTGAAGGGACTGCGATGACGGCGCCCACCGGAAAGCGCGCCGCAACGGCCGAGGATGCGATAAGCGCAATCCTTCGGCTGGGCGTGTCCGCGAGCCTCCTTCTCATCGGGACCGGGTCCGTCCTCTCGTTCACGAGGCGCGGCGGCTACGGGAGCGGCGCCGCTGAGGTCGCGAGGCTCGCCGGGCCGGGAGGGTCCTTCCCGCGGACCCTCTCGTGGCTTCTCGGCGGCCTGGGGCACCTCGACGGCCAGGCGGTCATCGTGGCCGGCCTTCTGCTCCTCATCGCGACCCCGGTCATGCGGGTGGCGGTCTCGCTGGTCGTCTTTGCGAGGGAGCGCGACCGCGTCTATCTCGCGATCACGGCGACCGTGCTGGCCCTGCTCCTCCTCTCGTTCGCCCTCGGGAGGGCGGGATAGTCAGCGCGCGCAGGCCCGGACCCAGGCCGGCCTCAGCGCGTCGTCACGCCGCGTGGACTCGGAAGAGCGAGGGTGCCGGATCCCGCCGGAACCATCGAGACAAGCCTCAGGCCCATGGGGATGAAGTGCGCCCGCACGATGAACCCGACCGCGACGGTGATCTGCACGGCGCCCATGAACGCGAGCCAGAGCGCCCTCGCGCTGTCCTGATCCGACCTCGTCGGCGGGAAGAGCGAGGGGAAGGCCTTCGGGAGGATTTCCATGGCCGCGCCTAGGGCGGCAAAGACGAGGGCATTGAGGGCGTTCATCGGTTTAAGGTTGGTCACTGCGGGCGATTCAAAGTTGCGGATTCGCCCCACAAATAAGCCTGTGGCGTGCCAGTCCGGACCCCTCATCCCTAGTTGCTGCAATCCATTGCCTTAGCCAATGTTGCCCATTATTCGCCCCGTGCAATTCAGGCAAAGTGCATAGTAGACCCCAGTGCGGTCATGCAAGATGCCGGGCGCAATCCCGGCCTCGGCCCCCCTAGAGGTCTCCGAGCTGGGGGCGCAGAACGACTTCCTCCACCACCGTCCTGCGCGTCATCTTGTAGACTGACAGGAAGGCCTGGGCGACGTCCTCCGCGGGCATCATGCGCGCCTCGGGGACGCCGCTCCCCTTCCACGACGGCGACACGGTCGCCCCCGGATGGACGCAGCACACGCGCACGCCCTTGTCCCTGAACTCGGCGCGCATGGACTTTGAGAGGCCGGCGACGCCGAACTTCGCGGCGCAGTAGGCCGACGCCCCGGGAAGCGCCGTGATCCCCGCCACCGAGCCCATGTTGAAGATGTCCCCGCGCCGCCGGCGGACCATCCCCGGCGCGAAGGCCCGCGTCACGAGGAACAGGCTCCTCAGGTTCGCCGACAGCATGCGGTCGAAGTCGGCCACCGGCGTGGAGAGGAAGGGCGCCCCGAAGTACTTGCCCGCGTTGTTGACGAGGACGTCGACCGCGCCGAAGCGGGCCCGCACGGCGGTCCCGAGGGCGTCGACGGCAGCCTCATCCGAGACGTCGCATGGGAAGACGGCGGTGACGGCGCCGAGGCGCGCGCAGGAGCGGGCCACCGCGGCGAGGTTGGCCGCGCCCCGGGCCACGAGCGCCAGCCTGGCGCCCCGCACGTCCGCCGCGAAGGCCCTCGCGATCGCGGCGCCGATGCCCTGCGAGGCGCCGGTGATGACGATGACGGGTGCCTTGGGTCTTGGGGGCATGCTGCGGGGGCCGCCCTAGCAGACGAGCGACGAGAAATTCATGAAGTCCGCGGCGAAGCCGCCCTTCACGCCCTTGCAGATCACGCTCACCGCGTCGTGGGAATGGAGCGACTCGAGGTGCGAGCAGGCGATCTGGAAGTCGCAGATCCGCTTGTCGGCGTCGAACTCCCGGTAGAGCAGCCGGGCCGCGTCCTCGACGAACTTCAGGTTGGCGCCGTTCAGCTCGGCGAACGCCTGCTCGTCCTCGCGCTTCACCATGACCTGGGTCTCCGTCTTGAGCGCGCGCACGCACATGGCGTGGACGTCCTCGATCCAGATCTTCCGGCCCTTGGCCTCCTCGAGCGTCAGGCGCGCCTTGCTCCTCTGGGAATGCGGGACGCCGTAGACCCCCCGCGTGTCCCGGGCGTGCTCAGCCAGCTCCGCCGAGCAGGGGCACGCCGACGAGTAGACGAAGTCAAAGTGGACGAACCTGCGGTAGTCCCCCGAGCGGGTCACGACGCCCTCGAACCCGGCCCTGTAGAACTGGTAGCCCTCTAGGCCGCTGCGCAGGCTCTTCTGCATGATGGGGTACGAGAACTCGAGCTTCAGGCGGGCGTCCTTGCTCTCGACCCGCCTCAGGTAGGACTTGAGGATCCGGCCGACGCTTTCGCCCGTGAACACGTCGGCCTTGTGGTCGTAGAACGAGCGCACGATCCGGCTCATGTTGATCCCCTTGAGCTCCGCCTCGAGGGACACGGTTCCCGTCACGCTCGTCTCCAGCACCAGGGAGCCGCCCTTCTTCGTGCGGATCTTCAGCGGCAGCTTGAAATTGGACACGCCGACCTGCTGGATCGGCACGTGGGCGCCCTGGATCGTGCTGTGCGCGACGTCCATGATGTCGGGCATCGAATCGCGGTACTTGGCCGAGGGCCTGAAGCGCTCGTCGTAGGCGCTTGCGATCAGCGGGCGCGTCCCGTTGGCCGAGGCGTGCAGGTACATGGGCTTCTTCTTGCTCATGCGGGCACCCCCGGTCCGCGGTACTCCGCAAAGTTCCTCGGCGTCTCGTACAGGCGGACGCTGTGCAGCGCCCCCGCCCTGATCCTGGGGGCGATCCGGCCCCAGAAGGCGACGACCAGGTTCTCGGCCGTGGGGTTCACGCCCCTGAGGAAGTCGACGTCCTTGTTGAGGTTGCGGTGGTCGCAGGGCCCGACGACCGCCTTCTCGAGTATCTTCTTCAGGTCGCCGAGGTCCAGGACGTAGCCGGTCTCGCGGTCCGGACGGCCGCGCACCGTCACCTCGAGCACGTAGTTGTGGCCGTGGCCGTTTGCGTTGGCGCAGGGTCCGTACGTGCGCTCGTTCCACGCCCTGCTTCGCGCGGGGTTGTGGAGGCGGTGGCCGGCGTTGAAATGCACCTGCCTGGTGATGTACACGTCCGCCGTCCGTGGGTCTTCGGCAAGCTTGCGCATGGAGGGTCAGAGGTAACACAAAACAGTCACGGGTCAACTCGCGGGAGGAAATTCCGTTGCGCTGCCGGCGGGCGCGTACTGACACTGGCGAATGGCGATGAGGTTCTGCATACTGGGGAGCGGCAGCTCGGGCAACAGCGCCCTTGTC
Source organism: uncultured Opitutaceae bacterium (assembly GCA_964509885.1). Taxonomy (GTDB): domain Bacteria; phylum Verrucomicrobiota; class Verrucomicrobiia; order Opitutales; family Opitutaceae; genus Palsa-1447. The sequence continues at coordinate 29,197 of CAZDZL010000042.1, read as the reverse complement.
GTGACCGAGGGGACCCGGGTGCTCCTGGACGCCGGCTTCTCCGCCCGCAGGCTGGGCGCCCTGATCGCGGCCGCCGGCGAGTCGATCGAGCGCGTCGACGCCGTCTTCGTCACCCACGAGCACAGCGACCACTCCTCGGGGATCGAGAGCCTGAAGAAATTCCCGAACCTCAAGTTCTTCGCGAACGCGGCCACGGCGCGCGCCGTCCAGAAGACGCTCACGTGGAGCCCGGAGTGGAAGATCTTCGAGACCGGCACGTCGTTCCAGTTCCGCGACCTCGAGGTCGAGAGCTTTGCCATTCCCCACGACGCCCAGGACCCGGTGGGCTTCCGGTTCACGAGCGGCCTGGACGGCGACCTTTTCCTGCCCAGGCGCACGCTCGCCTGGGTGACGGACCTCGGGCACGCGCCCATGAGCGTGCGCGACCGCATCCGCGAGTCCGACGTCGTCGTCGTGGAGGCCAACCACTGCCACCGCATGCTCGAGGCCGACCCGAAGCGCTCCTGGACCCTCAAGCGCAGGATCTCCGGGCGCCACGGCCACCTGTCGAACGAGCGCATGAGCGAGCTGCTGACGAGCGTCGCCAGCCCGCGCTGGAGGCGGATCTACCTCGCCCACCTGTCCCGGGACTGCAACTCGCGCGACGCCGTCGAGCAGGCGCTCATGGCGCTGCGCTCGGTCCTGACGTGCGAGTTCTCCATCGTCGGCCACGGCGAGGGCACGCCCTTCTACGAGATCGCCTGACCCCCTGCGGTCCTGGCATGCCCTTTCCGCCGGGGGCCGGCGTCGCCGGTTGACGGCGCGTCGCAATGGCGTTCACTTTGGGCGGCTCCCGGCGCCAACCTATGGATACAGAACCCATTCCCGTCACCGTCCTCACCGGCTTCCTGGGCTCGGGCAAGACGACCCTGCTGAACCGGATCCTCTCCGAGAGGCACGGGCGAAAGCTCGCCGTGATAGAGAACGAGTTCGGCGAGGTGGGGGTCGACAACCAGCTGGTGATCCAGAGCGACGAGGAGCTCTTTGAGATGAACAACGGGTGCATCTGCTGCTCCGTGCGCGGCGACCTGATCCGCATCCTCGGGCGCCTCCTCAAGCGCAAGGACCGGCTGGACGGCATACTGATCGAGACGACCGGCCTGGCCAACCCCGCCCCCGTGGCCCAGACGTTCTTCACCGATGACGAGATGAAGCGCAGCTTCCGGCTGGACGCCATCGTGACCGTGGTCGACGCGAAGCACGTCTCGTCACACCTCGATTCCGGCGACGAGTCGGTGAAGCAGCTCGCCTTCGCCGACGTGATCCTCCTCAACAAGACGGACCTGGTCGCTCCGGCCGAGCTCGACGCTCTCGAGGCGCGCATCCGGGGGATAAACGCGGTCGCCTCGATCCAACGGACGCAGAACTGCGACGTTCCGCTCTCGCGCGTGCTGGACGTGGGCGGCTTCAACCTCGGCAGGGCGACCGAGATCGACCCCGGCTTCCTGGAGCCCGAGTACCCCTTTGAATGGGCGGGCGCCTACGCCCTGCCGGCGGGGGTCCACGACCTCGAGATCGGCCACCCGGAGGGGGAGCACGGCCACGAACACGGCGACGGCCACCACCATCACCACCACGGCAACGCGGACGAGCTCGACGTCGCGGTCCTGCCGCTCGCCTCGCTCGGCGAGGAGGCGATCGCCGGCGCGCGCGACGCCGCGGTGGCGGTGTTCTCGGACTGGGAGAAGCGGGTCAAGGACGGCGAGGCGGTCGTTCCCGGGGCCATCCTGAACCGCCTCCTCCTGAAGGACGGATGCGGGCGCTTCGGGCTGGAGGTCGAGAAGCCCGGCCTCTACCTCGTCTTCGAGGGATGCGGCGAGGAGCCGCTCCACATCAGCGTCGGGGGCGACACCGTGAAGCCCACGTGGCAGGCCGACTACCACCTTGAGCACGAGCACAGCGAGGGCGTCTCCTCGGTCGGCATCCAGCAGCCGGGCGAGCTCGACGGCAAGCGCCTGAACGAGTGGATCAGCGGCCTGCTCCGCACCCAGGGCAACGACATCTACCGCATGAAGGGCGTCCTCTGCGTGAAGGGCGCCGCCCGGCGCCTCGTGTTCCAGGGGATCCACATGCTCTTCGACGCGAAGTTCGACCGCGACTGGGGGACGGAGCCCCGGGTCAACACCCTCGTCTTCATCGGGAAGAACCTGGACCGCGCCGCGCTCACGGGGGCCTTCAAGAGCTGCCTGTCCTCGTGAACGGCCCATGCAGCTGACCAAGCACTGGGCGGGCCAGCTGGACGACTACGTGATCGACCTTGCGTGGTCGCCAGACGGCGCGCTCCTCGCGGCCGCGTCGGCGGCGGGCCCGGTCGCCCTCCTCTCGGCCGCGGACGGCGAAAGGCGCCACGAGCTCCCGGGCCACGAGGGCGGCACCAACGCGCTCGCCTGGCGGCCCGGCACGGCGATCCTCGCCAGCGGGGGCCAGGACGGCGCCGTGAAGCTCTGGGACGCGGCGGTGGGCCAGCACTGCGGCACCGCGCCGCTCGGACGGCCCTGGGTCGAGCACCTGGCCTGGCGGCCCGGGGCCGCGGAGCCGATCCTCGCCGCCGCCGCGGGTCGCAAGCTCTGCTTCCTCGGGCCCGACGGCGCGGTGCGCCACGAGTTCAAGGACGCCCCGAAGACGATCACGGCCCTCGCCTGGCATCCCGCCGGCGGCTGCGCGGCCGTGGCGTATTTCGGCGGCGTGTGCCTGTGGGACGCGGACGACGCCGTGGCGCAGAGGGAATACGCCTACGGCAACGGGATCCAGGCCCTGGCGTGGTCGCCCGACGCCCGCTGGCTGGTCTCGGGCAACCAGGACCCGAGCGTGCACATCTGGATGCCCGAGAGCGACGTCGAGCTCCAGATGAGCGGCTACGAGGGCAAGGTGCGCCACCTCTCGTTCGACGCCGCAAGCCGCTGGCTCGCCACGAGCGGCAGCCAGGACGCCTGCATCTGGGACTGCTCGGGCGCGGGGCCCGAGGGCCGCGAGCCCGTGATGCTTCCCCACCCCGCCCCGGTCTGCGGCGTCGCCTTCCAGGGGGCCCACGGCCTCCTCGCGACGGCCTCCGAGGACGGGAGTGTGATGCTCTGGAGCCCCGAGCGCAGGCAGCCGATGAGGGCCACGGTCAAGATGCCGGCGGCGGCCACCCGCCTGGCCTGGTCCCCCGACGACGCGCTCCTCGCCATCGGGACGCAGCAGGGCTTCGTGTACGTCCTCCGGTGCCAGCCGTGAGCCCCGCCTCATTCCTTGGGCTGCCCGGCCCCCTCTGGCAGTCCCTCGGCCTCACGGCCGAGCTGGCCGCGGTGACGACCGTTGTCCTCGCCGCCGTCGGGCTTCCCCTCGCGCACTGGCTCAACACCTCGAGGCGCCGGATCGCGCCCGTCGTGGAGACGCTGGTCGCCCTGCCGCTCGTTCTGCCTCCGACCGTGATCGGGTTCTACCTTCTGATCGGCTTCTCGCCGAACCACCCGCCGGGCAGCTGGTGGGTGGCGATGACCGGCCACTCCCTCGCGTTCACGTTCGCCGGCCTGGTCGTCGGCTCCGTCATCTACTCCCTGCCCTTCGCCGTGCAGCCGTTCCAGGCCGCCCTGCGCAGCGTGCCGCAGGAGCAGCTCGACGCCTGCGCAGCCCACGGCGCCCCCCCCTGGCACGTCTGGACCCGGGTGCACCTGCCCCTGGCATCGCGCGGGATAGCGGCAGGCCTCACGCTGGGGTTCGCCCACACGCTCGGGGAATTCGGGGTGGTGCTCATGATCGGCGGCTCCATCCCGGGCGTGACAAAGGTCGCGAGCATCGCCCTCTACGACGAGGTCCAGAGCCTCGACTACAGCCGGGCGCACGCCTTCGCCGCGCTCCTGCTCGCCATCTCCTTCGCCCTGATCCTCGCGGCCACGCTCCTGCGCCGGCGCTCGCAGGCCCGCTAGTCCGACGGCCCGGCGCCGAATACGGCGTCCGCGTAGTTCTCGGCGCTGAAGGGCTGGAGATCCTCCGGGCCCTCGCCGAGGCCCACGAAGTATATGGGCAGCCCGAGCTCGCGCCAGATCGCGACAATCGCCCCGCCGCGGCTCGTCCCGTCCAGCTTGGTGACGATGAGGCCGGTGAGGCCGAAGCTCTTGTGGAAGGCCCGGGCCTGGACGATCGAGTTGCCCCCGAGGGAGCCGTCGACGACGAGCCAGGAGTGGTGCGGGGCAGCCGGGTCGATCTTCGCCAGCACGCGCCGGATCTTCGAGAGCTCGACCATGAGGTTGTCCTTCGTGTGGAGCCGGCCCGCCGTGTCGACGATGACCCAGTCCCTCCCGCGGCTCCTCGCCGCCTGCGCGGCGTCGAAGGCGACCGCGGCGGGGTCCGCCCCGCTCTGGCCTGCGACGAGCTCGATGCCGAGCCGGGTCGCCCACGACCGGAGCTGGTCGATCGCCGCGGCCCGGAACGTGTCGCACGCCGCGAGGATCACCGTCCCGCCCTCCTGCTTCAGGCGCCAGGCGAGCTTAGCCGCCGTGGTCGTCTTGCCCGAGCCGTTCACGCCTATGAGGACGATGACGGTCGGGGGGGCCCCGGACGCCGTGAGCACGCCCTCGGAGCCCTTGAGGGCGCGCCGGAGCACCTCAGCCCCTATTGCCGCGGCCTGCCGGCCCTCGAGGCCCGTTTCGCCGCGTGCCGCCGCCTGGATCTCCCGGAGGATCTCGCCCGTGGTCTCCACGCCGAAATCCGCCGAGAAGAGCGCCTCCTCCAGGCTCCCGAGCGAGGCGGCGTCGATCCTTCGCCCGCCGAACAGCCCGTGCGTCGTCGCCGAGATCGCGGAGACGGTCTTCGCGAGTCCCTCCCTGAACTTCTTGAGGAGCGATAGCACGGTCCGCCCGGAGCTGGGCTATTCCGAGGCCTTGCGCGAGTCCCTGCCCAGCTGGTCCTTCAGGCGGTCCAGGATCCCGTTGATGAAGCGCTTGGAGTCCGCGTTGGAGAACTGCTTGGAGATGTCGATGGCCTCGTTGATCGAGACGACCGGCGGGATGTCCTTGCGGTGGAGCATCTCGAACATCGCGATCCGCAGGATCGCGAGGTCGATCTTCGCGATCCTCTCGAATTCCCAGTTTTGGGCGAGCACCTTGATCTGCGCGTCGATCCCGGCCTGGTTCTTGATGACGCCGTCGATCAGCTCCTCGCCGAACGCGTAGTGGTCACGGGGCCGCTCCAGCCCCTCGAAGAAGACCCTCAGGTCGTCGACCAGGTTGGCGGGCGTGTTGATGCTCCAGGCGTAGAGGTACTGCAGCGCGGCCACGCGCCCGTCGTGCCTCTGGGCATACTGGGCCTTGCTCATCGCCTGAGGCTCCTCCTGAGCGCCGCCATGGAGACGGCCGCGTCCGCGAACTCGGCCCCCCGGTCGATCCTTCCCGAGCACCGCGCCCTGGCCTGGGAGGCGTTGTCGGCGACGATGACCCCGTTGATCACCGGGATGCGCGTGGACAGCGCGACGTCCATGAGCCCGTTCGTGGCCGCCGTGGCTATCAGCTCGAAATGAATCGTGCCGCCGCGGATGATCACACCGAGGGCGACGACGGCGTCCGGCCTCGCCGAGTCGGCCAGCAGGCGGGCCGCCAGCGGCAGCTCGTTGGAGCCGGGCACGCGGACGACCGTGATGTTGCGCGCCCTCACGCCGGCCGAGGCGAGCCGGGCCCTCACCCTCGCCAGCAGGGCCTCCACGAGCTCCCCGTTGAACCGCGCGGCCGCGACGGCTATCCTGAAGCCGGAGGCATTGACGGGGACCTGGACCGGTGAATCGCCACTCATGGAACGTCGAGAGGAGAACCGGGGGCCGGCAATCCGCAAGGTGAATTCGCCCTGTATCGCACAAGGTCCGCTATGGAGATCAGGCGCAGCCCGAACCTGCTCTTGAACTCGAGGATGGATCCCAGGCGGGCCACGGTGCCGTCGTCGTTCATGAGCTCGCAGAGGACGCCGCTCGGGTGAAGCCCCGCCAGAACCGCGAGGTCCACGGCCGCCTCGGTGTGGCCGGGCCGCTCGAGCACGCCGCCCGGCCTCGCCTTCAGGGGAAACACGTGGCCGGGGCGCGCCAGGTCGCCGGGCTTCGCGCCGGGGTCCCCGATGATGCGGATCGTCTTGGCGCGGTCCTCGGCGCTGATGCCCGTCGTGACGCCCCGCGAGGCGTCGACGCTGACCGCGAAGTCGGTCCTGTGGGCGTCCCTGTTGTCGGCCACCATCGGCCCCAGTCCCAGCCTGGAGAGCACCTGGCCGGTCGTCGCGACGCAGACTATGCCGCTTCCGTGCCTTATCATGAGGCCCACCGCCTCGACCGTCACCCTCGACGCGGCCATGATGAGGTCGCCCTCGTTCTCGCGGCGCTCGTCGTCGGTCACGATCACCATCTTTCCGGCCGCAATGTCGGCCACGGCGGACTCGACAGAGTCAAAAGGCGGCGGCTGGGAGGACGGCATCCCGACAAAATCGCCCCGCCGGAGCCACCTGTCAATTCGGGGAAGTCGGGCGCCGGGCGCCCCTCACCCGCTGAAGTCCAGGACGTAGCCCTCGGGATCCTTCAGCGAATCGGAGAATAGCGCGATGTGCAGCTTGAAGGAGAGCGGCGGCTTGACCGGGTACGCGGACGCGAGCACCGCCGGGTCGTCCGTGGGCAGGAGCTGCGTGCGCTCCTCGTTTGGCTGGTAGTGGACGGGCCACCGGAACACCGCCGAGGACCTGTCCGCGGGGATCGGCTTCTTCTTGTCGTTGTAAAAGTTGAGGTGGAACGAGCCCCCCTTGATCTCGACCCCGAGCCAGCCGCCCTGGTCGCGCTTGACCGGCGTGCCGGCGATCGTCCCCTCCTTTTCCTCGGCGGGCGCATCGGCGGCCCAGGCGCACGCCGATGTGAGAATAAGCCCGGAAAGCAGCAGGAACACGGCGCGCTTCATCGTGCCGGAGCCTACGCCCTGGGGGCCTTTCCCGCAAGCCCCTTCCCGGCCGCGCCGGACAGGGCGGCCTTCAGCCCGCGCCAGCGCGCGAGCCTCTCGGCCACGGCGGCCTCCGCCCCGGCCGACCCCGGCGAATAGAGCCTCAGCGGCTGCCTCAGGTAGTCCTGTCCCGATATGCCCTCAGGGAAGTCGTGGGAATAGGCGTAGCCCTTGCCGAGCCCCATCCGCTTGCTCGCCTGGCCGTTCTTGTCCCGGAGGTGGTCCGGCACGGACTGGACGGGCTCCTCGGCCAGCACGCGGCGGGCCTCGCCGAGCGCGAGCGTGGCGGAATTGCTCTTCGGCGCGGTGGCGATGTAGAGGGTCGCGTGCGCGAGCGTGAGCTCGGCCTCGGGAAGGCCGACGAACTCCACCGCGTGGTGGGCCGCCACCGCCAGAGGTAGCGCGTTCGGGTCGGCGAGGCCGACGTCCTCGCTCGCGAGGATGACGAGCCTCCTCGCCACAAACCGCGGGTCCTCGCCGCCGACGAGCATCTTCGCGAGCCAGTACATCGCGGCGTCCGGGTCGGACCCGCGGCAGCTCTTGATGAAGGCCGATATGGTGTCGTAGTGCTCGTCCTCGTCCGCGTCGTAGCGGATCCGCCTCTCGCGGGCGAAGACCTCGAGGTCCTCCTTGGCGATCGCCGAGGGGCCGCCCTTGCCGAGCGCGATCACCTCGAGCGCGTTCAGGGCGCGCCTGAGGTCCCCGTCGCAGAACACGGCGAGCTCGGAGAGGATCCGCGGCGTGGCCGTGACGCCAAGGCCGCCGAGGCCGCGCTCGGCGTCGCCAAGCGCGAGCGCGAGGACGCCGGCGACGGCCTCCGTCGACAGGGGCTCCAGCCGGAACAGGTGGCTGCGGGAAAGGAGGGGCGGGTTGACGTAGAACCCCGGGTTGTGGGTGGTGGCGCCTATAAGCCTGACGACGCCCTCCTCGACGTCGGGCAGCAGCAGGTCCTGCTGCGTCTTGTTGAACCTGTGGAGCTCGTCGATGAAGAGGATGGTGCGCGAGCCCCTCATCTTGCGGGCGATCCCGAGGACCTCGCGCAGCTCCGCCATGTTGGACATGACGGCGTTCACCCGCACGAACCGGCTGCGGGTCTCCCGGGCGATCGCCTCGGCGATGCTGGTCTTGCCGGTGCCGGGCGGGCCGTAGAACAGGAGCGACCCGAAGTTATTCTGCTCCACAAGGCGCTTGAGCAGGCTGCCGGGCCCAAGGATGTGCTGCTGGCCCACGACCTCTGACAGGCTCCTCGGCCTCATCCGCACGGCGAGGGGCCGGCCCGCCGCGTCGCCCTGCGCGGGCGCCCCGGCATCGGGCTCGCTGAAGAGTTCACTCTGGTCCTCGGGATCCATCTGCGTTGGGCCCGGGCAATCTCCGCCCTATCGGCCCAGATGAGAAGCCATTTCCTTGTGATTGGAGCAATTGGGTGCGAGCCTGTGCCCCACGATGAAAAGCGCCTACGAACTGGCGATGGAGCGGCTGTCCAAGTCGGACCCCGGCTCGTCGCAACCCATCACGCCCGAGAAGCGCGCAAAGCTCGCCGATGTCGACCGCCTCTACCAGGGGAAGATCGCCGAGAGGGAGATCTTCCTCAAACAGCGCCTCGAGCAGGCCCTCGCGGGCCGGGACGCCGACGAGGTCGACAAGGTCCGCAAGCAGATCGCCTCCGAGAAGGTGCGCCTCGAGGAGGACAGGGAGGCGGAGAAGGACAGGATTCGCTCGGGCAAGGGCTGAAGCCCGGCCCTGGCTAGAAGTCGAAATCCGCGACCACCGGCAGGTGGTCCGAGGCCGTCGTCGGCTCGACCGAGTATTTCGTGCACCGCAGGCCGGAATTGTAGAAGATGTGGTCTAGGACGAAGGGGCGCCGGTGCCAGGTCGGGACCTTGTACTGCACCGTCGCGTATCCGAACTCCGCGAACTGCTCGACGAGCGATGCGTGCTGGCTCACGTTGAAATCGCCGCCGAGGATCGTCGGGATGTCGGACGAGGCGAGGCGGTCGGCGACAAGGTCGCGCTGCCACGGGAACATGGTGCTGCTCGAGCCCAGCATGAAGAACGCGAGGAGGTGGGTGTTGAATATCTGGACCTCCCGGCCGTCGATGGCCGTCTTCGCCCCTATCAGGAGGCGGTCCGTCGGGGTGGTCTTCTTGCCCCCGAACTCGAACTCGATGGCCGGCGACGGGACGTCGATCCTGAATTTCTCGAGGAGCGGCGTGCGCGAGAATATCGCGAGGCCGATCCCGAAGGGCAGCTCGCGCGGGTCGGCCTTGGGGTACGAGAACCAGCTGTCGTAGCCCTCCAGCGCCCCCTTCATCCGGGTGTAGTTCGGCGGCGGCGTGATCTGGCCGCCGCCCACCTGGGCATGCTCAACCTCCTGGAGAAGGATCACATCCGGGTTGTGCTTCTTGATCTCCGCGATGGTCGCCTCGATGTCGATGGGCACGTCGTCCGGGGCGGCGGGATTCCAACCCATGCCGAATTGCATGTTGAACTGTAGGACCCGGAACATGCTGCGCTAGAGCGGTTCGTGGAGCAGGCGAAAAAAGGGCGCCAGGGACGTCATGGGTAACTGGTGTAATTCGTGGCTTCGCCAACGGATTGCAGCAACTCTTTATTGTCCGGATGCCGTTTTTTACACCGTTATTCGGGCTCCGCGGTGCCCTCGACGACCCACTCGCGCGCCTCGGGAACCTGGCCCAGGAAGGCGCCGAGCGCCGCGCTCAGGTGCTCCGCGTACCTGAAGTGCGCGCCCATTCCCGTTCGCAGCTCGGCCTCGTAGATGAACTTGTCGGCGTGGGTCCCGTGCTCGAAGGGCGTCTGCGCGCCGAGAAGCAGCGAATAGACATAGGCCGGGGAACCCCGGCTCATGAGCTCGCGGGTGAGCTCCATTTGCTCCTTGAGGAGCGCGGCGTGGTCCTCCCGGCGGATCTCGGGGGGAAGGTAGAAGCCGGCCTGGACCACCGGCGTGTACCGGTTGCCCGTCCTGTGCCGGTTCAGGTCCCGGAGCTCCGCGAGGGCCATGTTGTTCCAGGCGAACGTCACCCTCATCCGCCGGGTGGCAAGCCCCTGTTGCCCATAGCGGTTCGCCCGGTGCCTGAGCGCCTCGGGGACAGGCTGCGCGTTCGGGAGCCAAGGCGGGGCCGCCCGGTCGACACTCACCCAGACCTGGTCCGCGAGCTGCCCGTTGCCCAGCAGCTCCAGTCCCAGCTTTAGCGACGAAGCGAGCTCCTGTCGGGCCTGCTCCTCGAACGACTTCTCCGCGAAGCTGTGCCTCATGAGCCGCGGCGACTGCTTCAGGAGCTCGTCGCGGATCAGCGCCGCCGCGGCCCGCGCCTCCGGGTGCGGGAGCGAGTCGAGCTGCTTCACCGTGAGGGCCCACATCCTCGACGTCTGGACGAGCCCGACGTTCGTGCGGGTGGCGAAGGGGATGAAATACCTCGCTCGGTCCAGGGCGTAGTTCTTGCGGATCCGGGTGACGACCGCCGGCTTCGCATCCTTCGGGAGCCGCACGCGCCCAGGCTCGGCGAGGGAGAGCGCGTCGAGGCGGGCGTACTCGCTATTGTAGGCCGAGAAGGCGCGCGCCATCGTCTCCTGCCAGCGAGGAGCGAGGTCGTCCGGGATCCCGAGCTCGCCCGGTCCCGGGATGTTCGCGGGATCCATCGTGATATAGCGCGTGCTCGACTCCTGGCCGTCGGCCATCTGGGCAATCTCAAAGAGCTTGTAGGCGAGCCACATCGAGACCCCGTCGAGCGCCACGGCTAGTCCGCCCGTCAGCCCGCCAATCGACGCGTGGCCATAGTCCACGAACTTGAGGATCCGGTCTATCGAGGCGTCCGGATTGGCGACGTCCACCTTGGCGAGAATGGCGCCTATGCCCTCGGTGCTCCGTGAATAGCGGGCCAGCACGGAGGCGAGCAGCTCGGGGGTCACCTTCGGGAGATCGGCAGCGCTGGGGGGTGGGACGAGGGCGAGCCCGGTGACCTTCATCATGCGCCCGAAATCAGGCAGCAATTCGCGAAGGAAACAAACTGGAAACCGCGCGCCCGCGCAAAAAACGCCCGCTCGCGCCGGGCGCGGCCCAAAACGGCCCGACCGCCCGTAACAAAAACCCGATTTGGGCGTCTATCCCGGTGAAGCCACCAACCCTACCAAAATGAAGATCACCCAAATATCCCTCCTTGCGCTCGCCTGCAGCGTCGCACCGCTGGCGGCCCGGGCCGGCCTCGACATAGGCATCAACATCGGCGGCCCCGAGGTCATCGTGCGCAGCCAGCCGCCCCCGGAGCGCGGCGAGGTCATCCCGATGAGCCCCGGCCCCGACTTCATCTGGGTCCGCGGCCACTGGGTGTGGCGCCACGAGCACTGGGAGTGGTTCAACGGCCACTGGGACCGAGTCTCCGAGCCCGGCAGGGTCTGGGTCTCGGGCCAATGGGTCGCTCGCGGCAACGGCTGGGTCTGGATCGAGGGCCACTTTGTCGTCCAGGCGCCTCCCCCGCCCCCTCCGCCGGGACAGGACGTCGAGGTGATCGCCTCCGAGGCCCCTCCCGCGCCGATAGAGGAAATGGTTCCGCAGGCGCCCGGTCCCGAGTACCTCTGGGTCGGCGGCCACTGGCACTGGAACGGGGGCTGGGTCTGGGTGCGCGGCGGCTACCAGCGCCATCCCCACTTCCATCCCGGCGCCTCTTGGGAGGCTGGCCGCTGGGAGCGGCGCGGCGGAAACTGGGTCTGGCGGGACGGCCACTGGCGCTAGGCGCAGCTCGGGTCCTATTTGCAAAGGCCACGCCGCCAGGCGTGGCCTTTTCAGTGCCCGGAAACCAGGCGCCCGAGCGGGCCCTGGTAGAAGCCGAGCACGATCGAGGCTGCGGCGAGGGCTGCGAGGGCCACGCGCAGGGTCAGGGCCGCGGGTACGGCCAGGCGCCGGCGCATCTCCGCGGAGAGCGCGGGCTCGTCGTTGAAGTACGCTGCGCGGATCCAGCCAAAGTAATAGTAGATTGAGACGACCACTCCCGCGATCGCCACGAGCAGTAGCCCGTAGTGGCCCGACCGGAAGGCCGCCACGAAGACGAAGAGCTTGCCCGCGAAGCCCACGAACGGCGGGATGCCCGCGAGGGAACCGAGGCCGCACGCGAGCACGCCCGCCAGGAAGGGCCTCTCCTTGGCCAGCCCGGCATAGTCGCCCAGCTCCTGGTTCGAGTCGTCGTCGCCCGCGAGGATCGTCATCACCCCGAAGACGGCGAACGAGGCGATGAGGTAGGCGAAAAGGTAGAAATACACGGCGCCGGCCGCCGCCGGCGAGTGGGCCGCCGGAATGACCGCGAGGAGGATGAAACCCGCGTGCGAGACACCCGAGAGCCCGATCAGGCGCTTCACGTTGTGCTGCTTCAGGGCGGCGAGGTTGCCGAACAGGATCGTGGCAGCGGCCATGAACGTGAGCACGGGCCCCACGAGCCACTCATAGGGGGGGAAGACCTCGGTCACCAGGACGAGCAGGACGATGAAGCCCGCCGCCTTGGAGGCGACCGCGAGGAACGCGGTGACCGGCGTCGGCGCGCCCTGGTACACGTCCGGCACCCAGATCTGGAACGGGAAGGCCCCGATCTTGAAGGCTACGCCCGCGATCACGAGGACGATCCCGGCGGCCGCCATGAAGCTGTGGGGATTGGCCTCCAGGAACGACCTGAGACCCGCGTACTGCATTGCGTCCGCTGTCCGGCCGGGGAGCCCCTGGCTGCCCGCGACGCCGTACAGGAGGGCGATCCCGAAAAGGAGGAGCGCCGAGCTGAGAGCGCCCATCACGAGGTACTTGAGCCCCGCCTCGAGTGTCCTCGGGTTTGTGCGGAAGTAGCTGACAAGGATGTACAGGCCGATCGTGACCGTCTCCAGCGCGACGAAGAGCATCACGAAGTTGCGGCTCTGCACGAGGAGCATCATCGCCGCCGTGACGACGAGGACGATGTGGTGGAACTCCACGCGGGGGACCCTCTGGCGGGGCAGGCTCGAGCGGGCGAGGATCGAGACGAGGATCGACGAGGCGAGGAAGAAGGCGCGCATCAGCTGGCCGCCGCGGGACAGCACCAGGAGGCCGTTGAACGTGCTCCCGTAGCCGGTGTGGAACCGGGCAAGGACAAGCGCCAGTATGGCGAGCTGGCCCAGGATGGACGCCATGGGAATCCAGCGGTGGCGGGACCTCGGCAGGGCGATCTCGAGGACGAGCAGGAACAGGGCAAGGCAGCCGAGGGAGATCTCGGGCAGGATGTCCATCCAGGCGTTGCCGGCGGCGAGTTCTCTTAGTGCGGGGAAATCCATGGGAGGGCGCGGTTCGCTCTAGCGCGCTGCGGCGGCGGCCGGCGGCGGCACGGCGAGGGCCGCGTTGATTCCCGCCGAGATTGACCTGGGCCACAGGCCGATGAAGAGGAGCGCCGCGATGAGGATGAAGGCCGGCAGCCGCTCGCCCCAGCCGAGGTCGGAGGGCGGGTGCGCGGCGCACACCCTCCCCAGGGCCTCGCTCTGAGGGCCGAAGAACACCCTTGCCGCGGCCCTCAGGCCGTAGACGGCCGAGACGACGGTCCCGGTGAGCGCGACGACGAGGATCCAGTGCGAGAAATACCAGAGCGAGAGGAATATCGTCAGCTCGCCCCAGAAGTTCGCGAAGCCCGGGAGGCCGATGCTCGCGAAGGTCGCCGCGACGAACAGCCACGCCAGCACGGGCGTCTTCTGCGCCAGGCCGCCCATCTGGCCCATGTCGAACGTGTGCGTGCGCTGGTAGACGCTGGTCGAGAGCAGGAAGAGGAGCGCGACCGAGAGGCCGTGGCCCACCATGAGCATGACGACGCCGCTGACGCCGAGGAGCGATCCGGCCGCGATGCCGAGGAACGCGTAGCCCATGTGCATCACCGAGCTGTAGCCAACCATCTGCTTCAGGTCGCGCTGGGCCATGGTCACGAAGCCGATAACGAGCACGTTGCCGAGGCCCGCCAGGGCGGCCAGGTCGCGGCCCCAGTGAAGCGCCCCGAGCGGAAGCAGCGGCAGCGCGATCTGCACCAGCCCGTAGAGCCCGAACTTCTTCAGGACGCCCGCGTGGAGCATGGCCGCCGAGCTCGGGGCGGCTCCGTAGCCGAGAGGCGCCCACGAGTGGAAGGGCCAGAGCGAGACGAGAATCCCGAACCCGAAGAGGAGGAGCCCGAAGATGTGGTTCTGGGCGACCTCGCCGAGCGGCCTCGAGGCCAGGGTGTCGCGCAGCACCATGATGTCGAAGCTGCTGGCGCCGCTCTTGACGTAGATGGCGATGAGGCCCAGGAGCGAGAGCATCGCCCCGAGCGTCAGGTAGATCGTCATCATCATCGCCGCATACGTCCGGTCGCGCCCGCCCCAGATCCCGACCATGATGAAGGTCGGTATGAGCGCCAGCTCGTGGAAGAAGTAGAAGAAGAAGACGTCCACGCTCGCGAAGGTGCCCATGAGCCCGGCCAGCATAACCAGGAGCAGCAGGAGATAGGTCTTCATCCGCTCGGCCTTCGACTGCAGGGCGTAGAGGCCCGCGGCGAAGCCGACCAAGCCGGCGAGGACGAATAGCGGGAGCGAGATCCCGTTCAGGCCCAGCTTCAGCCCGATCCCGAAGGCGTCGAGGCCCGTGGAGCGGCTGGAAAGGAACGCGTAGCCGTGGGACTCCTTGGCCGCGGCGCCGAAGTTCCACCACACCCAGAGCGCCATCAGCGCAGGGACGCCGAACCCCGCATAGGCGAGCTTCACGACCCAGCGCTTGGGCGTGCCGAGCGCGATAAGGGCCGCGACGCAGAGCGGCGCGGCGACCGCGATCAGGAGGGGGTCAAAGAAGGGGCTGCTCATCGGGTGGGTCAGAGGACGCCGGCGGCGAAGGCCCAGAGGACGACGACGCCCCCCAGGAACCAGTAAACATAGCTGCTCAGGCGGCCGGTGTGGAGAGCCCGGATACCGAAGCCGACGATCTCCACGGCGCCGGCGAAGCCGCGGACGGCCACGCCGGCAAGGGCGACAATGTCGATGAAATTGAGGGCGATGGCCGCGCGCTGCTGGACCTTGGCCACGTAGTAGTCGTAGGCCTTGTCGAACGAGCCCCGCAGCGACGACAGGAACGCGAAGACGCCGGGATAGCCGGACTCGAGCGCGTCCGTGCCGTCCGTGGCGTAAAACGCGAGAGCCGTCCCGGCGCCCAGGGCGAGGACGACAAGGCTCGTGGCGAGGATGACCAGGTGGGTGGTCCCCGCGGCCTCGGGGATGAGCGAGAAGACGCCCTCAAACGCCCTGCCGTAGATGCCCGTGTAGCCCCCGGCGACGGAGAGCGCCGCGAGGAGCACAAGCGGGGCCGTGAGCGAGAGGCCGCCCTCGTGCGCGTGCTCCGAGGACTCGCTCCTCGGCTTCCCCAGGAAGACGATTTTCCAGAGGCGCAGCATGTAGAAGGCGGTCAGGATCGCCGTGAAGGCGAGGACGGCGAACACGGCCGGGCTGCGCTCGTAGGCGAGGACGAGGATGGCGTCCTTTGAGAAGAAGCCCGCGAGGCCGGGCAGGCCCACGATGGCGGCGACCGCGATCGTGAAGGTCCAGAAGGTGACCGGCATGCGGGTCCTGAGCCCGCCCATCCTGAAGATATCCTGCTCGTGGTGGCAGCCGTAGATCACCGAGCCCGACCCAAGGAAAAGGAGGGCCTTGAAGAACGCGTGCGTCGTCAGGTGGAACATCGCCCCGCCGACCGAGCCGAGCCCGAACGCGGCCACCATGTAGCCGAGCTGGGAGAGCGTCGAGTACGCCAGGACCTTCTTGATGTCGCGCTGCGTGACCGCGCAGAGCGCGGCGTAGAGCGCCGTCAGCGTCCCCACCCAGGCGATCACGGTCGCCGCGTCCGGGACGACGAGGGCGCTGATCCGGCAGAGCATGTAGATGCCCGCCGCCACCATCGTCGCCGCGTGGATCAGGGCCGACACGGGCGTCGGGCCCTCCATCGCGTCGGGAAGCCACACCTGGAGGGGCAGCTGCGCCGACTTGCCGACGGCGCCGCAGAAGAGGAGGAGCGGGATGAGCCTGCTGTAGACGTGGTCGGCGCTGATGTCTGCAAAGTTGGCCGACTCGTTCCACCAGTAGCATAGGATGATCCCCAGAAGGAACCCAAAGTCGCCGACCCGGTTGACGATGAAGGCCTTCTTCGCCGCGTCCGACGCCGCCTTCTTCTCGTGCCAGTGGTTGATGAGGAAGTAGGAGCTGAAGCCCACCAGCTCCCAGAACATGAACATCATGAACAGGTTGTCGGCGAGTACGATGCCGATCATCGAGAACATGAAAACCGAGAGGCCGGCGAAGTAGCGCGCCTTCGCGCCGTCGTCGTGCATGTAGCCGAGCGAGAACACGTGGACGCAGAGGCCCACCACGCCGACGATGCAGAGCATCAGCGCCGCGAGGTCGTCATACAGGAAGCCGAGGCGAACCGAGAACGCTCCGAAGCGCAGCCACTCGTGGCTCACGGCGAAGCGCTGGCCGCCGAAGGCGAGGGAAAGCGCCCCCAGGGCGACAAGGGCCGACGCGAGCACGGAGAGGGCGGACGCCGCCGTCCCCTTCCGGCCCAGGAACAGCACGATCAGCACGGCCGACGCGAGGGGCGAGAGGAGAACCAGGAGCGCTGTTTGGGCGGGGG
This sequence comes from uncultured Opitutaceae bacterium, assembly GCA_964509885.1. GTDB lineage: Bacteria > Verrucomicrobiota > Verrucomicrobiia > Opitutales > Opitutaceae > Palsa-1447. The sequence continues at coordinate 12,559 of CAZDZL010000042.1, read as the reverse complement.
TCATGTCCGGGGGCTCAGTGCTTCAGCGAGTCCAGCTGGTCCACCTGGATCGTCTGGCGCGCGCGGAAGAGCGCCACGATGATCGCGAGCCCCACCGCGACCTCGGCGGCCGCCACCGTGAGGATGAAGAAGACAAAGACGTCACCGTCCTCGGTCCCGTTGAAGCGCGAGAACGCCACGAGCGCCAGCGACGCGGCGACGAGCATGAGCTCGAGGCACATGAAGATGACGAGCGTGTTGCGGCGCACGAGGACGCCGAGGAACCCGATCGCGAAGAGCGCGGCGCTCAGCATCACATAGGCCTCCAGCGCTGGCGTCATGGGGCGTCCTCCGGTTCGCGCGTGCGCCTGCTCAGGACGATGACCCCGAGCATCGCGATCAGGAGCAGGAACCCCATCACCTGAACCGGCAGGAGGTAGGTCGTGAAGAGCTGGTACGAGTAGAGCCTGAGCGAGGCGCCGACCGAGTGGCCGTCCGGGGGCGTGTCGAAGAGGCGGCCCCGGACTGCGAGGAGGTTCAGGCCCGTGACGAGGAGGCCGGCGGCGACCGCGCCCGCGAACGCCTGGAGGCCCCGCAGGCGCACGGGCTGGCCCCCCTGCATGTCGAGGAGCATGATGATGAAGAGGAAGAGGGCGACGACGGCGCCCGCGTAGACGAGGATGAGGATGAACGCCAGGAGGTAGGCGTGCAGCTGCAGGAAAAGGCCCGCCACCCCCGCGAGGCAGAGAAGCAGGCACATGGCGCCGTTCACGGCGTTCTTGCTCAGGACAACGCCCGCCGCGAAGGCGAGGGTGAAGACGGAGAGTCCGGTGAAGGCGATGTGTTCCATCGTGCGCGTCCCCTAGTGGTGGCCGCCCGCGGCCTCCTCGGCGGCCTTCTTGACCTCCCACTTGAAATGCCTGTCGGGGAGCGTCCCGCCGAGCTCGTAGAGGCGGTCCTTGTGGTTCACCATCTCGGCGCGGGTGTACCCCGACATGGAGTACTGGTTCTGCAGGAAGATCGCCTCCTCCGGGCAGACCTCCTCGCAGAGGCCGCAGTAGATGCACCGCAGCATGTCAATGTCGAAGGCCTGCGGCGCCTTCTCGACGTTGTCGACGCCCGCGCCCGCGGCCACCGAGCCCGGCGTGATGCGGATGGCCTTCGGCGGGCACACGAACTCGCAAAGCTGGCAGGAGACGCACTTCTCGCGACCGTGCGGGTCCTTGACGAGCGTCGGCACGCCGCGGTAGCCGGGCGATATCGCCGGGCGCTGCTCGGGGTATTCCATGGTCTCCGAGGGGCCGACGAGGTGCTTGAGCGTGGTCTTGAGCCCGGCGAGGAGGTTCGGCAGGTACGTTCGCTCCACCAGCGAGAGGGCCCTGCGTTTGACTTCGATGACGGCCATGGCGGTTGGGTTTATCCCTGGAGGAAGTAGATGCCCACGGTGTAGGCGATCAGGTTGGCGATCGAGAGGGGCAGGAGCTTCTGCCAGCCCAGCCTCATGACCTGGTCGTAGCGGAAGCGCGGCACCGTCCAGCGCACCCACATGAAGACGAAGATGAGCGAGAGGACCTTGCCGGCGAAGATGGCCATCGAGACGAGGCCGGCGACCAAGGGGTGCAGCCACAGCGCCCAGCCGGTCGCGTGGTTCAGGCCACGGAGCATCGAGGCCAACGGCACCCAGGGCAGGATGTTCCAGCCCCCCAGGAACAGCAGGACGAACACCGCGGAGCCGACGATCATGTTGGCGTATTCGGCGACGAAGAAAAGGGACCACTTGAACGCGCCGTACTCCGTGTGGAAGCCGCCCACGAGGTCGGACTCCGACTCGGGCATGTCGAAGGGCTGGCGGTTGGTCTCGGCGAAGAGGGCCACGGCGAAGATGAACGCGGAGACCGGCATCGTGAGGAGGAACCAGGCGCCGCCCCAGCCGGAGTGAAGCGAGCCGCTCTGGAACTCCACGACCCGCGCAAGGCTGAGCGTGCCGGCCGAGCCGGGGGCGTTCACCCAGAGGAAGACCGGCAGCACCGAGAGGGTCATCGAGAGCTCGTAGGAGATGAGCTGCGCCGAGGCGCGCACGCCGCCGAGGAAGGGGTACTTCGAGTTGGACGCCCAGCCCGCGAGGATGAGCGAATAGATCCCGAGCGAAGCGACCGCGAACACCGCGAGGATGCCCACGTCCACGTTGGCGAGGATGAGCGGGACCACGGCGCCCCCAGAGGCGATGTAGGCGCCGAACGGGACGACGGTGACGGTCGTGAACGCGGGGACCATCGCGACGACCGGGGCCAGCGTGTAGTAGAACTTGTGGACGTGGTCCGGCAGGGGCTCCTCCTTGAAGAGGAACTTGGCCCCGTCGGCCGCCAGCTGGAAGAGCCCGAGGCGCTGGGGGATCCCGATTCCCGGGACCCATGCGAGGAAAGGCGGCAGCGCGCGGTTCGGGCCGGGGCGGCTCTGGATCCAGGCGCAGACCTTGCGCTCCGCCATCGAGCACGCCGCCGCGACCGGGAAGACGACGAGGACGACGGCCAGGCCCTTGGCCAGAGCCTGCACGAACGTCGGCAGCCCGAAGAAGAAATCAGACACGGGGGGCCTCCTGCGTCGCCGCGGCCGGCTTGAAGTGGAGCGTCGGGCCCTCGGCGTAGGGAAGGCCGGCCCACGGCGTGCCGTCCAGGAGGAGCCCCGTGTCCGGGATGTTCCCGTAGTTCATGGCGGCGAGCGCCGGGACGCCGGCGGCGATCGCCGGCCACAGGCTCCCGACGTCGGCGCCGAGGACGGGGCCGCCCGCGGCGGCGACAAGCCTCGCCAGGACGACGAGGTCGTCCGCCGCGCCCACGGGGCCCGGCACGGCCTTGGCGAAGCGCTGTATCCGGAACTGCTGGTTCACGAACGTCCCGTTCTTCTCGAAGACGGTCAGGGTCGGGAAGAGGACCCGCGCGGCCTCGCTGGTCGCGCTGGCGTGCGTTCCCATGTGGATGACGGAGACCTTCGCGATCTGGGCCGCGCTGAGTCCCGCCGCCGCGAGGTCCTCGCCGACGGAGACGACCGTCCGCACGGCCCCGGAGTCGATTCCCTTGCCAAGCGCGTCGAGGCCCGCCGACGGCAGGGCTGCGATGAGGCCCGTGACCAGCGCGCCGCGCACGTTGGGATTCCTGTCGGCGGACACGAGGAGCTTGTCGCCCTCCCCCACCCTTGGGACGAGCCAGGAGCGGGCCTTCGCGGCCTCGGCGAGCCTCGCCGTCAGGAACTGCTCCTCGACCGAGCTGCGCCCGGACCCGACGACGGCCACCCCGCCCGCCGCGAGGAGATCCGCGGCGGCCTTGACCGCGAAGTCCAGGGCGCTCTCGGAGCCGTCCACGCGGACAGACGCCAGGCGGCCGGGCGAGCGGATCTCCTTGTAGAGGACCCGGCCGCTGTCGGCCATCCACGTGTCGTTCACGCCGTCGTTCTGGCGCGGCGTGATCCTGTAGACGGCGCCCTCGCGCGACCACACGACCGTGTTGGCGCCCACGCTCGACTCTGTGTCGATGCTGTTCGTCTGCTTCAGGAACCAGACGCGCATCTTGAAGCGGAAGTCCGTGCTCGTGAGCGCCCCCACGGGGCATATGTCCACGGTGTTGAGCGAGTAGTTGTTCTCGAGCTTCTTGCCCGGGTAGCAGGTCAGCGTGCTGTAGCTGCCGCGGTCGGTGAACCCGAGGACGTCGTCCCCGGCGATCTCCTTCGAGAACCGCACGCAGCGCGAGCACAGGATGCAGCGCTCGTCGTCCAGCATCACCCGCGGCCCGAGGAGCGTGCGCTTCGGCTTCACGTTCTTCTGCTCGACGAACCTTGAGTAGCCCCTGCCGTAGCCGGTCGACTGCTCCTGGAGCTTGCACTCCCCGGCCTGGTCGCAGATCGGGCAGTCGAGCGGGTGGTTGATGAGGAGGAACTCCATCACGCCCTCGCGGCACTCCTTCACGACGGGGGACGTCGTGCGCACGTGCATCCCCGGGGCGACGTTGGCGGCGCAGGCGATCGTCGGGCCCCGCCCCCAGTTGATCTTCTGCTTGCCGGTCGCCGGGTCCATCACCGGCGCCTTGGTGGCGGGGTCGACCGCGGGCATCCCCAGCTCGACCAGGCACATCCGGCAGTTGCCGACGACCGTGAGCTTCGGGTGGTAGCAGTAGAACGGGACGTCGACGCTCGCCCGGCGCGCGGCCTCGATCACGTTCGTCCCCTTCGGGACGGCGATCTCCCTGCCGTCGATGTTGACGGTGACCATGTCGGGTGAGGAGGGCTGGATCATCGGGTGCGGGGAGGTTCCTCTAGACGAGCTCGGGGACGCCGTCGGGCCTCGGCGCCTTCTTGGCCTCGGCGTAGCCCTTGAACTCGTCGCCGAACTTGGCGATGAAGCTCTGGGTCGGCCACGCGCACGCCTCGCCGAAGGCGCAGATCGTGCGCCCGGCGATCTGGTCGGCGACGCTCTTCAGGAGCGGGCCGTCCTCGGGCCTCGCCTCGCCGTGCACCATGCGAGCCGTGATCTTCTTCATCCAGAGCGAGCCCTCGCGGCAGGGCGTGCACTGCCCGCAGCTCTCGTGGGAGTAGAACGCGTTGATGTTGCCGAGCGCCTCGACCATGCTGGTTGAGTCGTCCATGACGATGACGCCGCCCGAGCCGCCCATCGAGCCGATCATCGCCAGCGAGTCGAAGTCCATAGGGATGTCCTCGACGCCCCAGTCGTAGTCGACCATTTCGGCGCCGGCCTTCCTCTTGCCCTTGTAGCGCTCGCCGAACCGCAGCACCTTGGCGGACGAGCCGCCCGGGATGACGGCCTTGAAGGTCCGGCCGGGCAGCGGGCCGCCGCACACCTCGTTCAGGAGCTGGCCCATCGTCACCTTGCCGACCTCGAACTCGTAGTAGCCGGGGCGCCGCACGTGGCCCGAGACACAGAGGATGCGAGTCCCCGTGTTGCCCGGGGTGCCGATCCTGGAGTAGGCCTCGCCCCCCATGTCCGCGATGTGCTTCACGTGGCAGAGCGTCTCGACGTTGTTGACGATCGTCGGGCACTGGTAGAGCCCGAGGACCGCCGGGAAGTACGGCGGCTTGATGCGCGGATAGGGCCGCTTGCCCTCGAGCGACTCGATCAGCCCCGTCTCCTCCCCGCAGATGTAGGCGCCCGCCCCGCGGTGGACGTAGATCTCGCAGCCGTAGCCGCTCCCGAGGATGTTCGGGCCCGTGAAGCCGGCGGACCTGGCCTCCGCGATCGCCTTCTCCAGGATCTTGGCCCCCTCGGGGAACTCGCCGCGGATGTAGATGTAGGCGCGCTCCACCTTGTTGGCGAAGCAGCTGATCATGATCCCCTCGATCATCTGGTGGGGATCCCTGTGGATGATGTAGCGGTCCTTGAAGGTGCCCGGCTCCGACTCGTCCGCGTTCACCACGAGGTAGATCGGCTTTCCGCTCTTGCGGTCGACGAGGGACCACTTGGTGCCGCAGGGGAACCCCGCGCCGCCGCGGCCCCTGAGGCCGGACTTCTTCACCTCGTCGATCAGCTCCTCGGGCTTGCGCAGGACCGATTTCCTAAGGACCTCGTAACCGCCGTTCCTCACGTAGCAGGCGAGGTCGTTCGAGTAGCCGGCCTCGTCGATGTGCCTGAAGATGAGCCGGTGCTGTTCGGGGGAGGGCATGGGCGGTGTCAGCGGGTGCCTGCGGTTGCGCGGCTCTCCGCCTTGATCCTGTCGGAGAGCTCACGGGCCTTGGCCTGGTCCACCTTCTCGTGGAGCTGGTCGTCTATCATGACGACCGGGGCCGTCCCGCAGCTTGCGAGGCATTCCACGAACTCGACCGTCACCTCGCCGTCGGGGGAGACCTCGCCGAGGCCGGTGCCGAACTGCCTCTGGAACTCCGCGCACGTGCGGTAGCCGCCCATGATCGCGCAGGAGAGCGTGCGGCAGACCTTGATGTGCCTGCGCCCCGCAGGCTTCTGCCGGAACATGGGGTAGAACGTGACGAGCTCGTAGATGTTGATCGGCTGGAGCTCCAGCTTGGCCGCGATCCACTCGATCGCCTCGGCGGAGATGAAGCCCTGGTCCTCCTGGACGAGGTGCAGGAGCGGGAGAGCGGCGCTTCGCTTCACCGGGTAGTGCGTGATGACCTCGTCGATCCCGCGGAGCGTCTCGGCGGAGAGCTTCATCAGCGGTCGCACTCCCCCATCACGAAGTCGAGGGAGCCCAGGATGGCCACCACGTCGGAGATCAGCGCGCCCACGCACACCTTGGGCAGGATCGAGAGGTTGCAGAACGAGGGGGCGCGGATCTTGAGCCTCCACGGGACGCCGCCCCCCTTCGAGACGATGTAGAAGCCGAGGGCGCCCTTCGGGTTCTCGGCCTCGAAGTAGACCTCGCCGGCGGGCATCTGCGGCCCCTCGGTGACGATCATGAAGTTCTGGATCAGCTCCTCCATGGAGGTGAGCACCTTGTCCTTGGGCGGGGCGATGATGCGCCTCGCGTCCTCGGCGTACCACTTGCCCTCCGGGAACTTGGCGATCGCCTGGCGGATGATGCGCACCGACTGGCGCATCTCCTCGCCGCGGACGAGGTAGCGGTCGTAGCCGTCCCCCTTCGTGCCGACGGCGACGTCGAACTCGTACTTCTCGTAGCCGCTGTACGGCTTGTCCTTGCGCAGGTCGAGCGGCACGCCGCTCGCCCGCAGGTTTGGGCCGGTGAGGCCGTACGCGATCGCGTCCTCCTTGGAGATCACGCCGATGCCGGCCGTCCGGTCGACGAAGATCCGGTTCCGGGTGAGGAGGTCCAGGATCTCCTCCAGGAGCGGCAGGAACTGGTCGCAGAACGCGTTCACGCGCTCGAGCCACCCGGGCGGGACGTCGCGGGCCACGCCGCCTATGCGCGTGTAGCTGGTCGTGAAGCGGGCCCCCGTCAGCTCCTCGAAGAGCTTGTAGAGCTTCTCCCGCTCCGTGAACGAGTAGAGGAAGACGGACCACGCCCCGACGTCGATCCCGAAGGCGCCGAGCCCGAGGAGGTGGGCCGAGATGCGCGCCATCTCGGCCGTGATCACGCGTATGGCCTGGCAGCGGGCCGGGACCTCGAGCTTCGCCAGCTTCTCGACCGCGATCGCGTACGCCATGTTGTTCGCGAGCGGGGCCAGGTAGTCCAGCCGGTCCGTGTAGGGGACGAACTGGTTGTAGGTCATGTTCTCGGCGATCTTCTCGTCGCCGCGGTGCAGGTACCCGATGACCGGGTCCGCCTTCGTCACCACCTCGCCGTCCAGCTCCAGCTGCAGCCGCAGGACGCCGTGCGTCGACGGGTGCGAGGGGCCCATCGAGAGGGACATCTTCTCGGTCTCGAATTCGCCCTGCGCGTTGCGGGCGGCCGAGTCGGGGAATGTGTGTTCGACGCTCATCGGGGGCTTCGGCATCAGGCTCCGGGCTTGGGGCGGCGCTCGCTCCAGCTCTCGTCCTTGGCGCGCGGCTCGGCCTCGGTCAGGTTGATCTGCCCAGGCGCGGCCACGAAGGGCCCGCCCATCATCGGCGCGGCGATCGCCCCCGTCCGCGTCTCGGCCACCACGTCGGCGTCCGGCAGCTCCGTCTCTATCCCCGCGAGCGGGAAGTCCTTGCGCAGGGGAAAGTGCGGGTACTCGTCCCACATGAGGATCCGGCGCAGGTCCGGATGGCCCGCGAAGCGGATCCCGAACATGTCGTAGGCCTCGCGCTCGTGCCAGTCCGCTCCCGGCCAGAGGCCGGTGGCGCTCGGGACCTCGGGGGACGCGCCGTCCGCGCAGTCGGCCGCGACGCGGACATAGTCGTGCCGCGCGGTCGAGAAGACGTGGTAGACGACGGTGAACCTGGGGGAGACCCCCACGGACCAGTCGACCCCGGAGACGTCGGCCAGCATGTCGAAGCCGTGATCGTCCCTGAGGGACCTGAGCACCGCCAGGAGGTCGGACGCGGGCACGTTGATCGCCGGGTGGTCCAGGCTGGCGCGGTCGGTGACCCCGGGCCACCCGCCCTTCACGGCCGCGACGGCGTCTGCTGCTGCGGGCATCAGGCCGAGAAGAGTTTGCTGAAGGAGGGCTCCTTCTTCACTTTTTTCTGCAGGAGGATGAGGGCGTCGAGGAGCGCCTCGGGCCGCGGGGGGCACCCGCTCACATAGACGTCCACGGGGACGATGCGGTCGACGCCCTGCAGGACAGCGTAGCTGCGGTACATGCCGCCCGTGCTGGCGCAGGCGCCCATGGCGATCACCCACTTCGGCTCGGCCATCTGGTCGTAGATCCTGCGCAGGGCCGACGACATCTTATAGGTCACCGTGCCCGCCACGATCATCACGTCGGACTGCTTCGGCGAGAAGCGCATCACCTCCGCGCCGAACCGGGCGATGTCGAAGCGGCTGGCCCCGGTCGCCATGAGCTCGATCGCGCAGCATGCGAGGCCCATCGGCATAGGCCACATGGAGTTGCTGCGGATCCAGTTGACCGCCGAGTCCAGCCGGGTGACCACGATGTCCCCCTCGATCTTGCTGTCGTAGGTCAGTTCAGTGTTGGCGGAGACCATGGTGGAATTCAGGCAAAAACCACCCCACCGTACCGGGCGCGCTAGGTCGCGCAAGAAGGTTTTCTCAGCCGCGCCGAATTAGGGCGCCTTCAGCGTCCAGACGCACGAATCCGTCGCCTCGGAGGAGCCGAAATGCGCCGTCGCCGACACCCTGTTCTCCCCCGGCGCCAGCGTGACGCCCGGCCAGCGGAATATCCTGCTGGCGCCCGGATCCGCCCTTTTCCCGAGGGAGACGCCGTTCACCTCGAGCGTCACCTCGGGGGCGTTCGAGTACACCTTGACCTCCGTCACCGGGTCCGTGCGCTGGACGAACCGGCAGCTCGTGACGTGGACGACGGGGCTGCGGCTCCAGTTGGCCTTATAGAAGAAATAGGCGTCCTTCTTGGTCCTCCTGTCGTAGGTAACCAGCCCCTTGTCGTTGCGGCCGGGGTGGTCGCCCTCGTTGCGGCCGTCCGACGCGAAGTCGAAGAGGCACCAGATGAACTTCCCCCAGACGAAGGGCCTCTCCTTGAGGGCCGCCCAGTAGGCCTCGTGGTAGAGGTTTTGGTACTCCTCGGGGTGCCAGGGGCCCCGGGGATCCGGGCGCGGGGGGTTCTCGGCGTGCTGGAGGATGCTGGCCCCCGCGCCGAACTCGCTCATGCCGAAGCGCGCCTGGGGATGGTCGGCGCGGGCCCTGTCCAGCCACGGCGCGAATTCGGCCAGCTCGCCGTTGTACCAGCCGTTGTACCGGTTGAAGGCGACGACGTCCGTGTGCCAGTTCTTGGAGTCATTGGCGTCGTGGTTCGAGGCGTAGGTCGAGGGCCGGCTCGGGTCCTCCTGGTGGACCACTATGGCCCCAGCCGCGGCGAGGGCGTCGGCCGCGGGCCCGCTCGTCTCGTTGCCGACGCCCCAGAAGAAGATCGAGGGGTGGTTGAAGTTCTGGCGGATCAGCTCGCGAAGCTGCTGCTTGTCGCTCTCGAGGTATTCCGGCGTGTCCATCCCCTTCTGCCAGTTCGGGATCTCAGTCCAAACCACGATCCCCGCCCTGTCGCAGCGCTGGTACCACGTCTCGGACTGCTGGTAATGCGACGTCCTCACGGCCGTCGCCCCGGAATCCAGGAGGATGGCGAAATCCTCTGCCTCGTCGGCGTCCGAGATCGCCCAACCCTTGTCGGGCCGGTCCTGGTGGCGGTTGTAGCCGACCAAGTCCAGGTACTTCCCGTTCAGCAGGAACCCCCTGTCCCTGTCCACCGAGAAGGACCGGACGCCGAGCGGCTGCTCGACGGCGTCGGAGAGGGCGCCCTTCGCGCCGTTGGCCGCGACCGGACGCAGCGCCACCCGCACCGTGTAGAGATAGGGATCGGCCTGCGCGCCCCAGAGGTGGGGCCTGGCGATCTTGAGCGGCTTCACGACCTCGCTCGATGCGCCCGGCACGAGCTGGGTCCTGAACGTCGTGTCGGCGCCGGGCACGGCGGCCCGGGCCGCGTCGAGGACCGTGACCTGGACGTCGACCAGCCGCGGCATGGCGCCGTGGTTCTCCAGCTCCGCCCGCACGACGATCCCCGCCGCGTCCGCACCCACGTCGTGCTGCTCGATGAACACCCCGGGCGAACCCAGGTCCATCGTCGAGACCTGGATCGGGTCGGTCGCGAGCAGCGACACGCCGCGGTAGAGCCCGCCGCAGATCGTGAAGTCCGCGGACGTCGGCGGGATGCCGAGGTTGCTGTTGTCGACCCGCACCGCGACGACGTTGTCGGCGCCCGCCTTGAGGGCGTCCGTCGCGTCGAACAGGAACCGGGCGAAGCCGCCCTTGTGATTGCCGAGGTGGACGCCGTTCACGTAGACGTCGGCCATAAGGCTCGCCCCGTCGAATTGCAGGTAGAGGCGCCTCCCGCCTAGGGAGGCGTCCACGGCGACATGCCTGCGGTACCAGCCGGCGCCGCGCCGGTAGTTGCCGCCCCCGTCCTGGCCGTCGAGCCCGTTCCAGGTGTGGGGAAGGTCGACCCCCTGCCAGGCGCTGTCGTCAAACGCGCTCTCGGGGGCGCGCGGGTCGTCCCCGGCCAGGAACCTCCAGCCGGCGTTCAGGTTCAACGCCTGCCTTCCGTCGGCCGCCGGGGCCGCCGCAGCCGCGGGAAGGGCCGCGGCGAGGACCAGCGAGGCGACAAGGATGGGGCAAAGAGGGCGCATGTCTCGGGGCTAGGGTTCCAGATAAGGCTCGCGCCAGTCAACGATATCGATGCCGTTGTCGCGCCAGTTCCGGACGCTCGGGTGCACGAGGAAACCCTGGTTCGTGTAGTAGACCGGGGCGTAGAAGTCCTCGCGCTCGAGAATCCCCTCCATGGCGTCGAAGGCCTTCCGGCGCAGGGCCGGGTCTCCCGTGCGGTCGGTGGCGGCGAATGCCTCGTCATAGTCGGCAACGCGCGCGCCCGTGTCGTTTCCGGGATCGTCGGATTCGCCGAGCTCGAGCAGGTCCCGGGCGTCGGGAAACGCATAGGTCCAGCCCTCCAGGAGGACCTGGTACTGCTTCTCGCGCTCGGTGCTCAGGTAGACCTTGAACTCCAGCGCCCGGATCTGAGCGTGGACGGCGAGGTTCTCGGCCCACATCTGCTGGACCACCTCGGCCACGGCGATCGTCGTGCCCGCGTTGCCGTTCAGGGTCAGCTCGACCGGGGGCACCCCCGCCCCGCCGGGGAAGCCCGCGGCCGCGAGGAGGCTCCGGGCCTCGGCGGGATCGAAGCGGAAGCCCTGCGAGGGCTGATACCCGCCGGTGCCCGGACGGACGAACGAATGCGCCGCCGTGCCGAGATCGCCCAGGGCCGCCTTGACCAGCCTCTCCCGGTCGATCGCCAGCGAGAACGCCCGTCGCACGCGCGCGTCCGTGAACGGCGCCTTGGCGACATTGAAGGACAGGTAGTTCGTCCTCAGGATCGGGACCACGTGCAGCTCCGCGGGATAATCCGCCTGGTAGACCGGGACCTTGGCCTTGGGAAGCCGGTACGTCACGTGCAGCTGGCCCGCGCGGAACGCCCGCTCCTCCGCGTTCTCGTCATCCGTCGGGTAGAAGCGCACCTCATTCAGACTTACGTGGGCCGCATCCCAGAACCTCGGGTTCTTCTTCACGCTGACATAGGCGTTCGCCCGCCACTCGCTGAGCGTGAACGCGCCGTTGCTCACAAGAGCGCCCGGCCTCGTCCACGGGCCGCCTCGCTGATGCCGGCCTCCGTTCGCCTCCAGGGACGGCATGTAGACCGGGTAGAAAAGGTGCGTCGTCAGGATCATGAGCATGTACGGCGCGGGATGACCGAGCACCATGACGAGCGTGCGGGGATCCGGCGCGCTCAGGCCCACCGACGCAGGGTCCTTCGTGCGCCCCTCCAGGAAGTCCCGGGCGCCGCGGATCGGGTAGGCCCAGCCGGCGTCCTCGCAGCCGAGCTGTGGGTCCAGAGCCCGCAGGAACGAGTCGAGGAAGTCCCTCGAGGTCAGGGGCTGGCCGTTGGACCACTGGGCGTCCTCCCTGATGTGGAACGTGTAGGTGAGCCCGTCGGGAGATATCTCCCAGCGGTCAGCCATGCCGGGAAGGATCGTCTGCCCGTCCCCCGCGAACACCACGAGCCCCTGGAACAGCGAGCCCAGGATCTTGTTGGTGGACGAGGCCTCGCTGATCTGCGGGTCGAAGTCGGACGGCTCATCCTTGTTGCCGAGGTGCAGGACCCGGTCCCTCGTGCCCGACGCGACGAGGGTCTCGTGGCGGCTGCACCCGGAAAAGGCCAGGGCCGCGGCTAGGAAGGGAACAAGGCGTCGCGGCACGGCCCGAAGTGTCGCGCCAGCCAAACGGGCGACGCAAATTCAATATTCCCGCAGGACTCCTTGGGGCGAGGGAGAATGCATTTGACCCCGCCCCCGCCCATGGCCTTTGATCTTCCCCTTCCCCCGATGGTAAGGCTGGTCGTCGGGCTCCCGGAGAGGTGGCAGAGTGGTCGAATGTGCATGATTGGAAATCATGTGTGTCCGCAAGGGCACCGAGGGTTCGAATCCCTCCCTCTCCGCCACTTT
>CAZDZL010000041.1:7660-34672 GCA_964509885.1 uncultured Opitutaceae bacterium | reverse complement strand
TCGAGAAGAAGCCGGACAACGCCTACAAGGTGAACGTCGCGATGACGCTGACGGCTCCGGGATGCGGGATGGGCCCGGCGATAGCCGAGGACGCGAAGGGCAAGATCCTGCTCGTACCGGGAGTCGGCGACGCCGACGTGCGGATCACGTGGGATCCGCCGTGGAACCAGTCGATGATCACCGAAGAGGGCCGGATGAAGCTCGGACTCGTGTGACCGTCTACGAGCAGGTCGTGTTGCTCGAGAGCGAGGGCGTGTCCTTCGTCCTAGTGACACTCGTCGACGCCCTCGGCAGCACGCCCCAGGATGCCGGCGCAAAGATGCTCGTGACCGCCCAGGGACTCCACAGCGGGACGGTGGGCGGGGGAAAGGTCGAGGCCGCAGCGCTCAAGCTCGCGGCGGAGATGCTCGCCAAGGGAGACGCCAAGCCCCGCTTCGCGTCCTGGACCCTTAAGGGGGACGTGGGCATGACCTGCGGGGGATCGGTCAAATTCTACTTTGAGCCGCATTTCGGGGCGGGGCCGTGGAACATCGCCGTCTTCGGGGCGGGGCACGTCGGCCAGGCGCTCATTCCCGTGCTGGCTCCCCTGCCCGCGCGGATCACGGTCGTCGACTCCAGACCCGAGTGGCTGGACCGGCTGCCGCGCTCGGCAAACCTGCGGGTGGTGCATTCCGAGTCCCCGGAGAGCATCGTTCCGACACTTCCCGACAACACGTTCCTCCTCGTGATGACGATGGGGCACGCGACGGACAGGCCCATACTCAAGCGTGCCCTCACCGAGAGGAACTTCCCGTTCATCGGGGTCATTGGGAGCGAAGCGAAAGCGAAGGTCCTGCGCAAGGAGCTCATCGCGGACGGTGTCAAGGCCAAGCAGGCGTCCCGGTTCCACTGCCCGGTCGGTTTGGATTTCGGCACAAACCACCCGCATGAGATCGCACTCAGCGTCGCGGCGCAGCTGCTATCGGAGCGGGATCGGCTTCAAGCCGCCAAATAGTCGGCGTTGCTCCCGCCAGGTCGGCGTATCCACGTTAGAGTTCCGGCTCGATCTCCAATCCGCGTGTTTTCTCAGGCAACTCGAGATCGGGAAGCAATGAATCACGATACCTCACGAGTGGAGCAATTCCTCGGACCCTTGCAGCCGCGGAAATCAGATCTGTTTGGATGCCCTGCGGCAGATTTTTCACGTCGCCGAAATAACTTAGAGCTTTGAGAGAGACGGAGGGATTGAACTCGGGAAACAATGCCTGAGCCGCTCCCAACGCCTCCTCCAGAGTGACGCCCTCGGACAGCAGCTTGTAAATGTCCTGATAGTCCTTTGCCTTTGCGCGCTGCTGGATGACCCTAATCTTCTGCGCGGCCAAATCTAGCAAGCCTGCCGCAAATACCCCGTTGTCGGAGAACCGAACTGGATCACCTACGCGCCCGAAGCTCAGGCCTCCAAAAAAAGAGACCGCGACGGAGTCCTCCCCGCTGCCAATCAAAAACGAAGCTGTATTTTCAGCTCGCTGTTGAAGAATTGCCCCCTTCAGGAAAGGCAGGCCCTTCACCAAATGATCCGCGTCCAAGGAATGCGCGGAAAAAAAATCGAAATCGACGGATATCCGCCCTCCTACTTGCAACGAAAGGGCCGTACCTCCGTATAGGACGAAATTGGCACCCACTGCCGAAAGTCTTGGCCACAATACGCGCTGCGCCTTAGGCAAGGTTTCAAGACGGGGTACTATGGATTTCACGCAAATGTCCTCTTTGGCATTTCAGGAACCGGTTCCATTCCGAGGCGATGATGCCAATAGTGCCAAGAGGCGACATCGATCACGCCGGGCTTCGCGTGCCGCAGAGCTTCTCGAAAGGCCTCCTCTCCGTAGATTGCCTCAACATGCTGCACAGCGTCCCAAATCCCCCTCGCCATCACGTTTCCGAGAAAGTCATTTTGGTCCGAAAGCGTAACTTCCGGCGCTTCCCACCAGACAACCTCTCGAGCAATACCTTCGAGTTGGCGACTCGGTGGTGGCATGATCAAAATGCTATTTGAGAGAGCTCAAAGTTCAACGTTTGGGCGCTAAATCGGTGATCAAAAAAGACATGTAATATATTACCAAATAGCTAGTTACGATGTCCTGTTCTTGATGGCAGCATATATCGCCTCGGAAGTGGCCGGCGAAGCCAGAGGGATCTCGCCCGTCTTCGATCCGAAGGCTGACACCGCGTCCCTGAGGGCCTCCCTCACCGAGAAAGCCAGCATGAGCGGCGGCTCGCCGGCGGCCTTGCTCCCATGGATGGTCCCGTCCTGCGTCGCCATGGGCAGGAGCGTCACATTCATCTCGATGGGCGCGTCGCTGATCGCCGGAATCTGATAGGTGCTCGCGCTATGCGTCATGAGTTTCCCCTTCTTGTCCCAGAGCAGCTCCTCCCGGGTGAGCCAGCCGACACCCTGGACGATGCCGCCCTCGATCTGGCCGAGGTCTACCCCCGTGTTGAGCGAATTCCCCACATCGTGGACGGCGTCTATGCGGAGGACGCGGTGCATCCCGCTGTAGCCGTCGACCTCGACCTCGGCGACCGCCGCCCCGCAGGCAAAATACTGGAAGGGCCGTCCCGAGGCCGTGGACCAGTCCCAGTGGATGCCCGGCGTCGCATAGAACCCGGCCGCGGACATGCTCACCCGCTTCTGGTGGGCCATGAAGCATACGTCGGCGAAGTCGACGGAGGCATCACAGCCTCGCGCCGTCACCTTTCCGTCGGCTATCTCCACGTCCGCGGGGCTAATTGTCTTCCCCGATTTCTTCGAGAGCACCTCCGCGGCTACAGGGAGCAGCCTTTCCCGGAGGGTGATGCAGGCGTTGCGGACCGCGGCCCCATTCAAGTCCGCCCCCGATGACGCCGCCGTGGCGGATGTGTTGGGCACCTTGTCGGTGGTCGTGGCCATCATCCTGATCCTGTCGGCCGGCAGCCCCAGTTCCCGCATCGCGACACCCATGACCTTGGTGTGGAGGCCCTGGCCCATCTCCGTCCCGCCGTGGTTCACCTGGACGGTGCCGTCCATGTAGATGAGCACCAGGGAGCCCGCCTGGTTGTAGTGGGTCAGCGTGAAGGCGATGCCGAACTTGAGCGGCGTCACCGCGAGCCCGCGCTTGATCCGCGGGTGGGCCTTGTTCCACGCATCCACCGCGGCGCGCCGGGCCGCGAAGCCCGCCTGCTCCTGCACCTGGTTCCACACGGTCCGCAGGCGGTTGTCCCCGATGTCCTGCAGAAAATGGGTTGTGTTGGTCTCCCCCGTGCCCCGGTAGAGGTTCCGGTCGCGGACCACCTCGGGAGGAAGGCCGAGTCGCCGCGCGATCCGGTCGACGATCTCCTCCATGATCAGCATCCCTTGGGGCCCCCCGAATCCCCGGAAGGCCGTGTTCGAGGCGACGTTGGTCTTCGCGATCAGCCCGGTGAAGCGCACGGCCGGGATGTAGTAGCCGTTGTCGAGGTGGAAGAGCGCCCGGTCGAGGACCGGCTGCGAAAGGTCGAGCGACCATCCCCCGTCCGAGTAAAGGTCGACCGAGGCCGCAAGGATCATGCCGGCCTTGTCGTAGCCGACGGAGAACGTGGAATAGAACGGGTGCCTCTTGCCGGTCAGCATCATGTCCAGGTCGCGGTCGAGCTGGATCCTCACGGGCCGGCCGGTCTTGACCGAGGCGAGGGCGACCATCGCGGCAAAGGCGTTTCCCTGCGTCTCCTTGCCCCCGAAGCCGCCGCCCATGCGCGGGGACTGGACGACGACCTTGTTGCGGTGCTCGCCAAGCACGTCCGCGACGACGCTCTGGATCTCCGTCGGGTGCTGCGTCGACGAGCTGACAAACACGCTGCCGGCCTCGCCCATCTCCGCCCAGGCCGCCTGGGTCTCCAGGTAGAAATGCTCCTGGCCGCCGAACGAGAACTCCCCCTCGAGGCGAAGGGGGGCCCTCGTGAGCGCGGCGGCCGCGTCTCCGCGCGCAAGGGTGTGGGGTGGCGAATGGAAGCTCCTCGCGTCCACCGCTTCCTTGATGCCCAGGAGCGGGGGCAACGGCTCGTACTCGACGACGACGGCCGCGGCGGCCGCGCGGCACGCCTTGGGCGACTTGCCCACGACGACCGCCACCACCTGCCCATGGTAGAGGATGTCCTTGTCCGCGAAAAGCGGCTCATCGTGGCCTGTGCCGACCTGGTTGTGGCCCGGGATGTCCTCCGCCATCAGGACGGCCTCGACGCCCGGCATCGCCCGGGCGGCGGAGGCGTCGCGCCTCACGATGCGGGCGCGCGCGTGCGGGGAGCATACGGGCCAGATGTCGAGCATCGGCCGGCGCTGCGCCGTGTCGTCGACGTACATTGCCCGCCCTGTCACGTGCCCGACGGAGCTTTCATGGCGCAGAGCCCGGGAAGGGTCCGTCGCGGGCGGCTCCGCGCCCTTCCGGAAATCAAGCGGCGCGTCCTGGGCGATGCTGGCGTCGCCCGATACGAACTTCTCCCAAAGGCTGACGATAAGCCCTCGCCTGAACTCCGCCCCGGATCGCACGTCGTCGATCGGCGTGAAGCTCTCGGCGAGCAGCCTCGATACCTCCGCCGCCGACTCGGGGAGCGAATGGCCTATCAGGGCTTCCTCGGCAACGCGGGCGCGCACCGGTGTGGCCGCGACGCCGCCGTAGGCGATGCGGGCCCGGCGCACGACGCCGCCCGCGTCGGTGTCGACGGAGAAGGCCGCGGCGACGATGCTGATGTCGAGCTCGCGCCGCTTGGAGACCTTAAGGAAGTCCGAGCGCCGGGTGACTCCCCTTTCCGGCGCGAGGCGGGGCACAAGGACCTCGCGGATGATCTCCCCGGGCTGGAGCAGGGTCTTCCTGTATCCCGTGAAGAAGTCGCAGAGGGCCACGGTCCTCTCGCCGGCGGCCGATGCGAGGACGAGCGCGGCGTCGAGCGCGAGGAGCACGGGAGGGCTGTCGCCGATTGGCGAGGCCGTGGCGAGGTTGCCGCCGAGGGTCGCGCGGTTGCGGATCTGCCTCGCCGCGAAGACCCGGATCATCTTGGCCATCGAGGGGAACTCGCCCGCGAGGGCATCCTCGACGGCCGTCAGGGTGGCCGAGGCCCCGATCCTCCAGTGCGCGTCGGTCTTCGTGATCCGGGTAAGCTCCGGAACCCCGTCGGTGGAGACGAGGAAAGGGAAGGCCTTGAATTTCTTGGTCACGTCGACGCCGATCTCGGTCGCCCCCGCGATGAGCGTCGCCTTGGGATTTTCGGCCATCGCCGCAAAGAGCCCGGCGAGCGACACCGGCCTCAGGAAACGGTCCGCGCCCGCACGGTAGTCCACCGGGCCGGGCGTCGCGACGGGGGCCTTCAGCCTCTCGGCGAAGCCGTCAGCCTCCCCTTTCCCGCCCGACGTCCGGCGGTCGAGGAGCTCCAGCGCCGCGTCCCGGATGGGACGGTAGCCCGTGCACCGGCAGAGGTTGCCGCCCAGCTGGTCGCTGATGTCGCAGGGCCCCTTGCAGCCCGGCCGGTAGTAGCCCTCGAAGAGCGACATCACGAAGCCCGGCGTGCAGTAGCCGCACTGGGAGCCGTAGTGGTCCACCATCGCCGACTGCGCGGGATGAAGCGTGCCGCCGGCCGGGGACAGGCCCTCGACGGTCACGACCTCGCGTCCCGCAAACATGGGGACGAGCGCGATGCAGCTGTTCACGGCCCTGTAGGTCGCCTTGCCCGAGTGGTCCCGCTCGACGACGGCGACCGTGCAGGCGCCGCAGTCCCCCTCGGCGCAGCCCTGCTTGCTGCCGGTCAGCCCGCTCGACCTCAGGAAGTCGAGGAGGGTCGTCGTCGTGGCGGTGGACGTGACCTCGATCCTTTTCCCGTTGAGCGTGAAGTCAAAGCCCATGGGTCTACGAGGCGAGCCGCGCCATCGTGCGCGCGAGGACCTCCGCCCCCGAGGCGATGTGCTCCGGCGTCGCGAATTCCTCGGGCCGGTGGCTCCAGCCGTTGCGGCACGGGATGAAGATCATGGTCGTCGGGCTCACGCGGGCCATGAACAGCGAGTCGTGGTAGGCGCGGCTCACCATGCGGAGCGAGCGAAGCCCGAGTTCCGCGCAGACCTTCTCGGCGACCGTGACCGTCTCCGGGTCCCCCGCCGCGGGCGGGTCGGCGTTGATCTCCTCGAACGTCATCTTGATCCCGCGCCGTGCGCAGGACTCCTCCGCCGCGGCGCGGATCTCCGCAAGGGCCTTGGACCTGGTGTCCAGTCGGGAGTCGCGCAGGTCGATCTCGAGGTAGGCCCTGAACGGCACGCTGTTGACGGCGCCCGGCTCGATCCGGAAGACGCCCACCGTACCGACCGTGTCGGGGCTGCCGCTCGCCTTGGCGGCGCGCTCGACCGCCAGCGCGATCTCGGCTCCGGACAGCATCGCGTCGTGGCGCACCGGCATGAGGACAGCGCCCGCGTGGCCGCCCTCGCCGAGGAGGGTCACGCGGTAGCTGCTCGGCCCCGCGATGTGCTCCACGATCCCGATCGGGATATTCTGCGCCTCGAGGATCGGGCCCTGCTCGATGTGGAGCTCGACGAACGAGTGGTAGTACCCGTTGGGAAGCCGCACCGACTCCAGCGTCCCGGAATAGCCCGCGGCGGCCCTCAGCTCGTCCAGGGTCCGGCCGTCGGGATCCCTGAGGGCCTTGGCCTTCTCCACGGAGATCGAGCCCGCCATGAGCCGGCTGCCCAGGCACCCCAGCCCGAAGCGGGTCGGCTCCTCGGCCGTGAACATCACGACCTCGAGCGACCGCCTGGGACTGAAGCCCGCCCTCTTGAGCGCCGCGAGCGCCTCGAAGGCGCCCAGCACCCCGACAACGCCGTCATACCTTCCCGCGTTCGGGATGGCGTCCGTGTGGGAGCCCGAGCCGACCGCGGGGAGGTCGGGCTCGGATCCCGCCCAGCGGGCGAAGATGTTGCCGACGGCGTCCTCCCTGAGGGTCAGGCCCGCCTCCCGGGCCGCCCGGCGCACATAGTCCCGGCCCCGCAGGTCAGCCTCGGAAAAGAGGACCCGCGTCACGACGGGGGCCGGTGCCTCCGAGATCAGGGCGAGCTCGTCGATGCGGCGCTGGAGCCCGGCGCTGTCGACAGCGATCCTGAGGTCCGGCGTCCGGGTCATAGGGCGGACCGGTTGACGTCCTTGTAGTAGAGGTAGCGGGCGGGCGCCTTGCCCATCGCGACAAACCACTGGGCACAGTAGGGGGCCATCCAGATGGCGTCGCCGGCCTTCACGGGATACCAGGAATCCTCGAGGCGGTAGACGCCGGCGCCGGACAGCATGACGAGCCCGTGCTCCATGATGTGCACCTCGACAAAGGGCAGGTGTCCGCCGGGCTGGTAGGCGAAGAGATTGACGGCCATGTCGAAGGCCGGCTCGTCGGGAAGGAGAACCTGCAGGTTGGCCGCGGGATCCCCGAGGAACGGGGTTCCCTTCACCCTCGACTGGTCGCCGAGGATGGCCTTCGGGGGCCGCACCCCGGAAAGGGCGGCATACGTCTTCTGGAAGAGCGTGACCTGCGTCCCCTTCTTCGGGAGGGCGAGGCTCCAGTCCGACCCCGCCGGACAGAAGAAGAACCCGCCCGCCTTCAGCCGGCGCTTCCTGGAGCCGACGGCCACGTTGGCACCGCCCTCCATGACGTACCCGAATGTCTGGGTCTCGCTGGCGGGGATCCTCGCGGCCCCGCCGGACTGGAAGGTGAGGAGCGTCTGGGCAACCTTGGCGCCCATGGCGGGGCTCACGAGCACGACCGCGGTGGCGCCGGTGACACCGGGAAGGGAGCTGTACACGTGGTTGCCCGGGGTGATCAGGGCGTGTCGCGCCCCCACATGGGCTCGGGTGTGTCCAAAGAGTTGAGGCATGGGATTTAAGGGAATCGGGTGTGGAGGCGGAGCAGGACGCGGGCCCGGCGCCGCCTAGGAGGGCGGGCTTGGCCTGATAAAATGACCGGAGGGCGCCCCGGGTGCAATCCGGCCCTTGGAAAAGACGGTGCGGCCGCGGACGACGGTCCGGACTATCCGGACGGTCGATTTCCTGCCGTCATAGGGGCCCTGGCGGTGCTTGTAGAGCAGGTCCGCATTTGAGAGCGTGTGCGGGTCCGCGACGGAGATCAGCGTCAAGTCGGCGTCAAATCCCTCGGCCAGGCGGCCCTTTTGGCGGTCGATGCGGAAGCGCCGCGCGACGTTTGCGGAGAGCAGCCTCGATAAATGCGGCAGCGCGACCTCCGGAATCCTGCGGGAGAGCGCCTCCGAGAGCAGGAGCTCGAAGCCGTGCTGGCACCCGGAGATCCCACCCCAGATGGCGAAGAAGTCCGCAGAGCGCTTCATGTCGGGGGGCGCCGGCGAGTGGTCCGAGCCGATGGTGTCGATGCTGTCCTCCTCGAGAGCCTCCCAGAGCCGCAGCCGCAGCGCCTCCGGCCGGAGCGCGGGAAAGCACTTGGCGATCGCCCCGAGCCGGATGACGTCCTGGTCGCAGAGGAGGAGGTAGTGGGGGCACGTCTCGATCGAGATGTCGACGCCGCGGTTCCTCTCCTCGTGGGCGAGCGCGACCCCGTCCGGGCTGCTGACGTGGACGATGTGGAGCGCGCACTCGGTCTCTCCGGCGATGTCCGCGGCCGTGCGGATCGCCTCGAGCTCAAGCTCGACGGGCCGCGACTTGAGCCAGGTCTGCGCATCGGTCCCGAGCGCATGCTGCTCGAAGGTCCTCAGGCGCGCGAGGGAGTCGTCCTCCGCGTGCACGGCGACCATCATCCCAAGGGCCGCGGCGCGCTTCATGCCGGCGCGGAGCGCCGCCGGGTTCGAGAGGGGGAACTCCTCCACCCCGCTGTTGCACATGAAGGCCTTGAAACCGACGGCTCCGGCGTCGCGCATCGCCTCGAACTCGTCGGCGTTGCCCGGGACAAGCCCGCCCCAAATCCCGAAGTCGGTCCTCGAGGAGCGCTCCGCGGCCGCCCGCTTGAGCGCGAAGCTCGAGGCGTTCGTCACGGGCGGAAGCGAGTTGAGCGGCATGTCGAAGAACGCCGTCCCCCCTCCGGCGGCCAGGGCGTTGGATCCCGTCTCAATGCCCTCCCAGTCCGTCCGGCCGGGCTCGTTGAAGTGGACGTGCGAGTCGATGATCCCGGCCATCACGTACTGGCCGACGGCATCGACGACCTCGCGGGCCGTCCCGTCGATGGCGGGGGCTATCCTCGCGATCACGCCGCCCGACGACGCGATGTCGGCGCGGACGACGCCCTCGGGAAGCACGAGCGTGCCGCCGCGAACGATGAGGTCATACGAGTCGCTCATGCTCGGGTCCGGGAGGCGAGACGGGTCAGGAAGTCGACGAGGATCCCCAGCGCGACCCCGAGGTCGCGGGGATGGACGAACTCGTCGGGATGGTGGCTGAGCCCCTCCCTGCAGCGGACAAAGAGCATGGCGACGGGCGTGAGGGAGGAGAGGATGACGGCGTCGTGCCCGGCCCCGCTAGGGAGCGCGAGGCACCTCCCCTGGACGGAGCGCACGCTGCGCGCGAGGAGCGCCGTCAGCTTCCCGGAGCACGCGACGGCTCCGTTGTCCTGGATCACCTCGATCGCGAGGGCGAGGCCCCGCCTCCTCGAGATCCCCCGTGCGGTGGCCCTCAGCCGGGCGAGCGCGGCCCGCCGCCTCGCGTCGACCGGATGCCGCACGTCGAGCGAGAGCTCCGCGGCGCCGGCGATCACGTTGGCGGCCCCGGGGCGCGCCGTGACGCGGCCCACGGTCGCGACGAGCGGCGGCCTCGCCCTCGCGAGGGCCTCGACCGCGAGGATGAACTCGGCCGCGCCCGCGAGAGCGTCCCTTCGAAGCGCCATCGGCGTCGTCCCGGCATGCCCCGCCCGGCCCCTGAAGGTCACCCTTGCGCGGGTCTGCCCCGCGATCGCGGGCACGACGCCGGCG
The DNA here is from genome assembly GCA_964509885.1 of uncultured Opitutaceae bacterium. GTDB lineage: Bacteria > Verrucomicrobiota > Verrucomicrobiia > Opitutales > Opitutaceae > Palsa-1447. The sequence goes on along the minus strand of CAZDZL010000041.1, from coordinate 24,735 downwards.
GCGAGGCCCCGCGCCTCGAGGACGGGCCCCTGCTCGATGTGGGCCTCGACGTAGCCGAGGAGTTCCCGTGCCGCATGGGCCGGCGCGGGCGGAGAAAGGCGCCTGCCGTTGTGCGTGGCCAGGGCCTCCCCCACGGAGACACCGTCAAGGTCCCTGAGAGCGAGGTCGGATCTCCTGAGGAGGCCGGTGTAGCCCTTGCTCCCGAGGTAGGCGGAGGAGAACCTGACGCCCTCCTCCTCGGAAAACCCCAGGACCTCGACGGAATACGGGAGCCGGGTCCCGCGGGCCCTGAGCACCTCGAGCGCGGCGATCGGCAGCATGACGCCGAGGACGCCGTCGAAGCGGCCCGCGTCGCGAACGGTGTCGAGGTGGGAGCCGAGGAGGAGCGTCCTCGCCCCCCTTCCCTCCGCCTCGAGCCTCCCGATGAGGTTGCCGACGCGGTCCTCGCGGACAGAGAGTCCCGCGCCCCTCATCCAGCCGGCCACGAGCGCATTCGCCCGGCGCATCGCCGGCGACAGGAAGGTGCGCGTCGTTGCACCCCGCTCGTCCGAGACTTTCGCCAGCCGGTCGATGCGGCGCCCGAGCGTCGCCGCGGCCTGGGCCAGAGTTTTTCTGGGCATTCGCTCCGTCAGCTCCCCCTGTAGGTGTTGTAGGACCAGGGCGTCACGAGGAGCGGCACGTGGTAGGACGCCGTGGCGTCCGCGACCCCGAATCGGACCGGCACGACGTCGAGGAACGGCACCCGGGCGGCCGGATAGCCCTTCGCGGCGAAATACTCGCCGACGTGGAACTCCAGCATGTAGGTGCCCGCGAGCAGCTCCGGGGCGGACAGGAGCGGCGGATCCGTGCGGCCGTCGGCATTGGTGACGACCGTCTTGTGGAACGCGGGCCCGGGTGGGACCCGGCGCAGTTCGACCTTCATGCCGGACGCGGGGCGGCCGGACACCAGGTCCAGGACGTGTGTGCTCAGTTTTCCGGCCATTTCAGGTCTCCTTCATGAGTGTGTCGTTGAGTCGAAGCCGGGCGATCTTGGCGATTTCATCGAGCGCCGTCGAGAGCTCCGCGAAGGGCTGGTTGGCGACGCGCGCCCGCATGGCGGCGAGGATGGCGCCCTTGGCGTTCAGCCGCGCGCAGATGACGAAGGGAAAGCCAAAGCGCTCCCTGTAGGCGTCGTTGAGCGACTGGATCTCGGCGGCCTCGGCCGGGCTCAGGCGGTCCAGGCCGGCGGCCGACTGCTCCCCCGTCGACGCCGCCGTCAGCTGGCCCGCCTGGGCGAGCCGTCCCGCAAGGTCGGGATGCGCCCGCACGAGGGCGAGGCGCCGCTCCAGGGGCGCCCCCCGCATCGTCGCGCAGAGGGCGGCGTGGAGCGCGTCGGCGTCCTTAAACGGCCTCCTGCCATAAGTCTCCTCGGCGACCCAAGGCGAGTGCTCGAACAGGTGGCCAAGGACGCCCACAAACGCGTCCCGGCCGCCCGAATTGAGGGCGTCAAGCGTGGGCTTCGTCGCCGCCATCACTTGAGGAGCTCGTACGCGGGCAGCGTCAGGAAATCGTCGAGCTCATGGGACTTCACCATCTCCATGAACATGTGCGACGCCGTCCGGAAGTGCCCGTTCGAATAGCGCTCCATGCCGACCTCGGACTCGATCTTTGCGATCACCTCGGTGAGCAGCATGTCGTAGTGCGACGGGGTGACGGGGTTCCCGTTCTCGAGCTTCCCGCCGCAGTGGAGCCACTGCCAGAGCTGGGCCCGGGAGATCTCCGCCGTAGCCGCGTCCTCCATGAGGTTGTAGAGGGGCACGCAGCCGGAGCCCCCGAACCAGGCCTCCAGGTACTGGATCCCCACGCTCAGGTTCGTGCGGATCCCGGCGTCGGTGATCGTCCCCGTGGGGGGCGCGAGGAGGTCCGCCGCCGTCACGTTGACGTCGTCGCGCTGGCGCGAGATTTGGTTGGGCCCGGGCATGTGCTTGTCGAAGGCCTTGAGGGCGATGGGGACCAGCCCCGGGTGGGCGACCCACGTGCCGTCGTGGCCGTCCGTCGCCTCGCGCTCCTTGTCCGCGAGGACCTTTGCCATCGCCTCGTCGTTCGCGGCCGGGTTGTTCTTTATCGGGATCTGCGCCGCCATCCCGCCCATGGCGTGCGCCCCGCGCCGGTGGCACACCTTGATGACGTAGAGGCAGTAGGCCCGCATGAAGGGCGCCGTCATCGTCACCTGGCTCCTGTCAGGGAAGATGTAGTTATCCCTTCGGCGCAGCTTCTTGATGCAGCTGAAGATGTAGTCCCAGCGGCCACAGTTGAGGCCCGAGGCGTGGTCGCGAAGCTCGTAGAGGATCTCCTCGGCCTCGAAGGCCCCGAGGATCGTCTCGATGAGGGCGGTCGCCCGGATGGAGCCCTGCGGTACGCCGAGGGTCGCCTGCGCGTGGACGAACACGTCGTTCCAAAGGCGGGCCTCGAGGTGGCTCTCCATCTTCGGCAGGTAGAAATAGGGGCCGGAGCCGCGCGCGAGAAGCTCGCGGGCGTTGTGGAAGAAGTAGAGCCCGAAGTCGAACAGGCTGCCGGAGACGGGCTTGCCGTCCAGGGAGACGTGCTTCTCGGGCAGGTGCCAGCCGCGGGGGCGCACGAGGAGCGTGGCCGTCTTGTCGTTCAGCTTGTAGGCCTTCCCCTCGGGGCTCGTGAAGCCGATCGTGCGCCGCACCGCGTCCCTCAGGTTGATGTGGCCGTCGAGGAGGTTCTCCCAGGTCGGCGAGGTGGCGTCCTCGAAGTCGGCCATGAACACTTTCGCTCCCGAGTTGAGGGCATTGATCACCATCTTGCGGTCGACCGGGCCGGTGATCTCGGTCCTGCGGTCGAGGAGGTCGGCCGGCGCCGCAGCCACGCGCCAGGTCCCCTGCCGGATCGGGAGGGTCGAGGCCAGGAAGTCGGGGAGCGCGCCCGAGTCCAGCTCGAGCTGGCGCGCGACGCGGCTCCCGAGGAGCTCCTGGCGGCGCGCCTCAAACCTGCGGAAGATCCCGGCTAGGAAGGCGCAGGCCTCGGGGGTCAGGATCTCGGCGTAGGGGGGCGGGATGGGCCCGCTGATTTCGAGGCCGGAAAGTGTCGTGGCGGTCATGAAGGGTGGTCGTACTGACCGAAGGGTAACTTCCTCTTGTGTCCTGTCACCTCCATTGTACCGTCGCGTCTCCGTGCGTTCCAAACGACCTATCCCGGGAGTCCAGCCATGAGCAGCGAGAACTTCATGCGGGAGGCCATCCGGCTGTCCCTGGAGGGCCCCCGCGCGCGCAAGGGCGGGCCGTTCGGCTGCGTGGTGGTGCGCGCTGGCAAGGTTGTCGGACGCGGCTGCAACCAGGTGACGTCCACCTGCGACCCGACGGCCCACGCCGAGATCGTCGCGATCCGCGAGGCCTGCAAGGCGCTGGGGACCTTCAGCCTGGCCGACTGCGAGATCTACGCGAGCTGCGAGCCATGCCCGATGTGCCTTTCGGCCATCTACTGGGCGCGGATACCCGAGGCCTACTATGCCAACAGTCGCCAGGACGCGGCGGACATCGGCTTCGACGACGACTTCATCTACCAGCAGATCCCTCTCCCCGTGGCCGAGCGCCGGATGTCGATGAAGCCCCTCCTCGCCGACGAGGCGAAGGCCGCGTTCGCCGAGTGGAAGGCGAACACGGGCAAGGTGGCCTACTAATCCCAACCGCACTTGCCAAATCCGGGGTTTGCATCAGATTTTAGCCTCATGAATTTCCACAACTTCCAGCCCGGACTGAGCGCCCCCCTGCCCCGCCTCGACGACGAGGAGGACGAGGATGAGGAGGCCGAGGAGATCGCCACGGCGAAGAGGGACCCCTCCGTATCCCTGCTGATCCAGAAGAGGTTCCTGAACCAGCGGAAGCTCTTTCTCTGGGGCCCGGTAACCGACGAGTCGGCGAAGGACCTGAGCGAGAAGCTCCTGTACCTGGAGTCCACGGCCCCGGGCAAGGACATCACCTTCTACATGAACACGCCCGGCGGCTCGATCACGGCAGGCATGGCGGTGTTCGACACGATGAGGCTCATCTCGTCGCCGATCACGATCGTCGTCACGGGCATGGCCGCCTCCATGGGCTCGATCCTCCTCTGCGCCGCGGCCAAGGGCCGCCGGCTCATCTATCCCCACGGCCGGGTGCTCATCCACCAGCCGCTGATCTCGGGCCGCTTCATCGGGCCGGCCACGGACATCAACATCCAGGCCCAGGAGATGGAGAAGCTGCGCGCCGAGCTGAACCAGATCCTCGCCGACGCCTCCGGACAGCCGATCGAGAAGATATCCAAGGACAGCGACCGCGACTTCTACCTGAACGCCAAGGAGGCCGTCGCGTACGGCCTGGCCGACAAGATCGTCGAGAAACTCTGAGGCACGGCTACCGGCCCGGGCCCGCTGATTTTTCGGCGGCCTGGCTCATCTCCGCCTTCCACTGCGCGGCCTGGCCGGCGTCGCCGCCCTCGAGCGCGACGCGGCGCGCCTCGGCGAGCCAGGTCGCCCTGACCGCGGCGGGGATCGCGTCCACCTCGAAGAGCTTCCGGTAGATGTCGACGGCCTCGTCCCATTTCTTGTCGCCCGAGAGCAGCGTGGCGGCCTCGCACAGGAGCTCCCAGTTCGAGGCGGACATGTCCGCGGAGTCGGCGGCGGCGATGACGAACCAAGTCGCCTCCTCCGGGTTGCCCGAGACCTCGAGCCTCTTGGCCAGCGCGAGGGCCAGGGCGAGGTTCGGGGCCTGCTTCATGCCCGCCTTGCCGGCCTCGACCGCCTCGGCCTGGCGGCCCGCGGCGTCGAGCAGGTTCATCCGCCGGATCACGGCGTAGCCGGCTAGCGCCGGCGGAAGCGCGGAGAGGTCCCGCTCTTTCGATCCGAGGGCCGCCCTGAAGGGGCGGTAGAGCGGGTCGCCGATCACGATCGACTGCCAGCTGAGCACCGGCAGCGCGTAGTAGGCGGCGTCGACCAGGTCGTCGCCGCGGGCGAGCGCCTCCATGAGCAGGTCCGGGCGGTGGAGGTATTCCAGGTAGGGCTCGAAGACGTTCCCCACGGTCGCCGTGGCGCCCCTCGCGATCAGCGGGCCGCACCAGCCCTCGGTCGCCGAGCGCAGCGTGTGGGCCGAGAAGCTGTGCATGTGAACGGCCAACGCTCCCGGTGGAAACCGGAACCCGGGGAGCGCAAACGGGCCGTTCAGGTCGGGCGCATACCAGCCGAGGTAGAGCGCCGGCGCGTCGATCCGCGCCGTACCCGGAAACGTCCCGGGGCCGTGGCCGACCGTGACGTCGAACCCGAGGGTGTGCGCGCTGGCCGCGGCCTCCTCGAGCCAGCGGTCCCCCTTCTCGTTGGGTCCCGCAATGTCCACGTAGGCCCGCCCGAGGAGTCCGGTGCGTTCCGCCTCGACGGCAAGGTCGACCAGGTGGAGCGCGTCGGCGGCCGTCGGCCCGTCCAGCCTCGACACCTTGACCACCTGCGCCCGGGCGTCGTCCGTGGGATGGGTATTATTGAAGAGCGGATTCGGGAGGCAGGCGTTTATCGGGGTGTCCGTCCGGGCGAGCAGGCTCAGCTCCGAGTCCACGGCCCCCTGGTTCGTGCGCATCTCCGCATGGTCGGTGAGGGGGGCGACCTCCGCGTAGAGGGCGGGATCATGCTCGATCCGAAGCGGCACGCCCCTGCAGAGGACGAGCGCCGATATCTTATGGCCCGAGACCGCATACTTGCGCCGGCCCACCGCGTCGAACAGGTCCATCGCGATGGCGTCGACCCAGCCCCTCTTGACCAGCTCGTCCTCGAGCGGCCGCCAGATTGTCGCCACGAACTCCTTCCAGGAGACCGTCTCTTCGAGCGGCATCTTAAGGGCGATGATGTTCGCGGCGGGGACCCCGCGGACCTCCGCGTAATGCCGGGCGATCGCGACCGAGTCAGGGGCGTCGCTGTTGGCGACGAGGACGACGTTGTCGGCGGCGCCCGACCCAAAGGCCACGGCGGCGGACGCAAGCAGGACGGCTGCGGCCAGCGACCCGAGGGCTGTCCTTGAACGGCCGGCGGCGCGCGACGATGCCGTGTGTCCGAAAGCGTTGATCCGTTGATCTGAGGCCCGTTTCGCCCCGATGGCAACGCCAAGGCCGCCCCGGCGGCGTATCCGCCCGTACCCCCGCTCAGCGCCTGTATTCCCCGTCGCTGACGTGCTCCATCCAGTCCACGGCCTTGCCGTCCAGCCGTTCCTGGACCGCAACGTGGGTCATGGCCGTTGTCGGCGTGGCCCCGTGCCAGTGCTTCTCCCCCGGGGCAAACCACACCACGTCGCCGGGGTGGATCTCCTCCACATCGCCGCCCTTCCTCTGGGCCCATCCGCAGCCTGCCGTGACGATCAGCGTCTGCCCGAGGGGGTGCGTGTGCCAGGCGGTGCGGGCCCCCGGCTCAAACGTGACGCTGGCCGCGGCGACGCGGGCCGGGTCGGGCGCCTGGACCAGGGGGTCGATCCGGACCGTGCCCGTGAACCAGTCGGCGGGACCCTTCCCGGACGGCTGCGATCCGACGCGTTTGATTTCCATGGGCCAAACTCGTAGCGCCGGATGGGGAGAACTGTCAAACAGGCCCTCCCATTTCCGGCTTAACTTGGCCCTCGGCCGCGATAGCGTCCGGGGGATGAACTGGATCGTCTGGGCGCTCCTCTCGGCGTTCTTCGCGGGAATCACGGCGATACTCGCGAAGGTCGGCGTGGAGCACGTGAACTCCAACCTTGCGACGGCCCTCCGGACCACGGTGGTCCTCGTCATCACCTGGGCCATCGCGCTCGCCGCGGCACCTGCCGGCGCAATCACAATGCCCGGGAGACGGACCCTCCTCTTCCTGGCGCTCTCTGGCGCGGCGACCGGGCTTTCCTGGCTCTGCTATTTCCGGGCCCTGCAGCTGGGCGAGGCCTCGCGCGTCGCCCCCGTCGACAAGCTGAGCGTCGTCTTCGCCATCGTGCTCGCCGGGATTTTCCTGAGGGAGAGGCTGTCGTGGCAGCACGCCGTCGGGGGAACCCTCATCGTCGCGGGCTCGCTCGTCCTGGCCTGGAGATCGACCTGAACCGGCGTCAGTCGGCAAAGCGCCACTGCGGGGCGAAGTCGGCTGGCGGCTTTTCGCCCTTCAGGCGCACTCGCACCATCTCGATCGGCATCGGGCCTCCCTCGAGGATGGCGTCGTGGAAGGTCCTGTCGGACATCCCGCCCGGCGAGACCAGCTCGTGGTGGAGAGCGCGCAGCTGGAGCGCGCCCAGCATGTAGCCCGCCTGGTACATCGGGGAGAACGTTCCGTTGAAGGAGCGCCGCACCTCGCCCGTGGCGCTCGCGCGCTCATGGCCCACGCGGTCGACGAGGAAGTCGATGCACTCTTCGGGGGTCCACTTCCCAAGGTGGAAGTTGAGGGAGAAGATAATCCGGGCGCAGCGGTGTGACCTCCAGAAGAGCATGCCCATCCTGTCCTCGGGCGATTTCGGCCAGCCCATGTCCCAGAACTGAAACTCCCACCACACGGCCCAGCCCTCGACCCAGAACGGCGTCGTGAACAGCTCGCGGTGGGGGTTCGACCGGCTCGAGTAGTAGTACTGCATGTGGTGGCCCGGGATCAGCTCGTGGAACACGGTCGCGCGCGCGAAGTGGACGTTGTTGGCCCGCAGGCTCTGGAGCTTGTCGTCGTAGTCCATCGCGTCCGTCGGGAACGCGACCAGGATGTCGGGCCCACCGAGGAAAAAGGGGGCGACCTTCTGGCGCGCCGGGCTCATCATCTCGATCTTCCACGAATCCGCGGCGAGCGGCGGGATGGTCATCAGGTCCCTGTCCTGGACGAAGCGCACGGCCTCGAGGGCGAGGCTGCGCACGAGGGCGGGCTGGCCGCCCGGGGGCAGGTGGTCCTGCTTCACCTTCTCCATCGCCGCCTTCCAGTCGTCGCCGAAACCCATCTCGCGCGACGCCTTCTTCAGCTCGGTATCGCACCACGCGAATTCCCGGTTGGCGATCGCGAGGAGATCCTCCGGCCTGTAGGCGATCATCTCGTGGGCGAGCTCGGCGTCGATGCCCTCGCGGCCGATCGGGTCGCCGACGATCGGCTCGTCCTTGCCCGGCTCGATGCCTACAACCTTTTCCTTCAGGAACTTGACGTAGCCGTCCAGCGCCTCGTTGAGCTTGTCGTGCGATGCGTGAACCCACCACCCGAACGAGGGGTCGTAGCCGTCGTAGAACTTGTACCAGTCATCGAGGGAATCCCTCAGGCCGGCGAGGGCCGCGACGGACCTGTAGGCCACGATCCGCGTGGTTGTGAGCGGCGGGGCACCCTTCGCGTCCTTGGGTGCATCGGCCTTCAGCCCGGCCTGGAGGCCGTCCTGGAGCTTCGCGACCTGCTTTGCGATCCGGTCCAGGTCGGCGGCGGACCCCTGGGGGTCGACGGGCTCCATGAGCCTGCGGGACTCCTGGAGCCTCGCGATGTCGCCCGCAAAAGGGATGAGGGGCGCCATCTCTCGCGCGCGGGATTCCCCGCGATCAAGCAGCTTCAGCTCGTAGTCGATCTGCCGCGCCATGAGGAGCCAGTCCACCCTGCCCTCCGTCCCCAGGCCGTCGTAGGGCATCGCCTCGAGGCGCTTGCGCCAGGCGGAGTAGAATTCCCGCATGCGCCGGACCTGCAGCTCCGAGCCGCTGACGTCGTAGAATCGAAGGATCTCGTCCCGGTCCGCGACGAAGCGGTCGACGAGCTCGCGTAGCTCGCTCGACTGCGCGTGGGTCATCCCGGCGATCTCAGCCGGCACGTAGGCGTCCGTTGGGCGGACTGCCGCCGGGGACGGCTCGCCGGCGCCCGAAAGGGGAAGGAGCAGAACCAGCAAGGCAAGGATTCGGGCTTGGGGCATGCCCGAAGCCAAGACCCGGCTCACGGCCCGGTCAAACCCTTGGAGCGCGTGTTCTGTGCCTGCCCATCCAAGAGAATATGTATCTCTCCCTGACGGCCGACCGAATGCGAGTGATTCACCCCTTTGAAGCGGTGGAAGTACGGCGCTTGGGCGCAGCAGCGAAAACCCTCGACGCGGAACGGTTGAGCAACTCCTGCTGCTCGGAGAAGTTCAAGCCTGCGAGGCGCTTGCTTGCCGCTCGCCGCCAGCGCCGGGAGGCAGCGATGGCATCAAATTGTTTCTTCTTGGCCATGAATCAATGCGGTGGGAGCCACAATTCGCACAGGAGGGTATCCTTGCAAGAGGTTCACGGAATTGAATCCAGATTCCCGACGCAAATGGGCCAGATGCTTGAAGTTCCAGCTAACGAGGAAATCGATCTTCGCAACGCCGCAAATCGCGAGGCGCGCACCGGAAGCCAAGCCCAAAATCTACCCCAGTTCCCCCCTCGCTTCACAACCTCCAGTCCACCTCGCCAAAGGCGCCAAAACCCAGCGCCGGGTATCCGTTCACGGGCTGGTACTTCTCGTTGAGCGCGTTCTCGACCCGCGCCTTAAGTGACAGGCGCTTGCTGGCGCGCCACTCGGCATAGACCCTCGCGACGGCATAGTTGGGGTCGTCGACGGTCTCGAATGTCTGCGCGTCGACGTCCTCGCGGTCGGCGACGACCTGGACGCCCACCCCCGCGCTCCACCCTCCCCCGAGGTCCCTCCAGAGGTCGGCGCTCCCGCTGTTCCTGGGGCGCCGAAGAAGGCGCACGCCGTCCGTCAGGTTGTTCGCATCCAGGTAGGTGTACGAGGCGTGGAGCTCGAAACCGGCGGCCAGCCTGAGCTTCGCCTCGAGCTCGACTCCCTCCGTGCGCGCCCGGCCGACATTGACGGTCGTCCCGGGGTACACGTTGAAGTTGTAGTCGATCAGGTTGCTGTAGTCGTTCCGAAACCACGTCGCGCTGAGCGAGCCGGCCTTCCCGGGGAGATAATAGTCGATGCCCGCGTCGCCGCCCCTCGAGCGCTCGGGCTTCAGGTCCGGGTTTCCCACGTATCCCGTGTCCACCCCGTAGAGCTCAAGGAAGCTGGGCGCGTTGAATCCCGTCCCGTAGCTCGCCCGCAGCTTGACCGAGCGGTCCGTGCTCAGCCATGCCGCGGTGGCTCGGCCCGTGACGGCCGTGCCGAAGGTGTCGAAGTCGTCGTAGCGCAGGCCACCCGTGAGGTAGATGGAATTGAAGGGATGCCACTCGTCCTCGGCAAAGCCCGCGAGGAAAGTCTGGCGCCGGTCGATGTTGCCATAGCCGTCGTCCTGGGTCGTTTCATCCTCGCCCGTCACGCCGACGGTGATCTTTTGCCTCGCGAGTCCGGCATACGTCGACTGCGCGTCCAGGACGCCCCGGCGGTTCTGGACGACCGTCGTTGAGGTGAACACCCCCGGCAGTTCGTCAAACGACACGTAGCGCCTGTCCTGGCCGCCTGCGGTGACGTGCGCGGTCCAGTCCGGTGCCAGCGTGAGATCGGTAAAAACAGTTCCCAGCCAGTTGCCCTCGGTCTCGTGGGCATAGGCATCGTTCGTGTAGATGTCGCCCGGGTCACCGAACCGGCCCTCGAAGCCCCGCAGCGTGGCGCCAACCGACACCCCCTTTGAAATCTCCCGGTCGAGCCGAAGCACCAGGTCGGCGCTGTCGAAGTCATTGTTCGGGCGGTCATTCGCCGTGTGCGCCCCCGTGGCCGAGAGCGACCAGGCCCATGCATCCCGCGCTCCCTGGGCGTCCAGCGTTCCGGCGACCGTGCCGAAGCTTCCCGCCTCGGCGGAAATGCTGGCGGACGGCTCCCCGGAGCCCTTCTGGGCCTGGATGGAGATGACGCCGCCCACGGCCTCGCTCCCGTAGAGCGTGCTCTGGGGCCCACGGGCGATCTCGATCGTGTCCGTCGCGCCCAGGCGCGAGCCGCCGAGGAACACCGCATAGTCCGTGTTCGCGTCGTTCAGGCGGATCCCGTCGACAAGGAATAGGGTCTGGTCCGAGTCCGACCCGCGCGTGAAGATAGAGATGTCCGAGCCGAGCGCGCCGTTTGCGAAAGCGGGGGCGCCCGGAACGCCGCCCAGCGCAGCCGCGGGCGACGTGATCTGCTGGCGGGAAAGGTCCTCCGCCGTGATAAGATCCGCGGCGGTGCCGAGCGTTCGGATATCCGAGGACGTCCGGGTCGCGACCACCAGGAAGGGGTCGAGCTGGCTTTCCGGGCCGGACTGGGAATGGACGGGCCGCGCCAGTGCTGACGCGGCGAGCACGGCCACGCAGCCGTGCAGGAATTTTGTGTTCATACGGGTTCAGGTCTTCACTTTTGCGATGAAGTTATCGGATCCGGCGCGCGCAATCGCGCCGGACGAATGTGAATTCCGGGCCAGGTATTCGGACTCCGCATGTGTCGCCTGTGGGGCCGGAGACGGCCCGACTGGCTTTTCCTCGCCCCTCGCCTTCACCGGGGTGAGAGCCCCGATTGGCTTTGCCCGCGCCGTCGGACGGCGCGGTGATGGGTCTGTGATGCGTTACCGCAGCGCAACTGTGGCCGGTTCTAACGGCCTTCCCTTGATTCCCGAAATGGTGGGACAAAGAACGACGGGCGATGCGACTGTCCAGCAAGGGGTAACGGGTGTCAAAGACAATCATATCAATAAATGCGTATTTATTGATATGTAGCTTGCCATCCCTTCCCGAATGCATTGCCTTTAAGCCGGCATCGGAACTGATCATCCCCACACGCCCATGGCCTCCCCCCACGAATCCCCCTCGTTCGCCGCCCTGCGGCACCTGTTTGAATCGCGCATCGCCGTCCTGGACGGCGCCATGGGCACGATGATCCAGACGCGCGGGCTCGAGGAGCCCGATTTCAGGGGCGCGCGATTCGCCGGCCACCCCAAGGACCTGAAGGGCAACAACGACCTCCTGTCCCTCACGCGGCCCGACGTGATCGAGAGCATCCACGCGGAGTACTTCGCGGCGGGCGCCGACATCGTCGAGACCAACACCTTCAACTCGACCGTGATCTCGCAGGCCGACTACGGCACCGAGTCGGTCGTCCCCGAGATGAACGCGGCGGCCGTGGCCGCGGCGAGGCGGGCGCGCGACAAGGCCCAGGCCGCCGACCCAGGCAGGCCGCGCTTTGTCGCGGGCGCCATCGGGCCCCTGAACAGAACCCTCTCGATGTCCCCCGACGTGAACCGGCCCGACTTCCGGGCGGTCACGTGGGACCAGGTCGTCACGGCCTACCTCGAGCAGGCCCGCTCGCTCGCGGCCGGCGGCGTCGATGCGCTGCTGATCGAGACCATCTTCGACACCCTGAACGCGAAGGCCGCGCTCTTCGCGACCGAGCTCCTCTTCGACGAGACGGGCGTGCGGCTGCCCGTCATGCTGTCGGTCACGATCACGGACGCGTCGGGCCGGACGCTGTCGGGTCAGACGATCAGCGCCTTCTACGCGAGCATCGCCCACGCCAAGCCCTTCTCGGTCGGCATCAACTGCGCCCTCGGGGGGCGCCAGATGAGGCCCTACGTGGAGGAGCTCTCCTCCATCGCGAGCTGCTTCACCACCTGCTACCCGAATGCGGGGCTCCCGAACGCCTTCGGCGGGTACGACGAGGCGCCGGCCGACATGGCCGCCGTGCTCGGGGACTTTGCGCGCAACGGCTGGCTGAACATGGTCGGGGGATGCTGCGGATCGACACCCGCGCACATATCGGCCATTGCGGAGGCCGTGCACTCCTTCCCCCCCCGCGTGCCGCCGGGGCGCGAGGCCGCCATGCGCCTGAGCGGCCTCGAGCGGCTGGTCATTGCCTGAAGCCGGCGGTCGCCCGATGCCCAGCGCCCCACGCCCCTCCGCCTCGCAGTTCATCGTCATAGGCGAGCGCACGAACATCACGGGCTCGCCCAAGTTCGCAAAGGCCCTGAAGGCGGGCGACTGGGACGCGTGCCTCGCGATCGCGCGCCAGCAGGTTGAGAGCGGGGCGAACGTCATCGACATCAACGTCGACGAGGCGCTGATCGAGGGCGAGCCAACGATGGTCAAGTTCCTGAACCTGATCGCGGCCGAGCCCGAGATCTCGCGCGTGCCCGTGATGATCGACTCCTCGAAGTGGAGCGTGCTCGAGGCCGGCCTGAAGTGCGTCCAGGGAAAGAGCATCGTCAACTCGATCTCGCTCAAGGACGGCGAGGAGGAGTTCCTGCGCCGCGCGAGGCTCGTGCTGCGCTACGGGGCGGCCGCCGTCGTGATGGCGTTCGACGAGCAGGGCCAGGCGTCGACGCGCGACGAGAAGGTGCGCATCTGCACCCGCGCCTACGGGCTCCTGACGGGCATCGGCTTCCCGGCCGAGGACATCATCTTCGACCCGAACATCCTCACGGTCGCCACCGGAATCGAGGAGCACAACAACTACGCCGTAGACTTCTTCGAGGCCACCAAGGTGATCAAGGAGACGCTGCCCCTGGCGAAGGTCTCGGGCGGGGTGTCGAACGTCTCGTTCTCGTTCCGCGGCAACAACCCGGTGCGGGAGGCGATCCACACCGTCTTCCTCTACCACGCGATCCAGGCAGGCCTCGACATGGCGATCGTGAACGCCGGCATGCTCGGCATCTACGAGGAGATCCCGAAGGACCTGCTCGAGAGGGTCGAGGACGTCATCATGAACCGGCGCCCGGATGCGACCGAGCGCCTCGTTATCCTTGCGGACGAGCTCAAGGCCTCCCAGGGCGGCGCCTCCCGCATCGAGGCGAAGGAGGACCTGGCGTGGCGCAGCGCCTCGGTCGAGGAGCGCCTCTCGCATGCGCTCGTCAAGGGGATCGACGCCTTCGTCGAGCAGGACACCGAGGAGGCGCGCGCGAACACCGCAAAGTACCCGCGGCCGCTCAACATCATCGAGGGCCCGCTCATGGAAGGGATGCGGGTGGTCGGGGACCTCTTCGGGGCGGGAAAGATGTTCCTGCCGCAGGTGGTCAAGTCCGCGCGGGTGATGAAGAAGTCCGTCGCCTACCTGACGCCCTTCATGGAGGAGGAGAAGAGGAAGCTTGTCGCGGGCGGCGGCGTCGCCCGCACCCAGGGCCGGATCGTGATGGCGACCGTCAAGGGCGACGTGCACGACATCGGCAAGAACATCGTCGGCGTCGTCCTGGCCTGCAACAACTACGACGTGGTGGACCTGGGCGTCCTCGTCCCCTGCGACAGGATCCTTGCGGCGGCCATCGAGAAGAAGGCCGACGTGATCGGCCTCTCCGGGCTCATCACGCCCTCGCTGGACGAGATGGTCCACGTCGCCAAGGAGATGAGGCGCACGGGGTGCACCCTCCCGCTCCTGATAGGAGGGGCGACGACCAGCGCCGCCCACACCGCGGTCAAGATCGCCCCCGAGTACGCGCCCGGGGTTGTCCACGTGCTGGACGCCTCGCGGGTCGTCAACGTCGTCAGCTCGCTCCTTTCACCAGAGAACAAGCCGGCGTTCCTCGCGGACGTGGGGGCGAAGCAGGAAAAGCAGCGGGAGGATTTTGCGGCTCGGCGGGCGCGCAAGCCCCTCCTGTCCCTGGCGGTCGCGCGCGCCCGGCGCCAGAAGTTCGACTGGGCCGCCGTCGACATCCCGCGGCCGGACTTCCTGGGGGCGCGGACCTTCGCCGGCGTGCCGCTGGGCGAGATCGTCCCCTTCATCGACTGGGGCCCCTTCTTCAGTGCGTGGGAGCTCCACGGCCGCTATCCGGACATCCTGAAGGACGAGGTCGTCGGCGTCGAGGCCACCAAGCTCCTGAAGGACGCCCAGGCGCTTCTCGCCCGGATTGTTAAGGAGAAGCGCTTCACCGCGAAGGCCGTCATCGGCTTCTGGCCGTGCAACGCGGTCGGAGACGACGTCGAGGTCTACGCCGACGAGAACCGCAGCGCGGTCGTGACCACGTTCCACATGCTGCGCCAGCAGCAGGAGAAGCCGGCGGACCAGTTCAACCACTGCCTCGCCGACTACATCGCCCCGAGGGAAAGCGGGCGGATCGACTACATCGGGGGGTTCGCCGTCACCTCAGGCCACGGCGTCGAGCAGTTCGCCGCGGAATTCCGGGCGGCCTCGGACGACTACAACGCGATCATGAGCCAGGCCCTCGGCGACCGGCTGGCCGAGGCCATGGCGGAGATGTTCCACAAGAGGGCGCGCGAGGCGTGCGGGTTCGGGAAGACGGAGAACCTGGGCTATGCGGACCTGATCCGCGAGCGCTACCGAGGCATACGCCCGGCCCCGGGCTACCCGGCGTGCCCGGACCACACGGAGAAGCCGGTCCTGTTCAGGCACCTGGGCGTCGAGGCGGCGACCGGCATCTGCCTGACGGAAAGCTGCGCGATGACGCCGGCCAGCAGCGTCAGCGGCTGGTACCTCAATCATCCCGACTCCAAGTACTTCGGCGTTGGCAAGCTCGGCCGCGACCAGGTGGAGGACTACGCCAGGCGCAAGGGCATGGCCGTCGAGGAGGCCGAGAAATGGCTCGGGCCCTACCTCGATTACGACGTTGGCTAACTGTCCCGGAACTTTAGCATGGTCCCTGCGTCTCACTTAGCAGGATGAAAATCCCCAACCCCTTCATGAAGCGTGCCCGCGCGGGACTCGCGTGCGCGGCACTGCTCTGGGCGGCGTCGGCCCGTGCGGCCGACGACGGCTTCTGCGAGAACCTTTCGCCCCAGGAGGGCGTCTCGGCGGGGATCACGAAGCTGTCGGCGGAGCAGGCGGCGGCATTGGACGCCCTCGTGTCCCATGACGCGACGCTCGCCCAGCAGGGCGGCGTGACGGCCTTTGCCTCGCCCTTCCTGGCGCGGCACACAGAGAGCGAACGGGAATCGGCGGGATTGGGCGGGCTCACCGACAAGGAGCGCGCGGCCCTCGACAGGATCGTCGCGAGGTCCATCGCCCTCGGGCCGCCCCCCGAGCAACCCTTCGCCTATTCCCCGCCCAAGGCCAAGCCTTCCCCCTCCCCTTCCAAGGTGCAGGTTTCAGCGCCGCTGCGCGCGGAGGTGCACGGCGACCTCTCCGTGACCGTGGGAGGAGGCAGCCACGGCAGGAGCTTCTACGGGACCTCGGCCGACGTCAGCGTCACCGACCCCACGGGACGGTTCACCGTCGGCGTCGGCTTCGACGAATTCAAGGGGAAGGGCCTGCTGGGACTGTACGGACCCTACGGGCCCTATTCGCTGTATGGGCCTGTCGGGCCGCCCTATCTTGCGCCCTACTGGGGCCCATAGCTCCCCGGCAATGCCGTTGCCGCGGGACCGACCCTTAAAGTCCTCGCGCCCGGCCTAAGAACGGGTTTCGCTCCCGGGAGTCAGGCATCATTTCATCCTCTACGGCCGTGCCCACGCATTGGAGACTCCGACGAAATGCCCTGGTTGCCCTGTCGCTGTGCGCGAGCGGGCTTTCATCGGACGTCCCCGCGGAGGAGGCAAAGGAGACCGGGGACATTCCGCCCATTTTTGCCCGGAGGGAAGCGGAGAATCCGCTTCCGCGGCAAGTCGCTGATGCGCAGGCGGCCCCGGCTCCCCGGAGTGAATCAACGCCGGCGTTGCTCCAGGAGATCTCGGAGGGGTTGCCCAAGTTTGATTCGAAGCTGGCGCAAGCGGATCCGGACCAGACTTCAGCTCTGGAACAGTCCAGCCCCGTGTTGATGGAGCCGTTCAATGTCTTTGATGCGCGGATCCTTCAGCTCAGGAGGCCGAATGAAAGTCTCCTGGAAAAGCTGAACAGCATGGAGCCCTTATATCGACACGCCGGGAAGAACATGACCTCGGAGCTGACCTTCGTCGACCTGGCAAAGGCCTCGAACTGGGGGCCCTTCAGCGTCCAAGCCCCACTCGCAATGAGCCTCAGGTTCACCCTCTCCTGGTGACCTGTAGTCCAGTCCCCGGCCACTCCCCGCTTTGAATGCAGAGAAGCGGCGTAACAGCCGTCCCAGCATACCCGTCGCGTGCTTCTGGAGTTCGCGATTGGGCTGTCCTATGGGCTGACGCCCGGCAATCTGGACGCGAAAATTCCATCATGAGCGAAGTCGATCCCCGCATCGTCCTGGTCTGCGACGGCTATACGCGGGCCGTCCACGAGAAGAATGCCGAGGCCTTCCTGGGTCTCTACCACGAGGACGCGCGCGTCT
>CAZDZL010000041.1:0-7560 GCA_964509885.1 uncultured Opitutaceae bacterium | reverse complement strand
CACGAGAAGAATGCCGAGGCCTTCCTGGGTCTCTACCACGAGGACGCGCGCGTCTTCGACACCTGGGGCACATGGTCGTACGAGAACCTCGCGGAGAGGAGAAAGGTCATCGAGGAGTGGTTCTCCTCCCTCGGCGATGAGCGTGTTCGCGTTACGTTCGACCGTTTGCGCGCGGCGGTCGTTTCGGACCTGGCGACGCTCAGCGCGCGGGTCGTCTACGCCGCAATCTCAGCCAAGGGTGACGAGCTGCGCTCCATGCAGAATCGGCTGACCTGGGTGCTCAAGCCCGACCGAGGCGCGTGGAAGATCATCCACGAGCACACGTCGGTTCCGATCGGGTTCAACGACCTGAAGGGAATACTCGAGCGCGATTAAAGACGACTGCCTCCCTGGCGGGCGGAAGCACATCGACCTCGCTGCCTTCCCAAGGGTCATTTCTCGGCCGTGAAGGCCGCGAAGCTGTGCGGCATCATGGGGACGATGAAATGCGACCTCGGCGTGGTGTCCGGGCGCAGCCTGCGGAAACCCTTCGGCGGCTCGGGGACGTAGGAGGCGATGACCTCGCCCGTGGCGAGGTTGCGCAGCTTCGTGAACTCCCCGTTGACCGTCACCTTCACCTCGGCCTGGCCCGGCAGGTAGGACTCGACGATGAACGTCCCGTTGTCGTAGGCGAAGAGCGACACCTGGCTCGGCCCGTCGATCCGGACAAAGAAGTTCCTCATCACGACGTCCTTGATCGCGCTCGTGACGCCGGCGGGCAGCGCGTACAGGTTCCGGAAGTTGTCGGGCATGGTCCAGACGTAGAGGACGCCCTTGCTGTACTTGTCCATGAGCAGGATCGGGTAGCCGAGGCCGTTCTCGACGGCGCTCACGAGGCCCCAGGCGTCGTTCGTGAGGAACCTCACCTCCGGGAACAGGATCCCGGCACTCTTGTCCTCCGCCCCGAGCTCGCTGCGGCTTCCGGCGCCGAAGCCCGCCGAGAAGTCGCGGGCGAGCACCTTGTTGTCCGTGACCTCCGTCTCGCAGATGCTTTCGATCCCCCTGCCCTTCAGGGCCCGCAGCAGGCCCGACGTGATGACGACCGACTTGCCCGCCTCGAGCTGGGCCTTGATCTTCGCCACGATGTCCGGGTCGAACTTCGCGTCCTCCGTCAGGAGCACCAGCTTGGCCTGCGTCGGGAACTCGGGATGCAGGTCGATTGGGATGCCTATCATGCCGATGTAGTTGTGGAGGAAGTCCTCGCCGGTCGACTGGTAGGGCCTGTAGCAGTCGATCCCTATGGGGTTGCCGAGCTTGCCCACGACGGCGTCGGCCTGCCTGAGCGCGACGCCGGCGACGGTGCCGTAGGTCGGGACCGGGGAGGCGCCCTCCCCTACGGGGTGGTAGTCGGCCTCGATCGCCTTGAAATTGAGGCTCGTCGGAAGGCCCTCCCAGTCCTTGCGGGTGCCGGCGTTCGCCTTCTGCAGGATGAGGCGCCAGTTGAAGAGCGTGATCTCACGGGCCTTCGCGAACATCGTGTCCCAGAGCTGCTCGGCGTAGCGGTCGACGTAGAGGGAGCCGTAGGTGTCCACCCAGCCCCCGCCGTTGCCGCCCGGCTTTATGTTCTCGAAGTAGCGGATGATCTGGTAGCTCTCGTACTGCTGCAGGAACTGGTCCGTGTAGACCGGGTCGCGGGTCTCGGTTCCCGTGTAGATCCCGTCGAACATCTTCGGCCCCTTGTCCAGGTCGAACCCGAGCCCCTGGAAGTGCTCGTACCAGTTGGGGTACTTGATGACGACTTTGATACTGGGGTTCACGTCCTTGGCCGCCTTCAGGATCAGGTTGGCCCCCGCGTCGTCCATGAGGGCCAGCCTGAAGTTGGTCCACGAGCGGTCGCCCTTCGCGGCGATGTCGGAGTCCGTCTTCGTGTTCACGAAGAAGAAGTCGTCCAGGATGAACTCGTCGAAGTGCCGCGCGGCCCTCTCGGAGACCTTCTTGACGAAGTCGCGGTCGGCGGGGTTCGTGTAGCAGTAGGACTTGAACTGGTCGGCCTCCAGGTCCGAGAACGCGCTGCCCGCCGCCACCTGGACGCCGCGGGCGGTGAAGAACGCCTTCACGTCCTCGATCAGCTTGTCGTCGGCGAGGACGCGGTCGCGGTGGACCTCGATGTAGACCTTGTCGACCTTGACCTGGCTGCTGATCAGGTCCCACTCCGACTGCAGGACCTTCGGGTCGGCGAAGGAGTTCACGATCGGCACCGGGATGTAGACCGCGACGCCGAAGTTCTGGTAGTTGCCGGCGTGGGCCAGCGACGCGGCGGCGCACGCAAGGAGGCAGAGGAGTCTCTTCATGGGGGTCCCCCATCCAATTCCACAATCGGCGCTTCTCAAGCCGCATCGCGCCTTTTTGCGGAACGATCGGTTGCCATCGCGCTCGGGGATGTGGCAGCGTGTCCGCCGATGCTCCTGAGGTACCTGCTCCTTTTCCTGGGCGTCCTGGCCTGCTCCACCTCGGCCGTGTTCATCAGGGCGAGCACGACCGATCCCCTCGTGCTGACGGCGCTGCGCCTCGTGATCGCGTTCGTGCTCATGGCGCCGGTCTTCCTCGTGGAGCTGCGCCGGCACAGGGGCGCCTTCACGGCGGACCACCTGCGCCGCACCCGCGCGCCCGCGCTCGTCCTCGCGGGCCACCTGATCCTATGGACCTTCGGGGCCCGGATGACCGCGGTCGCCCAGTCGACGCTGATCGTGAACCTCGTTCCGGTCGCCCTCCCCTTCTTCCTCCTCTATATGGTGCAGGAGAGGATCAACCGGGCGGAGGTCGTCGGGACCGCGCTCGCGGTGGCAGGCCTGGCCATCCTGTCGGTCAAGGATGCCTTCAGGGGCGGGGGCAGCCTCGCCGGCGACGCGCTCTGCTTCGGCTCGATGCTCCTCTTCGCCCTCTACCTCACCCTCGGACGGCGCAATAGGGATTTCCCGTCGATCTGGCTCTACATGATTCCCGTCTACGGCCAGGCCGCCCTCGTGTGCCTCCTCGTCGCCGCCCCCAGGCTACGGACGTTCGAGGTGGGCTCGGCCCGCGAGTGGGCGCTCATGGCCGGGCTGGGCGTCGTCCCGACCATCTGCGGGCACTCGCTCCTGAATGCGGCGATGCGCAGGATCCGGGGCCAGGTCGTCAGCCTCTGCAACGTGAGCCAGTTCGTCTTCGCGGGAATCATGGGCTACCTGCTCTTCGGCGAGGTCCCCCGCGTCCTCTTTTACGTGGCCAGCGGGGTCGTCGTCGCGGGCGTCGCCCTGGTCGTGTTCTCGGCGCCGCCGGAGTCCGTGGAGTCCACGGAGGCCGCCTCCTAGGCAGCCGAGCCGACGGCCTTCACGAACGCGAGCACGAGAGGCGGCATGTCGCCGCGCAGTGCGGCGCGCTCCGGCTGGAAGAGGACGCCCGCGAAGAAGGGGTGTTCCTTCAGCTCGCCTCCCCGGATGTCGCCGTCGTCGTCCCAGGCCGTGAACGCGAATCCGGCCCCCTCCAGGGCGGCCCTGTAGGCCGGGTTGAACCCGTAGTTGCAGCGGTAGCCCTCGCTTGAGGCTTCGCTCCCGTAGGCGCGGGCGAGCAGGCTTCCCGGCGCAAAGTGCACGCGGCCGACCTTCTCGACATGGGAGCAGCTGAGCGGCGTCACGACCAGCGACGCCCCCTGGGGGTTTGTCTCGGCGTGGTCGGCGTCGGGGATGCCCGCGACGTCCCGGGCGATCTCGAGGAGCGTATGCTGGAAGCCCCCGCACGTCCCGAGGAAGGGCCTGCGGCCCTCGCGGGCCCAGCGGATGGCGCCCAGGGCCCCGTCCGTGTTCTCGTAGGGGCTCGCCGGCACGACCCATACCGCGGCGTACGCCGCGAGGTCGCGCTGCGGCTCGCCTATCGACCTCGTCGCGACCCACTCCCAGGCCACGTCCGCGCCCGAGCGGGCCCGCGCCAGCTCGAGGGCCGCTGGGATGGCGCGGTGGGCGGTGTGCCGCTCCGAATAGTCGCCGACCAGCGCTATCGTCCGCCGGCTCACGCGCCCGCCTCCCCGGGCTCCCCCGGCTCGAGCCTGTAGACCCGCAGGAGCCCGTAGCCCATCGCGGCCAGGCCCGCGCAGGCGGCCACGAACCAGTCTCCGTGAATGACGTAGAAGCTGTCGCGGCCGATCCAGCGCCGGTCCCGCGTCACCCGCGCGAGCGACGTCCCCCGGAAGTAGATGCTGCCGTCGCCGTCCACCATGACCCTGCGGATCCGGCCGTACTCGTCGATCCAGCCGCTCCAGCCCGCGTTGCCGCACCGCAGCACCGGCCTGCGGGTCTCGACGGCGCGCAGGACCGAGTGGGCCGCGTGCTGGTAGGCCGCCGCGCCCTCGCCGTACCACGCGTCGTTGGTGACGACCGCGAGCGCGTCAGCGCCGGAGCGCACCTCCTCTCGGGCGAGCGCGGGGAACAGGTCCTCGTAGCAGACGAGCACCCCGAAGGCGCCCGCCCCGCGGCTCATGGGGACAAGGAGCGGCGCCGAGTCGGAGCCGGGCGTGAAGTCGGCGTCGCCCACGGGAACGAACTTGCCGATCCAGCCGAGGAGCGGCCTTAAGGGGACGTATTCGCCGAACTGGACCAGGCGGCGCTTGGCGTAATACGCGGTCTGCAGGCCGACCTGGGGATCGACCACGAACGCGGCGTTGAAGTACGCCTCGGGGCCCGAGGCGGGGTGCTCGATGGCGTCGGCCCCGATGAGCATCGGGGCCTTGGCCTGCGCCGAGAGCTGCTCCACGAACGCCCGCATGGACGGGTCCCCTCCCCTGACAGCGAACGGGGTCGTCGACTCGGGCCACAGGATGAGGTCGGGATGCAGCGCGCCGGCGGCCAGCGTCTCCGACCGCAGGATGTGGAGGATCTCGGGGGTCATCGCGGGATCCCATTTGACCATCGCCGGCACGTACGGCTGGACGAAGGCGACGTCGGCGAAGGGCTCCGCGAAGCCCGCGCTGTTCGTGATGTCCCCGACGTAGAGGGACGCGCACGCGAGCAGCATGAAGAGCGCCAGCATGAACTCCTGGCTGCGCCGGCGCATCCCCACCTGCTTTTCGCGGAAGAGCCGGTGCGCGAACGCCGAGAAGCCGATGTTGGCCGAGACGACGACGAAGGACACGCCGTAGGCCCCCGTGTAGGCGGCCACCTGGAGCACGCTCGTGATCTCCCACTGGGTCGCCGAGAGGGGCATCCACGGGAAGCCCCCCAGGAACCAGGTGCGGGTCCACTCGACGAGGACCCAGGCGCCGGCGAGCCCCAGCATGGCCAGCAGGCGCACCGGCGTCGGTCGTCCCACCATCCGCGGCATGGTCCACCACGCCGCGAGGTACCAGGTCCCCGTCCAGGCCCCGACCACGGGGCCGAGGAGGAGCGGGCCCGCCCACGTGACGGGGTGCAGCCATCCCAGGTTGACGGCCCAGCCGATCGCCTGCGCCGCGAAGAGCGTCCAGGCGTAGACCTTCAGGCGCGGCCGCAGGTAGGCCCAGAAGATCCCGGGGGCCAGGCAGACATAGGCGGCCTCCGGCGAATGGAACGGGGGGAACGAGGCCACGAGGAGCACCGCGGTCAGCGCGCCGAAGAGCGCCGGCGCCGCCCAGCCGGAATGCCGCTCCCAGAACGTCGGGACGGGATCGTACGGATCTGGGATCACGGGGGGACCCTCAGGCGCCGTGGCAGTGCTTGTACTTCTTTCCGCTGCCGCAGGGGCAGGGATCGTTGCGCCCGACCTTCGGGGTGTCGCGGCGGATGGTCACCTTGGGAAGCTGGATCTCCGGCTGCGCGAGCTGCGACTCCGGCGGGGCGCGCCCGCTTGGCGGTGCCGCGGCCTCCGGCTGCGGCGCCTGCAGGGCGTTCTCGGGCCCCTGCGTGCGCGCGCTGCGCGCGAGGATCGAGAGCATGTTCTCGAACGAGGAGAGGTTCGAGGCGCTCCGGAAGAGCCCCGTGCAGATCTGGAGCCGCACGTTGGTCATGAGCTCCGAGAAGAAGGTGTACGCCTCGCCCTTGTACTCGACCAGGGGGTCCTTCTGGCCGTAGCTGCGCAGGCCGATCGAGCGGCGCAGCTCCTCCATCTCGGTCAGGTGCTCCTGCCAGTGGTGGTCGATCGCGTTGATGACGACGTAGCGCTCCAGCGAGCCCAGCGCCTCGGGGACCTCCGCAGACTCCTTCATCGCGTAGGCCTTGCGGATCCGGTCCATCGCCAGCGCCTTCAGCGCGTCGACGTCGTCGCCCGCGAGCTCGTCCACCCGCAGGCCGATCGGGAAGTGCGTGTTGGCCCACCCGACGAAGCTCTCGACGGCCGCCGCGTTTGAGCCGCCCTTCTCACCGAATCCCGCCATGGCGAGCCGGTTCTCAAGCTCCTCCTCGACCTGCTCGAAGATGATGTCCTTCGAGCGCGCGGCGTGGATGGCCGCGTTTCGGATGCCGTAGACGACCTCGCGCTGCTGGTTCAGGACGTCGTCGTACTGCAGGAGCCTCTTGCGGATAGCGTAGTTCTGCTGCTCGACCTTCTTCTGGGCCGACTCGATCGAGCGGTTGAGGAGCGGGTGCTCCAGCTCCTCGCCCTCCTTCATGGAGCCCTCCATGAGCCGCGAGGCCAGGTTGCCCTGCAGGAAGAGGCGCATGAGGTCGTCCTCGAGCGAGAGGTAGAACTTCGTGAGGCCGGGGTCGCCCTGGCGCGAGCAGCGCCCGCGCAGCTGGCGGTCGATCCGGCGGGACTCGTGGCGCTCGGTGCCGATCACGTAGAGTCCGCCCAGCTCGCGCACGCCCTCCCCCAGCTTGATGTCCGTGCCGCGGCCGGCCATGTTGGTAGCAATCGTGACGGCGCTCCTCAGGCCCGCACGGGTCACGATCTCGGCCTCCTGCTGGTGGTACTTGGCGTTCAGCACGGTGTGGATGATCCCGGCTCGCTTGAGCATCCGGGACAGCACCTCGGAGGCCTCGACGTTCGTCGTGCCCACGAGGACCGGCTGGCCCCGCTTGTTCGCCACCTCGATCTCGCGCATGACCGCGTTGTACTTGTCGCGGCGCGCCTTGAAGATCACGTCGTTCTTGTCGACGCGGATGCAGGGCTTGTTCGTCGGGATCACCTGGACCGTGAGCTTGTAGATGTCGCTGAACTCCGTCGCCTCGGTCTCGGCCGTCCCCGTCATGCCGGCGAGCTTCTCGTACATCCTGAAGTAGTTCTGGATCGTGATCGTCGCGTAGGTGCGCGTCTCCCTCTCGATCGTGACGCCCTCCTTGGCCTCGACCGCCTGGTGGAGCCCGTCCGACCAGCGGCGGCCCGACATGACGCGCCCGGTGTTCTCGTCGACGATCATCACCTTGCCCTCCTGCACGACGTACTCGACGTCGCGCTCGTAGAGGGAATAGGCCCGCAGCAGCTGCGAGATCGCGTGGATCTCCTCGGAGATCGTCGCGTAGTGCTGGTGCGCCTTGAGCTTGAGCTCCTCGCGCCTCTCCGGGGCCATCGTGGTGTCCCTCTCGAGGTCCGAGAACTCGGTCGCCAGGTCCGGCATCATGAACGCGTCGGGGTTGTCGG
>CAZDZL010000040.1:25602-36281 GCA_964509885.1 uncultured Opitutaceae bacterium | reverse complement strand
GAATCCGCGATCGACTGGAGCTCGTTCAGCACGAAGCGGGGGATGACGAGCGCCGCGCTCAGGAAGCCCGTCTCGCAGACCCGGGCGATCCGCCCGTCGATGAGGACGCTCGTGTCGACGACCACGAGGGGAACGTCCACCTCGTGCGGGACGAACCTCACGTAGGGGATGACCAGGTTGAACTCGTCCTTGCCCCGGAGCGCGATGACGGTGCCCAGGTACGGGCAGATCATGAAGAGCGCCAGGCGGGCGAGGAAGATCATCTCGGGGTCGCCCTCGGAGAAGAGCGGGGACGTCGCGACCAGGCTCGCGATGATGGAGCCGACGGCGATCCCGAAGGTCAGCGCGGAGAGCCCCCTCAGCGAGAACCCCTTCAACATGACGTCGACCAGGACGACCAGGACCCCGATGAAGAAGCCGACGGAGGCGGCCGTCCCGCGGTAGGCGTCCCACTCGCGGACGGTGTAGCAGACGAGCCATCCCGCGGCCGTGCACAGCAGGATGAAGACGATCCGGATCGGCAGGAGGGTCTTGTTCATCGGCCCGGAGCGGCGCCACTCCCGACGGCGAAGTAGAGGAGCAGGGGCGCCGCGATGAACACCGCCATCACGATGGCGATGATCGCGCGCGCGCGGCGCGCCCGGTGATCCTGGTTCGCCGGCTCGGGGGGTTTGAGGTCCATTTCAGAAGAGTCCAGCCAACCTGAGAGCGGGCCAAAACGCAACCCCACGAACGGCTCGACAGCAGGGGTGGATTTTGCGTCTTTGCGGAGGCCATGCTGGAGCAGATCACCATCCTGGCCCCCGGCCTCATCGGGGGCTCCGTCGCCCGCGCCGCGAAGGCGCGGGGGGCCGCGCGCAGGATCGTGGTCTGGGCGCGCAGGCCGGAGACGAGGCTCGCCCTGGGCGAGCAGGCCTGGTGCAGCGTGGCGGTGGCGACGCCCGAGGAGGCGGTCAAGGGATCCGACCTGGTCGTGATCGCGGCCCCCGTTGACAGGATCGTGCCCCTGGCCCGCCAGGTGGCCCCGTTCCTGAAGGAGGGGGCGGTCGTCTGCGACGTCGGCAGCGTGAAGGGCGAAATCTCCCGGCTGGGCCACGAGGCTCTGGGCGGCAGGGCCCGCTTCATCGGCTCCCACCCCATGGCGGGCTCCGAGAAGACGGGATGGGAGCACGGCAGGGCCGACCTCTTCGAGGGCCGGCCCTGCTTCGTGACGCCGGTCGCCTCCTCCGACCCCGAGGCCGTCGCGAGGGTCGTGGCCTTCTGGAGGGAACTGGGGGCGGAGGTGGTCACGATGGACCCCGACAGGCACGACGAGATCGTCGCCCACATCAGCCACCTGCCCCAGGTGCTCGCCTCGTCGCTCTGCGCGTTCCTCGCCACGAAGGACCCCGCCTGGCGCAACTTCGCCGGCTCGGGCCTGCGGGACACGACGCGGATAGCGGGCTCCGACCCCAAGCTGTGGAGGACGATCCTCGAGGAGAACCGGGACGAGGTGCTTCGGGCGCTGCGCGATTTCCAGGACGACCTGCAGGGCCTCCAGGCGGCGATCGCCAACCGCGACTTCGTCGAGGTCGTGGCGCGCCTCGAGCGGGGCCGCGCCTACCGCGACAAGTTCCGACCGGCCCCGTGAGCGTGCCCCTCCCCGAGATCCTCGCGGTGAAGCCGTTCGTGCGGCCCGTCCGCGGCGGGCTGGCGCTTCCCGGTTCGAAGAGCCTCACGAACCGCGCGATGCTCATGGCCGCGCTCTGCGACGGCCCCGTGACCCTCACGGGCGCCCTCACAAGCAACGACACGGAGATCATGGCCGAGGCGCTGCGCCGGCTCGGCTTCAACGTGGTGGAGGACGAGGCCTCGCGCCGGATCACGGTCGAGGGGCGGGGCGGCGACATCCTCGCGACCGACGCGGACCTCTTCGTGGGGCTCGCCGGGACGGCGGCCCGTTTCCTGACGGCGCTCTGCGCGTCGGCGAAGACGGGGACGTTCAAGATCGACGGCGTGCCGCAGATGAGGAAGCGGCCCATGAAGGGGCTGATCGACGCGCTGCGCGCTCTGGGCGCGGAAATCCGCTGCACGAAGGAGGACGGCTTCTTCCCGATCGAGGTGCGCGCCTCGGGCCTTCGTGGCGGGCCCGTGGCCATCGACGCGCGGGAGAGCAGCCAGATGCTCTCGGGGCTCCTCATGGTCGCGCCGCTGGCGCGAGAGGAGCTCGTCGCGACGGCGGTCGGCGGGGTGCGGATGCCTTTCGTGTCGATGACGCTGCGCCAGATGGCCCAGTTCGGGCTTCCGAGCCCGGAGGGCCTCGGCGCCGGCGACTCGGTCCGGGTGCCCCGGGGCACCTATCACTCGACCGGGGAGTACGCCGTGGAGCCCGACGCCACGGCGGCGAGCTACTTCGCCGCGCTGCCGCTCGTGGCCGGGGGGTCGATCCGGATCGACGGCCTGAAGCGGGCGGGCGAGAGCCTCCAGGGCGACGTCCGGTTCCTGGACGTCCTTGCCCTGTGCGGGGCCAACGTGTCGCCCGAGGACGACGGGATATCGGTCTCGTTCGCCCCGTTCCGCCAGCGCCTCGGCGTGGACCAAGACTTCTCGGGGTTCTCGGACACCTTCCTCACGCTCGCGGCGATCGCGCCGCTGCTCAAGGGGGCGACCGTCATCCGCGGCATCGCCCACACGCGCAAGCAGGAGACGGACCGCGTCTCCGCCATGGCGAAGGAGCTTACCCGGCTCGGCCAGGAGGTCGTCGAGACGGACGACTCGCTTGAGATCCGCCCGAGGCCGCTTCGCCAGGGCGTGACGGTGGAGACCCACGGCGACCACCGCTTCGCGATGAGCTTCGCGGTCCTCGGCTGCCACGACCTACGCGGCGACGGCTCCCCCTGGCTGTCGATCGCGGACCCGGCCTGCAGCGCGAAGACCTTCCCGGGGTTCTTCGGGCTGCTGGGCGAAGTCCGCTCGAAGTCCGCTCTTTCCTGAAGGCCCCGCGATGCCCGCCAAGCCCTTCATCATCGTAGCGATCGACGGCGGCGCGGCCTCCGGGAAGTCCTCCACGGCCCGGGCTCTTAGCGAGCGGTTCAACCTTCTGCATTCCGACACGGGATCCTACTACCGCGCCGTGACCTCAGAGATGCTGCGGCGCGGGGCTGCGCCCGGGGACCTCGCCTCGGTCAAGGCGGCGCTCGCGGACCTGACACTCGGGACGCGGATCGAGGGGCGCTCCGCCCGCATCGAGATCGACGGGCGCACCCCCGGGGACGAGATCCGCAGCCGCGATGTGAACGACGCCGTGTCCCACTTCGCGGCGATCCCGGAGCTGCGCTCGGCCCTCCTCGCCTACCAGCGCGGGCAGGCGGACGCCGCCCGTGCTGGCGGCTTCGCGGGCCTCGTCATGGAGGGCCGCGACATCGGCTCGGTGATCTTCCCCGACGCGGACCTGCGGTTCTTCCTCCACGCGGACCCCGCGGAGAGGGAGAGGCGCCGCGTGCAGCAGGGCCAGTCGGACCAGGTGGCCGAGCGCGACCGCCTCGACTCGTCTAGGAAGACGGCCCCCCTCGCGCAGACTGCGGGAGCCCTCTCCATAGACACGACCGCCATGACCCTCGCCGAGGTCGCGGACCGGATGGCCTCGGTGGTGGCCCCCCTCCTCGCGCGCCCATGACCGACAGGCATGCCCAGCTCGACATGGACCCGGTCTACGGGTTCTTCTACGGCATCTGCCGGCTCGCGCACCAGATGTTCTTCAGGGGCGACGTGGTCGGCCTCGAGAACCTTCCCGCCGAGGGCGGCTACATCGTCGCCGCGAACCACGCGAGCCACCTGGACCCCCCGATCGTCGGCCAGTTCCTTCCCCGGCAGGTGAGCTTCTTCGCGCGCAAGACGCTCTGGAAGCCCGGGATCGCGGCGTGGTGGCTGGACGCCGTCGGGACGATCCCCGTCGACCGCGACGGAGGGACGAGCCTCGACGCGGTGCGGCGCGTGCTCCAGGCGCTCGCCGGCGGAAAGGTCGTCATCGTCTTCCCGGAGGGCACCCGGTCGCCGAACGGCGAGCTCCAGGCGGCGAAGCCGGGGGTCGGCCTCCTGGCCTGCAAGGCGCACCTGCCCGTGGTCCCCGCGCGGGTCTTCGGGTCGTTCGAGGCGTTTGGGAGGGGCGGAAGGCTGAGGCTCGGCTCCCCGGTCTCGGTGGCGTACGGCCCCCCCCTCTCGCCGGGCGACTACGACCACCCGCAGGACGGCAAGGAGCGCTACGCGCGGACGGCGGCGCGCATCATGGAGGCGATCACGCGGATCGAGCCCCCCTCCTTCCAGGTCATCTGACGGCGGGCCCCGTCAGCGAAGGCCGGCCGCCTTGCGGGCCCGCCGGATGACGTCCGAGGCGACGGCGCGCGCGCGCTCGGCGCCCTCCCTCAGGACCTGGTCCACGTAGCCCGGGTCCGCCAGGAGCTTCACCCGGCGCTGGCGCGCCGGCTCGAAGTAGGCCCAGAAGTGCTCGAACAGGGCCTTCTTCAGGTCGCCGTAGCCGAGGCCGCCCTGCCTCAGGCGCGCCTCGAGGTCCGCGGCGGCCGCCGGCGGGGCGACCAGCTTCAGCAGCTGGATGCAGATGTTGCGCTCGGCGTCGGGCTTGGGCTCCGCGGGGGTGCGGCTGTCCATGACGATCGACATGACCTTCTTCCTGAGGACCTTCTCCTCGCCGAAGATCTCGAGCGTGTTGCCGTAGCTCTTGCTCATCTTCTGGCCGTCGAAGCCGGGGACGATGGCCACCTCGCGGCGGATGACGGCCTCGGGCACGACGAAGGTCTCGCCGTAGGTCTGGTTGAACTTGATCGCGATGTCGCGGGTCATCTCCAGGTGCTGCCTCTGGTCGTGGCCGACGGGCACGGCGTTCGTGTCGTAGAGCAGGATGTCCGCGGCCATCAGCACCGGGTACGCGAAAAGCCCGAAGTTGGGGGAGATGCCCTTCGCGACCTTGTCCTTGTAGCTGTGGGCGCGCTCGAGGAGCCCCATGGGGGTCAGGCTGCCGATGAGCCAGGTCAGCTCGCACACCTCGGGGACGTCGCTCTGGCGCCAAAAGACGCTCTTCTGCGGGTCGATGCCGCAGGCGAGCCAGTCGACAGCGTTGGAGCGCGTGTTGGCGAGCCGCTCCTGGGCGTCCGTGACCGTGGTCATCGAGTGGTAGTCCGCGATGAAGTAGTAGCAGTCGCCCCCGGCCTGCGCCTCGATGGCGGGCCGCATGGCGCCGAAGTAGTTGCCGACATGGAGCGTGCCGGAGGGGGTTATGCCTGTCAGGGTTCGCATCAGAATCTGCGGGGGACGAGCGTCACCTGCTGGCGCACGCGGGCGATCGTCTCGGGCGGCAGCACCCCGCCGAAGGAGACCCCCGGCATCACGAGCGAGCGGGGCCCGAGGAGGGTGCCGGGGTTGAGCACGGCGTTGCAGCCCACCTCGGCGGCGTCGCCCAGGATGGCCCCGAACTTCTTGAGCCCGGTGTCCACCGCCCCCCCCGCCGCGTGGACGAGCACGCGCTTCTGGTCCAGGCGCAGGTTCGAGCAGATGGCCCCGGCGCCCAGGTGGGCCCTGTTGCCGAGCACCGAGTCGCCGACGTAGTTGAAGTGGGGGGCCAGGGCGCCGTCCATGAGGAGGCAGTTCTTGAACTCCGAGGCGTTCCCGAGGACGCAGCCCTCCCCCGCTATCACGTTGCCGCGGATGAAGGCGCCGGGCCGGATCTGGGAGCCCGCCCCTATCCAGACGGGCCCGATGATCGTGGCATAGGCCGGGAGCGAGACGCCCTCCCCCAGGTGCACGAACCCCTCCAGGTGCACGCCGGGTGGCACCGCGGGGGGCCTGGAGTCGAAGGCATGGGCGCCGAGGGCAGGGGCGATCTGCCTCACCCACTCCCAGGGCGGCGCCTCCGCCGCGAAGAAGGCGCGGAAGGCGCCGAGCGACGGCGGGAGCGTGAAATAGTCGGAGGCCTTCAAGGGGCCCAAAGCGTGCACAAAAACCCGGCCGGTTGACAGCGGCTTTTTTGCGGCCGGGCGCACCGCCGCGTACAATATTGGACCCCGGAGGGAACCAACGGGGCCGGCGGGCTTCGGTAGGGGGTAGGACACGATGAACGCCCGCATTGCAATGACCCTCGCGCTTGCGCTGGCGCCGGCGACCCGGGCGCTCCCCCAGGCCGCGACGGACACCGACGTGGCCGCGCCGAGCGGGCTGGCCCCGCTCGCGGCCTACAGGAGCATGGACGGCCAGGACCCCGACGCGCCCCGGCAGGGCGCCGCGCAGCCCGCGGGCGCCACGCAGCCCGCCGCCCCCGACCTGAGCGCCTTCAGCGCGGTCCCCGTCATGCCGGCCTTCAGGGTCACCGAGCCCGCCGTCCACGCCTTCCGCGCGAGGGAGCTCTACTCGAGGGACGGGATGATCGACCAGTCCCTCAGGCGGCACCCGGGGCTCCTCGTCGGCAACGCCTTCAACCTGAACCGCGACGCCGCGCGCGAGCTGTTCCTGGCCGACGACTGGCGGGCGACGAAGAGCGACTACTGGGACTTGGCCCACGCGATGGCCCAGGGCGGCGACCCCGGGGAGGGGCGGCTGATCCTGGACGAGGTGAACGGCGAGGACCTGAGGATGAGGGACGAGGCCGAGCAGGACCCCGCGGCCCCCGCCCTGGGGCGCTTCCAGATCGCGTCGGCCCAGACCGGCACGCGCAGCCTCGAGCTCTCCGAGATCCCTATCAGCATCCCGTTCATGCGCCTCACCTGGTGAGGCCGGGCGCGCAACCTCACACCGCCCAGTCGAAGGACGAATTCTCCTCGATCTCCTCGATCGTCGTCAGCCCGATCAGGACCTTGTTGAGGCCGTCGTAGCGCAGCGGCCTGTAGCCGAACTTGCTCGCGGCCTGGGCGATCTCCTGGACGCTCCGGCGGTCGGAGATCAGCCGGCGGATCTCCTCGGTGATGATGATGAGCTCGTGGAAGGCGACACGGCCCCAGTAGCCCGTGCCGCGGCAGTGGGCGCAGCCCCGGCCCCGGTAGAACGGGACGTCCGTCAGGCCCTCCTTCTTGAAGTACTTGAGCAGCACGTCCCGCGGGGGATGGTAGGCCTCCTTGCACTTGTCGCAGATGCGCGCCGCCAGGCGCTGGGAGAGGACGCCGATGACAGAGGGCGCCACCATGAAGGGCTCCACCCCCATCTCCATCAGGCGAACGATGGCCTGCGGCGCCGTGTTCGTGTGCAGGCTGGCGAAGACCAGGTGGCCCGTGAGCGCGGCCTCCGTCGCGATCTTGGCCGTCTCCGTGTCCCGGATCTCCCCGATCAGGATGACGTCCGGGTCCTGGCGCAGGAAGGCGCGCAGCACCACGCCGAACTTCAGGTCTATCTTGGGGTTGATCTGGCTCTGGCTGATGCCCGCCATGGGGATCTCGACCGGGTCCTCGATGGTGGTGATGTTGATCTTCGGCGAGTTGATCTCCTCCAGCGCCGCGTAGAGGGTCGTGGTCTTGCCCGAGCCCGTGGGCCCGGTGACGAAGATGATCCCGTTGGGGCTGCGGATCAGCCGGCGGAACGGCTGGAGGATCCTCTGGGACATGCGCATCGTGTCCAGCGTGACGCTCATGCGCTTCGTGGCCGACGTGAGCACGCGAACGACGGCCTTCTCGCCGCGGATCGTCGGGATGAAGGAGAGGCGGAAGTTGGCCCGGTTCGTCCCCATCGGGATGAAGAAGCGGCCGTCCTGGGGGAAGCGCGACTCCGAGATGTTCAGGTCGCTCAGGATCTTGAGCCGCGAGATGATCGCGCGGTGCAGCATCCTGGGGAACTTGAGGATCTCGCGCAGCGACCCGTCCACGCGGAAGCGGATGCGGGACAGCACCTCCTCGGGCTCGATGTGGATGTCCGTGGCGCGCTCCCGCAGGGCGAAGTACAGGATCTCCTCGAGCACGTTGGAGAGCGTCTTCGTCTCGGCGAGCTCCGAGATGCGCTCGACCGCCATGTCGGGGTCCGCGAAGAGGGCGTCACGCTCGAGCTCGGCGAGGGAGTCCGTGATCGAGCGCTCCGTGCTGTAGAGGACGGAGATTGCGTCGTCGATCTCGCAGGGAAGGCTGAAGACGGGGCTGAGCGGGATCTGCGCGATCCCCTCGAGGCTGCGCACGAGGCCGGCGTCCTCGGGCGTCGCCATCGCGACCGTGAGCACGCCGTCGATCACGTAGATTCCGATCGCGCGCACCTTCCTGGCGATCTCGATCGGGATCCTGCGGACCGCCTCCTCCGTGATCCCGGACGCGAGCACGTCGACGTACGCGATCCCGAGGAAGTCGCCCCAGATGTGGCAGGCGTCCTCCTTGAGGAGGAGCTTCTGGTCGATCAGCGCCTGGAGCAGGTCGAGCGGGGCGGCGTGCTTCTCCGCGAGCGCGTCCAGCTTGGCGCCGAAGTCGAAGCCGGCGCGGCTGCGCAGCAGGTCGACGAAGTCACCCTTCTCTTGTTTTTGACGCACGGACGGAGTTGTTCTGCTCGAAAAGCCTGCTGATGGTGTCCTGGTCGAGCTTCTCCATAGAGAACAGGCTCGTGGAGCGGTCGAGCTTCACGTCGCGCAGAAGCTCGGGAAGCGAGTACTTGACCTCCGCGAAGGGCGACGACGAGTCCGACTCGGGGGGCGGCGGTTCCTCCGGCGGCCTCATGGCGAGTCGGGCTGCGCCTCCACCTCGCCGAAGCACGAGTCGACGATCTTCCTGAGGCGGATGAGCATGTCGTCCGGGGGGTTGTCCTTGCGCAGGTAGGCCACCGCTCCCAGGTGCAGGCACTCCTCCACCGTCTGGCGGTTGACGAGCGAGGTCAGCATGATGACGACGCAGTCGGGGTCGAAAAGCTTCAGCCGGCGCAGCGTCTCGATCCCGTCGACACGGGGCATGTTGACGTCGAGGAGCACGAGGACGGGCCTCTCCCGCTCGTAGACCTTCAGGGCCTCCTCGCCGTTGGCCGCCTGCAGGATGACCGGCTCGCCGAGCGACATCACGAGCTGCGTGACGAACTTGCGGATGTGCGCCTCGTCGTCCACCACGAGGACTTTGCCCTTAAGTATCATGGCTTGACCTGGAAGGTGATGCGGAACTCGGCGCCCCCTCCAGCCAAATTTTCGGCCTGGACCGTCCCCCCGTGGGCCCGCATCACCTCGTGGCAGATGGAGAGCCCGAGCCCCGTGCTCGGCTCGCCGCCGGTCGGCCTGACCGACGTGAGGCCGTAGTCCTTGAACAGCTTGTCCTGCTCGTCCTCGGGGATCCCGGGCCCCTGGTCGCGGACCGCGATCGTGCACTGGCCCTCCTCGCAGTGGCCCTCGACCGTGATCGTCGAGCCCGGGGGCGAGAACTTGACCGCGTTGCCGAGCAGATTGTTGAGGACGCCGCGGATCCTCGGCCCGTCGATCTTCAGTGGGCTCGGAAGCGTCCCCTCGACGAGGACGATCCTGGAGCCCTTGGGCGCCGCCGTGGCGTTGTTCAGCTTCACGGCCTCCTCGACCAGCTCGGACAGTGACGTGGGCTGCGCGTTGATGGTCATCTCGCTCGCCTCGACGAGGGCGCTGTCGAGGAGCGTGTTGATGAGGTCGAGCATTCCCTGGCTGGCCTCGTGGATCGTGCCCAACATGTCGAGCTGCTCGGGCGTAAGGGGCCCGGGCCTGCCGCCCCGCAGCGCGTGGACCAGCGCCCGGATCGACGTGGCCGGGTTGCGCAGGTCGTGCGCCGTCACGCTGAGGAGCCTGTCCTTGGCCCTGTCGTCCTTGTACATCTGCACCAAGCGAAGCCGGTTCCTCAGGTGGACGCGGATCCGCGCGACGACCTCCTTCTCCCTGAACGGCATCGGAAGGTAGTCGACGCCGCCGGCGGCGAGCCCCGCGACCACCTCCTCCGGGTCGCTCTTCGACGTGATGAAGACGACCGTGGCCGGCGCCCCGCTGTAGGGGTTCTTGAGCGCGCGGCAAACGTCGAACACGTTCGCGCCGGGCAGCCCCACGTCGAGGAGCACGAGGTCCGGCTCGAACTGCCGGTAATAGCCGAGCGCGGCCTCGCCCGAGCCGACGCTGGCTACCGTGTAGCCCTCCGGCGCAAGGATTTCCCCAAGCTTGAGCACCTTGGCATGATCATCGGCGACAATGAGGATCCTGCGATTCTTCAATCCCAGGCCGGGATGTGCGCTGTCGATGTTCATTCGCTGCAAGTATCTAGCGTAATCCCGTGCGCATCGAGCAATTAGAAAATGAATGGCAAGAGCGGCTCCGGCAAAGCCAGGTGAATCCCCGTCCCCAAGGGGGCTCCAGTGACCTCAAATGGACGGACCCGCCGGGGATTTCCGAATGCATCTTCCTTTATGCCAACCCCTTAGTTACTTAGCCATGCCGAGCCCCGGTCGAATGCACCATCCCGCAGCCGGCCGCCCGGCGCGCCGACTTCGGCCGCCAAGAATCAATTTTTGCCGCCATGGATTCGCGAGAGGGAGCACTCCCTGCTTGGCCGGGTCATCGGGTGCCCGCCGGGAGGGGCCCGGCGCGGGGGCATTCTTGACTGGAAAGATCCGCGAAATGGGCGGAGAGTGCCGGCGCGGGCGACCGATGACAGAAATTGCCGACGTAAACTCCATGAAACCGCACTCGCCGCCCAGGACGCCGCTGCTCCTCGCGGCGTCGTGCGCGGCGATTTTCT
>CAZDZL010000040.1:0-25502 GCA_964509885.1 uncultured Opitutaceae bacterium | reverse complement strand
GACCGAGCTGCTGATCATGGTCTACTGGGGAACGACCCGCGGGACCTCGGGCGCCTCCGACTCAAACGGGTACCAGAAGCTCCAGGCGGGCGAGGGCTCGGCCATGAAGCCGCCCGCGACCCCGCCCAGCGCCTTCACGGCGCACTGCAGCTGCGACGCCACGCAGCTGAACACGAGCATCGACTCGACGGTGAAGGGGGTCGGCGAGGACCAGATGACGGGGGCCATGGCCCTCGTCGCGGCCGAGAACAAGCTGCGCTTGCAGGCCGACTCGTGGAACGCCTCGCTGCTCGGCTACGACCTGGGTCCGGTCGCCGCCTGCGGGTTCGCCCTCAGGAACCGGAGGGACGACCTGGTCAGGGAGGTCGAGGACAACCGCGACTTCGTGGTGCTCCAGGCCTACGACTTCCAGACGCTGTGGAAGCAGAGGAAGCACAAGCTGCTCTGGACGACGCGCCTCAGCGTCCGGGAGGGCGGCGCAAGCTACGCGATGGTCCTGCCCGTGATGCTGAGCGGTGCCGCGCAATACCTGGGTCAGGACAGCCACGGCCTGCGGCACAGGCCGCTTTCCGAGGGGCACGTCGAGATCGGCGAGATCGAGTCGCTCGGCGTCGTTGCGGCGAAATAGCCCCGGCGCCTCGCACCGCCGGGATCCCGAAGCCCTCAGGGCAGCTTGGGCGGCCCGCCCCGGAGCCTGTCCTGGAGCCCGCGCATGTACTGCGTCTCGTCGTCGACGTTGGGAAACCCGAGGCTTCCCATCATCTGCCCGATGGTGGTGGTTGGGTCGTTGGACCAGAAGATCCCATGGTCCTGGTCCCCGTAATAGTAGTATCCCACCTTGTCCCCGAACCTGCGCGCCACGCCCCTGCCCCCGTCGAGCCCCGCCTCCCATTTCTCGATCTGGAAGGACAGGTCTATCTGGTGCACCATGACGCCCGCCTGTGTGGCCTGGTCCTCGATCATCCCGAGCGGGTTGAAGACCGCGGCGTGGTCCCTAGGGGTCGCGCTGACGATGTAGTAGCGGTGCTGCTGCGCGTACGCGGACGGGCGGACGGTCTCCGGGGTCTCCGAGGCCAGCGCGACGATCTCGGCGCCCTGCTTGGCCAGCGCGTCCCAGCCCTCGGCATAGAAGATGTCGTAGCAGATCTGGATCCCCACGCGCCCGAAATCGCAGTCGAACACGGGGTAGTCGCTCCCGGGCGTAAGTCCGTCCTCGAGCAGGACGCCCTTGAGGTCGCCGGCTACGTGCACCTTCCTGTACATTCCGGCCACCCTGCCCTCGCGGTCCATGAGCACGGCCACGTTGCTGTACCGCGCGGGCGTGCCCTCCTCCCTCATGACAAGGGGCACGATCAGGTAGCACCCGTGCTTCTTCGCGCAGGCGGCCATCCGCGGCCTCACCTCCTCGAGGCTCACGGCCCGCTGCTCCGCCGTGTCCCCCGTCCGGGTCAGGAAGTATTCCGTCAGCACGGCCAGATCCAACCGCTTCCCGGGGTAGTTTAGCGCGGCCTGGGCCGCCATCGCATCGACGAGCTCGTCCATGCGCTGGAACCGCATCTCGAGCGGAAAGGTCAGGATGACGTCGTAGCCGGAGATCTCCGTCCCGACCAGGACCTTGCGCGGAAGCCTGTCGCACGGCCGCGTGACGGACGGGTCCGCCCGCCACGTGCTCGCGGGCGCGGGGGTGTCCCCGGCCGCCGACTGGCGCACGCCTCCGAGGCAGACCGCCACCGCCAGCATGGTCGCAAGCCCCCGTCCCACGAAAGCGCCGCGAAACCGCATGGCCATAAATGCAACAGTCTGGATTTCGCGAGACATTGGGGAAGGAGGCCGTGAGATTGCTTGTCTATCGGCCAAGCCCAAAGAGTAACTGAGTGGTTCATCAAGTCGAACCGATTCCCTCCCCCAGGCTCGCCGGCCGGCCCCATCCGGGATCGCCGCTGTGGACCAAGCGAGTCGCAGGCAATGGGAGCCAGATTTGCCAGGCACAAAAAGGCGCGTGACGTCAGTCCCGGACGCCTCGTTGATTTGGAGCGGGCGAATAGGCCTTGGCGGGCGAAGACCCCATGGCGGCAACCGGGGCAGACTGCTACGCTCGGGCATGAATCTAATGCTTCTGCTCGTGGTTCTCCTTCTCCTGTTCGGCGGTGGCGGCTTCTATCTCGGGGGTCCGGCCGTCGGCGGCGGGGGCGTGGGCCTGATCCTCCTGGTCTGCCTGGTAATCTACCTGATGGGCGGGTTCCGCTCGGAAAAGAGCTGATCGCATTGATGGCCCGGCAACGTAAGGTGGCGCCCAGGTCGACACATTTGGGGTTCCGATGAGACCCGCGATGGCTCACAATGATTTTCCTGTCGTTTGTGTCGGCGGCTCGGCCGGCGGCCTGGACGCCTATGTCCGGCTGCTGAGCCACCTTCCGGCGGACCTCGGCAGCGCGGTCGTCATCGTCAATCACCTGAGAACGGTGGCCACGAGGCTTCACGAGATCCTGCCCCGTTACACCTCGATGCCCGTGGAATTGATAACGGATCGGCTGTCAATTCGGCCCAACCATGTGTTCATCATACCGGAGCAGCGGGACCTGCATGTGCTCAACGGCACATTTCGACTCAAGCCGATTTCGAAGCCACGGGGCTGGCCCGACGTCATAACGGTGTTTCTGAAGTCGCTGACCGAGCATTGGAGCGGCAAGATCGTGGCCGTGATCGTCTCCGGCTACGACGGCGACGGGTCGGCCGCGCTGCGGGGCATAAAGCAGGCAGGAGGCATTGTCATCGCGCAAAAAGCAGACACGGCCGTGCAACCGGACATGCCTGAGAGCGCGATCGCGAGCGGATGCGTTGATTTCGTGCTTTCGCCCGAGGGAATCGCCGAAAAACTCTCCGAGATTTTCCAGACGCGGTCAGCCAAGTTGGATGAGGCGCCATTGCCCACTGTTGGGAAGAAGCGAAAAACACGCTCTCTTGCTTGAACTCCTGAATTGCCGGTCCTCCGACGCCTTGATGAGCGCCTCAGGACCTTCTGCGGTCGACGCGGGAGCCAGACGCACCCCGAGAGCTAAGAAATCAATCAACCTGCCGGTCATCCGGGACTTTGTCGCCCAGCAAGATTTCGAACTCGGCCTGGTACCAGCAGTGCAGGTTCAACGGCGTGATGAGAGTGCCACCGAGGACCAGTTCGTCAGCGCGCTTGGCGATGCGCAACTGGAGAACCGACAGCGCATCGGAAGAAGAGTCCGTATCCGGGTCCATACCTGGAATGTCGCCTCAAGCCAGGGCGGCGGATATCTCAGGATGCCGCCCGGGTCGTCTTGAGCGAGCCGATAACCGATAGAGCTAAGGCCTGAGCTTCCCTATAGCGTATGGAAAAATACTCCTGAATAAGGTGGAAACGCGTGCAAAGATCGCGCGCAACAGCCCGGGAGCGATTGGCCATGAGGTCCCTGAGGATTGACGTGGCTTCGACGGCGAGCGCCTTCAGTTCGGCGATGCATTTTTTCAGCCCATTGATTTTCTGGGCCCGCGAGGATCCCGGGGAGCTGATTCTGATTCGTCTGGGGCGGTTCTTCATATCCCGAGTGTACCGATTCCTCGCCTCACGGACCATGGGGTGGTCACCTTCTGCCCCTGTCGGGCGAAAATCGACACCTGCAAGGAAGGGCGGTCAACAGCCCCGGCTGGGCGCCCGAAGCGCGGCGGGGATTTTCATCTGCTGCCTGCCGAGCATCGCGGTTCCGTGACACTTCACCGAGACCACTCCTCGGGAGGGGGCTAAGACCCCATAGGTGCGAGTGTAGGTGCGTGCTATCCTGCCGCGATGTATTCTGGCCTCCTTTCGCTTGTGATCTTCCCGTTCGCGGCCGTAGCCAGCTATTACTTTGGAGGTCCCTTCCTCGGAACCATTTGGATGGGCGTATTCCTGTTGACGTGCCTCGTCGTCTACTTCTGTGCGGCGCCATCTCGCACGAAAATATGATGGAAACGGAATAGCGTGCGCGCAAAGAGGCCGTTTCCAGGCAAATGCCTTGTCGAAGGTTGACCGATCGACGAAACAGGGTTTTGAGCGCGCCCGCCCTCCGCGATGGAGCCCCGGGCCCCAGAACAGGGGCCGGGAGCAGATGGGGATCGGACTCAAAGCCGAGCTCCCCGCGAACTGAGTTTGCTCGTCGGGGGTGACCGGCGCAAAGCCGGTCACGGTTACTTCAGGATCAGAACAATGACGACGATGAGGAGAACGAGGCCCAAGCCGCCGCCAATGTAGATGGCACTGGCGAGAACAGGTGTGAGTAGGAGGTGCATAATGTATCTTTGTTTTTGATGGCAAGGGGATCGCCATCACTTTGGCCGCTACGATACGCCAAGGGCTGTTCTTTCGCTATGGGTCCTTAACCTACCGGTGCTTGAGGAGCCGGGAGGCAGATGTGGGGCGCGGGGCCTCCATCCCAAAGGCATGCTGCAACCGCTTAGGCTCGGATGTGCAGCATGCACACGGATTCGCATACATCGTTGGGTCGCAAGCAGCCTCCTCTAGCCGCAGCTGGTCTTGGATCCGCCAGACGCGGATCTCTCGTATCTCCATCCATTTTTCGCACTCAGACACAGGAAGACCCCGGGTGTCGCCACCTGGGGTCTTCCGTTAAATGGAGCGGGCGAAGAGACTCGAACTCTCGACGTCCACCTTGGCAAGGTGGTGCTCTACCAACTGAGCTACGCCCGCAAATCAGGGGGTGCATCAGATTGCCCCACCTCCCCCCCGTCAACATCAATTGAGTTTCAGGCTGTCGCCCTTGGGGCCGGCCTTTTCGCCGCCGTGGCCCTTCCCGGGCTTGTCCGACTCCTCCGAGTAATACGTGTAGGCCTGGGTGTAGTATCCGTAGTCCTCTCCCGTCCCCTTGGGCACCTGGGTCAGGACCGCCCCGAGGATCGGGGTCTTGAGCGCCACGATCGTCTGCTGGGCCCGGACGACCATGCTCGCGGGATTGCGCCGGTGCTGGATGAGGAGGATCGCCCCGTCGGCGACGCCCGCCAGGAGGCTCGAGTCGCTGACCCCGATGATCGGCGGCGAATCCAGCAGTATCCTGTCGTAGCGGGGGCGAAGCGACGTGAGGAGATCCCTCAGCCGGTTCGCGTACAGAAGGCTGAGCGTGAAACCCGGCATGCCGCCGCTCGTCATGAGGTCGAGGCCCGGGGCGACGGCCCTGCGGATCGCGGCATCGGCGTCGCACTTGCCCGCAAGCACGTCGCTCAGGCCCGGCGAGCGCGGCAGGTTCGCGAGGCGGTGCTGCGCCGGCCGCCGCAGGTCGCCGTCGATCAGGAGTATCCGCTCGCCGTAGGCGCCCATCATGGTGGCAAGCCTGCAGAGGGTGGTGCTCTTCCCCTCGGCCGGGCCCGCGGAGAAGATGACGAGGACGGCGCAGGAGCCCGGCTTCACCGCCAGGTTGAGGTTCGTGTGGAGCACCCGGTAGGGCTCCGCCTCCGCGGGGTCGTCGCGGCCGGGGCCCATCGGGTCGCGGTTGTGCGGGATCACGCCGAGGACCGGGACCTTGAGCCTCTCCTCGATGTCGGCCACGTCGCGAAGGCTCGTGTCAAAGTACTCGAGCGCCAGCGCGACCCCCACCCCGAGGACGAGCCCGAAGATGACGGAGGCGATGCTGTTCAGCAGGAAGCTCGGCCGGCTCGGGCGGCGCGCGGGCTCGGCCGTGTTGAGGATCTCGATCGTGCGCTTCGGCACCTGGAAGTCTATCTCGCGCTGGCGCAGCGTGAGGCGGAGCGTCGTGTACAGGCGCGTCTCGTCGTCCAGCCTCTGGGCGGCCTCCTCGAAGGGCCGCATGCGGTCGCGGGCCGAGAGGATCTGCTCGACCTTGGCCTTCGCGAGCTGGCTCTCGAGCTCGTCGACCCGCGCCTCGGCCTCCTTGTAGGCGCTCTCAAGGCCGCTCTCGTAGCCCCGCAGCAGCGCCTCGAGCTGCTCCTTTATCTTGGCGCGGTTCTCGATGGCGGAGATCAGGTCGGGGTGCGCCTCGCCGAGGCGCGCCTTCAGCTGCGTCACCTTCTGGTCGGCGATCAGGTAGGCCTGCAGGAGGTTCTGGATGTTCTGGTCCGGGATGAGCTCCGAGTTGACGAGCCCCATGCGCTCCTCGATCGGGATGCTCCGGAAGCGCTCCCAGCGGGTCTTGCGGCCGATGGCGTCGACCCGCAGCGCGATGAGGGAGTTCTGCATCTGGCGCAGCGTCTCGATCTCCATGTCGGAGTACTTCACGTTCAGGTCGACCCCGGAGATGTTCAGGTCCTTGCGCAGCTTCTCGACGGTGTCGCGCTGCAGCCTCACGACCTCCTCCTGCTGGGCCAGCTCCTTGCGAAGCTGGGCCATGCCCTCGGTCTGCTGCGAGGTCGCCTGGGCGATGCGGTCGTTGGAGTAGACCCGCGCGATCTCGTTGGCGATGTCCGCGGCCAGGGAGGGGTCCTGCGCGTACACGTTGATGTCGATGAGGGACGAGCTCCTCTGCGACTCCACCCTGAGCATCTTGTTGATGATGTACTTGAACGTGAGGTCCGAGGAGAGGGTCGTGCCCGCGGCGCCCACGGAGGCTGCGAGGCGGGTGTTCAGGCCCAGCTTGTCGATCACCGGGTAGATGATCTTCTCGTTCTGCATGATCTTGAACTGGTCCTGCAGGAAGTAGGGGTCGTAGGCGCTGCTCCCCTGCACCTGGAAGAGCTTCACGTCGCTCTCGGGCTTCTCGACCCGCACCTTGGTGGTCGAGAGGTACCACCTCGGAAGGAAGACCGTGACCACCATGGTGGTCAGGAACACCAGCCCGACGATGAGCGCGATGAGGGGCAGGCGCATCCGCAGGACCCTGAGGAGGTCGGCGAGGGACGCGCTGTCCTTGGATCCTGAGGACGAGGCCATGTTTGCGGTGTGGAGTCTCCCCGTCGGGCGGGGCGGGGCGCGGGTGCCCTAGAACACCACGGTCGCGCTGATGCCGACGCGGGACCTGTTCATACCGCGGCTCGCTATGCCCGAGGTGACCAGGTCGTAGTCGTAGGAGGCCGTGATCGTCCAGTTCTTGGTGGGCAGATAGGTGAGCGCCACGCCGGTGTGGGTCGAGTCCTCGGTGATGTTCGCCTGCGGGGGTATCCCCTGGAGGCTCGCGGGCTCGTAGTCCACGGACGCCGACGCGACGACGAGCGCGCTGACCTCGTGCTGGATGTTCACGAACAACTTGTTCGTCTTCTCGTCCGAGAAGAGGAGCGGGTTCGAGGTCTCCTCGAGGCTGTAGGTGTAGCCGGCGCTGATGAAGGACCCCTTGGCGTAGTCGTACTTGCCGGAGATCTCCACGTAGGGGGTCGTCTCGCTGGAGAGGCCGGAGCGCTGGCGGTACTCGGCGCCGACGCGCACGCTCGCCGTGAGCTTCGGGCCGACGTTGTAGTCAAAGCCCGCCATCAGGAAGTCCGAGTGCTTGTCCTTCGTCCCGGCGTCCGTGTCGTAGAGGACGTCCTGGTGGCGGTACTCCCCCGCCAGCTTCAGGTTCGGCAGGAGCGTCAGGTCGGACTCGACCCCGTAGAGGTTCTCGAAGCGGTTCAGCTCGCCCCCGAGGGTCGCATCCGTGTAGTCGAAGTAGACGCTGCGCACCTTGACCACTAGCCCGAGCTTCTCCGTGGGGGCGAACGAGAAGTGGCCGTCGAACTCGTCGCTCTGGAGGGTCTGGTTGGAGTTCACGGGGACGCCGTTCAGGAGCGCCTCCGGGTTCTGGTTGTAGGAATAGGAGTCGCTCAGGTCCAGGACCGAGGTCTGGGAGAACGAGTGGGCCACCCGGCCGTCAATGGCCTGGCTGTAGACCGTCTTCGTGCCCGGCCGGTTGTCGAAATAGTCGAGCGTAGGGTGGAAGTCCGCCGAAACGAAGGTGTCCTCGAAGACGGAGGCGTTGTAGGCGAGCTTCGGGGACAGCTCGTAGATGTAGCTCGAGACGGGGTCCGACGGCGCGCCGAAGATGTTGCTGTTGTAGCTGATGCCCGTCTCGACGGAGAGCGTGAGGGCCTTTCCCTGGTCCTGCTCCGGGATCGGCGCATAAACGGCCCGCGCCACCGTGCCCAAGCACAGCGCCAACCCAGTGAGTATGACCCGTGAAAGTCTCATTGTTGTCTGCCGGAAATACAACGGCCAAGCTGCCAGTTTGCTAACCACTGGCAAGAGCAATTCCTTGGGTGATACTTGACCCGTCGCTAGCGCGCCCGCGGAAGGGAGGAATTGAACAGGACGTAGAGGTCCTCGGTCACCTTCCGGGGGGCGTTGAGCGGGAATTCCCTGGGGAAGTTGCCGGTCAGGATGCCCCCGTAGACCTCCCCCCAGTCGCCGATGACCGGGATCGACGCCGTGAGGAACGAAGGCACCTTCGCCTTCGCGTTCAGGTCCGAGAAGAAGGGCCGGTCGAGGGTCCTCGGCGTCAGGAGGAGCTCCCCCGTCGGCTGCTCCACCTGGACGGCATAGAAGTCGCGCAGGGTCGCCGGCTGCGCCCAGACCCTCGTCTGGCCGTACCAGGCCAGGCCCGCCGGGACGTCGGCCATGAGGCCGTAGCGCCCGCCGGCGTCGGAGAGATCGAGCTGGCGGCGCATCCCCTGCAGGAGCTGGGGGAAATAGGGGGGGTACTGGAAATGCAGCCAGTGCGGATCGAGGGCGTCGTGGGCCAGCGGCATGGCCTGGAGCGCGAGGAGGGCCCCCGCGCAGAGCCTCGGCCACGCGCCGAGGAGGGGGTTGCTGGAAAGGAGGACAAAGAAGAAGCCCGCCCCGAAGACGATGATGAGCGGCGAGAGCCAGACGACCGCCTGGCGCTCGCTCTCGCCCGAGTTGAAGGCCGCCTGGGACGCCACGAGCGCCAGGAGCGAGATGGAGAAGAGCCAGCGCAGCCGGTTCACGGGCTCGGACTTGAAGACGTAAAGCCAGCCCGCCGCGAAGAACGCCACGAACCACATCGCCCCACCCGACCAGACCCGCGACTTCACGGTGTCCTGGAGCGCGCTCAGGACCTTGTTGGCGAGCTTGTTCAGCTCGATCGGGGGCAGGGCCGCCGAGAGCGTCGCCCGCACGGTCGCGGGCTCGGCCGTGGTGTCCCCGTACT
This sequence comes from uncultured Opitutaceae bacterium, assembly GCA_964509885.1. Lineage (GTDB taxonomy): Bacteria > Verrucomicrobiota > Verrucomicrobiia > Opitutales > Opitutaceae > Palsa-1447. The sequence goes on along the minus strand of CAZDZL010000040.1, from coordinate 16,392 downwards.
TGAGCGCGATGTTCTGGACGGCCAGGCCGACCGGCAGGCCGGTCACCTCCATGTTTCGAACGACCCACGGCGCCGCGACGAGAGCGAAGGCCCCGAGGAGGGGCCCGAGGGCGCGCCACCGGGCCGGGCGGGGGTAGCGGCGCCAGACGCCCACCGCGGCGACCAGGACGAGCATGCCCGCGGAGTACTCCGCCAGGAAGAGGGCGCCGCACAGGGCGCCGAGCGCGCAGAGGGGCCCCGCGGCGCCGCGCAGGTCGCTGGCGGACTCCGCGCGCCACCAGGCGTGGAAGGCGCCAAGGGCCAGCACCATCATGAGCGCCGTCCCGTTGACCGCCACCACCTGCTGCCAGACCGGCACGGAGACGAGGAGCGCCAGCGCGGCGAGCCAGCCCGCGGGCGCGCCGAAGAGCCTGCGGGCCAGGTCGAACGCGAGCCCGATCGCGAGCCAGAAGAGGAGCAGGTTGACGACCAGGAGGAGGTAGTCGGCCCCGTAGCCATAGGGGGGGGCCGGGGCCTGCCCGAAGAGGGACGCGCGCAGGGACGGCGGCAGTAGCTTGAGGGCCCCGGCGACCACCATGGGGTACAGGGGCGCCTGGTAGACCTCCGGATAGGGCACCGCCGGGTCGAACCGGATCCCGCGCGTGCGCAGGAAGGCCGCCGCCTGCGGGTAGTTGACGCGCGTCGTGAAGCCCTGGCCCGTCGCGATCTGGCGGGCCATGTCGGCCTGCACGAGCGTCGCCTCGCTGGCGGCGCCGTGGAACTGCCTCCAGGACACGACGACCGTGAGCGCGACGGCGCACGTGAGGAGGGCGCTCACGAGCACCCACCGGGCGCCGCCGCCCATCTCGAGCCAGTGGATCAGCTCCTGCGTCGTGCGCGGGCGGCCGGTCATCTATCTTGGACGTCGAGCTCGGGCCACTGGGCCAGCTTGCGGTGGAGCGTGCGCCGGCTGATGCCCATGAGCTCCGCCGCCTTGGTCCTGTTGCCGCGGGACTTGATGAGCGCCTCCCGCAGGATCCGCTTCTCGTTCTGCTCGACGGAGAGCGTCGGCGCCGAGCCGGCCTCGGCGGACCCGGGAGCGGACGGGGCGGAGGACGGCGAGCCGCGGAACCGGGGGTCGAGGTCGTACTCCGAGAGCTTGCCGCCCTTGTGGAGCACGACGGCATTCTCGCAGAAATTCCTCAGCTCGCGGATGTTCCCCGGCCACGCGTAGGCCTGGAGCGTCTTCATCGCGCCCGGCTCGACCTCGAGCGGCGGCACGCCGTTCTCATCGGAGAAGATCCTGATGAAGTGCGCGATCAGCGCGGGGATGTCCCCCGCCCTCTGGCGCAGCGGCGGCATGACAAAGCGGACGACGTCGAGGCGGAAGTAGAGGTCCTCGCGGAACTTCCCGTCGCGCACCAGCTGCTCCAGGTTCCGGTTGGTCGCCGTCACGAGGCGCACGTCGAGCTCGATCGTCTTCGAGCCGCCGACGCGGTCGATCGCCTTGGTCTCCAGGAAGCGCAGCAGCTTCACCTGGATGGAGCCCGAGATCTCGCCGATCTCGTCGAGGAAGAGGGTCCCGCCGTCGGCGGACTCGAAGCGCCCGATCCGACGCTCGGTGGCGCCTGTGAAGGAGCCCTTCTCGTGGCCAAAGAGCTCGCTCTCGAGCAGGCTCTCGGAAAGCGCGGCGCAGTGCACGGCGATGAAGGGCCCCCGGGCCCTCGGGCTCGACTGGTGGATCGCCTGAGCGATCAGCTCCTTGCCGGTGCCGGACTCCCCCTCGATGAGGATCGTCGCCTTGGACTGGGCCACCTTCTTCACGCGCTCGATCACATCCTTGAGGAGCGGAGACTCCCCGATGATCCCCTTCAGGTCGAACTTCTCGTCCAGGCGCTCGTGGAGCTGCTGGACCTCGACCTCGAGGCTCTTCGACTTGAGCGCGCGGCGGATCAGCACGTCCAGGCGCTCGATGTTGACCGGCTTCGTCAGGAAGTCGACCGCGCCCCGCTTCATCGCCTCGACCGCCGTGTCGATGTTCCCATAGGCCGTCATCATGAGGACCGCGGGCTTGCCCGGCAGCGCCAGCGCGCGGTCGATCACCTTGAGCCCCGACTTGCCCGGCATCCGCAGGTCCGTGAGGATCGCGTCGAAGGGCTGGGCGTCCATCAGGTTGAACGCCTCGTCCGCGCTCGCCGCCAGGCTGACGTCGTAGTTCTCGGACAGCGCCTGCTTCAGGCCCTCGCGGGTGTGCTTCTCGTCGTCGACGATGAGGACGCTGGGGGCCATGGCGCCATTCCAAGGGACGCGCGGGGGCGGTCAAGCCCGGGCCGCAGGGCAGCCGCCCCCAGGGGCGGGCGCCGCCTAGGGCTTCGCGGGCGGCCCGAGGCGCTGCGCCAGGGGCGCAAGCCGGCTCAGGGTCAGGCTCGGCGGGGGGACGCTGTCCACGAGCTCGATGAACTTCTCCCGGCGCACCCGCAGGAAATCCTTCACCTTGTCGCGCTGCGCCTCGTCGAGCTTCAGCTCCTTCGTCATCCGCTCAAGCGTCATCGGGATCACGACGAAGTAGGCCAGCGTCCTGAAGGGCCGCTGCATGAGCTGGCCGATCTGGTCGTCGGAGAGCGGCTTGTCGTCGCTCACGATCTCCGGCGGCGGCCCGAAGCCGCGGTGCGCCTTGAACACCTTCCCATAGGTGTCCCTCTGCTCCGCCGTCAGGATGGGGTCGATGTCGCGGTCGAACTGGGCGTAGATCTCCATGACCCGGGTGCGGAAGGACTCCATCTCGGGGCGAAGCTTCTCGATCTGCTCCAGCAGCTGGGCGCGGTTCACCGGGGGCGCCGCGCGGGGGGACAGTCCGGGCTTGGCTCCGAACTCGCCCATGAACGCTCCCGGCGGGGCCGGAAGCGGGCGGTGGCGCTCCGCCCAGAGGCCCGCCCCGAAGCCGGCCGCAAAGACGGCAAGGGTCGCGAGCACCGCGAGGACGCGGTCCCTCATTGTCCCTGTTCGAGGTCGCTCGCCTGCGCGGCAACCTCGCTCCATCCCGCCTGGTTCGTGGCGGCCTCGTCGACGGAGAAGCCCGAGCGGTAGATCGCCACCGCGGCGAGGCAGAGCGCGGCCGTCGCGGCGCACATGGCGAAGTGCGCCACGAAGAGGGGCGACGCCTTCGCCCTCGCGGCGCGCAGGACGCGGTCGGGGAACCCGGTTGAAAGTTGCGAGGCCGCGTGCTCGCGCAGCCTGGTCCATGCCTCGTGTTCAGGTTTCATCGCTGTGGTAGTGTAGTCTCAATTGTTCGCGCGCCCGGTGCAGCCGGGCCTTCACGGCCGCGACGCTGGTGCGGAAGGTGGCCGCGATCTCGGCGTGGCTGCGGCCCTCCTGGACCAGCGCGAGGAGCGCGCGGTCCTTGGGCCGGAGCTGGGCGAGGGCGTGGCGCAGGGCGTCGAGCTCCTCGGAGTCCACCGCGCCCGCGGGCTCGGGCACGTTCTCGTGCTCCGGGGCGAAGGGCGTGAAGATCCGCCGCAGCTTCTGGCGCCGAAGGTGGTCGATGCAGGTGTTGCGCGCGAGCCGGAAGAGCCAGGACTCGAACTGCTCCGGGGCCTTGAGCCGGTCGATGGAGCGGGCCATCTTGACAAAGACCATCTGGGCGAGGTCCTCGACGGAGTCGCTCCTGCCGGTGATGGCGTAGGCGAAGCCGGCGACGCGCCGCTGGTACCCGACGATGAGCTCGCGCATGGCAGCCTCGTCGCCGCGCTGCGCCCGGCGAACCCGGTCGCCCAGCGTGGTCGTAGAACTTTCATCCATGCGTGTTTCATTGCCCTAAGGCCGACCAGACGCTTGCCCGGCGGGAAAGATGCGCTTTTTCAATTGGCGCAAGGGCACCCCGCATGCAACCTTCGAGATGAGCCCGTGTCCACCCCGTTTGCTCGCGCGCGCCGTCCCGTCCACCGACTCCCAACATGCTTCATAAGACCTACCCCCTTAAGCGCTTAACGCCGGCCCTCGCGGCGGCCGCATTTGCCCTGGCCCTCGCGGGCTCGGGCTGCTTCCACCTTCAAAATGACGAGATGACGAACGCGGTCGTCTCCGGCGAGAAGCCCGTCGCCATGGAGGGGACCGGCACGTTTTTCGACGCCAAGGTGGAGGCACGGGTGACCCTCAGCCGCGGTATCGGCCAGGGCCTGCACAAGGCCGGCCAGAAGAAGGGCGACTACACCTACCAGGCCTACGCCGAGGGCGGGAGCAAGTCGCTGCTCGGCAGCCCGCTGCCCCCGGTGACCCTCCACCTGATCCTCACGAACAGGAGCCAGGGGCCGATGACTGTGACGATGGTCGACTTCGACTCCGACATGGGGAACTTCGCGATCGAGCCCGACACGCTCACGCTCGCGGCCGGCCAGACCGGCGAGCCGACGCCGATGGTGTCGGACCTCGGCGTGAGCTCGGACGAGATCCCGTTCAAGGTGACGCTCAAGTACGGCATCGCGAGGGAGACCCGGACGATCCCGGTCAGGATCATCCGCAAGGACGCGGGCCCCTAGCCTCCGCCGAGCATCCGCACCCGCCTGTCCTTGCGCGGGAACTGGAGGGTGACGATCGTGCCCTTCCCCTCCCGGCTCTCGACGCCGACCTGGCCGCCGTGGACGCGCATGATGCGCCGCACGATCATGAGCCCGAGGCCGTGGCCCCCGGGCTTCGTCGTGTGGTACGGCTGGAAGAGCCTCGCCAGGTCCTCCTGGCGGATGCCGGAGCCGCTGTCGCCGAAGAGGAGGTAGACCGAGTCGTCGTCGGCCCGGGACTTTATCAGCAGCCTGCCCCCGGGCTCCATCGACTCCATCGCGTTCTTGGTGATGTTGAAGAAGACCTGCTTGAGCTGGTTGCGGTCGGCCATCACCGCGGGGAGGTCCGCGGGCGTCTCGACCTCGACCACGACGCCCCGGTCCGCGAACTCCTTCTTCTGGAACCTGAGGACCTCGGCGAGGACGTCCGGCAAGTGCGTCTCGGCAAGGTCGGGGGGGCTGGGCCGGATGGCCTCCAGGTAGTGGGTGATGATCCCGTCCAGGCGCGCGACCTCCTCCCGGCACACGGCGACGGAGTCTGCGATGGACTCGGCCTCGGGGGAGCCCCCGAGCTTCTTCAGCTTCCGGGCGACCAGCTGCAGGTGGATCGTCAGGGAATTGAGCGGGTTGCCGAGCTCGTGGGCGACGCCCGCCGCGAGGAGGTGGATGGAGGAGGTCCTCTCGTCCTCGATCCGCTGCGCGGTCGTCATCTTCTCGCGCGTCACGTCGGCCAGGATCACGGCGTGGCGGGGCTCGCCGGCGTTGTCGCCGTCCGGGAAGGGCACCATGTAGAGGCGCACGGTGCGCGGCTCCGGGTACGTGAGCTCGAACTCCCTCGCGGCGACGTGCGTGTCCGCGCCGGGGCCACCGCCCATCGTGGGCCGCAGCCCCGGCACCAGGCGCCAGAGCGTCTGGCCCGCGAGGCTGTCGCCGGAGAGCCCGATCAGTGTCTGCGCGGCCTCGTTCGCGTACTCGATGATGCCGTCCGCCGAGATGACGAGCACGCCCTCCTGGAGCGTCTTGAAGATCTGCTCGTAGAGCGTGCGCTCCCTCGCGAGCCGCTGGACCAGGTTCGCCAGGTTGACCGCGTCCAGCGTGTCGAGCCGGCCCATCACGCGGTCGAGCGGTGTGTGTTTCTTGCCTCCCATCGGCCCCCTTGATGGCGCGGCCGCCCCCGGGGGTCAACGGCCGGGAAGGAAATCCATCTGGTTCGGGTCCGGCCGGCCGGTGAGCAGCTTCCTCAGGAACATCTCCCGGTGGATCGGGCTCCTGCCGAGCCGGACGACCGCCTCCCGGTGCTCGTCGGTCCCGTAGCCCTTGTGCCTCGCGAACCCGTAGCCCGGGTGCCTCGCGTCGAGCTCCGCCATCATCCGGTCCCGGGCCACCTTGGCGATGATGGAGCCCATCGCGATGCAGAGGGAGCGGGCGTCGCCGCTCACGATCGCGAGGTGCGGGTAGGGAAAGCCCCGCAGCGGCAGGCCGTCCACGAGCACGCGGCACGAGACGAGGGGCACGAACGCCTCCCTCACCTCGATCGACGAGAAGAGGTCGGGCTCCTCGCTCCGGCGGAACGCCGCCGGCGGGTAGATGCCCTCGACGGCGCGCCGCATCGCGAGCTTGGTCGCGCCGAGGATGTTGTGCAGCTCGATCTCCTCGACGCTCGCCGAGCCGTAGTTGGCGTGGATCTGCCCCTGGGCCACCAGCGCCTCGAAATCGCCCCAGAGCGCCTCGCGCTCGGCCGCGGAGAGCTGCTTCGAGTCGTTCACGCGGCCGGACTTGGTCGCGGCCCAGCGCCCCTCGAGGAACGCTCGCGTCACGAGCACCGCCCCGGCGACGACGGGGCCCGCGAGCGCGCCGCGGCCCACCTCGTCCACGCCGATCAGGCTCTCGAATCCCTCGATCTTCTTCAGGTCGAAGCTGCGGAGCTGGCGGCGCTTCGGCATCTGGCTTCCCCCGCTTGGGCCCCCTACCCGCCCCACTCCATCTTGGCCCTGGGCTCCGGCAGCGGAAGCTCGTCCAGCTTGCCCGCGGCCGCGACGACCTCGTAGGCCGTCCGGAAGTGCAGCTTCGCGAAGTTGCCGAGCGCCCGCGCTCCGAACTTCTCGATGATCTGGTGCGCCTGGATCTTGACGAGCGGCCCGGCCCCCTTCTGCAGCGGCCCCCCGAACTGGCGCGAGAGCGCCTGGATCTGGCGGACGTACTCGGCGCGGGCGACGACCGAGGCCGCGGCGACGACGGGGTCCTCCTCGGCCTTCGTCCTCATCTGCAGGTCGAAGTCCGTGACGCCCATCTTCTTCAGCTCGCGCTGCACGAGCGGCTGCTTCGTGAACTGGTCGAGGAGCCCCCGCGGCGCCCTCTTCACCTTCAGCGCCTGCGAGAGCGCCGTGGCGTGCTGCCACGCCAGGAGCTTGTTCAGGTTCGCGTAGGGCCGCGACATGATCAGGTTGTACTTCGGCATCCCGCACAGGCACGTCGCGACCGCGACGCCGTGCGTCCCGCGGATCAGCTTGTCGAGGGCGAAGATCTGGCTCTCGGCGATCTTCTTGGAGTCCTTCACTCCCGCCTTGATCCAGCCCTCGATCGCCGTCCTGTCCGCGATCACGGTCGCCGCGACCACGGGCCCGAAGAGGTCGCCCTTGCCGCTCTCGTCGAGCCCCGCGTGAAGCTCGAACCAGTCGGGATGGTGGACCTCGTCGTAGCCGAGCTTGGGCGCCATCGTGATGTCGGGCTCGAGGGTCATGGTCACGAACTCCTCGGTGCCCTTTCCGGCCACGACCAGCTTGCCGCTCTCGTAGGCCGTGACGTTGCAGTCGCGCCCCCTGAAGGCGTACCGGGCGTACGCGACGTCGAACGCCTCCCAGCCGCGCCCGCTCAGGATCCCCCGCAGCTTCTCCATCTGGGCGTCGTCCAGCTTGAGCGTGTAGGTGCTCAGCCTCTTGGGTTTTTCCTCGTCGTCCTGGCCGCGCTTGGGCATGAGGGACCCATAGTCACAAAATTGCCGCCAATGACACGCAAAACTTCCGGCCCGGGCGCGCTGCTGGCCCGGCGCGCGGGCTTCCGGGCGGCACTCCTCGCCTGGTACCGGGCTTCCCGAAGGAGGCTGCCCTGGCGGGAGTCCCCGTCCCCCTACGCGACCGTCGTCAGCGAGTTCATGCTCCAGCAGACCCAGGTGGCGACGGTGCTGCCGTACTTCGGGCGCTGGATGGCGGCGCTGCCGGGCTTCGAGGCCCTCGCGGCGGCCCCGGAGGCGCAGGTCCTGAGGCTCTGGGAGGGGCTCGGGTACTACTCGCGGGCGCGCAACCTGCACCGACTGGCCCGCGAGGTCGCGGGGCGGGCGCTGCCCTCCCGCGCGGACGACTGGCGGGAGCTCCCGGGCATAGGCCCCTACACCGCGGCCGCCGTCGCCAGCATCGCCTTCGGCGAGCCGAACGCCTGCGTGGACGGCAACGTCGTCCGGATCCTCTCCCGCCTCACCAGGGACGGCGCCGCCCACAGGGACAGCGCGTCAGCGTCGAGGGCCTTCGCGCCGCTCGCCCAGGGGCTCCTGAACCCGCGGGCCCCGGGGGACCACAACCAGGCGATGATGGAGCTCGGCGCCACGGTCTGCACGCGCCGCGCCCCGCTCTGCCCCGGCTGCCCCGTGCGGGACTTCTGCGCGGCGGCGAAGGCCGGCGACCCGGAGGCCTACCCCAAATTGGACAGCAAGCCGACCGAGCGCCGCTCGGTCGTGCGGGTCTGGTGCGAGCGCACGGGCTGCCTTCTCCTGCACCGCAACGCGCCGGGCGAGCGAAGCCTGGCCGGCCTCCACGAGCTGCCCACGGCCGGGCAGGCCGGCATTGATCCCGCCGTCGCCGCCCTCGGGCAGCTTGTCGCCAAGAGGAGCCGCTCGATCACGCGGTTCCGGATCGTCGAGTCGATCCACGCGGCCCGGCTTCCCGCCGGGCGGCTGCGCCCGGGCCTCGTCTGGGTCCCGCTCGGGGACCTCGGCAGCGTCCCGCTCTCTGGCCCCCACCGCAGGTGGACGACCCAGGTCCTCGCCTCAAGGGGGCTTCATGAACTTTGACGTCTCGCCGCAGCTGATGCGCCTCTCGAGGATCGAGGCCTCGATCAGAGCCTTGATCCCCGGCGAGGACACATCCCGCAGGGACGTCAGCTTCACGTGCCTCGCGGCGTTGCCCGTGCCCTCGAGCAGGCCGTTCGGGTCGGATATCCTCGTCCCGTTGTAGAACCCCAGGTTCACGTGGCCCGTGCAGGGCATGATGTAGGCGAAGGCGTGGATCATCTTCCTCGGCCCGATGCCGTAGGTCGTGACGCCCTCCCCCTTCCTCGGGGTCTCGATGCTCGTCGGGTAGACGCGGGCCACGAGCCGTCGCAGCGCGACGGCGACCTCGCGTATCTCCGGCGTGTGGCCCTGGAGGATGGCCTCGAACGTGCCCTGGGCGTTGTCGGTCTTCATGGGGGCGGGCTCACGCCGTCGGCCTGTCCAGGGGGGACTCGCTGCGCTCCGTCAGCGTGGTCGTGAGGAGAAGGCGCCGGCGGTCCCGCATCCCGAAGCCTTCGTAGAGCGCGCGGGCCGCCGCGTTGTCCGCCCCCGTCTCGACGTGGACCGCGAGGACCCCGCGGCGCGCGCACTCGTCGAAGAGCGCCGCCAGCAGCGCCCGGCCGAGTCCGCGGCGCCTGAACCCCGGCCGCACGTAGAGGTCGTCCACGAAGGCGTCAGGGCCCCCGAACTCCATGCTGTGGCGAAGCGTGAGGACCGCGTGTCCCGCCGGTTCGCCGTCCACCTTGACGATCCAGGCCATGCCGCGGGACGGGTCGCCGAGGAGCGCCGAGAAGCTCGAGGCCGCCCAGTCGTCGTCCAGGGCGTAGCCGCCCTCGGCGTAGAACTCCCGCATGAGGCCGACCAGCGCGGCGATGTCCACGGACGAGGCCCTCAGGGTCGTGGTCGCCATGGTGACGGGCGGGGGCTCACAGGAGGTGGGCCCGCGCCAGCAGGTAGGCCAGGCAGATCGAGAGCTTGCCCCGCGCGGTGATGCAGATGGCGCAGGCGAACAGCGCCGCGAGCAGGGCAAACGGGTCGGAGGCGGCGCCCCTGCCCCTGCCGGCGTCCCTCCTGATGAGCGTGATTGCGAGGAAGCTGATCGCCGCCGCGAAGAGGAAGAGCAGGGCGACCTCGACCGAGAGGACGGCGAGGAACCGCTCTCCCTTCGTGCTCACCTGGACGTCGACCGGCCCGCGGTAGTTGACCCAGTCGTCCAGCTCCCGCGGGAGCGTGAGGAAGCGGTCCAGGAGCCGCCCGACGGTGAGGCCCGCCAGCGTGGAGGCGACGCCGAGCGAGGAGACCAGGCCGCGCGAGCGGAAGAGCGCGGCCCCGGTGACCGCGGCGTAGACGAAGGCCGCGAGGATGCACAGGAGCGGCACCACCGACAGCAGCACGGTCACCATGAGGCCCCCTTCGCGGAGTCAGCGCCGGCCGGGGACGCAGCCGCCTGGGGGCGTGGTGTCGGGTGAAGGGTCATGCTTTCCGTGTGAGGGTCGCCTCATCAGCTCGTGGCGGGTAAAGCCAAACTTCTCATATAGCCCGTGGGCATCCCGCGTTCCGAGCAAAAACGTCGTGCCGCCCAGGAGGGGACTACCCACGACCGCGGAGATCAGGAACTTGCCGAGGCCCCGGCCGCGGTGGCCCTCGTCGATGACGACGTCGCAGAGCCAGGAGAACGTGGCGCCGTCCGTGACGACCCGGGCCAGGCCGACCTGCCTGCCGCCCGGCCTCTCGTAGACGCCGAAGCAAACGGAGGCCTCCAGGGATTTCTCGATCACGGCCCGGGGCCTGTCCTTGGCCCAGTAGGAGCCCGCCAGGGCCGCGCAGACGAAGTCGAGGTCGACAAGGTCGGGGGACGTGCTGACGAAGTAGTCGTCGCGCTCGGGAACGGTCATCGCTCGCTCCTGCGGACCATGAGCTTCAGCCCGGACCAGACCTCGTCCACGGCGCACACCTTCACGTCGACGAATCCCATGGGGAGCGCGACCGCGCGGATGGTGTCCTCCGTGATGTCCGTCTCGACGCCGGAGGCCTTCTTGGGCCACGACACCCACACGACGCCGTCAGGGGCGACCTTGCGCCGGAGCCTTTCCAGTTCGGAGCGGAGAGCCGGCGCCCGGGCCGCGAAGAGGTGCACGAACCCCACGCCGGGCTCGAGGCGCCGCAGCCAGGCGACCCTCGTTCCCTCGGGAAGGACGAGGAGGTCCCGGTAGCCGGGCGGCGCGCCCAGGGCGAGGGCCCGGGTCCCGTCGGCGTACCCGAGCTTCTTCCAGAGGGGCGTCCCTGAGTATCCGGCCATCGTGGGTCCGTGGTGTCGCGCACCCTTCACGCCTACTTCCCCGGGGCCGGCTTGGCGCCGGGGCTGGAAACGGGGGCCATGGTCACCCTGAGCAGCGGCGGAAGCAGGTCCCTCGAGACGCTCATGGTGCTGGTCTCATAGCCGGCCCTCTGCACCCGGAAGTGATAGCACCCGTCCCTGTCCCAGAGGAAGTCGTCCAGGCTCATGTCGACCATGCCCTGCGCGTTGGTCGAGAAGGCCTGCACGTCCTCCTTGGAGTATTGCCGCTGCGACGAGGAGTACTCGTAGTCGGGGAAGATGACCGCGCCCTTGAGAGGAGCGCCCCCGGTGTCGACGACGAGGATGTGCCCGTTCACGTCCGCGGCGGGCACCGAGCCGCATCCCGGCGCGAGCGCCATCAGGGCGCCCGCCATGATCGCGGCGAGGGCCTTCAAGGAGGCGCCCTCCGCGGGGCCGCGGGCCAGCCGGGCAGCCCACCCAAGTTCAGGCGCCACATCCCCATCGGGCCGTCCACCGCGTGCGTCGTAGGTCCCACGAGGGCGAAACCTACCCGGCGCGGAACGCGTGTCGAGGCGCTTTCAGAGGGAAGGGTGCGGGCCGTGACCGCCGCCTCGGGCGCGAAGCGCGTCATCGACCCGCGCCTGGGCAAAGAGGGCCCGCAGCCTTTCATCCCTGCTCATGACGGCCGTCCGACCGGGACCCGGCCCTTCACCGCATTGGCGCGGGCACCGTAGGTGATGCTGCCCGAGGCATCCGCCGGCAGCCGCGCGCGCACCCGCTCCTGGAGGACCGCGATGTCCCCGGCCGCCATCGCCGCGAGCTTTGGCCCCACGCTCGGGCCCCCGAGGATGGTCGACCAGAAGTCGCCGAAATCCGCGAACGTGCGCCGCACCGAGATCTCCCGCGTCTCGACCGCCTCCAGGCCGGCGCCGGCCCAGAGGTCCCGCAGGGCCCCCATCCGGGACGCGTCGGGGTTCGGAGGCGTCGGTACGGGGATGCCCATGCCGCGCATCTCCGCCTGCAGCACGGCGTAGGGAAACCCGCCGCCGACCATGTCCCACGCGTAGGCCGAGACAGAGCCGCCGGGGCCCACCACGCGCGCCATCTCGGCCACGCCCCTGCCCGCGTCGGGGACAAAGAAGATCACGAGCGCCATGACGGCGGCGTCGAACGCGTCTTCGGGAAAGGGCAGCGCCGCAGCGTCGCCGAGGGAGAACCGCGCGGCGCGCAGCGCCGGCCGGTTGCGGGCGAAGGCGAGCTGCCCCTCAAAGGGGTCTATTCCGTGGATGGACGCCGGCGCGCACCGCTCCGCTAGCCTCTCGGTGAAGGCGCCGTTGCCGCAGCCCACGTCGATCCACCGCAGGCCCGCACTTGGGGCGAGCCAGTCGAGGAAGATTTCCCCCGCGAGACGGCTCCAGGCCCCCATGTACCTCTCGTAGGCGGCGCCGTCGTCGAAGCGGATTGTGTCAGTGGCCATGGAACAGGTTCATTCCGCCGGCGGATCGGGATCAAGCCGATGCTCACGGAATCTTCCGGGGCCCGAACGCTCGACTTAACGGACCACGATGCCCCGGATTCGCTCATTGTCATTGCCAAGTGTTGGATCGGTCCCCGTCGGCGGGGACCCGCCGGGTCAGAAGAACGGCCTAAGTTCCAGCCGGCCGTAGGCAATGAACGCCATGAGCAGGCCCAGAACGCCGCTCATGATAATGGGAGCAATCTCGCGGCATTTGCCGTGAACCCAGAGGAAGACGAGGCTCTCAACCGCCAAGGCCGTGGCGGCCAGGATGGCCAGCCGAGGATGCCAATGCAGCGCGGCGGGGACGATGAGCCCGGCCGCGCACACGAGTTCCAGGATGCCCAGGGCCATCCAGGCCCTTCGCGGCAGCGCTCCAAAGGACGGGACGTCGCGGCTCACCTTGTCGAACATGAAGACCTTCATGACGCCCGACGCTCCATAGAGGAGCGCGGTTATCACCTGCAAGACCCACAACAGGATGTTCATCGTGTATCTCTCGGCCTCCACCCCGGCCGGCCCAAGACTTTCCGAGGGCCCTGCGGGCCCCGTCAAGTGCCATCCCCCCATCAACTCCCGCATCCCAAGGTCGGGGTCAGCCCCGGCCTTCCGACGGCTGCGACGCTTGCCTCGGCTTCCTTGTCGCAAGGAAATGGTAGGCCGCGGCCGTGACCACGCCGAAGGATATCACGGCCAACGGATCGAGAGTGAACCAGCTTTTTGCGATCCAATTCCTGTAGGTCGTGGGAGCGGGCCCCGAGTCGACACCGCTCGAGCACCAGTTCAGGTAGTCCCACCCAAGGAAGATGAGTGAGCCGAGGAGTCCGCCCAGAACGGGTGGCACCCACGTCCTTATCCGAGTCACCCAGCTCACGATCCAAAGCGCAGGCAGGAACGCGAGGCAGACGACCCCGAGCGTGAAGGCGTAGCTGACCAGCGCGCAGACCGCAAAGGCCACGATCGGATTCCTGCCGCCGGAAGCCAGGAGGGCGGCCGCCGGGACGAGAATGGCCAGGGGCGCCAGCAGAACGGCACTCGAGGAAAAGGGCATGGGGTGCCTTGCCATTCCCGCCTTAACGAGGGTGCGGCTCGCGCCGCGCGCGAGGCGTGACCGAGGAAAGCCTCGGGGCCGGCGATCGGTCAGCTCTTTTTCTCAATCAATTCTATGGGAATCACCAGCTCAGGGTCCGTGTTGATCTTCAGCCCATAGGTTACCCAGGCGCCCTTCGTCCTATAGAGATCAAAGCAGCAGAAGAGCGGGCCCTGCTGAAAATACGCAACAGCGTAGATCCTCCGCAGGCGGGGGGATGCGCTGTACGCCCCAATGACCTCATAGGACTCCATAGGCCCAAACGCCCCTGGCTTCTCGATTCCCGGGCCCAGGTCGGGCGGCAAGCCAGCCGTGCTCACGTTGGCGGTGGGCGGGGCGTCCTGGAGCCAGATGGCGAGCGCCGCCTTTGATCCCGATCCCTTGTAGGCTTCGAATCCGTTCGCAATGACCGAGGGCAACTCAGCGAAGGCCGCGGTCGCGCATGTCGTCCCGATCAGGAAAAGCCTTGTGAATAGTTTCATGGGTTAGGTTCTTACGCTGATTTGATCAGCGATAAATATGGCGCGCCTCGAGCCCCGCACGAGGCGTTTCCGACGAGAAAGCGCATCCGATGATTGCTTAAGCTCTCTGTGGGTCATTTGGCACAATCATGCACGATCTTTCCCAGTATGGATAGCGGCACATCACCGATATTTCGAAACCGGATGCAGCTCTTGCCGCAGTCCAGACCCTTCAACTCGTCACGATACCGTTTCACAATCCCGGGATCGGCGTAAAACGAGTAATAATTTCTTTGCGCATTGAACGCCACAATCCTCGCCCCAAATTCGTAAGTTGGCATGCCGTACTTCATGCTTCCTGCGCCCTTAGCAGCCGCAGAACGCACAATCCTATCAAGTGTCCCGATAACCGAACGCTCCTTAGGCGGGAGTCCCAAAATGTATTCCCGAATTGTACGCGCTTTTGATTGCACGGGAGGAAATCGTTTAGGCTAAAGTTGAGGCGCTCCGCGCTAATGACGGCGCGCCTGGTGTCTCGCAGGAGCCGTTACTGAGGAAAACGTCGGATCCGGTGATTGGTTAGGCATTATTTTTCTTCTGGCGCCGCTTGCGCCATTTCTCGTATCGATACCCAACCAGTCGGGCTAGTCGCGGATTTGACATAGACAACCATCGCCCGTCCTCGAGATACAACTGCGGGACGTCCGTCTTTAAAAGACACTCTAATCGCGAAAATACTGGTCTCTACCGCTGTGTCCCCGTGAAACATCGTGCTTTCAACCTTATTCTCAACAAACTCCATTTTTGAATTCTTAAAGGTCTCGTTAAGGCCCTTGATCAAATTCTCTCTTCCGAGCACAACATTTGAGCCGCCGAAATACTTCACGACCGCGGGGTCATGCAGCGCTGCAATCGCATTAACGTCACCTCGCGCAAATGCATCTCGGATGGAAGCTGTCGTCTCGAGCAGCGAGGCGCGATCCTCCGCCGTTTCACCGTAGCAGCCAAAGACCAACGAAATTGATATCACAGCCCATCCGAGAGTTCTCATATTACGTCTGATTTACTAGAATTGTGTGTGGGGATCCGCCTAACGTTGAATTGATCCGCGCTAAGGATGGCGCGACTCGTGCCCCGCACGAGACGTGCCTGAGGCAAACGCCGGATCCGTCGATTGGTTAGCCTTCTTCATGGAGAACCGCATCGAGTCTCGAGCGAACCTCGTCAAGAGTGCCCACGTCCACTTTGCCCGCAAGTTCGGCACGGCGCTCGCGCCAGTCCAAACTACGGAGTTGGTCAGAAAGAATTACTCCCGACACGCCGGCCCCAGCGGGGATTTCAACCTCGAAGGGATATCCCTTAGCCCGCGAGGTAATGGGGCAGGCTAACATCAACCCGACTTTCCCATTATATCTCTTTGGCGACAGCACCAAACCTGGACGGCGCCCAGCCTGTTCATGACCCGCCTGTGGCGAAAAACTCAGCCAAACGATATCGCCCCGTTGAGGGATATAAGGGGTCATTACCAAACTTCATTACCCCGCGCCGAATCTTCAAACCCGGCGAGATTCAGATTGGACGCATCGATCTCCAACAGAAGGGCCCGAAGTGATGCCCTGGAGCGTCTCGCCGGACGCATCACTAATGACCCGTCAGAGAGAGAAAGTATCACTGCTGTGCCGTCTTTGACATGGGTTTCCTCGGCAAACGCCTTTGGTATTCGAACAGCCAAGCTGTTTCCCCAACGTTGAATCGTGGTCTTCATATCACGTATCTACTTTGGATAGCCACCCGAGTCAAGGCAGACTGAAGAGGCTAACGTTGAATTGATCCGCGTTAACGATGGCGCGCCTCGTACCCCGCACCAGCCGTGACTGAGGCAAACGTCGGATCCGTCGATTGGTTCGGCACCATGGAGCGCCATTCTATCGTATGGTTCATTGAATAATCTGGATCCCGCTAGTTTGAAGGAAACGCTGCAACTTTTCAGTCGAAACCTTTCCTCGATCGAGGAACACCTGGATTTCATATCCCGACTTCAAACGCACTAGCATCGAGCTAGGTTCCGTAATCGGATCGAAAGCAATGTTAAGGATCTTTTTGAAACCTAAATATTGTACCGCATGACCCCCTCCTCCCAAACGGATACGACCAAACCCGACATCAACTGGCCATCTACAAATAGCTATGAAGAACCTAAGTGCGAAAGCGCCGACGATAAGTGCAGGAAGGAACAACTTGGCATCGATTGGATGTCGGCTGGCTTTCGATGGAACAAGCAAAACCAATGCGGCTACGAACCCACTAAATGCTACCGTCCAGATCAGCCATCGTTTCCAGTTACGACGAAGATCAGTTAACGCAAACGTGAGTGCCGGCTGGTTCCATTTGAACAGGGTCAGTTCTTCTTGCTCGCTCATGGACCTTGGTCTTGTTCTTGCCGAACGTTGAA
>CAZDZL010000039.1:0-36417 GCA_964509885.1 uncultured Opitutaceae bacterium | reverse complement strand
TTACGGGTCTGACCTCTTAACTCTCAGGCTGCGTTCGCTTTGCAGTTGGGTGACGCGGATTGACACGCCGCCCAATTGAGGAGGTTTCGCGGGATTTGCCTGGCCCGCTCGCTCCCCGCCGTCTCGTCTCCCTTGCGCGCCCTGGCCGTTTTATCGGCCTGGGCCTTCTGGCGGGGTCGTCCCGCCGGGAAACTAGACTGCGTTCTGGTCTGCGCAGTAGCAGCCATACCCTCTGGGTAACTGCGTCGGACGACGGTTCGAAACTTCCCGTCTGCCTGACTCGGCTCGAACACGGTTTCTAATCGTGCCTCGCCTCTTCAGCTCCTGAGTTCATGTTACTGACCGGTCATGACACCGGCCAGAGGAGCTGGTGATATTGCCTCGGATCCGCATTGCTGCGGTGAGGGGACGGCGGCACCAGCTGCCACCATCCTTTCCCCGGTCGCCCGGGATTATCCCAGTCGTGCTTTCGAAGGGGTTTTCAGGCCTTCGCGCTGCGACTGTTCTATCAAGGAACGTGACGAGGTTGCGGCGCCGTTACGTTTGGGTGAAGCTTATCTTATGCACAATCCCCTCACACAAAAGCGCTGTGAATAACTTGAGAGCAACGTAGCTCACCGGTTATTCACATGCCCGAGATGCCCCCGCGCGACCTCCCGATCTACGAGCTCGAGCCCTCGATCCTCGCCTCCCTGCGCGGCCGCGGGCGCGTGGTCGTGCAGGCGCCGACCGGCTCGGGCAAGTCGACGCAGGTCCCGCAGATGCTCCTGCGGGGCGGGCTCCTCGGCGCCGGCCAGGCGGTCGTCCTGCAGCCCAGGCGCCTCGCCGCCCGCATGCTGGCGCGCCGCGTCGCGGAGGAGGCGGGCACGGCGCTCGGCGACCTGGTCGGCTACCAGATCCGCCTTGAGTCGCGGGTCAGCGAGAGCACGCGGATCCGCTTCGTGACCGAGGGGATACTCCTTCGCCAGATGACGTTCGACCCCGAGCTTCGCGGCGTCGCCGCCGTCATCTTCGACGAGTTCCACGAGCGGCACCTCTACGGGGACATCTCGCTCGCGAGGGCCCTCGCCCTGCAGCGCACGACCCGCCCCGACCTCCTGATCGCCGTCATGTCCGCGACCCTCGACGCGGGGGCGCTGCGGGCCTACCTCGCCCCCTGCGACGTCCTGGAGTCGCAGGGCAGGACCCACCCGGTGCGCATCGAGTACCTGGCGAAGCCCGCGAACTTCGAGGCGGAGCCGGTGTGGGACGTCGCGGCCCGGGAGTGCGCCCGGGCGGCGGCGTCCACGCAGGGCGACATGCTGGTCTTCATGCCGGGCGCGTACGAGATCACCCGGACGATCCAGGCGCTCCAGGGCCTTCGGGAGATGAGGGGCTTCGCTGTGCTGCCCCTCCACGGCGAGCTGCCCCCCGAGGCCCAGGACCGCGCCGTGGCGCGCGCCGAGGGCCGCAAGGTCATCGTCTCGACGAACGTCGCCGAGACCTCGCTCACGATTGACGGCGTGACGACCGTGGTCGACAGCGGGCTGGCCCGCACGGCGCGCTTCGACCCGGCCCGCGGCATCAACACGCTCCTGGTCGAGAGGATCTCGGCCGCGAGCGCCGACCAGCGGGCGGGGCGGGCCGGGCGCACGGCCCCGGGGGTGTGCGTGAGGCTATGGACGGAGCGCGAGCACGGCCAGAGGGCCGCCCACGAGCTCCCGGAGGTCAAGCGCCTGGACCTCTCGGAGGTCGTCCTGACTCTCAAGGCCTCGGGCATCGTCGACCTGGCCGGGTTCGACTGGTTCGAGAGGCCCGACCCGCGGGGGCTCGAGAAGGCCGAGTCGCTGCTCGGCGACCTGGGCGCCCTGGCGGGCCCCGGGGGCGCCATCACGGACGTCGGCCGGCGCATGCTGCGCTTCCCGGTCCACCCGCGCTACGCCCGCATGTTCCTCGAGGCGCAGGAGCGCGGCTGCGTCCGCCCGGTGGCCATGATGGCCGCGCTGACGCAGGGCCGCAATTTCCTGCTCCGGGGCGTCGACCGCAGGGTCGAGGAGGCACGCGAGGAGGTCCTGGGCGAGGAGCATGAGAGCGACTTCTTCCTCCTCATGCGCGCCTGGCGCTTCGCCGACAAGGGCGGCTACTCGCTCGACGCCTGCCGCCGCCTCGGGATCCACGCCCAGGCCGCGAGGCAGGTGGGGCCGCTCTTCGAGCAGTTCGTCGGGATCGCCGCAGCCGAGGGGCTGGACGCGTCGGAAAGGCGCGTCGACGGGGACCAGGTCCGCAGGTGCGTCCTCGCGGGCTTCCCGGACCACCTCGCCCACCGCCTGGACGCGGCGACGCTGCGGTGCGACCTGGTCCACGGAAGACGCGGGATGCTGGCCCGGGAGAGCGCGATGGGGAAGGCGACGCTCCTTGTCGCGGCCGAGATCACGGAGATCGGCGGCCGCGGGGGCGAGGTGAGCGTGATCCTGAACATCGCCACCGCCATCGAGGAGTCCTGGCTGAGGGAGCTCTTCCCCGGCGATCTCCGGGACACGCGCGAGGTGACCTACGATCCTGCGGCCAAGCGGGTGGTCGCGCGCCGCGACAAGCGCTTCAGGGACCTGGTCCTCGAGTCGAAGTCGAGCTCGGACGACGTCCCCCTGAACGAGGCCGCGTCGCTCCTGGCCCGCGAGGTGGCCGCGGGCCGGATCGCGATCGACGCCTGGGACGAGTCGGTCGAGCAGTGGCTCACCCGGGTCAACCGCATGG
Source organism: uncultured Opitutaceae bacterium (assembly GCA_964509885.1). Lineage (GTDB taxonomy): Bacteria > Verrucomicrobiota > Verrucomicrobiia > Opitutales > Opitutaceae > Palsa-1447. Next base: position 33,684 of record CAZDZL010000039.1, on the reverse strand, counting down.
CCGAGTGGTTCCCCGAGTACGAGGTGAACCCGGTCGCGCCGGCGGACCGGACGACGCTCATCGAGCAGGTCTGCTACGGCGAGACCTCGGCTCGGGGGGTGAAGGGCAGGGAGGTCATGCCCGTCCTGAGGGACTGGCTGACCGCCGAGCAGCTTGCGGCGATGGACGAGGTTGTGCCCGAGCGCCTCACGATGGCGAACGGCAGGCGATCGCGCCTGACGTATTCCAAGGAGGGGCCTCCTGTCCTGAGCGCCCGCATCCAGGAGCTCTACGGCATCGAGGGCCGGTTCTCGCTCGGCCGGGGCCGCGTGCCGGTCAAGATCGAGGTGCTGGCCCCGAACCAGAGGCCGCTTCAGGTCACGGACGACCTGACGAGCTTCTGGCGGGACATCTACCCCAAGATAAAGCCCGAGCTGTCCCGGCGCTACCCGCGCCACGAGTGGCGCTGAGCCCCTATTCGACGCTCACGGGCCCGCCGACCAGGATCTTCCGCGACGACGGGCCCACCTCGATCGTGTAGGTCCCGGGCTCGACCACCCAGTCGCCCTTCGCCTCGTCGAAATAGGAGAACGCATGGCGGTCCAGGATGATGTTCACCGTGATGGACTGGTCCGTCTGCAGCTTCACCCGGCTGAAGCCGCGCAGCTCCCGGATGGGACGGCCGGCCTTGGACGTGACCGGGGGGCTCACGTAGAGCTCCGAGACCTCGTCGCCGGCCTGCGTCCCGTTGTTCGTGACCTGGAACGTGACCGTCCAGTGCCCGTCCGGCGCCGGCTCAACCTGGAACTTGTCGTAGCTGAAGGTGGTGTAGCTGAGACCGTAGCCGAACGGAAAGAGTGGGGCGACGCCCTTGGCGTCGAACCAGCGGTAGCCGACGAGGATGCCCTCGGCATAGTCGACCTTGCCGTTCTCCCCGGGGAAATGCCCGAGGGACGGGGTGTCCTCCCAGCGCCGCTCGTAGGTCATGGGCAACCTGCCGCTCGGGTTCACCCTGCCCATCAGGACCTCGGCGACCGCGCGGCCTCCCTCCTGCCCGGGATACCACGCCTGCACGACGCCCGGGACCCGGTCGATCCAGTCCGCGGTCGCGACGCTCCCGCCGCTGTTCAAGACGACGACCGTGCGGGGATTGAGGCCGGCGACCGCGCGGATGAGCTCGGCCTGGTGGCCCGGCAGCGCGTAGGTCCGGTCCGCTCCCTCGCCCTCGAGCATGAGGTTGAACCCGGCGCAGACGACCGCGGCGTCCGCGGTGCGCACACGCTCGGACTCGGCGTCGGTGAGGAGGGCCGGGGCGGGGCCCCAGGCGAACCTCACCGCGGGGGAGCCCTTGTCGTCGTAGTGGACGTTCACCTCGATCGGGTAGGACTTGCCGGCGACGAGCGGGACCTCGGCCGAGAGCGTGTCCCCGCCGCAGAACCAGCTCTCCATGATGGAGTGCCCGTCGAGGTTCACGGAGACGCCCCCCTGGCCCCTGAGGAGGAAGATGTAGCGGCCCGTCGCCGCGGGCCGGATGGAGCCGGACCACCGTGCCTGGTAGCCCGCGAGGGGCACACCCGGCGCCGGCTCGGTCCCCGTCCAGTCGTGGTCGATCCTCGCGTCCGAGGCCGTCGCGACCACCGTGCGGGTCGTATTCCAGTCGCCCTTGATGAAGGCGAGGGTGAGCGGACCCTCGTAGGTCGCCGTCCGCACGAGGCTGTCGAGGAGCTCCGGCCCGGGCCCCGGGATAAAGTCGATCTTCACCCTGGGTCCTGCCACCCGGCGCAGGCCCTCGACGACGCTCACGTAGTGGAAGGGCTCGACGTGGGCGCTGCCGCCGCCCGCCGGGAAGGCGTCGGCGTTGGGGCCGAGGACCGCGATCCGCCGCAGCCTCTTTGACGCCAGGGGCAGGGCGCCCCGCTCATTCTTGAGGAGCACGATCGCCTCCCGCTCGACCTGCAGGGCCACGGCCGCGCTCTTCGGGTCGTCCCTTGGGATCGAGGGGACCTCCTGCGTGCGGTCGAGGAACCCGTTCGCGATCTCCAGGCGCAGGATCCTGCGGACCTTGTCGTCGATCGTGGCCTGGCTCACCTGGCCCGAGGCGACAAGCGGCGCAAGCGTGGCCGGGTTCATGAACACCCCGCTCGGCATCTCGAGGTCAAGGCCGCCGTTCGCGGCGCCGAGCGTGTCGTGCGCGGCGCTCCAGTCCGACATGAGCACGCCCTTGAACCCCCAGTCCCCCTTCAGCACCTTGTCGTTCAGCCAGCCGTTGGCCGTGCAGTAGGTCCCGTTGAGGCGGTTGTACGCGGACATGACGGCCCAGGCATGCGCCTGCTCCACCGCCGCCCGGAAGGCCGGCAGGTAGATCTCCTCCATCGCCCGCACGGACACCCGCGCGTCGATGGTGCCGCGTTCGGTCTCCTGGTTGTTCGCCGCGAAATGCTTCACGGTCGCGGCCACGCCCTGGGACTGGATGCCGGTGACGATCCCGCGCGCCATCGCGCCCGCGAGGAACGGGTCCTCGGACAGGTACTCGAAATTGCGCCCGTTTGTCGGCACGCGCATGATGTTGACCGCGGGCCCGAGCATGACGGCGACGCCGCGCGCCCTGGCGTCGCTGCCCACGGCCGCCCCGAACTGCCGGGCCAGGTCCGTGTCCCAGGAGGCGGCGAGGCCGGACGTCGCGGGATAGGCCGTCGACAGGCCCCAGTTGCGCACCCCGAGCGGGCCGTCGGCCATCCGGATCTCGGGCAGCCCGAGCCGCGGGATGGGCCGGATGTAGAAGTCCCGGTCCCCGCCGACGATCGAGAGCTTCTCCTCCTGGGTCAGCCGCGGCAGCAGGTCGGCTACCCGCGCCTCGACGTCGGCCGCCCGGTCCCTGTAGGGGGCCGCCTCCTGCGCCCGGGCGAGGGGGAGCGCCGCGCACAGGCCCAGCGCCGCGAGGACGGCGCGAGAGGGGGACGGGGTCATTTCTTCTTCTTGCGGGGGTTGGTGCGCTCGATGTTCAGGTAGGTCTTGTTGAGCATCTGGCTCTCGTAAAGTTCCAGCAATCTGACGCCCTCCCTGGGTTTTACCATGTCCTTGCGGGTGGCGGCGTCGATCTGGGCCTTCATCTTGCGGCACAGGTCCTCCTGCTGGTACTGCACGCCCTCGATCACGTCCGCGATCCGGCTGCCGCTGAGCGCCTCCTCTATGTAGAAGCCGTTCGGCTCGTCGTTCTCGAGGAACACGTGGACCTCGTTCACACGGCCGAAGAGGTTGTGGAGGTCCCCCATGATGTCCTGGTAGGCCCCGGTGAGGAAGATCCCGAGGTAGTAGGGCTTGTTGTTGAGGGGGTGCAGGGCGACGTAGTCCTTCACGTCCTGAAGGTCGATGAAGCTGCTGATCTTGCCGTCCGAGTCGCAGGTGATGTCGACCAGGATCGCGTTGACCGTAGGCCGCTCGTTCAGGCGGTGGAGAGGCGCGATCGGGAAGAGCTGCTTCAGGGCCCAGTGGTCGAGGAGCGACTGGAAGACGGAGAAGTTGCAGACGTACTGGTCGGCGAGGAGCTTCGAGAGGTCGTGGAGCTCCTCGGGCTGGTAGCCGGCCTTCTGGCCCTCCTTCGCGATCTGCTCGCAGATCTGCCAGAATATCTGCTCGGAGGCCGCCCGGTTCTCGAGGTCCAGGTAGCCGAGGTTGAAGAGCGAGAACGCCTCGTCCTTCTTCTGGAGCGCGTCGTGGAACCTCTCCAGTCGGCCGAGCTTTGCCTTGTTCTTTAGGAGCACCTCGAGGTCGGTCACGATCTTCTGCTTCTCCTTGGGCTGGTGCTGCTTGCCCAGCGACTCGCGCTTGTTGATCCGCTCGAAGACCTCGACCACGAGCATGGAGTGGGGGGCGACCACCGCGCGGCCCGACTCGCTCACGATGTCGGGCTCGGCGACTCCCGCCGAGCGGCAGATCTCGCGCACGTTGAACACCACGTCGCGGGCGTACTCCTCCATGGAATAGTTCATCGAGCTCTCGAAGTTCGAGCGCGAGCCGTCATAGTCGATCCCGAGGCCGCCGCCGACGTCGATGTACCCCATGGGGAAGCCCATCTTCGCCAGCTGGCAGTAGAAGCGCGTCGCCTCGATCACCGCGTTCTTGATCGTGATGATGTTCGGGACCTGCGAGCCGATGTGGAAGTGGAACAGGCGAAGCGAGGCCTTCAGCTTGGCGGCCTTCAGCTTCTCGCAGGCCATGAGGATCTCGGCCGTGTTGAGGCCGAACTTCGCATTGTCGCCCGTCGACATGGCCCAGCGGCCCTCGCCCCGGGTCTGCAGCTTCGCCCGGAAGCCGATCATGGGCTTCACGCCCGTCTCCTCGGAGATCCGGATGATGTCGTCGATCTCGGAGAGCTGCTCGACCACCAGGATCACGCGCTTGCCGAGCTTGCGGCCCAGGAGGGCCAGACGGATGTAGTCGTGGTCCTTGTAGCCGTTGCAGACCACGAGCCTGTTCGGGCCCTCGTTCATCGCGAGCGCGATCATGAGCTCGGGCTTGGAGCCGGCCTCCAGCCCGTAGTTGAAGTCCCGGCCGGCCGCCACGATCTCGTCCACGACCTCGCGAAGCTGGTTCACCTTGATCGGGAACACCCCGCGGTACTCGCCCTTGTAGCCCTCCTCCTTGATGGCCTTGCGGAAGACCTCGTTCAACTGGATCACCCTGTGGCGCAGCAGGTCCTGAAAGCGGATGACCATGGGGGCCTTGAGGCCCATCCCCAGGGCCTCGGCGATCACGTCCATGACCCGGATGCTGCGGCCGTCCCTGAGCGGCTGGACGTTCACGAACCCCTCGGGGTCGACCGCCAGGTGGCCGGAGCCCCACCTCTTGAAGCCGTAGTGCTCCTCGGATTTGGCTGCGGACCAGGCGGATGCGGATTTGCTTTTCAAGTTTTTGGAGAGGCGCGGCCACTGTGGGCTTGCCTTCACAAGAGTGGATTTAGTTAAATGCGTGTTTTCTCTTTAAAGAACGCAATACGAAATGATTAAAATGATCTCCCAGACAACCCCGCCGGCCGGCGGCGGCGGACTCCCGATGCTCTTCGTCGAGATGGCGCTGATCTTCGGCGGCTTCTACTTCCTGTTCATCGCCCCGCAGAAGAAGAAGCAGAAGGAGCATGAGAAGATGCTCGGCGCCCTGCAGACCGGCGACGAGGTCATCACGACCGGCGGCATCTACGGGGTGATCACGAACGTGAAGGACGACCGCTTCGTCGTCCGCGTCTCCGACACGACCAAGATCGAGGTCGGCAAGGCGTTCATCCAGGCCGCCACCAAGAAGCAGGCCGCCGAGGAAAAGAAGTCCTCCTAGAGCCCCGCCCCCCGGCCCCGGGCGGTGGGGATCCCACCCCGCGCGGCGCAGGAGACCGCGGCCGGGCGCGGCCGCAAACCCCATTTAACCCACATCAGACATGTTTAAACGCAACCTTTGGAAGATCATCCTGAGCCTGGTCATACTGGGCTGGGCCGTCGACGCGCTCATGCCGCTCAAGAACATCCCGTTCCCGGCCTACGCCCGCGCCCACGCGACGGCCCGGCAGGACGACTTCGACAAGCTCCTGAAGGAAGCCAAGGCGCGCGCGGACTCGAAGGCTGCCCCGAGCGAGTACGTGGCCCTGAAGCAGATCGGCCAGGAGCAGAAGGTCGACCTGAGCCAGTTCTTCCCGAAGGTCCGCCTCGAGGAGTCGCTCAAGAACATCGGCAAGCGCAACGACATCCTGATGAAGTACCTGCTCGACCAGTCCCGGGGGCGGCTCCAGCTGGGGCTCGACCTGCGGGGCGGCGTGGGCTTCACGCTCCAGGCCGACCTCGGCACGAAGAACGCGGGCGCCGATTCGGACACGGCCAACAAGGCGAAGCTCTCCAAGGCGATCGACATCATCAGCGCCCGCATCAACTCGATGGGCGTCGCCGAGCCCCTGGTGCGCGCCGTGGGCGACAACCGGATCGAGGTCCAGCTTCCGGGCATCGACACGAAGACCAACCCGGACGTCCTGGACGAGCTGAAGAAGCCCGCCCGCCTGGATTTCAGGATGGTGTGCCCCTTCGCCTCGCCCGCGACATCGCGCCCCGGCGACATTCCCCCGGGCTATGAGCTGAAGACCCTCGACCACGAGCTGCCCGACGGCACCGACAGGGCGGAGGAGTACTTCATCAAGCGGATCCCCGAGGCGACCGGCGACATCATGGCCTACTCGGCCGTGCAGCGCGACGCCTACGGCAAGCCGATCATCGGGCTGCACTTCACGAGCGCCGGCGGCAAGAGGTTCGCCGAGATCACCCGCGACATCGCCGCCACGGGGGACCCGTCCACGGGCCGCCTGGGCGAGATGGCGGTGTGCCTCGACGGCACCCTGGTCCAGGTCGCGAGCGTCCGTGCCGAGATCGACGGCAGCGACGCCATCATCGAGGGCACCTTCACCGAGCGCGAGGCCTTCAACACGGCGAACGACCTCAACAACCCCCTCGACCTGCCGCTCGTCGTCAAGAGCCAGTACGAGGTCGGCCCGTCGCTCGCCGAGGACGCGATCTCGAGCGGGTTCCGTGCTTCGCTCATAGGGCTGGCCCTGGTCGTGGCCTTCATGGTCACCTTCTACACCACGGGCGGCCTGGTCGCCGTGGGCACGCTGGCGGTGAACCTCGTCATCATCCTCGGCGTCATGGCCAACGTAGGCGTGACGATGACGCTGCCCGGCCTGGCCGGCATCGTGCTCACGATCGGCATGGCGGTCGACGCCAACATCCTGATCTTCGAGCGCATGAGGGAGGAGCTGGCCGCGGGCAAGACCCTCTCGACGGCCAACCAGACGGGATACTCGAAGGCGCTCATGACGATCGTCGACGCGCACATCGTCCAGCTGATCATCTGCGCCATCATGATCTGGCTCGGGCAGGGCGCCATCCGCGGCTTCGGCGTCACGCTCGCGATCGGTGTCCTCTCGACCATGTTCTCGGTCCTGATCACGGCCCACCTCGTCATGGAGCTGCTGGTCGACTCCGGCGTCGTCAAGCGCTTCACGATGCGCCACCTCCTAAAGTCGATCCACGTTGACTTCGTCAGGTACGGCAAGCCCGCCTTCATCGGCTCCGGCCTCCTGGTCGTCCTCGGGATGGCCGTCACCTTCTACGAGGGCAACGCGATCTTCGGCGTCGACTTCTCGGGCGGCGACGTGGTCACCGTCCAGTACAAGCAGCGCCTGGACGTCGGCAAGATCCGCGACGTGGCCGACGCCGCGAAGGTCGGCGAGATCAACGTCACCTACGAGAGCGGACTTGGCGGCGAGAACGAGCAGCTCAAGGTCGAGACGCCCGAGGGCAAGTCGCAGGTCCTCCTCGACGCGCTCCAGAGGGCCTACCCGCAGGCGGGCCTCGCCAAGGCGGGCGAGGAGCACGTCGGCGCCTCCATCGGCAGGGAGATCCTTCTCAACGCCGCGCTGGCGGTCGGCGTCTCCATGCTGACGATCCTGGTCTACATCGCCTTCCGGTTTGAGTTCGGCTTCGGCGTAGGGGCGATGTTCTCCACGCTTCACGACATCATGATGACGATCGGGATCTTCGTCCTCACAGGCCACAAGTTCTCGGCGCCCATGGTGGCGGCCATCCTCTGCATCGCGGGCTACTCCATCAACGAGACGGTGGTCGTGTTCGACCGAATCCGCGAGGAGCTCAAGATCAACCCCACGGGCTCGCTCAAGGACATCGTGAACAGCGCGATCAACAAGGTCTTCGCCCGCACGATCATGACGTCGTCGACCACGTTCCTCGCGGCCCTGTCCCTCTACCTGTTCGGCAGCGGCGTCCTCCGGGACATCTCCTTCACCTTCCTCGTCGGCATCGTCACGAGCACGTTCTCCGCGATCTTCGTCGCCGCCCAGGTCTTCTACTGGTGGCACAAGGGCGACAGGAAGCACGTCGAGGCCCACTCGGACGTCGCGCCCAAATACGAGTGGACGGGTTCGAGCAAGGCGTCGCGGTAATGGGCATCCGGCGCGATGCTCTGGACCCACACGCCCGTCCCGGCCGTCGAGGCTGAGGAGCTCAGCAAGCGCGCGGGCGTGGGCCCGGTGCTGGCGGAGCTCCTCGTGCGCGGCGGCCACGCCGACCCGGCCCTGGCCGCGGAATTCCTGAGGCCGGACCTGTCCCGCCTGGAGGACCCGTTCCTTGTCGGCAACATCGTCCCGGCGGTCGCCAGGCTCAAGGCCGCAATCGCCGCGCGCGAGAAGGTGGTCGTCCTCGGCGACTACGACGTGGACGGGGTCAGCAGCACGGCCCTTCTCGTCCTCGTCCTGAGGCGCTTCGGCCTGGACCCGAGCTTCGTCGTGCCGCGCCGCTCCGAGGACGGCTACGGGCTCTCCAGGAGCGCGATCGACCGGGCCCTGGAGGGGGGCAAGCCCGCGCTCTTCATCGCTCTCGACTGCGGCACCAACTCCCACGAGGAGGTGGCCTACCTGATGGGGCAGGGGATAGACGTGCTCGTGGTCGACCACCACCGCTCCCGCGACAACGCCCTCCAGCAGGGGCTCCTCGTGAACCCGCACGTCCAGGCCAGGGACGGCGCGCCCGCGGACCCGGCCTGGCAGCACCTCTGCACGGTGGGCCTCGTCTTCAAGCTCATGCACGGGCTCCTGAAGCAGCTGCGCTCCGAGAACCACCCGGTCGCGGCGCGCATCAGGCTCCGGGACCACCTGGACCTGGTGGCCATGGGCACGATCGCCGACCTGGTCCCCCTCCTCGGGGAGAACCGCATCCTGGCGAAGAACGGGCTGCGGATCCTCCAGGAGACCGCGCGCCCGGGCCTTCGCGCCCTCATGGACGTCTCGGGGATCTCGGCGACGCAGATGATCCAGCCGGTCGACATCTCCTTCAGGCTGGGGCCGCGGATCAACGCCTCAGGCCGGCTGGCCGACGCGGCGCTCTCGGTGGAGCTCCTCCTGAGCGAGGACCCCGTGTTCTCGAGGGAGACGGCGCAGCAGCTCGACGCGTTCAACCGCGAGCGCCAGGACATCGAGAGGAAGATCACCGAGGACGCCGAGCGGATGATCGAGGAGCAGTACATCGCGGACGCCGGGATCGTCCTCTTCAGCGAGGCGTGGCACCCCGGGGTCGTCGGGATCGTGGCCGGGCGCGTGTCGAGGCGCTACAACCGCCCGTGCATCGTCCTCGGCAACGAGGGGGACATGGCGAAGGGCTCGGGGCGCAGCGTGGACGGGGTCAACCTGGTGGAGATCCTGGGCGGGTGCCCGGAGGGGCTGACCAGCTGGGGCGGCCATCCCATGGCGGTCGGCGTGTCGCTTCCCAAGGTCGAGCTCGAGGGGTTCCGGGGGAGGTTCGCCGCCGCGGTGAGGAGCCACCTGGGCTCGGCGATCGCGGAGCTGCGCCTCGGGATCTCGGCGTGGCTGACGCCCGACCAGGTGAACGACGACCTCATGGACGAACTCGACGCGCTCCATCCCTACGGCCAGGGCAACCCCGAGCCGGTCTTCGGTCTGCGCGGCGTTGCGTTTCGGCGGCGCCCCGAGGTCTTCAAGGAGCGCCACTTCAGGTTCTGGCTGGAGGACTCGAGGGGCCGGGGGCTGAACGGCGTCGCGTGGAAGATGGCCGACCGGATCCCGCCCGTCGGCGTGCCCCTGGACCTGGCGGTCGAGCTCAACTGGAATTTCTTCAACGACCGCAAGCTCCTGCAGCTGGAGCTGATCGACTGGCGCAGGGCCACCTGACGCCCAGTTCTCGCTTGCCCTCGGGGTCACTAGCCTGCTTTTTCCTTGGGTTCCTCGCGCACCCGTAGCTCAATTGGATAGAGCGTCTGACTACGGATCAGAAGGTTGGGAGTTCGACTCTCTCCGGGTGCACCACTTTATGCCTCGCGGCCCCGGGGCTCCCGGGAAACCGGGTCCCTGCCCCTAGTCGATCGGCGCGTTGTTCTTCGGGTCCGCCAGAAGCGCCTGGAAACGGGGATCGTCCCTTATGGGAAGCCAGCCGGGGTCAAAGCGGTCCCCGTAGACGCTTGTGCCGTAGGGGACGTGCAGCAGCCGCGAGAATTCCGCGAGGGCCTGGTCCTTCTCGCCGGCCCAGGCCAGGATCTTCGCCCGCCACAGGCTGCGGACAGGCCCGTCAACCGCGTCGTTCGATTCCGGCACCAGCTCGACAACCTTGGCCGCCGCGGCGAGAGCCTGCTCCCGGTCGCCGAGGGCGGCCTGCGTCCTCCCCAGCGCGGCCCAGAGACCGGAGTTTCGGGGCTCGGTGACCAGCTCGGCCTTCAGCTGGGGAAGGAGCTTCTCAAGCCGGGCGCGGCCGGCCGACGTGTCGCCAACGGCGTAATAGTCGAACGCCGCGTCGTGGTCCTGCTGCCAGTGCGGCGTCCCGTCGCCGTCATAGTAGGGCTGCGCGGAATCCATGCGGACAGCCTCGGCGAAGTCGCCTTTCAGCCGCGCCCAGTTCCTTCGGAAAATCGGGACCAGGGGATCCTTTGAGCTGGCCATCTCCGAACCGGAAAAGAAGGCGTCGGCCTTGTCCCGGGTCCCGTCGGCGAAGAAGGGGATGGCTACGGTGAAAAACCTCCAGATAAAGGCTCCCTTCGCTATGTCGACGCAGCGGAGCATCTCCTTCTCCGATTCCGCGTATCGGCGCATGGCGAATATGTGGGTGGCGATCGTCGACTGGTACCGCGCGTTCTGCGGGTCGAGCTCAATGGACCTGCGCAGGGCCGCCAGGCAATCGGCCCAGCGTCCAAGGCGGCGGTAGATGAGCCCGAGGGAGCCTATGGCCTCGGGCGAGTTGGGCCGAAGAAGCTGCAGGCGCCGGTACTCCTCGGCGGCGGTCTTGTAGTCGCGGTACCCATAGTAGTAGTAGTCGCCCTGCATCTCGATGACCACGGGGTCCTCCGGCGCGAGCCGCACGGCGGTCTCGATCGCGGCCTTTGCCTTCTCCATCGTCGCGTCCGAGGCGTCTATCTCGGCAAAATGATTGGCGGCCTCGAGCGCGCCGAGAAGCGCCCAGGCCTGCGCAAAGTTGGGGTCGAGCTGCACGGCGTCCACGAGCCATTTCACCTGTGCCAGCACGTCGAGGTCGTTTGCCTCGTACGCGGCGCGCGCCTGGAGGAACAGGTCGTAGGCCGCGGGGTTATTGGTCGGCTTGCGCTGGATGAGCGTCTGCTCCTGCGGGGAGATGGCCGCCTGGAGGGAGTCCGCGATGGACTGCGCCAGCTCCGCCTGGATGGCGAAGACATCGGTGACGTCCCGGTCGTAGGCCTTGGCCCACACGTGCTCGTCCGTGGCGGCGTGGATCAGCTGGCCGGTGACCCGCACCTTGTTGCCGGCCCTGCGGACGCTCCCCTCGAGGACGTAGGTGACGCCCAATTCCTGCGCGATCTGGCGGATCGGCTTCACCGTCCCCCTGTACTGCATGACGGACGTGCGCGAGACGACCCTCAGGTCCTTGATGAAGGACAGGTTGGTCAGGATGTCCTCCTGGACGCCGTCGGCGAAGAAGGCGCTCGCATCCTTCTCCTCGCTCATGTTGTCGAAGGGCAGCACGGCCACGGACTTGTCGTTCACCGCGGGCGTGACCGCGGGGGGCGCGGGAGCCGGGGGCTTGGACTCCGCCGCCGGCTGCGGGGCGGCCGCCGGCTCAGCCGGCCTGCGCGCGACATAGACGGCCACCGCGGCGCCAATGAAGCCCGCGATCAACGCGCCCCACACCCAGCCGGGGGGGCCCGACCTCTGCGGCAGGGCATGGGAGGCAAGGCCCGCCCCGGAGACGGGGCTGCGCGATCCCGCCACCTGGACGTTTCGTCCGGGCGACTCGACCAGCTTCTTCACCTGGCCCACGAACTCGGGGGTGGGGACGCCGTGGGGCAGGCGGGTCCACTGGTACCTCATGAACTCCTCCGGCACGAGGGCGGCCGACTCGGGGGTCTCGTCGATCACGACCGGCGTGATGAACGCGACGCCGCCGGCCATGTCGTGCGTGCGCTCGACCCCCAGCTTCCACTCCCGCCGGAAGTAGCCCTCCATCCGCGACTGCGTGTGGGCGGAGATGATCGGCAGGAAGAGGGCGCATTCCCGGATCTGGCGCTTGATGTTGGCGTCCCACGCGTCGCCGCCGCGCAGCTCATTCTGGTCGAACCAGACCTCAAGGCCGAAGGCACGCAGCGCGTCGGCGATGCGGCGCGCCGGCTCGGCATCCTCGCGGGAATAGCTCAGGAAGACGGCCCTTCCCCCGGTGCTGGATTTGTCCTCTGGCATGGCTGCGCAGGTATATGCGCATGAGGCCGATACCTTGCCAGCCCAAAGCCGCTTCTCGAACGGGGCCACACGCCCCTGAATTGCGGCAATTGACCCCAGAGGAGTTCCCGGGGCGCCCCTTTAGTCCCATAGTTTGCCCTATGCACCCGGACCGCGACGAGACCCTCCAGATCTCCTGGGTGCTGCGCATCGGGGCGGCCATGGAGTTCATCGGGCACGGGGCCCTCGGCATCAACCGGGTGGCCGCCTGGTCCACCTACTTCGCGGTCGTCGGGATCTCGAGGGAGAACGCGTTGCACTTGATGCCCCTCGTCGGCCTCTTCGACGTCGCGATGGCGCTCGCCGTCCTGTTCTACCCCATGCGGTCCGTCATCCTCTACATGGCGGCGTGGGGCCTCTGGACGGCGCTCCTGCGGCCCCTCGCCGGCGAATCCTCATGGGAGGCGGTTGAGCGCGCCGGCAATTTCGGGGCGCTGTTCGCACTATTCCTTTTGGCTAGGGGCGGCGGCGTTTCATGGCTGCGCTTCGGGCTGGTCGACGCCTGGAGCGAAAGGCTCAGGCGCATCATCGGCTGGATCCTGCGCCTGACGACGGTGCTCCTGCTCCTGGGCCACGGTGCCCTGAACGCATTCGTGATGAAGCCGGTCTTCGCCACACAGTATGCGCTCCTGGGAATGAGCGGCACATCGGTCGAGCCCTGGGTCGGCGCATTTGAGTGCCTGCTTGCCCTCGCGGTCCTCATCCGGCCGGGCTTCGGCCTCCTTGTCTTTGTGCTCGCCTGGAAGTTCGCGACCGAGGCGCTCTCGCCGATGGCGGGATCGCCGATGTGGGTCTTCATAGAGCACGGGGGCAGCTATGCGGCCCCGCTCGCGCTCGCTCTGCTCATGAGGAGCAGCGAGGCTCCGGTTAGTCTGCAGGCTCGTCGCTCCGCTGCGTAGCGTGGGCGGGTAATCCCGCCGGCGTTCGCCTAGCTCCTGGCCGTCGTGCTCGCCAGCTCGTAGCTGATCTTGCCCTCGATGATCTCGCGCAGTGCGGTGTCCTCTGGGGAAAGCTTCTCGAGCGACTCAACGAGCGGGCGGTTGCCGCGCTTGAGCTGCTTCACGCGGCGGGAGACGACGTTCACCAGGATATTGGGATCGTCGATCGTCTTGAGGGCTTCCTTGATATAGTCGTCTCTCATGCCGGGACATTTTACGGGCCGCCCGGGCGGAACACGACCCATATCGGGGATTTGGTATCTAAAACACAGTCAACCGCTTCGCCTGTGGATCGGTTAGGACGATTTTAACCGCACGCGTTTCACCCTTGCACGTCGTCAGGATGGCGACAACGGAGTTGACGGGCAAAAGCAGAGATACATAGTAACATAATGTCTTCTACGTATTCTATAACGGAGGGTCAGGCGAATTTTCCCAAGATGGTGAAAGAGGTCCAGGCCGGGTACATCGCCACGATCACAAAGCGAGACGAGCCCGTGGCCTATCTCGTCAGCAAGGAACGCATGAGCGCTCTCATCGAGACGATGGAGATCCTCGCAAATCCCGAGGCCATGAAGGCAATTCGGGACAATGAAGCGGGGAAAATGAAGTTCTACCAGATCGAGGATATCCCCGATTGAGCTACAAGGTGATCATAGGCGAGGCCGCGCTGAGCTTCGTGCGGCGGCTCGCCCCGGACCCTCGCCGGGCACTTAAGAAATCCTTCACGGAACTGCGTGCCGAGCGCGGCGACATCCGGTCGCTGGACGATCCCCTCACGGGTCACTACCGGGTGCGGGTCGGCAAGTATCGTGTCATCTTTCGGTACATTGAAAACAAGACCATCGAGGTGGTGTTTGTTGAGGAAAGAAGGATGGTCTACGAGGTCTACGAGGAACAACTGGCTCGGAAACTGCGATCTTGAGCGGAGCGTTCCGCGCGTGCGGACGGGCCCGGTACCCCGACGAGCGTTGCGATCACTCCTCGACCAGCCGGTAGCCGATTCCAGATTCTGTCCTGAGGTGCCTCGGCTTGTGGGGCTCAGCCTCCAGCTTCTGGCGGATGTGCGTCATGTGGACGCGCAGGTAGTGGGTGTTCTCCTCGGCCTTGGGCCCCCAGAGTTCCCGGAGCATCTGCCCGTGCGTCACGACCTTGCCTCGGTGGAGCACGAGGAGCCGCAGCATGGCATATTCCTTCGCGGTCAGGCGGACCTCCGCCCCCGCGCGCCGAACGACGCGCGCGGCCAGGTCCACCTGGATGTCGCCGAAGGCCACGACGGCCGGCTCATTCTCGCCGGGGGCGCGCCGAAGGATGGCCCGGATCCGGGCCGTCAGCTCCTCGGACCCGAAGGGCTTTGTCAGGTAGTCGTCCGCGCCCGCGTTGAGCGCCGCCACCTTGTCCCTCTCGGCGGCGAGCACCGTCAGGACGAGGACGGGGACCTTCGACCACTCGCGCAGCTGCTTCAGGACCTCGAGGCCCCCGAGATCCGGCAGGCCGAGGTCCAGGATGACCGCGTCGGGCTGGCACCGGGCCGCTTCCTCGAGGCCGATCTTCCCCGTGCCGGACTCGATGACGGCGAAACCCGCGGCCTCGAGCGTGATCTTCAGGAGCCGCAGGATCTGCACCTCGTCGTCGATCACGAGGATCGTCTGCTTTGCCGCGCCCGTGGTCATTCGGCGGGCACGTCGCCGTGCGGTGTGTAGGGAAGGTAGACCGTCAGGACGGCCCCGCCGCCCGGGTTCTCGCCGGCGACGACGTCCCCGCCCTGGGCGGTCACGAAGCCGCGGATGATCGAGAGGCCGAGGCCGAGGCCCCCGGCCCGCGCCGCGTCGCCCCTCTGGAATTTCTGGAAAAGTCGTTCACGCATCGCCGCGGGCAGGCCCGGGCCGCGGTCGGCCACGGTGAAGTAGATCCGTGACTTGGCGCGGTCCACGCCGGCGGCCAGGAAGATTTCAGTTCCTGCGGGCGTGTGCAATGCCGAGTTGAGGAGGAGGTTCGCAATCACCTGCTCCATCAGGGCCGCGTCCGCCCGGAAGAGGGGCAGGTCCCTCGGGATGCTGGTCTCGAAGGGGTGCCCGTTCAGCGCCTCCCTGACCCCATCGACGGCCGCGTTGACCAGGTCGTGGCCGTCGCACCAGTCGAGCCGCGGCCTGAGGGCGCCCGACTCGAGGCGGGTCTGGTCCAGGAGGTTGTTGACGAGGCGGTTCAGCCGGCGGGTGGCGGTGCGGATCTCGCCCGCCAGGTCCGCGCGCGTGGCCTCGTCGGCCGAGGCGAGGTTCTCCACGGCGGCGCTCAGGACGGCGAGCGGCGTCTTCAGCTCGTGGGAGACGCCGTCGAGCAGCGTGCGGTGCAGCTTGTCCGACTCGGCGAGCAGCTTCTCGCGCTCCCCGGCGGCGCGCAGCTGCTCCCGCTCCACGAGCTGCGCCAGCTGGTCGGCGAAGCTGTCGGCCAGGTCCCTCTGGGACAGCGTGAGCGTGGCCTCCGGCGGAAGCTTGAGGACCAGGACCCCGATCGCCGTGTCCTCGCGCACGAGCGGCAGGTGGAAGCCCTCCGCCGAGGGGAGGGTGTCCGTGAACCTCCCCGCCTTCTTCCTGTTCCTCCAGGCCCAGTCGGCCACGCCGCGCTCCTTGTCGTTGAGCACGTACGAGCCCGCGAAATGCGGCATGAGGGCGGAGCCGTTGCCGTCGTCCAGGAGGAGCGCCGTCGTCGCACCGAAGTAGCTCTCGGCCTGGCGCAGCGCGGCGAAGACGGCGTCGTCCATCGTGGGCGCGGCGCTCAGGGCCTGCGTCAGGTGGAAGAGCGCGGTCGCCCGGTCCTCCCGCATGCGCTCGTTGCGCGCCTGCGCGCGGACCCGGGCCGTCAGCTGGCCGGAGATAACCGCCACCACGAAATAGGTGACGAACATGAGCCCGTCCTCGAACCGGCTTATGTAGAAGGTGTACAGGGGCGGGATGAAGAGGAAATCCCAGGTGAGGGCGCTCGCCACGCCCGCGAAGAGCACCGGCCCGGGGCCGACCCGAAGACTGAGGACGATCACGGCAAGCAGGAAGAACAGGCCCACGGAGAGGTAGCCGGAGTGGGGGACGACGAACCGGCTCAGGAGGGTGAGCGCGGCCAGCACCCCGAGCACCTCCGCGTATTCCCGGCCGGGCGAGACCTCGGCCGGCCGCCAGTCGATCCATGTCCTCGGCTTCTCCGCCGTGCGCTCGGCCGGGACGACGTAGATGTCGATCGTCCCCGCGTTCCTCAGGAGCCTGTCCGCGAGGTTGCCGCCTCGCAGGACGTCGAGCCACCTCGGGTTGCGCGACTTGCCGACGACGATCTGCGTGGCGTTGTTCTGCAGCGCGACGCGCACGAGCGCGTCGGCGACGTCCGTGTCATGGGTGACGACGACCTCGGCGCCGAGCTCGCGGGCGAGCGAGAGGTTCTTCTCCAGGCGGCGCTGTGCGTCGCCGTCGAGGGGCCGGGGGGACTCGACGCTGACGGCGATCCAGCTCGCTCCCTGCGAGGCGGCCATGCGCCTCGTCCAGCGGACCAGCTGGGTCGACGACGGGCTGGGGCCCACGGCCACGAGGAGACGCTCGCCCGAGCGCCACACGGTGCTGGGGGTCCCGACCGAGCGGAGCTCGCGCAGGCGCTTGTCGACGTGCTCGGCCACGAAGCGCAGCGCGAGCTCCCGGAGCGCCGTCAGGTGCGTGTCCTTGAAGAAGTTCTCGGCCGCCGCCGCCGCGCGGCCGTCCATGTAGACCTTGCCCTCGCTGAGCCGCTCCCGGAGCGCCTCGGGCGTGATGTCGACCAGCTCGATCTGGTCGGCCAGGCCGAACACCGAGTCCGGTACGGTCTCGTGCACCGTGGCGCCCGTGATCTGGCGAACGGCGTCCGCGCGGCTCTCGATGTGCTGGACGTTGAGCGTCGTGACGACGTCGATGCCCGCGTCCAGGAGCTCGACCACGTCCTGGTAGCGCTTGGGGTGGCGCGACCCCGGGGCGTTCGTGTGGGCGAACTCGTCGACGAGGACAAGCTTCGGCTTGCGCGCGAGGATGGCCTCGAGGTCCATCTCGGTGATGTCGATGTTCTTGTAGGTGATGTGCCGTCTCGGGATGACAGGCAGCCCCTCGAGGAGGGCCTCCGTCTCGGCGCGCCTGTGGGTTTCCACCACGCCGACGACCAGGTCGACCCCCTCCTTCAGGTCCTGCTGGGCGGCCCGCAGCATCGCGAAGGTCTTGCCGACCCCCGGGCACATGCCGAAGAAGACCTTCAGCTTGCCGCGCTGGGCGCGCTGCTGCTCGCGTTTCAGCGACGCAAGCAGCGCGTCGGGATCGGGTCGGTTGTCAGGCATGGGCCGGAGAATGCCTGTTTAGGGTATGCGCGGGTGAGGCGCAAGCCACCCGGTGATCTGGCCCGCCGGCGCGCTCGCGGCAACAGGCGCACGGGGGACTCAAGGCTGAAGGGAGCGGGGATGGGGCACCGCGGGGGTCGGCCAGTGGACGCGCGAGCCGCCGAGGCCGCGACTCGCCGCCAGCTGGCCCAGGGCAAGCCCCACCATGAAGGCGATGATCGCCACCAGGAGGTAAGTCCAGGACCGCGAGTGCTCGTCTTCCATCACCATGGGGAGGGGCTATTTCGTTGGTGCGGGCGACGCCCCGTCCAAGGCTAGGTTGAGGCGCAGGACATTCACGCCAGCCTCGCCGAGGACGCCCAGGTCGCGCCCCTCGGTGAACTGCGCGACAAGAGCCTGGACCCTGTCCAGGGCGAGACCGCGAGCCTTTGCCACCCGAGCCGCCTGGTCCAGGGCGTTGGAGACGCTGATGTGCGGGTCGAGGCCGCTCGCGGACGATGTGACCGCGTCGGCGGGGACGCTCGCATCGGCAGCGAGGCCGTTGGAGGTGCGGTACGCCGCGACGGCGGCCTTGACGCTGTCGTTCAGCTTCTGGCTCGTCGGGCCGAGGTTCGTGCCCGAAGAAGCCGTCGCATCGTAGCCGGTGCCCGCGGCCGACGCCCGCGGCTGGAAGTACTTGTCGCTCGAGAAGTTCTGCGCGAGGAGCAGCGAGCCGCGCACGGTGCCGTCCTTCTCGACGATCAGGCTTCCGTTCGCCTTCGCGGGGAACAGCGCCTGAGCGCCCGCCCAGACGACGAGCGGGTACGCGCCGCAGAGGAGCACGGCGAACACGAGGGTGAGGAGCACCGAGGTCTTAAGCTCAAGGAATAGCGTTTTCATGGTTCAGACGAGGTGGGCGGCGTGGATGAGCACGTCGATCAGCTTGATGCCGATGAACGGGATGATGATGCCGCCGAACCCGTAGATGATGAGGTTGCGCCTGAGCATGGCCGCGGCGCCGATGGGCCTGTAGGCGACCCCCTTGAGCGCGAGCGGGATGAGGGCGATGATGACGAGCGCGTTGAAGATGACCGCGCTCAGGATGGCGCTCAGCGGCGAGGCCAGGTGCATGACGTTCAAGGGGGCGATCGCAGGGAAGACCCCGACCAGCATCGCCGGGATGATCGCGAAGTACTTGGCCACGTCGTTCGCGATGCTGAAGGTCGTCAGCGCGCCGCGCGTGATGAGCAGCTGCTTGCCGATCTCGACGATGTCCAGGAGCTTGGTCGGGTTGGAGTCGAGGTCGACCATGTTGCCGGCCTCCTTGGCGGCCTGGGTGCCGGTGTTCATGGCGACCCCCACGTCGGCCTGGGCGAGCGCGGGCGCGTCATTGGTGCCGTCGCCCGTCATGGCGACCAGGTGCCCCGCGGCCTGCTCCTCGCGGATGCGCGCCAGCTTCATCTCCGGCGTCGCCTGGGCGAGGAAGTCGTCGACGCCCGCCTCGGCGGCGATCGCCGCCGCCGTGAGCGGATTGTCGCCCGTGATCATGACGGTGCGGATGCCCATCGCCCGCAGCTGGGCGAAGCGCTCCTTGATCCCGCCCTTGACCACGTCCTTCAGGAAGATGACGCCGAGCGCCTCGCGCCCCTCGGCGACGACGAGCGGCGTGCCGCCCTTCCTCGAGATGTCGTCCACGGCCGCGGAGACCGGGTCGGGGTAGACGCCGCCCTGCGCCTCGACCCACGCCTTGACGTTGGCCGCCGCGCCCTTGCGTATGGTGCGGGCCGGTGCGCCGTCGCCGGCGGCCAGATCCACCCCGCTCATCCGCGTCTGCGCCGTGAACGGCACGAAGGTCGCCCGTGCGGCCGACAGGTCGCGCCCGCGCAGGTTGAACCGCTCCTTGGCGAGGACGACGATGCTTCGCCCCTCGGGTGTCTCGTCGGCAAGGGAGGCGAGCTGCGCCGCGTCCGCCAGGCGCTCGGCCGACACGCCCGGCGCCGCGATGAATTCCGACGCCATGCGGTTGCCGAGCGTGATCGTGCCCGTCTTGTCGAGGAGGAGGACGTCGATGTCGCCCGCGGCCTCCACGGCGCGCCCGCTCATGGCGAGCACGTTGCGCTGCAGGAGGCGGTCCATGCCCGCGATGCCGATCGCGCTCAGGAGCCCGCCGATCGTCGTCGGGATGAGGCAGACAAGGAGCGCGATCAGCGCCGTGATCGAGAACGCCACGCTTGAGTAGATGCCGAAGGGCTTCAGCGCGATGATGACCAGCAGGAAGATGAACGTGAGGGCCGAGAGGAGGATCGTGAGGGCGATCTCGTTAGGCGTCTTCTGGCGGGTGGCGCCCTCGACGAGGCTGATCATGTGGTCGAGGAACCCCTCGCCTGGGTTTGCCGTGATGCGGATGACCAGGCTGTCCGAGAGGACGCCGGTCCCCCCGGTCACAGCGCTCCTGTCGCCGCCCGCCTCCCGGATGACGGGGGCGGATTCCCCGGTGATGGCGGACTCGTCGACCGACGCGGCGCCCTCGACCACCTCCCCGTCGCCGGGGATGAGCTCGCCGGCGACGACGAGGACCACGTCGTCCCTGCGCAGCAGCGAGGCGTCCACGGACTCTGTGGTCCCGTCCTTGCGGCGGCGCTTGGCGACCAGCTGCTTGCGGGACGCGCGCAGGGCGCGCGCCTGCGCCTTGCCGCGGCCCTCCGCCACGGCCTCGGCAAAGTTGGCGAAGACGACCGTGAAGAGAAGCCAGAGGGCGATCTGCAGCACGTAGCTGAAGGGTTCCTTGGAGGTGAAGAGCTGCTGGAACGTGAGGAGCGCGCCGACCAGCGTGACGAACATCACGGGGTTCTTCAGCTGCTGGCGCGGGTCCAGCTTCGTGAACGAGTCCACGACGGCCTTCTGCATGATGTCGCGGTCAAAGAGTGAGATGGATTTGGTGCTCATGGTCGGTGGGGGGTCCCTTGTGGTGGGGCGGGCGTCAGAAGAGCGTGCCGGCGCCCATGAGGTAGTGCTCGACGATCGGGCCGACGGCCAGGGCCGGCAGGAACGTGAGCGCGCCCACGAGGACGACGGTGCCTATCAGGAGGATGATGAACGTGACGCCCTCGGTCTTGAATGTGCCGGCGCTGGCCGGGATCAGCTTCTTTGAGGCGAGGTTGCCGGCCAGGGCCAGGATGGGGACGATCATGAGGAAGCGCCCGATCAGCGCGGCGATGCCCAGGGTCGTGTCCCAGTGCGGGTTGTTGTCGGCCGGCGCCGCGGTGAGGCCGGCGAAGGCGCTCCCGTTGTTGCCGACGCAGGAGCTGAAGGCGTAGAGCATCTCGCTGAAGCCGTGCGGCCCGGAATTGTTCAGGCCGGCCGCGCCCCAGTCCGACACGCTGGCCCAGGCCGTGAACCCGAGTATCGTGGCCGAGAGCACCATGAGGACCAGCATGACGAGCTTCACGTCATAGGCCTCGATCTTCTTGCCGAGGTACTCGGGCGTGCGCCCGACCATGAGCCCGGCGATGAACACGGCGAGGACGACGAAGATGAGCATCCCGTAGAGGCCCGCGCCGACGCCGCCGAAGATCACCTCGCCCGTCTCGATGTTGAAGAGGGGCACGAGGCCGCCGAGCGGGGTGAAGGAGTCGTGCATCGCGTTGACCGCCCCGCAGGAGGCGTCGGTCGTGATCGTGGCGAATAGGGCCGAGTTGAAGATGCCGAAGCGCACCTCCTTGCCCTCCATGTTCCCATCGGCCGCGGCCACGCCGAGCTTCTGGTGGATGGGGTTGCCCGAGGCCTCGGCTCCCCAGCACACGAGGACGCCGACCGCGAACATCGCGAACATCGCGCCCCAGACGGCCCAGCCGTGGCGCTGGTTGCGGACCATTCTGCCGAGGTAGTAGGTGAGCGCGCTCGGGATCGCAAAGATCGAGAGCATCTGGATGAAGTTGGAGAGGGGGGTGGGGTTCTCGAAGGGATGCGAGGCGTTGGCGTTCGTGTAGCCGCCGCCGTTCGTGCCGAGCATCTTGATCGCGATCTGCGAGGCCATCGGCCCCTGGACGATCGTCTGGGTGTCGACCGCCTGGTCCACCTGGACGGGCGTCTTGCCGTCGGCCGCCATGACGGGCTTGCCCGCGGCGTCAACCTTCGGGACCTGGATCGTGTAGGCCTCGTAGGTCTTTGCGACCGTGTACGGCTTGAAGTTCTGGATCATGCCCTGCGAGACGAGGAAGAGGGCGAAGACGAGGCAGATCGGGACCAGCAGGTAGTAGGTGGTGCGCACCGTATCGACCCAGAAGTTGCCGATGGTCGCGACGGACTGGCGCGCGATGCCGCGCACGAGCGCCGCGGCGATGGCGATCCCGGCCGCGGCCGAGGTGAAGTTGTGGATGGCGAGCGCCACCATCTGGGAGAAGTACGACATCGTCGACTCGCCGGCGTAGCTCTGCCAGTTGGTGTTCGTCGTGAAGCTCGCGGCCGTGTTGAACGCGAGGTGCGGCGCGAGGCCGGGAAGGGCCTGGGGGTTGAGCGGCAGGTGGTCCTGGTAGCGCAGGATGAAGTAGGTCAGCAGCATCCCGACCAGGCTGAAGGCGAGGAGCGACATCGTGTAGCCGATCCAGCCCTGCTCCGCGTTGGGGTTTATCCCGCAGACACGGTAGGTGAGCGTCTCGAACGGCTTGACCACCCGGTCGAGCCAGGTGCGGCCCTTCGCATCGAGCACTGCGGCCAGGTAGAGACCCAGGGGCTTTGTGATAAGCAGGAGGGCGCCCACGTAGAGGGCGAACTGGAACCATGCGTTGGGATTGTTCATGACTGGAATTCCTTAGAACCACTCGGGGCGCAGCACGGCGACCACGAGGTAGAGGAGGAGGGCGATGGCGATGAGGCCGAAGATGAGTGTTTCCATGGGAGGGATGGGGCGGGAGGGTCAGCGCACCTTCTCGCAGAAGTAGGCGTAGGCGGCGCAGATGGCGAAGAAGGCTAGCGAGATTAGGGTGAAGGTGGTGTCGTTCATGTTGTGCCCCGTGTCCGGGATTCGATGAAAGTTAGGTGGTGCCGTGCTCAGCCATTCCTGCCGCGAAAGCCGCACTTCCTGCCGCGGCGGGCCTTGTCGCGGAAGACGTGGGCGATTTCATGCCGCCACAGTAGCACCGATGCCGAAAGGCGCTCAGTTAATTACCCGCCCCAAACCGCTAAGAGTGTGTTAAGGGCGGCCAAGCCGCTCCCCGTCACCAGCTTATGCGGACCCCGCCCCCGGCCGTCCTCGGCGGGGCGACACTGAAGACCCCGAGGGCGCTGTGGGCCGTCTCAACCTCGGCGTCAAAGAGGTTGTAGGCGCTCGCGAAGAGCTCCGCGTGGGCGGAAAGGGCGACGCGAAGCGAAGCGTCGACGACCGTGGCCTGCGCGAGGGGAAGCTGGTTCTGGTCGTCGTCGAACTGGGAGCCCGTGCAGCGCAGGCGGCCCGTCAGGGAGACCCGCGACTGCGGGCGCCACGTCAACCCGAGCGACGCACTCCAGCGGGGCACCTCGGGCAGGGTCTTTCCCACGAGCGCCGGGGCGACCGAGGCCGCGCCCACGGTCGCCTCCTCGTCGATGGCGGAGAGGGTGACGGTGAGCGCGTCGCAGGGCCGCCAGTCCACGCCCAGCTGGGCGCCGCGGGTGTCGACGCGGCCGAGGTTCAGGCGCTCCTGGCCGATGCCGCCGGCCGGCAGCGTCCCGAAGAGGGGGAAGGTGCCCGGCCCCTGCGCCAGGGTCACGTTGGAGACGGCGTCCTCGAGGCGGGCGGCGAAGCCCTCGAGCGTGACGGCGAGCCCGCCGCTCCTCCAGGCCGCTCCGGCCTCGGCGCTGTCCGCGTGCTCGGTGGCCAGGCCGGCGTTGGCCAGCGTCGTCGTGTTGCCCACGCGGAAGGGGCGGTAGAGTTCGTTGAGCGTCGGCTCGCGGAAGGCCCTCTGGCCGCCGACGTGGAACCCGAGCTCCTTCGTCGCCTGCCACGTGACGCCGGCGCTCGGGCTGAGCTCCGTGCCGGAGCGGCTGGGGTAGAGGGTCTGCGCGAGGACGGCGCCGCTGGCGGCCGCGACGTTTCTCAGGTGCCCGTCGCTGTTCTCCCAGCCGTCCAGGCGCAGGCCGGCGTCCGCGTGCACCGACGGACCGAGGGGCTGGCTGCGCTCGGCGAAGAGGCCCTCGAAGGCCTGCGTGCCGCCGGCGAAGCGCTGGTCGGCGTACGCGCCGCTCGCGTAGAGGTAGTCCTCGCGGGTCTCCCCGCGGATGTGGCGCACGTCGCCGCCCAGGGTCGTCGTCCCCCCCGAGGAGTCCCGCCACGTCGACGAGCCCGTGAGCCCGGCCGCGGTCGTGGGCACGGCAAACTGGTCGCTGGCCGGGGTCTCGGCCGAGCGGGCGGCATTGACGGAGCTGAAGGTCTGGGAGGCATTCTGGCCCTCCAGGTAGGCGGTCACGCCCCAGGTCTCGCCGCGGCTCAGCCTTCCGTCGAGGGCCACCGAGCCGAAGAGCTGGCGGAACCGGTTCTGCTGGTAGGGGGTCCCGTTGTTGCGCCACTCCTCGTAGCGCCGGAGCGTGACCGCGACGCCCACGTCCCTGCCGACAGAGCCGCGCCAGGCGGCCGAGGCCAGGTTGTGGCGGCTCGCCGCGTCGACGTCGACCCGGCCGCGGCCTTCCGGGGCGATGAGGACGGTGCCTCCCGCCGCGAAGTCCCCGCCCATGAGCTCGAGCGTGCCCGGCCCCAGCGGGACGGCCTCGGTGAGCTCGGCGCTTCGCGTGTCGAAGTCGCCCGCGCGGGCGACGAGGTCGCCGGAGCCGGGCAGCGGCCTCGCCGAGAAGAGCTGGATCACCCCGGCGAGCGCCTCGTTGCCCCAGGCCGAGGCGCCGCCGCCCGGGACGATCTCGGCCCCGGCCAGCGAGTCCACGGGCACGAGGCTCCAGGGCACCCAGCCGCCGAACGGGTCGTTGAGCGGCACGCCGTCCAGAAGCACGAGCGTGCGGCTCGCCCCGCTGGGCCCCAGGCCGCGCAGGGAGACGCCCTGCGAGGTCGGGTTCGCGGTCATGCTGTCGTTGCGGCGGAAGAGGCTGAAGTCGGCCGAGCCCCGGAGCGCGTCGTCGACCGTGAGGGAGGCGCTGTCGGTGAAGGCGCCCGCGGCGATGACCTCCACGGTGTACGGCGTCTGCGAGAGCGGCTCGGCGTCCCGCGTGGCGCTGACGACCAGGGGGTCGAGGACCTGCACCTGCCCGTGGGCCGCGGGCAGGACGGCCAGGACCGCGAATGCTGTTAAGGGGCGCACCGGCTCCCAACCTATTGGGGAGCGTGGAACAATCAACTCCGTTGCCTGCCGGGAGCGCCGGCGCGCGGGATGGACATTGGGCGGGGATCACCTTTCCTCGTGCCCAGGCATCCCAACCCCATGGCGTTCGTCACCCCCTCCACCGCAGCCGAGAAATACGACGTGATCGTGGTCGGCTCGGGCGCGGGGGGAGGGCAGGCCGCCTACACGCTCACCATGGACGGGGCCCGGGTCCTCATGATCGAGGCGGGCCGCAACTACGACCCCCGGAGCGAGACGCCGATGTTCCAGACCCCCGACCAGGCGCCCCTGCGCGGGTCGGGGACGCCCGACAAGCCCTTCGGCTTCTACGACGCCACCATCGACGGGGGCTGGTCGGTCCCCGGCGAGCCCTACACGAACGCCTCGACCGACAAGAGCCGGCAGTTCTCGTGGTGGCGCTCGAGGATGCTCGGCGGGCGCACGAACCACTGGGCGCGCCACGCCCTGCGCAACGGGCCCTATGACTTCAAGCCGCACAGCCGGGACGGGCTCGGGTTCGACTGGCCCATCTCCTACGACGACGTCGCCCCCTACTACGACAAGGTGGAGATGCTGATCGGGGTCTACGGGTCGAACACCGGCCTCGAGAACACCCCGGATTCCCCCGAGGGCTGCCTGCTGCCTCCGCCCAAGGCGAGGATAGGGGAGCTCCTCGCGAGGCAGAGGGGGCGCAAGCTCGGCATCCCGGTCGTCGCGATGCGCCGGGCCGTCCTGACCCGGCCCCTCGACCACAGGACGATCCCCGCCAAGCTGCACCCCGGCAACGCCCGGGCCCAGCGCATCATCGCCGAGGACATGCAGAACCGCGCCGCGTGCTTCTGGGCGACCAGCTGCGGGCGCGGGTGCTCGATCCGGGCGAACTACCAGTCGACGACCGTCCACCTTCCGCCGGCGATGGCCACGGGCAACCTCGACATCCTCGTCAACGCGATGGTGCGCGAGGTCAAGGTGGACGCCTCGGGCAGGGCCACGGGCGTCGTGTACATCGACAAGGCGACCGGCGCCGAGAACCACGCGACGGCCCGGGCGGTGGTCCTCGCCGCGAGCGCCTGCGAGACCGTGCGCGTGCTCCTCAACTCGAGGTCCCCCCTGTTCCCTAACGGGCTCGCCAACTCGAGCGGCCTCGTCGGCAAGTACATCATGGACACGGTCGGCGCGAACTGGAGCGGGCAGATCCCGCTCCTCGAGAATCTCCCCCCCCACAACGAGGACGGCGCGGGTGGGCTGCACGCCTACGCCCCGTGGTGGCTCTACAAGGACGCGGCCAGGCTCGGCTTCGCGCGGGGCTACCACGTGGAGTTCGGGTCCGGCAAGGGCATGCCCGGCGGCTACGCGCCGGGCGTCGCCGACGCGGGCGGCAGGACCAGCTACGGCATCAAGATGAAGGAGGAGGCCCGCCGCTTCTACGGCTCGCACATCGGCTTCTCGGGCCGGGGGGAGATGATCCCCAACGAGGACTCGTTCTGCGACCTGGACCCCAAGGTCGTGGACAAGTGGGGGATCCCCGTCCTTCGCTTCACCTGGAAGTGGTCCCAGCACGAGATCCGCCAGGCCGCGCACATGCAGAGGACCTTCGCGGACTGGATCGAGGCCATGGGCGGCACCAACAAGACCCAGCCCAACCCCGACGGGACGAGGGCGATCGCGCCCGGCGGCTTCATCATCCACGAGGTCGGCGGGACGATCATGGGCGGGAAGGCGTCGTCCTCCGTCGTGAACTCATGGTCGCAGACATGGGACGTGAGGAACGTCTTCATCGCCGACGGCGCGGTGTTCGCCTCGAACGCCGACAAGAACCCGACCCTCACGATCATGGCGCTGGCCTGGCGCACGGCCGACCGCGTCCTGGACGAGATGCGCCGGGGCAACATCTGAACCGAGTCCCGCGATGAACACACCGCTCCCCGGACGCATGGACAGGCGCCTCGCCATCAAGTGGATGCTGGCGGCGGGCGCCGGGGCGATGATCGCCGACCCGCTGTCCCTCGCGGCGCCCGGCGCCGGGGCGGCCGCGCCCGCCGCCAGGGGCTACGGCACGGACCCCGACCTCATGAAGGCCCACCCGCCCGGGGAATTCTGGCCGCTCACGCTCACCCCCCTCCAGCTGCGGACGACCGCGGCCCTCAGCGACATCATCGTTCCGGCCGAGGGCGACGTCCCCAGCGCCTCGGCCGTCGGTGTCCCCGACTTCATCGACGAGTGGGTGAGCGCCCCCTACCCGAACTGCGTCGAGGACCGGAGGGTGATCCTGGCGGGTCTCGCCTTCGTCGAGGAGGAGGCCCGCAGGCGCTTCGGGGTCGGCTTTGCGGAGGCGTCGCCCGACCAGCGCGCCCAGCTCTGCGAGGCCCTCGCGCCCGAGGCGCCCGCCGGCTCGCCGCTCGAGGCTCCGTCCAGGTTCTTCCGGCGCTTCAGGAACCTGGCCTCGGCGGGATTCTTCACGACGCCGGTCGGGATGAGGGACCTGGGCTACGTCGGCAACGTGCCGCTGGCGACATTCGACGGCCCGCCCGCCGCCCTGGTCGCGAAGCTCGGCCTGACGGACGAGGTCGCCTGGTGACCCCGGCGGGCCGGCCCCGCGGGGCGGCGCCGGTTCGCGTTGGACATTTCGCGCGGGAACGGCTCCCTTTTCCTCTCCCAACCCCGTGGCGCTTGTAACTCCAGAGACCGCAGCCGAGACATACGACGTGATCGTGGTCGGCTCCGGCGCGGCCGGCGGCCAGTCCGCGTACGCGCTCACGATGGACGGCGCGAAGGTCCTCATGCTCGAGGCCGGCCGCAACTACGACCCCAGGACCGAGACCCCGATGTTCCAGACGAACGACCAGGCGCCGCTGCGGGGCGTCGGGACGCCGGACAAGCCGTTCGGGTACTACGACGCCACGATCGACGGCGGCTGGTCGGTGCCTGGCGAGCCCTACACGAACGCGTCCAACGAGCACGGCCGCGACTTCAAGTGGTGGCGGGCGAGGATGCTCGGCGGGCGCACCAACCACTGGGGGCGCATCTCGCTCCGGAACGGGCCCTACGACTTCAAGCCGCGCAGCCGGGACGGCCTCGGCTTCGACTGGCCGATCTCCTACGAGGACGTCGCCCCGTACTATGACAAGGTCGAGATGCTGGTCGGGGTCTACGGGACGAACGAGGGCCTCGAGAACACACCCAACTCCCCCGAGGGGGTCCTCCTGCCGCCGCCCCGGGCGAGGATAGGGGAGCTCCTCGCCCGCCAGCGGGGCCGCTCGATCGGCATCCCGGTCATCGCCGCCCACCGAGCCGTGCTCTCCCGGGCGCTCGACCACGCGACCCTCCCGGCGAAGCTCCACCCGGGCAACGCCCGCGCCCAGCGGATCCTGGCCGAGGACATGCAGGGCCGGGCGGCGTGCTTCTGGGCGACCCCCTGCGGGCGCGGGTGCTCGATCCGGGCCAACTACCAGTCGACGACCGTCCACATCCCGCCGGCGATGGCCACGGGCAACCTGGACGTGCTCGCGGGCGCCATGGCGCGCGAGGTCACGGTGGGCCCCTCGGGCAAGGCCACAGGGGTCACCTACATCGACAAGGCGACGGGCAGGGAGCACCACGCCTCGTCGCGCGTCGTCGTCCTCGCGGCCAGCGCCTGCGAGTCGGCGCGCCTCCTCCTCAACTCCAAGTCGGCCCTGTTCCCGAACGGCCTAGCAAACTCGAGCGGGCTCGTCGGCAAGTACATCATGGACACGGTCGGGGCGGGCTGGGGCGGCCACATCCCCCTCCTCGAGAACATCCCGCCCCACAACGAGGACGGCGCCGGGGGCGGCCACGTCTACACGCCGTGGTGGCTCTACAAGGAGCAGCTCGCGGGCCAGCTCGGCTTCGCGCGCGGCTACCACGTCGAGTTCGAGACGGGCAGGGGGATGCCGCAGGGCTACGAGGGCGAGGACGCGGGCGGCGTGACGAGCTACGGCGCGCGGCTGAAGGAGGAGGCCCGGCGCAACTACGGCGCCTACGTGAGCTTCACGGGCCGGGGCGAGATGATCCCCAACGCCGACTCCTACTGCGAGATCGACCCGAAGGTCGTGGACAAGTGGGGGATCCCGGTCCTGCGGTTCCACTGGAAGTGGTCCGAGCACGAGACCCGCCAGGTCGCCCACATGCAGCGGACCTTCGCCGACTGGCTATCCGCCATGGGCTGCACGAGCAAGGACAGGCCCAGGGCCGACGGGAGCCGGGCGATCGAGCCCGGCGGCTCCATCATCCACGAGGTCGGCGGGACGATCATGGGCGACAAGGCATCCTCCTCGGTCACGAATTCCTGGTCCCAGGCCTGGGACGTGAAGAACGTCTTCGTCGCCGACGGCGGCGTGTTCGCGTCCAACGCCGACAAGAACCCGACGCTGACCATCATGGCGCTGGCCTGGCGGACCGCCGACCACATCCTGGACGAGATGCGCAAGGGCAATGTCTAGGCCTACGCCGATGAACCCTCCCGACCCCCCCCGCATGGACAGGCGCGTCGCGATCAAGTGGATCCTGGCGGCGGGGGCGGGCGCCGTGCTCATGAAGGGCCGCGTCCTGAGGGCGGCCGGGACGACGCCCCCGGCGGGCCAGGCGGCGGCCGGCTACGGGACGGACCCCGACATCATGAAGGCCTACAAGCCCGGCGACCTGTGGCCGCTCACGTTCTCGGACGGGGACCGGCGCGCGGCCACGGCCCTGTGCGACATCATCATCCCCGCCGACGCCCAGTCCCCGAGCGCGTCCTCCGTGGGCGTGGTGGACTTCCTGGACGAGTGGGTGAGCGCCCCGTATCCCGACAACGTCGTTGACAGGAAGACCGTCATGGAGGGGCTCGCCTGGCTGGACGCCGCGTCCCAGCGGCGCTCCGGCGCCCGCTTCGCCGACGCGGCGAGCGCCGACCGCGAGGCGCTCTGCGCGGACATGGCCCGGGGCAAGGCGGCGGGCCCGGGGATGGAGGCGGCCGCCCGCTTCTTCAAGACGTTCAGGAACCTCGTCGGCCGGGGCTACTACACGACGCCCGCCGGGATGAAGGACCTGGGCTACGTCGGCAACGTGCCCCTGGCGCGCTTCGAGGGCCCCCCGGCCGACCTGGTCGCGCGCCTCGGCCTGACGGACGAGGTCAAGTGGTGATCAGACCGCCTTCGGAAGCGGCGCCCCAAACTCGATCGCGTGCGGGTGGTGCCGCTTGACCTTCAGCAGCTGCGCCCGGCGGCTCAGCATCCTGTCCAGCTTGTCCGCGAGGAGGGCGACCGCCTTGTGGCACTCGTCCGACTCCACGGAGGCGTTGAGCGCGGGCCCGTCGATGGCCACGTGGCCCTTCGCCTTGAACCGCGCGCCGTACCGCTCCTTGGGGTCGGACTCCAGCTCGACCCGCAGGCGCAGGATGCGCTCCTCATGGCGAAACAGGCGTTCGGCCTTCTCCTGGACAAATATCTTCAGCGAGGGGGTGAGTTCCAGGTGAATGCCCGATACGATCAGTTCCGGATGATTTTGTCTGTTCATAGCAGTGGCTTTGATTTCTGTTTGTTACCCGCGCGGCCGGTGAAGCACCGAGCCGCAAAAATTCAAACGTCCCTGTCCGATGCCCTCCCCCGAATCCGCGCTTAGCTCCATCTCGGCGGTCGTCATCACAGGCGGATCTTCCGGTATAGGAAAATCATTCATCGAACTATGCAGTAGGCTCCGCCCGGAAATTGCCTTTTGCAACTTATCTCGGCGCGAGCCGGACATGGGTTCCCTACAGCTTAAGTTGCGCCATGTCCCCTGCGACCTCTCCGATTCCGCGCAGGTCGTGCGAGGCCTGGCCGAGGTGGCGGATTTTCTGAACGTCGACGCCCCGAACGGCAGGATCCTGCTCATCAACAACAGCGGGTTCGGCATATACGGGAAATTTCCTGATCCCGGCACCGAGCAGCAGCTTGAGATGGTGGACGTCAATGTGCGGGCCGTGGTCCAGATGACCGCGGCACTCCTACCGACAATCCGGGCCCGCGGAGGTGCCATTATTACGGTCGCCTCCACGGCGGCCTTCCAGCCGACGCCGTTCCTCGGGACCTACGGGGCGACGAAGGCCTTCGTGCTGCACTGGAGCCTGGCGCTCGGCGAGGAGCTCCGGGGAAAGGGCATCAGGACGCTCGCGGTCTGCCCCGGCCCGACATCCACGGAATTCTTCAGGCGCGCCGGGCTGTCGGAGGGCGCGGTCCCCAGCATGCTGGGGGAGACGAGCGAGGACGTTGTCATGGCGTCGCTGCGGGCGCTCGCCTCGGGCAAGTCGATGGTCGTGAGCGGCTGGAAGAACAAGCTCATGACGGCGTTCGTGACCAAGCTGCCCAAGCCCCTTGTCGCCCGGCTAGCCGGCCTGGCGCTGGGGCACTTCCGGATGAAGCGGGTGAAGCCGTGAGCGAGGCGGGTCCTCGGGCGTCCGCGTGGCCGAGGCGGCTCGCCCAGGGCCCATCCCGGATGATCGCGCCGGCCGAGATTGCCTCCTGGGTGATCCATGACGACCCCCGCCTCCTCGTGATCGACAAGCCGGGCGACGTCGTCTGCCACCCCTCGAAGCACGGGCCCTGGTCGAGCCTCGTCGGGGCCGTGCGCGAGCACTTCGGCATGGAGCGCACCCACCTGGTCTTCAGGCTCGACCGGGAGACGAGCGGGGTGGTCGTCATGGCGAAGGATCCGCGCACCGCGAGCCTCCTGCAGACGGCCATGCAGGAGCGGCGCGTGGGCAAGGCCTACATGACGATCCTCACGGGGGAGATCGGCGGGGCCGTCCGGGTCGACCAGCCCCTCGGCGTGGACACGGCCAGCCCGGTGTTCATGAAGTCGGCCGTCTGCGCGGGCGGCCAGGAGGCGGTGACGCTCTTTGAGCCGCTGGCCCGGGGCGGCGGCTTCACGCTCGCCCGGGTGACCACGGAGACCGGCAGGAAGCACCAGATCCGCGCCCACGCCCAGTGGCTGGGGCATCCCGTGGTCGGCGACAAGATCTACGGCCCGGACGCCCGCCTCTACCTGGACTTCATCGACAGGGGATGGACGCCGGAGCTGCAGCGGGTGCTCCTGCTGCCCCGCCAGGCGCTGCACTGCGCCCGGATCGACCTGGGGCCGGCGGGGATCCCGGCCGCCTTCGAGGCGCCGCTTCCCGCGGACATGGCGGCCTTCTGCGCCCGGCATGGGCTCTCCGCGCCGGCCTAGCGGCCGCGCATGGCGACGCCGATCGCCGCGCGCAGGGCCGCCCGGAGCGCGCTGACCCTCGTTTCGATCGCCAGCGACGAGGGGCTCTCGATCGTGTAGGAGAGCCTCGTGTGGTGGGCCTGGAGATAGATCGACTCGGGCCACTTCTCGCGCTCGAGGGGGTCGAGGACGGGGCGGATGATCCCGCCCCTCGCCTCGCGCCCCTCGATCTGCGGGCTCATGTCGATGGGGCAGGCCTTGGACGCCGCGGCGATCATCGGCTGGGCCGCGCTGGCCCGCTTGTCGGGGTTCAGCTCGTAGAGGTAGAACCCCGTGGATTCCCAGTCCTCGTGGACGCAGATCGCCATGTCGAAGTTCGGCTGGCTCCCGAGCCACGCGGCGTGCGCCCGGATCTCGGGCGACTCCAGGTGTCGGTAGTCCCGGTTCAGGTCGATCCCGGTTGCGTTCTCGCGGGTGCCGCGGGCGAGCCCGTCGGGGTTCAGGACCGGGCAGAGGAACCAGACGGCCCGCCCGTCCAGGTCGCCCGACTCGATGAGCGAGAGGAGGGCGAGGGGAGGGGCCGGCTCGTCCCCGTGGATCCCCGCGGAGAGATAGATCCTCGGGCGCTGGCCGCTCGTGCGCTTCGTGAGCGCCAGGAGTGGGCAGGCGCCCGTCCTGCCAAAGTGCTCGCTCCTGAAGCCGGCTTTGGCGCCGGCGCTCTCGAAGCGCGCCACGAGGGCGGCGGGGTCGACGGGTGCGGCTTTGACAGGGGGCATGGGTTGGTTCTTGCTGCCCCCTCGCCCGAATCACAAGCCGCAATCCACGCCCCCTCCCATGTCCCAGGTCCGCGTCCGCTTCGCCCCCAGCCCCACCGGGTTCTTCCACATCGGGAGCGCCAGGACCGCCCTGTTCAACTGGCTCTACGCGCGGCACACCGGCGGCGTGTTCATCCTGAGGGTCGAGGACACGGACAAGACCCGCAACAGCGACGAGTTCCTGAGGCTCATCTACGACAGCCTGCGCTGGCTCGGCATGGACTGGGACGAGGGCCCGGGCAAGGGGGGCGACTTCGGCCCCTACCGCCAGAGCGAGCGCGCGGCCGTCTACCAGGACTACCTGGGGAGGCTCAAGGCCTCCGGCCGCACCTACGAGAAGGACGGGGCGCTCCTCTTCCGCATCTCCGGTGAGCCGCAGGTGATCGAGGACGCGATCCGCGGCAGGGTCGAGCGCACCGAGGAGAAGGACTTCGTCATCGTGCGCTCGGACGGAAACCCGGTCTTCCACCTCGTGAACGTCGTGGACGACATCGCGATGCGGGTGACCCACGTCATCCGCGGCGAGGACCACCTCTCGAACACGAGCAAGCACACGGAGCTCTTCAAGGCCTTCGGCGCCCCGCTGCCGGTCTATGCCCACATCCCCCTGATCCTCAAGCAGAACGGCCCGGGCAAGATGTCCAAGAGGGACCAGGGCGCGCTGATCGAGGACTACAGGAAGAGGGGATTCGTGCCCGAGGCGCTCGTGAATTTCCTGTGCCTGCTCGGCTGGTCGCCCAAGGAGGACCGCGAGAAGCTCCCGATAGCCGAGATCATCCGCCTCTTCGACCTGCCGGGAATCAACCAGAGCAACGCGCGCTTCGACGAGAAGAAGCTCGCGCACATGAACATG
>CAZDZL010000038.1:0-39330 GCA_964509885.1 uncultured Opitutaceae bacterium | reverse complement strand
CTAACGTTGTTTATGCCGCACAGTGCGGCTCCTTCACTTCTGTTCCTCATTCGGGCGCATGTCATTGGGAAAAAGCACGTCTTTCCAATTACCCAGGCACCTTCGTCAAACTGCTTGAGCCGTTTCGGTGTGGCCAGAGCAGATCTGTTAGTCGTTACGAAGGAAACCGATAGGAGAATGTCGACCCGGAATCTGCTCAAATTCCGAGAGATTTTCCTCAAAATGTTCCCGGGGAAAAAGCGTCGAATCGAAAACACATTCGCGACTCGTTAGATTCTAAAACGGGGGCACATCATATTAGACATGTCTAATTGTTGTTGCCAACCCATGGCCTGCCCTCGCATGACTTGACCAACATGAAGTCCCGCGCCGAAGTGATTTCCCTAGTTCGGGGGAGGATTAGGATGAAGCACCTGTCCTACGGCACTGAGGACATCTATTGCGGCTGGATCGCCCGCTACTACGACTACTGCCGGACAATCGACGAAGGTCTCACGCCAGAGCAAAAGGCCGAGGCGTTCCTCACGGACCTGGCCGTTCGCAAGAGGCTGGCTGCGCGCACGCAGGACCAGGCATTCTCAGCAGTACTTTTCCTCTACACGCAGGTCCTGGATTACCCGCTCGGGGAGGTGAAGGCCTTGCGGGCAAAGCGCCCCCATCACGAAAAGACCTCGCCCTCGCGTGAGCAGATCCGGCTTTTCCGAGGTGCGGTCGAGGACACCCACGCAACACCCGCCAGGCTGATCGTCGACTTGCTCTATGGGTGCGGCCTGCGCGTCTCGGAGCCCCTCGAGCTTCGCGTGAAGGATGTTCTTTGGGCTGAGGGACCGGACGGACAGCTTCTCCTTCGTGGGGCAAAGGGAGGGAAGGATCGCCGCGTCCCGATCCCGCGCACCTGCGCGGAGCCGCTTAGGAGGCAGATGGCAAAGGCGAGAAGCATCTTCGACGATGACCGCGCTAAGGCGCCCGACGTCGGGGTGCCTCTGCCCTATGCACTGGAGCGCAAGTACCCCCGGGCTCCGTTCCAATGGCAATGGTTCTGGGTCTTTCCCGCACAAAGCCACTGCACGGATCCGCGATCCGGAAAACGGGTCCGTTTCCATATACTGATCGATAACATCCAGCGGAGTGTGCAGCGCGCTGCGAGCAAGGTGGGCCTCGACGGGCTCATAACTCCCCACGTGCTGCGCCATGCCTACGCGACCCATTCAAAGGAATCCATGGACTCGCTCCGGATTCTCCTGGGTCATTCATCGCTGGAGACGACGGCGACCTACCTCCACCCAGTCGTGGACCGCGCCAGCAATCCTCTCGACGATATGATAGGGGGGCCTGGGCCCTGAGGCTTGGGCGGATTCGTCGTGCTCTAGGAACCCACCTTCGCGAGAAGTGCCTCGACCCTCGCCTTGGAGGTCAAGACCCCCTCGACTGTCACGCGGGGGCTGAGCTCGATCACGAACAGGTGCTCGGGCCGCCAGAACCGGGACAGCATGTCAAAGTCCACGCTTCCCGATCCGATGGCCTGGTGGTCGTGGCCCGACGCGTCGACGTCGTGCAGGTGAAACCCCAGCAGCCGCGACGCGTTGTCCTCAAGCTGCTGGCGGTGGCTGATGAGGCCCATCTCCTCCTTGAGGTGCGCGTGGCCCGAGTCGTGCCAGTAGCCCGCGGGCGCCGGCGGGGGCATGCCCGCCAGGAAGCTCGGAAAATCCGCGTCGAGCGGAAGCTCCTCAAACCTTTCCCGGTTCTCGAGGCCCAGCCGCACCTTCTTTTCCGCCGCGTAGTCAAGGACCCTTCGGACGGAGTCCTGGGTTCTCTGCCAGTAGGGAACCATCCTCTTGCGGAACTTGGCCACGGTCTTTTCCAGGAGGGCCCGGTAGGCCTTGTCGCCCGACTTCACGGCGTCGGGATGGGCACGCAGGTAGGCCTGCATGCGCCGGTCCGGCTCAAGCCAGAAGTACCTCACGCTGCCGAGGTGGCAGACCATGAGGGTCGCCCCGACCTGCTCCGCGAAGTCGATCGACCGCTTCGTCTGGCGCAGCCACTGCTCCCTTTCCCGGGAGTCGGGCGACGACGGCTGGAAGAAATTGGGCGCGGCCTGGAAGGCGCCCATCGGCAGCGGGCAGAAGTTGTGCGTCGAGCCGACCTTGACGACCCCCTCCTCCACCGCCCTCAGGATGCCCGGGACGAGGGAGATGCGGATGCCGTGGCTCAGCTCCACCCTGTCGAAGCCGAGGCCCGCCATCTCCTTGAGCATCTCGTAGCCGTCCTTGTGCCGACTCGAACACCAGCTTGTGGAAAGAGCGGGGACAGGGGGCACGACGCCCCAACGATCAGAGAAGCCGCCCCATTTGCACGTTAAAAAGCCGCGCCCGACCAGGGTCGGGGCGCGGCTTTAAAGGGGGTGGCCGGCAGGCTCAGCTGTCGTAGCGGCGGCGGAGCATCGCGGTGAAGGCCATGACCTTGTCCTTGCGGCGACGCTTCTCGCAGGGCTTTTCGTAGTAGCGCTTTGCGCGTGTGCCCTTGATGATGTTCTCGCGGTCGAGCTTCTTCTTCATGCGGCGAAGCGCACGGTCTATGGGCTCGTTTTTGCGTATCTTGATTTCGATGGACATGGTCTTCTTGCTAAGGGAAAAGCCGGCTAATAGGCCACGCGGGGCCGCCTCCGTCAACGGTTAAAAGGGGCGCCCGGGGGGACATTCCGCGCTTCCGGCTTGCGCATCGCGGGGGCTGATCTTGGTTAGCCCGAGCGTGTCCGCAGCCGACAAGAACTTCGTCCATCTCCACGTCCACTCGGACTACAGCCTGCTGGACGGGGCCTGCCGGATCGACCAGCTGACGGAGCGGGCCGGGCAGCTCGGGATGGGGGCCCTCGCCCTGACGGACCACGGCAACCTCTTTGGCGCCATAGATTTCTACACGTCCGCCAAGGAGAGAGGCATCAAGCCCCTGATCGGGTGCGAGCTCTACCTCTCCGAGGGCTCCCGGCTCGAGAAGCAGGGCCGGAGCGACGAGGGCCGAAGCATCTTCCACCTGGGGCTGCTGGCCCGAAACATCGAGGGCTACCAGAACCTCCTCAAGCTCGTGAGCGACGCCCACCTGAAGGGCTTCTATTACAAGCCCCGAACGGACCTGGAGACGCTCGCGCGGCACGCCAACGGCCTGATCGGGTTCACCGGGTGCCTGGCGTCCCTCGTGCCCCAGCACCTTCTCAACGACCGCTGGGAGGACGCCCGGAAGGCCACCGCCCGGTTCGTGGATATCTTCGGCCGGGAGAATTACTTCGTCGAGATCCAGGACCACGGCATCGCCGAGCAGAGGAAGATCATCCCGGGCCTCCTCAAGCTCGCCAAGGAGTTCGGGCTCAAGGTCGTGTGCTCGAACGACGTCCACTACGTCCATGCCTCCGACGCGGGCTCCCACGACGCGATGCTCTGCATCCAGACGGGCTCGAAAATCGAGGACGAGAAGCGGATGCGCTTCGAGGGCCAGCAGTTCTACCTCAAGTCGCGCGCCGAGATGGAGAGGCTGTTCGTCGAGGTGCCGGAGTCGCTCGTCAACACGGAGGCGGTGGCCGAGATGTGCGACGTCGCGATCCCCTTCCCCAAGGGAAGCGAGCGCTACCCGAAGTACCCGCTTCCCGTGGAGGTTGGGAGCGACCCTGCCGGATTCCTGCGGACGCTCTGCCTCGCCGGCCTGAAGGAGCGCTACGGCGTCGACTTCGGCGCGCCGGAGAAGGCCGCGGACCCCGCGCAGGCGCGGGTCCTCGTCGAGCGCCTCGACTTCGAGCTCGGCGTCATCGCGAAAACGGGGTTCATCGACTACTTCCTCGTCGTCTGGGACTTCATCGACTGGGCGAAGAAGCAGGGGATCCCCGTGGGGCCCGGGCGGGGCTCGGGCGCCGGCTGCCTCGTGGCCTACCTCCTCGGGATCACGAACCTCGACCCGCTGCGCTTCAAGCTGCTCTTCGAGCGGTTCCTGAACCCCGAGCGCGTCTCGCCGCCCGACTTCGACATCGACTTCTGCATGCGCCGGCGGGGCGAGGTGATCAGCTACGTCCGCAAGAAGTACGGCGACGCCTGCGTCGCGAACATCGTCACCTACGGGACGATGGGCGCGAAAATGGTCATCCGCGACGTCTCGAGGGTCCACAACCTGCCCTACGCGGAGGCCGACCGGCTGGCGAAGATGATCCCGGACGACCTGAACATCACGCTCGAGCAGGCCGTCGCCAAGTCCACGGAGCTGCGCGAGGAGGTCGCGAAGAACCCGGCGGCGAGGAAGATCTTCGAGCAGGCCCGGGTCCTCGAGGGCATGGTCCGCAACACCGGCAAGCACGCGGCCGGGATCATCATCACCGACCGGCCGCTCGAGGAGTTCGTGCCCCTCACCCTCCAGGAGGGGGACGTCACGGTGCAGTTCGACATGAACGCGGTCGGCAAGCTCGGGCTCCTGAAGATGGACTTCCTGGGGCTGAAGACGCTCACCGTGATCGCGGACGCGGTGGACAACATCCGCCGGGGCGGCAACCCGGCGTTCGACATCGAGAAGGTCCCGATCGACGACGCCAGGACCTTCGCGCTCCTGAACACCGGCAGGACCACCGGCGTCTTCCAGCTGGAGTCGGGCGGCATGCAGAACCTCTGCCGTCAGCTGCAGCTCTCCTCGATCGACGAGATCATCGCCCTGATAGCCCTCTTCCGGCCCGGACCGATGGAGTGGATCCCCGACTACATCCGCGGCAAGAAGGACCCGAGCACGGTGCGCTACCCGCACAAGCTCCTCGAGGAGATCTGCAGCGAGACCTACGGCGTGATGGTCTACCAGGAGCAGGTCATGGAGGCGGCGAAGGTCGTCGCCGGCTACTCGCTCGGTGGCGCGGACATGCTGCGCCGGGCCATGGGCAAGAAGGACCCCGTCGCGATGGCGGCGGAGCGGGGCAAGTTCGTGGAGGGGGCGAGGAGGCTCCATGGCATGGACGAGAAGACCTCCGACGCGATCTTCGACATCCTGAACAAGTTCGCGGGCTACGGCTTCAACAAGTCGCACTCGGCGGCCTACGCGCTCCTGAGCTACCAGACGGCCTTCCTGAAGGCCAACTACCCGGTGGAGTTCATGGCGGCCATGCTGAGCTCCGAGCTCGGCAACTCCGACAAGGTCGCGCACTTCGTCGCCGAGTGCGAGTCGATGGGCCTCGGGGTCCTAGGCCCCGACGTGAACGAGTCGCGCGAGATGTTCACGCCAGTCGGCGGCAAGATCCGCTTCGGCCTCGCCGGCATCAAGGGCGTGGGCGAGCTCGCGGCGCAGCGGATCATCGCCGAGCGCGAGGCCGGCGGCCCGTTCGCGGACTTTGACGACTTCGCGACCCGGGTCGACGGACGCGCGGTCAACAAGAGGGTGATGGAGCACCTCGTGAAGACGGGCGCGTTCGAGTTCGCCGGCGAGGGCCGCAGGCACCTCTTCGAGCGGATCGACGCAGCGATCGCGTCCAGCACCGCGCAGGCGAGGGACAAGGCCGCCGGACAGGACAACTTCCTCGGGACCTTCGCGTCGCCGGCCGCGGAGCGAAACGGGGCCAGGCACGCCAACGGCGCCGGGGGCGTGGAATTCAGCGCGCACGAGCGCCTCTCGTTCGAGAAGGAGCTGCTGGGGTTCTACGTCTCGGGGCACCCGATGAACAGCTACGGGGGACTCTGGGAGGCGATCGACACCGCGCCCGCCGAGGAGCTCTCCGGCCTTCCCGACAGGGGGGAGTTCCGGCTGTGCGGCATCGCGGGCAACCTGGTCAAGAAGTACGCGAAGAAGGACAACCGGCCGTGGGTCGCCTTCACGCTCGCGACCAAGAAGGCGACCATCTCCCTCAACATGTTCGCCGACGCCTTCGCGTCCTACGGCTCGGTGCTCGCCGAGAACGCGCCCGTGCTCGTCCAGGGCAACATCATCCGCGGGGCCGACGGCCCGCGGGTCAACGTGAAGGAGTGCTACCCGCTCGACGTGGCGGTGGCGCGCGCCGTGCGCCGGGTCACCTGGAACATCAGGCCGGAGAGCCCCGAGCTCGAGCCCTTCCTCAGGAAGCTGCGCGAGACGGTCGTGCGCGAGCCCGGGGACACGCGGATGGAGTTCGCCGTCGTCCTCGAGGACGGCGTCTCCCCGGTGGCCGAGGCGAGCGCCGCGCTGTCGTGGCGCCTGAGCGCCCCCTCCTTCCAGGACCTTCGCAGCCATCCCTCCGTGGCGGGAACAAGGATCGACGCCCGGCCGCTCGAGCTGAAGGCGGAGGCGCGATGGGCGAAACGCTAGAGAACCACGCGGCGCGCGTGATCCAGTCGGTGCGGCCCGGCGCCGCGGCCGACGCGGCGCTGCGGGAGTACCTGGGCGGCAACCGGACCCTCGGCGCCGTGGGCCGGCGCTCCGTGAGCCGGGCCGTCTTCGCGTACTACCGCTGGCTCAACTGGCTGGTACCCTCGCAGTCCGCCCAGAAGCGGGTCCTGGGCGCCCTCGAGCTGCAGGCGCGCTTCGACCGGGACCCGTCGAACATCAAGGCCGAGGCCCTCGCGGCGCGTGCGGTGCCCGCCTGGCTCGCCGGCGAGATGGAGCTTTCCGCGGGCTACCTGCGCCGGCTCCAGCAGGAGCCGGCGCTCTGGATCCGCGCCAAGGTCGGCACGGCGCAGGCCGTGGCCCGGGGCCTGGGATCGGCCGAGCCCGCCTCCCTGCCGCCGCCGCTTGCGGCCCCGGCCGACCTCTCCGCGCTCAGGTACAGGGGCACGGCGGACCTGCACAAGGAGCCGGGATTCCAGTCGGGGGCCTTCGAGATCCAGGACCTCTCCTCGCAGCTGGTGGGCCTCGCGGCCTCGCCCGAGCCCGGCGGGACGTGGTGGGACGCCTGCGCGGGCGAGGGCGGAAAGACGCTCCACCTCTCGGACCTCATGCGCAACAAGGGCCTCGTCTGGGCTACCGACAGGTCGGTGCGCCGGCTCTCGATCCTGAAGCGGCGCGCCGCGCGCGCCGGCATGTTCAACTACCGCTCGGCGGTGTGGACGGGGACGGGCACGGCGCCGTTCCGCACGAAGTGCGACGGCGTGCTCCTCGACGCGCCGTGCAGCGGCGTCGGGACCTGGCAGCGCAACCCCCATGCGCGTTGGACGACCACCCTGGACGACGTCAAGGAACTGGCCGCGGTCCAGTCGGGCCTCCTCGCCCTCGCGGCGGCGTCCGTGAAGCCCGGCGGCCGCCTGGTCTACGCCGTTTGCACGCTCACGAGGAGCGAGACCTCCGAGGTCGCTGACGGCTTCGGCGCGGCCCATGCCGACTTCGAGCCCGCGCCGATGGCCCTGGCCGGGGGGGCGCCGAGGGTGTCCCTCCTTCCCGAGGACCTCGATGCCAACGGCATGTTCATCGCGGCGTGGCGGCGCCTGCGGTGAGAATCTCCCTTGCGGCAGGGCGGTATCCGGGGAACTTTTGCCCATGAACATGCGACTTCCGATCCTCGCCCTCGCGGTCCTCGCCCTGCTGCCGGCCGCCGGGCTGCGCGCCGATCCCGAGTATCCCAAGATGGGCGCCGACGTCTACGACGTCCACGCCGACGCCTCGGCGCAGATCCATGCCGCGCTCGCGAGGGCCTCGGCCGAGCACAAGCGGGTGCTCCTCGTCTTCGGGGCGAACTGGTGCATCTGGTGCCACAGGCTCCATGCCACGTTCGAGACCGACGCCGGGGTGGCCCGGGCGCTGGACCGGG
The DNA here is from genome assembly GCA_964509885.1 of uncultured Opitutaceae bacterium. Taxonomy (GTDB): domain Bacteria; phylum Verrucomicrobiota; class Verrucomicrobiia; order Opitutales; family Opitutaceae; genus Palsa-1447. The sequence continues at coordinate 31,601 of CAZDZL010000038.1, read as the reverse complement.
ACTTTGTGACGGTCATGGTGGACGTGAACACGCGCAGGGGGGAGAAGCGAAACGCGGGCGTCAACGAGCGGTATGGCAACCCGATCGAGCACGGGATCCCCGTCCTGGTCGTGCTTGATTCCGACGGCAAGCAGTTGACCACGAAGGATTCAGGTGAGCTGGAGGAGGGCGAGGGCCACAGCCCCGCCAAGATCATGGCCTTCCTCGCCTCCTGGGCCCCCCCGGCCCACCCGTAGGCTTGCCGGGGCGCCCCGCCTTCGGCAGCGTCTTCCCTCCATGTTTGCAGACCTGTCCGACCGGCAATGGCTCTGGTGCGCCGCGGGATTCTACACCGCAGGGCTGATCCTGGGCACGGTCTCGCTCCTGCGGGGGCAGAGGACGTCGGGCGTGCTCATCTACGGCGCCATCGTGGCCGGCTACATCCTCCAGAACGTGGGCCTCGCGATCCGCGGGCACGCCACGGGGGGCTGCCCGCTCGGCAACCGCTTTGAGATCTTCCAGTTCACGGCGTGGTCGGCGATCACGCTCTACGTCGCGGTTGGCGTGACCTTCCGCTCGAGCGTGCTCGGCTACTTCACCTCGTGCCTGGGCGCCGCCCTCACGATCCTCTCCCTCTCCATCCCCTCCTGGGACGCCGTCCGCCGCACCCACATCTTCGGCGGCAACCCGTGGATCGAGCTCCACGCGGCATTGGCCATCTTCAGCTACGGCGTGTTCGGGCTCCTCGCGCTCACCTCGGGGCTCTTCCTGCTGCGCCATTTCTCGCTCAAGTCGAAGCGGCTCGGGGGCTGGTTCTCGTTCCTGCCCTCGATCCTAGACCTGGACCACATCGAGGTGCGCCTCCTCGGGGCTGGGGTGGCGCTCCTTACCCTGGCGCTCGCCTTTGGCACGGTCTACTGGTCGCGGGACACGGCGACCGTGAACCACGCCAAGCTCGTCGCGACCCTGGCCGTCTGGGCCGCTTCCGCGGCCGCCCTCGGCCTGCGGGCCATGGGGCGCCTCCTCGCCAGGCGGTTCGCCTGGGCGTGCCTCGCCCTCTTTGCCGCGGCCCTCCTCTCGCTCAAGGCCGTGGACGACAGCCGGCACCCGGCGACCGCCGAGGCCCAGGAAAGGGGCGCGCCGTGAGCGAGCCCCGCCTGTTCGTGATCGGGGCCACCCACCACAACGCCCCGCTCGAGGTGCGCGAGCGCCTCGTCCTCGAGTCGGAGAGCGCCCTGCGGGGCGACCTCGCGGCCGTGCCCGGGCTTCTGGAGCTGGCGGTCCTGTGCACCTGCAACCGCGTGGAGTTCTACGGCGTCGGCACCGACGAGGGCGCCCTCGACCACGTGCAGTCGGCATACTGCGCCCGGCAGAACTTCGACCCCGCGGAGTTCGAGCGGATCCGCATCCGCCTCACCGGCAGGGAGGCCGCGCTCCACCTCTTCGAGGTCGCGAGCGGCCTCGACTCCCAGCTCGTGGGCGAGAACGAGATCTTCGGGCAGGTGAAGGAGGCCTACGCAGCAGCGCAGGCGTGCGGCACCGCGGGCGCGGTCCTGAACCGCGTCTTCCAGAAGGCTTTCCAGGCGGCGAAGCACGTGCGCACGCACACGGGGATCGCCTCCGGGCGCGTGAGCGTGGCCAACGTCGCCGTCGAGCTCGCGGCCAACATCTTCGGGAGCCTCGCGGGGGCGAGGGTCCTGATCCTCGGGACGGGCGAGATCGGCGAGGGGACGGCGCGCGCGTTCAAGAGCCGCGGCGCGGCCGACCTCGCGGTCGCGGGCCGCACGCCGGAGCGGGCCGCGGAGCTGGCGACGGGCCTCGGCGCCGCCACGGTGCACTTTGACGAGCGCGATTCCCGCCTCGCCGACTTTGACATCGTCGTCTGCTCGACGGCGGCCCCGGCGGCCGTCCTCTCGGCCGCCGCGATCGCAAGGGCCATGAGGGCACGCCCCGCCCGGCCGCTCCTCGTGATCGACCTCGCGCTCCCCAGGGACGTCGAGGCGTCGGCCGGCGACCTGCAGAACGTGTTCCTCTACAACCTGGACGACCTCGCCAAGATCGCGGAGGCGAACCGCGCCGCCCGCGAGGACGAGATCGCCCGGTGCCGGGCCCTGCTGGCCGAGCGCGCCGACGGCCTCTGGGGAAGCGTCCAGCGCCACCTGGCGTCGGGGCCGGCGCCGCATCCCGGCACCGGCGCGGCCGGCCAGGCCACCGCGCCCTGACCGGGCGCTACGCCAGGTGGCGCGAGAGCCACTCGGCCTCGGTCACCCCCGCCGGGTTCACGAGCATCGAGCGGAGCTCGGCGGACTGCGCCGCCGTGCGGGTCCTCCTCGAGGGGTCGCCGACGCTGGCCGCAAGCTCGCCGGCCAGGGCGGCGGGCGTCGCGTCACCCTGGATGTATTCCGGGTACATGGGGTCGCCCAGGATGATGTTGGCGATCCCCAGGTAGGGGATCTCCACGAGCCAGCGGCCGGCAAGGTAGGTCAGCGGATCCGTCCGGTAGGCGATCGCCCCGGGAATGGCCGCAAGCGCGCAGTGCATCGACATCGTCCCGCTGCTGGTCAGGACGGCACTCGCCGCGGCGGAGGGCCCCCTCGCCTGGAGCTGGACGTCCGCGGGGAGTCCCGCGGCCTCGAGCTGGGCCCGGATCGCGGCGCTCGGATACAGGATGACCGCGCCCCGCCCCGGGTGCGCGCGGGAGAATTCCCTGAAGCCGGCGAGGAGCGCCGGCGCAATGAGGCCCACCGCCTTCGGCCGGCTCCCCGGGAGCAGCAGGACGGGTCCCGCGGGGTCGAAGCGCACGGGGGGCGCGTAGTCAGGGGCCATGAAGGGGTGCCCGACGAACTCGACGTCGAGGCCCGTGTCCGCGTAGCAGGCGACCTCGAAGGGGAAGATGACCGCGAGGGCGTCCAGGTTGCGCGCCATCTCGAAGCGCCGCCCGGCCCGGGAGGCCCAAATCTGCGGGCTTATGTAATAGAGCGTGCGCACCGTCCCCCCGCCCCTCGCGCTCAGGCCGCGCAGCCGCAGCGCCTCGGCGATCCGCAGGTTGACGCCCGAGTTGTCGACAAAGCACACGGCCCCGGGCCGGTGCTTGCCGATCCAGCGCACCGTCTCGGCGATCAGGTCCCGGAAGTACGACAGGTTGCGGAGCACCTCCCCGAAGCCGACCACCGAGACGCCCGTCCTGTCGTGGAGGAGCTGCGCGCCGGCCGCCGCGAGCCTCGGGCCCCCGAGGGCGGCGATCCTGAGGCCGGGCCGGCGCCGCAGGAGCCCCGCCACCAGCCGGGCCGCGTGCTCGTCGCCGGAGTGCTCGCCCGCGATGACGAGGAGGTCGGGCGCGCCGCCGTGGGGCGCGGGCAGCCGGAAGCGGGCGTCGCCGGTCATCTCTTGCTGCGGATCTGCTCCGTGATCGCGATCGCGACCTCGAGCGCGCTCTTTCCGAGCGCGGCCCCGACCTTCGGCTGCCTCGAGCGGGCCACGCTCTCGACGAAGTGCGCCAGCTCGAGGGCGAGCGGCTCCCCCTTCTCTATCGGGATCTGGTGCACGGGCACGGAGCTCGTGTCGCCCGCCTTGACGAGGCCGATCTTCATCTTGAGCCCGAACTTGATGATGTCGCTCTTCCTCACCAGGTGCCCGGACTGGTTCATGAAGTCGAGGGAGAGGTAGGCGTTGTCCTGGAAGATGCGGATCTCCCGCGCCTTCTTGAGGCTCATCCGGCTCGCGCTCAGGTTGGCGACGCAGCCGTTCTCGAACTCGATCCGGGCGTTCGCGATGTCCTCCGTCTTCGAGAGGACGTTGATCCCGATGCTGTCGATCTTGGCGATCGGCGACTTGACGAGCGCGAGGACGATCCCGATGTCGTGGATCATGAGGTCGAGAACGACGCCGACCTCCGTCCCGCGGACCTGGTAGGTCCCCAGCCTCTCGGCGGTGATGTACTTCGGCCGGTCGGCCTCCTTCTCGAGGAAGGCCATGACCGGGTTGAAGTGCTCCACGTGGCCGACCTGGACCAGGCACTTGTTCGCCTGCGCCGCGGCCAGCACGCTCTCGGCCTCCTCGAGCGAGGCGCAGAGCGGTTTCTCGATCAGAAGGTGGCACCCCTTCGCGAGAAGGGGAAGGGCGACCTTCTCGTGGAGGTCCGTCGGCACGACGACTGAGACGGCGTCGCACGCCTCGCCGAGCGCCTCCAGCGACGCGAACGCCCTGCAGCCAAGCTTGGCGCTGATCTCCGCGGCGCGCGAGGCCGAGGTGTCGTAGATCCCCGTCAGCTCGGCCCCCGGGGTCGAGGCGTAGATCCGGGCGTGGTGCTGGCCCAGCGAGCCTACGCCGGCGACGCCGCAGCGGATCTTTGGGGCGGGCATGGGAATGAGGGTTAGCGAGGGCCGATTGCGGGGCGAGCCACAAACCCCGGGGCTAGGACCCCAGGACGCCGGCCGTGAGGACGAGGCTGCGCCGGGTCTTGGCGGCGTGGGCCGCGTTGTGGGTGACGAGGATCACGGCGGTGTTGGCCGAGGTGCAGAGGCCGAGCAGGAGGTCGATGACGCCGTTGCCGGTGCGCTCGTCCAGGTTGCCCGTGGGCTCGTCGGCGACGATCAGCCTCGGGTTGTTCATGAGGGCGCGGGCGAGCGCGACCCTCTGGCGCTCGCCGCCGGAGAGCTGCGACGGCAGGTGGCGGGCGCGGCCGCCGAGGCCCACCTGGTCCAGGAGGCCGCGGGCCCTCGCACGCGCGGCGGCGTCGGCGCCGCCGAGGATCCGGCGCGCCAGGAGAACGTTGGCGCACGCGTCCAGCTCGGGGACCAGGTAGAACGACTGGAAGACCATGCCGAGGTACGCGGCGCGGCGCCTCGCCCCCGTGTCGGCGGAGCCGTCCCACTCGACGGTCCCGGAGTCCGGGGCGTCGAGGCCGGCAAGGAGATTGAGAAGGGTCGACTTGCCCGAGCCGGACTCGCCGCGGATGCTGACGCTTTCCCCGGGGGCGACGTCCAGGTCGACGCCGCGTAGCACCTCCAGCAGGGCGTCGCCGCTTCGGTAGTTCTTGCGCAGGCCGCGGGCGCTCAGGACGGCGTCACTCACTTCGGAGCGCCTCCACGGGCTTGAGGCGGGCGGCCTTCCACGCGGGCAGGAGGCCCGCCAGCGTGGAGATCACGATCGTCATGACGGCGATGAGGGCAACCGTCCCCCCGGTGATGTGGGACGGCAGCTCGCTGAACTGGTAGAACCGCCTCATGACCTCCTGGCGCTGGGTCACCCGCGTGATCCAGAGGACCACGTCGTTGCGGAACGCGAGCGCCGTGAAGCCGAGCGCGAGCCCGGCCACGGTCCCGAGGACGCCGATGAAGAGCCCCTGCGCGCAGAAGCAGGCGGCGACGTGGATCGGGCGGCCGCCGAGGGCGCCGAGGAGCCCGATCTCGCGCGTCTTCCTCACGACGGAGATGAGGAGCGAGCTCATGACCGAGAACGCCGCCACGATCACGATGAAGAGCAGCAGGAAGAAGATCATGTTGCGCTCGAGGTTGAGCACCCAGAGGAAGTCCGAGAAGCTGTCCTCCCACGAGAAGGCGCGCACGTCCTGCGGCAGGACGGCGTTGATGCGCGCCGCGCCGTCGTCCTCGTTCACCCCGGGGTCCAGGCGCACGTCGATCCCGTGGACGGTCGTGCCGAGCCCGTAGAGGTCCTGCGCGAGGCGAAGCGTCGCGTAGACCGTGCTGCTGTCCAGCTGCTGGTGCCCTATCTCGAGTATGCCCACGACCTTGGCCTGCCTCGGCAGGAAGACCGCGTCCTGGCCCATCTTCCAGAGCGTGAGCGGCGAGTAGACGTCGACCGTGTCGCCGACGCTGGCGCCCAGCGAGGCGGCCAGCTGCGTGCTCATGATGATCGAGTCGTCGTCCAGGTCGTCGATCGTGCCAACCAGCATGTACTTGTTGAGGGGCGTGACGCGAAGGACGCTGCCGACGTCGACGCCTCGGAGCTCCGGGTAGATGCTCTTTCCCCCGAACATGATGAGGACGTGGTCGCTCGCGTAGGGGGTTGCGGCGGCGACGCCCGGCACCGACTCCACCTTCCTCACGACCGCAGGGGCGTCTGCGATCCAGCCGCGCGCCTTGACCTGCACGTCGCCCTCCGTGTCCACGATCTTGTGCTTAATCTCATAGGCGAAGCCGCCCATGACTCCCATGACGATGATGAGGAGCGCGACGCCGAGCGTCACGCCGAGAGTGGAGATGACCGTGAAGAACGGGAACCTGCGGCCCGTCGGGAAGAGCTGGCGGAGCGCGAGGTGGAGGTACCAGGGCACGGGTCAGGCTCCGTCCGCGGGCTTCGCCTCCGCGGGGCGAAGCTGCGGGAAGAGGATGACGTCCCGGATGCTCTCGGCCCCGGTCAGGAGCATGCAGAGGCGGTCGATGCCGACGCCCATGCCGCCCGCGGGCGGCATGCCGTGCTCGAGCGCGAAGATGAAGTCCTGGTCGACGCTCTGGGGCTCGCCGCCGGCCTGCCTCTCGAACATCTCGCGCTGGACGTCGGGATCGTTCTGCTCGGAGTATGCCGGGGCGATCTCCATGCCCCCGATGCAGAGCTCGAAGACGTCGAGGGTCGAGGGGTCCTCCCGGTTGATCTTGGCGAGCGGGTTGAGCTCCCTCGGCAGGTTGAGGACGAAGGTCGGCTGGATGAGCCCCGGCTCGATCCGCTTCGAGAAGATCTCGTTCGTGACCTCGAAGTCCTCCCATCCGGCCTCGACCTTGAGGCCCAGCTTCTCGGCGGCCGCGACGTGCTCCGCCTTGCCCTTCTCGAACCAGCCCGGGTCGCCCGTCTCGGCCCGAATCAGGTCCTTGTAGGTGACCTCGCGCCAGGCGCCGCCGAAGTCGATCACCTGGCCGCTCGCCGGGTGGGCGACCTTGTCGGTCCCAAGCACCTCGCTGCAGACCGTCGTCAGCATGGCACGGATGAGCTCCATCATCCCGCGGTGGTCGCTGTAGGCCTGGTAGAGCTCCAGCATCGTGAATTCCGGGTTGTGCTTCCGGGAAATCCCCTCGTTGCGGAAGATCCGCCCCATCTCGAAGACCCGGTCGATCCCGGCGACCAGCATCCGCTTCAGGTAGAGCTCGAGCGATATCCTCAGGAAGAAGTCGACGCCGAGCGCGTTGTGGTGGGTCTTGAAGGGCTTGGCGGCGGCGCCGCCCGCGATGGTCTGGAAGACGGGCGTCTCGACCTCGATGAACTGGCGGGCCTCGAGGAACCGGCGGATCGAGGAGACGACCCTGGAGCGCATGAGGAGCCGGGTGCGCGACTCCCGGTTTACGACCATGTCCAGGTAGCGCTGGCGGTAGACGGTCTCCGAGTCGGCCAGGCCGTGCCACTTCTCGGGAAGGGGCCGCAGCGCCTTGGCGAGGAGGACGAAGGAGTCGACACGCACCGTGATCTCACCCGTCTTCGTCTTGAAGAGGGTGCCCCTTGCGCCGATGATGTCGCCCAGGTCGAGCTTCTTGAAGGCGAGGTAGGCGTCGTCGCCGACGACGTCCTTCTTCACGTAGAGCTGGATCTCGCCCTGCTGGTCCAGGACCTTGACGAACTGGCTCTTGCCCATGTCGCGGATCGTCACGAGCCGGCCGGCGACGGCCACGGCGACCGTGTTGTCCTGGCCCTCGACGTGGGCCCTGAGCGCGTCCCCCGAGAAATGGCTGGTCGCGAACTCGGCGCGGAAGGGGTCGGTCCCGGCCGCACGCAGCTCGGACAGCTTCTGCCGGCGCACCGCGTGCTGGTCATGGGAGATGTCGGCCGGGATTTCGCTCATGGGAGCGGGTCACCCTGCCCTCCGGCGGCCCTCGGGGCAAACGGAAACTTCCGCCGGTTCCACGCTTGTGATTCGCGGGTGTTCGTGTCCATTTCAGGCTATAAACCCGGCACCAAACACGCCCATGGACACCTCCCGCAAGCCCGCCTGGCTGAGGGCCAAGCTGCCCTCCGGGCCGGCCTACGGCGCCGTGCGGGACCTGGTCGACAGCCACAAGCTGCACACGGTCTGCCAGAGCGCCCAGTGCCCGAACCTGGGGGAGTGCTGGTCCCGCGGCACGGCGACCCTCATGATCCTCGGCAACATCTGCACCCGCTCGTGCAACTTCTGCGCGGTCCAGACCGGCCGGCCGACGGAGCTCGACCTGGGCGAGCCGCCGCGGGTCGCGGAGGCCGTGGCGACGATGGGCCTCAGGCACTGCGTCATCACGAGCGTCGCCCGCGACGAGCTGGCCGACGGCGGAGCCTCGGTGTGGGCGGCGACGATCCGCGCCATCCGCAACCGCAACCCGGCGACGGCGATCGAGGTCCTGGTCCCCGACTTCAAGGGCAGGCTGAACGACGTCGACACGGTGCTCGACGCGCGGCCCGACATCTTCAACCACAACGTGGAGACGGTCGAGCGCCTCCAGAAGCCCGTCAGGGTCCAGGCGCGCTACGACCGCTCGAGGAGCGTGCTGCGCCACGCGAAGGGCCGGGGATTCACGATCAAGACCGGGATCATGCTGGGGCTCGGCGAGCGCGAGGAGGAGGTCGAGCGGACGCTGCGCGACCTCGCCGGCGACGGGGTCAACATCCTGACGATCGGCCAGTACCTCCAGCCGACGAAGCAGCACCTTCCGATCGACCGCTGGGTGACGCCGGAGGAGTTCCGGCGCTGGAAGGAGTTCGGGCTGTCAATCGGGTTCGGGGTGGTCGAGAGCGGGCCCATGGTGCGCTCGAGCTACCACGCCGACGAGCAGTCCCTGCGGTACACGGGGGAGGAGCACCTGAACACGCGAAACGCGCTGGCAAGCGCCTGACCCCCGACCGCGATGTGCGCCCTCACCTCACGCAAGGACATCGTCGAGAACTGGCTGCCGCGCTACACGGGCGTCCCGCTCAAGAGGTTCGGCGACTACATCCTGCTGACCAACTTCCAGCACTACGTGGACCTCTTCGCGAAGGCCCACAAGGTGCCGGTGCGCGGCCGCGACAAGCCGATGCCGAGCGCCACGTCGGGCGAGATCACGATCATCAACTTCGGGATGGGCAGCGCGAACGCGGCGACGGTCATGGACCTCCTGAGCGCGATCATGCCGAAGGCGGTCCTCTTCCTCGGCAAGTGCGGGGGCATCAAGCACCGCGCCGAGGTCGGCGACCTCATCCTGCCGATCGCCGCGATCCGCGGCGAGGGGACGAGCAACGACTATTTCCCGCCGGAGGTGCCGGCGCTGCCCTCCTTCGCGCTCCAGAAGGCGATCTCGACCACCATCCGCGACAACGCCCTCGATTACTGGACCGGCACCGTCTACACGACCAACCGCCGGGTCTGGGAGCACCATGACGAGTTCAAGAAGTACCTGAAGAAGATCCGCGTCATGGCCGTCGACATGGAGACGGCGACGATCTTCATGGTCGGCTTCGCCAACGAGATCCCGACGGGGGCCCTACTCCTCGTGTCCGACCAGCCGATGGTCCCCGAGGGCGTGAAGACGATCGAGAGCGACCGCAAGGTGGACGGCGACTTCGTCTCCATCCACCTGAAGATCGGCACCGAGTCCCTGATGCAGCTGATCAACAAGGGCCTCACGGTGAAGCACCTCAAGTTCTAGGGCTACCGGGCGACGTCGAACCAGAAGGGCGCGAAGGCCTCCGCGCCGCCGAGGTTCACCTGGCTCCAGATGACGTAGCGGCCCGGGCTCGGGATCGTTACGCGGAAGGTGAAGGTCGGGCGCAGGGGATCGGGCGCCGGCGAGAGGTCCGTCTGGTCGGGATGGATGTGGGCGAAGCCGCTCCTGGCCGCGTCGAAGGCCACGAGATGCGCGAAGGCGCCCATGACCGGCATGAGGGGCACGGCGCCGCCGCCCGGGCGCGTGACGGAGAGGGTGAGCGTCGCCGGCACGCCGGCGCGGATCGGCGTCGCGGAGGGCGCGAGCGCGAAGGCGTAGCCGGCCGCGGAGGCGGCCCACGAGGGCGCCTGGGTCCCCGCGGCCACGGGGCTCGCCGGCCCGTCGACCGCCATCTCGGTCTCGGCGTACAGGCCCCTGTTCGTGGCGACGGGCGTGAAGTCCGCGAAGATCCGGTAGGCGCCGCCGAACCTGGGGCGGAAGCGGAACTGCCACTCGCCGGGCCTGCGGCCCGGCACGGGATGGACGTGCTGGTAGTCGTCCAGCGAGGGGTCGGCGATGAGGAGGTGGATCCGCCTCGTCTGGACCACCTGCAGGTCCTCGGGCGCGATCGGCTTCCCGCTGAAGGTCGTGAGGGTGAGCGTCGCGTCGACGTCCGCCCCGGCCCTCGCGGGCGACGCCGCGGCGACGGAGAGCGTCACGGGCGAGCGCACGGCGACCACGGGCAGGAACTGGGGGTTGGCCGGGTCGCAGAACTCGATCACGTTGCCCCCCTGCACCCGGAAGTCCATGTGGCTCAGGTTCGTGCCGGTCGGCAGCTCGCGCACGACGACGAAGAGCGCGGCGGCGGCGGCCGTGATCCAGGCGATCCGCCCCCACTGCGCGGGGCTCGGGCCCCGGCCCTCGGCCGCGCCGCTCATCGCTTCATCCGCTCCACGAAGTCCTTGGGCTGCCACTCGCTGCCGTCGGCCCTCCAGGCGACGCGGCCCTTCGCGTCGATGAGGAGCGTCGCCAGCGTGTGGTCGAGGATGTCCCCCCTGAACTCGGCGATGACGCCGAACTGGGTCAGGAGGTCGCGGATCGCGGCCTCGGGGCCCGTCAGGAAGGAGAAGTTGGAGGTGTCGATGCCGCGGTCGTCGGCGTATTCCCGGAGGACGCCCGGCGTGTCGTGGGCGGGGTCGAGCGTGATCGAGACGAACTCGACGTCCGTCACGCCGGCCTCCCTCGCGAGCTTCTGGGCGGCCATCATCTTGGTCGTCGAGAGGGGGCACATGTTCGCGACCGGGCAGCGCGAGTAGATGAAGTTGAGCATGACCTGCCTGCCGCGGAAGCGGGCGCTGTTCACGAGGCGGCCGTTCTGGTCGTAGAGGACGAAGTCAGGCACCGCGTCGCCGACCTCGCGGTAGGCCTGCCTGCCCTTCTCGAGCGTGTCCTGGCGCAGCATGCGGGCGCCCGCGTCGATCGTGTCCAGCGCCACCTTGTCGTCCGGCCATATATCCTCGAGCCGGAGGTCCCCGTTCTTGCCGACGATGAGGGTCGCGCGGATGCGCTCCCCGGGCGCCGCGGCGGCCGCGTCTCCGGCCGAGACCGGGAACTCCATCGTCATCGCGGGCATGTAGCCGGCGACCTCGTTGTGCCGCACGGTGAGGAGCTTGCGGGCCGGGTCCGCCTTCAGGACCTCTCCCGAAAGCGGGAAGCGCCGCTCGGCGGCCGGCGCCGCGGGGGCCGCGGCCCCGCCGCCCGCCTTCACGCAGCCCGCGCCGGCGAGGAGCGCGCAGGCCGCCGCGCATGCCGCCAGATATCCTGTCGCATTAGCTCTCACTGTACCACCCATTCCCCCGGAGGAAAAAATTGTCAAAGCGTTTGCGCCGGGCACCATGGCACCCTCCCCCGCCACGTCCCGGGAGCCCATGCCCTCCGAACCAAGCCTCCGCCGCACGGCGGGCCACAAGCCCGCCCTGGCGGCGTTTTCGGCCGCGGCGGCCGCGTGGGTCTTCGTGCTGGTGGCCCTGGGAGCGTTCACGACAACGATCGGGGCCGGTATGGCCTTCCCCGACTGGCCCCTCTCCAACGGGTCGCTGAACCCAAGCGGCTGGCTGACCAACCTCGCCATGTTTGCCGAGCACTCGCACCGGCTGAGCGCGATGACGATGGGTCTCCTGACCGCCGCCCTGGCCGCTTGGCTCTGGCTTGCCGAGTCCCGGGCCTGGCTGCGCCGGCTCTCCTACTACGCCCTGGGGCTCGTGGTGGCGCAGGGCGTCGTCGGCGGCCTGAGGGTCCTCTTCAACCGCGTCCAGGTCGAGGCGCTCGCGACGAGCCTTGGGCGCCTCTTCGCGATGCTCCACGCCTGCCTCGCGCAGGCTTTCGCCTGCGTGCTCATCGCGATCGCCGTCTCCTGCTCCAGGGCCTGGATCTCGCGCCCCGTCCCCGTCGGCCGCGGCGCGCAGCGCGCCGGGACCCTCTGCTGCGCGGTCCTCTTCGTGCAGCTCGCGGTCGCGGCGGTGATGCGCCACAGCTTCGCGGGCCTGGCAATCACGAGCTTCCCCTTCTCGACGCCGCAGGGCGGCCTCCTGCCCGCGGCCTGGGACTTCGGGGTGGCGATCCACTTCGCGCACCGGGTGATGGCGTGCCTCGTCGCGCTGTCCATCCTGGCCTTCTCGGTCGCCCTCTGGCGCGACGCCGGGGCGCCGGCGACGATGAAGGTCGGCTCCCTGGCGCTGGTCGGCCTCGTGACGCTCCAGATCACGCTCGGGGCCGCCATCATCCTGACAATGAGGAGCGTGATGGTGACCACGCTGCATGTCCTCGTGGGCGCCCTGACGCTCGTGACCGCATTCTGGCTCGCGTGGCTCGCCCACCGCGACCAAATCGAGGGAAGGGGGACCCCATGACGGACGAGGCAACCCCGGGGGCCCGCTTCTCGGACTACCTCGAGCTCACGAAGCCGAGGCTGAGCCTCCTCTCGGTCCTGACCGCGCTCGTGGGGTACTACGCGGCGAGGCCGCACCTCGGGGCCGCGAAGCCGCTCTTCCTCGCCCTCGGCACGTCGCTCGCGGCGGGGGGCGTCGCGGCCCTCAACCAGTGGAGCGAGAGCGAGACCGACGCGAGGATGCAGCGGACGGCGAAGCGGCCCATCCCCTCGGGCAAGATAGCAGGGGGCTCGGCGTACGTGCTCGGCTGGGCGATGTGCTTCGTCGCCCTCATCATCATGTTCACCCAGGTCGGCAGGCTGGCGGCGCTCTTCACGCTCCTGACGATCGCCTCCTACCTCGGCTGGTACACGCCCGCGAAGAAATCGAGCCGCTGGAGCACCGAGATCGGGGCGATCGCGGGCGCCTTCCCGCCGCTCATCGGCTGGTCCGCGGCCGAGGGGGGCGTCTCCGCGCTCGGGTGGATCCTCTTCGGGATCCTGTTCTTCTGGCAGATCCCCCATTTCATGGCGATCGCGTGGACCTACCGGAAAGACTACTCCGCGGTCCAGTTCCCGATGCTGCCCGTCAGGGACGAGGCGGGCGGCAAGGTCGCGGGATGGTCCCTCGTCGCGACCCTCTGCCTTGTCGCCGTCAGCCTGCTTCCGCCCCTCCTCGGGCTCTCGGGCGCGTGCTACGCCTGGGCCGCCGGGGCGGTCGGCGCGTGGTTCCTCTGGCGCGCGGTGCAGTTCACGCGGAGGGACGGCCGCGACAGGGCGGCTCGCCGCCTCTTCCACATCTCCCTGGCCTACCTGCCGCTGCTCCTCGGCGCCCTCGTCGCGGACCGGCTGCTCCTCCACCCATGACCGTCCACGACCTTCCCCCCATCGAGGCCACCCTGAACGGCATCGCCACCGTGCTCATCACGGCGGGGTTCCTGTTCATCAAGAGGGGCGACCGGGTCGCCCACCGCGCCTGCATGCTCTCGGCGGCGGCGGCCTCCGCGCTCTTCCTTGTCTTCTACCTGACCTACCACGCGCTGATGCACGGGCTGCACACGCGCTTCGGGGGCACCGGGGCGATCCGCTGGGTGTACTTCGCGATCCTCTGGACGCACATCCCGCTGGCGGCGCTGATCGCCTTCCTGGTCCCGAGGACCTTCCTCTTCGCCCTGAAGGGGGATTTCGTGAGGCACCGCGCCTGGGCGCGGTTCACCTTCCCGATCTGGTATTACGTCTCAGTGACGGGGGTCCTGGTCTACCTCTTCCTCTACCAGTGGTGGCCGGCCGCTGCTGCCTAGGGCGACGGGGCCCCGCCGCCGGCCGCGGCCAGGCGCTCCCGGGCGTGCGCGACCTCGTCCGTCGCGTCCCGCAGGCGCACGGTTTGGCGCTGCTTGAGGTCGATCAGGTAGTTGGCGGAGTCGGTGTCGCCCGGCCGGGTGGTCATGAGGGCGTTCTGCTTCATCCCGGCCTCGAGCGTCGAGCGCTCGGCCTCCGCGCGCGCGAGCTCCCACCCGAGGCCCTGCTGGAGCACATGGCGCACCGTCTGGCCGTCGATCATGGCGCGCATGGCGGCCGCGACCGCGTCGCTGCCCGAGGCGGAGCCCGACGCCATGATGTGGAACTTGATCTCCTGGACGGAGCGGTCGAAGTCGAGCACCTGCTGCGGGGAGAGGTCCCGCTCGGCCTGCGAGCGCCACATGGATAGGGCGAGGTCGTCCCTGGCCTGCACCTTCCCCTCGAGGGGGTCGCTGGGCCCGCAGCCCGCCAGGGCCGCGCAGGTGAGCGCGAGAAGCAGGATCCGCACGCATCCGGCCGCGGCCGGCGCGGTGCTCCTGTCGGGTGCCGGGGTCATAGGGCTGCCCGGACGATACCCCGCGGGGCCGCCTCCGCAATCCCCCATGCGCCCGGCTACTTGACCGTCAGCGTGCCTTTCATGCCCGCCTGGTAGTGGGCGGGGAAGGTGCAGAGGAAGGGATAGTCGCCGGGCGCCGTGGGCGCCTTGAAGTCGGCCTCGCCCGACTTGCGGGGCCCGAGGAGGTCGATGTGGGTGACGATCTGGTCGGAGAGGGCGGCGGGGATGTAGCCGGTGTCCTTCGAGTTCAGGGCCGCGGCGTCGAACGCGGCGACGTCGGTGCCCGCCTTCAGGAGGACCCAGTTGTGGCCCATGACGAGGACCGGCTGGGTGCCGTTGTTGGTGAGGACGACCTTAAGGTCCTCGCCGGGCTTGGCGTCGATCTGCGTGACGTCGAACTTCATCGTGTCGCCCGCCGTGATGTCGATCTCCCGGGGACCGGCGGCGGCGGGGGCGGCGGCGGCCGTCGTGGAGGCGTCCTTCTGGCCGCAGCCGGCGGCGAGGAGGGAGGCAAGGGCGGTGGCAAGGAGGAGGCGCGTCTTCATGGGGGTGCAAGGGTCGCCCGGATGCGCCCCGAGGGCAAACCGAATCACTCCCCCCGGGGGGCCTTCGGGGCCTTTTGGGCGGCGCTAATGCGCCCCCGAGGCCGGTTAATATGTGCCGCGGGGCCGATCGGCGTGTTGCCGGGGGCTCCCGCGCCGAATTGTATCGGAATATGGCTTGAAATGCCCGGGCGTTCGCCGACTCTACTTGGGAGTCTGGCGGTCGCCTCCGGGCGGCATTCCTAGCCGACAGAACACATGCGTTTGCCCAAATATTCCCTCCATTTTGGCCGGTTTGCCCGCGCGGCGGCGGCCCTGGCCGGCCTCTCCATGCTCTCGGGGTGCTTCTGGCTGGACGGCCCGCAGTCGACCTTCGACCCGAACGGGCCCGTCGCACGCCACCAGCAGGACCTCTTCTACCTGACCTGCTGGGTCTCGCTCGTCATCTTCGTCATCGTCGGGGCCGTCCTGGCCTACGCGATGATCAAGTTCAGGGCCAAGGGCCCGGCCGAGGAGCACATGGAGGGGCCCGACCACTCCCACGGCAACCCGCTGGTCGAGATCAGCCTGATCGGAGTCTCGGTCCTGGCGCTCGTCATCATCGCGATCCCGACGCTGCGGGAGATCTGGTACGCCTACGACCTGCCGGTCGCGGACAAGGCCAACGCCTACGAGGTCACGGCAACCGGCTACCAGTGGTGGTTCAAGTTCGACTACCCGAACGAGACGGCCCAGACGGTCGACATGACGGGAAAGCCCGTGAACGCGCCGTTCTCCGTGGCGAACGAGCTCGTGATCCCGGCGGGGCGCCCCGTCCAGATCAACCTGCGGACGGTCGACGTCATCCACAGCTTCTGGATCCCCAAGCTCGCGGGCAAGGTGGACATGATGCCGAACCGGGCGAACCACCTCTGGGTGCAGGCCGACAAGCCGGGGTACTTCTGGGGGCAGTGCGCCGAGTTCTGCGGCGAGTCCCACGCCGTCATGCGCTTCCGGGTGATCGCGCTCGGGCCGAGGGAGTTCAACGACTGGCTGAACGCCCAGATGGGGCTGGCCCGCAGGGTCGTGCCGGCGGAGACCGGCAAGCCCAAGGCGCAGCTCGCCGCCTACCGCACCTTCAAGAGGAACGAGGCGGGCTACACGGACGCGTTCGACGCGTCCCCGCTCGAGTCCTGGCGGGTGCAGCAGAAGGCGCCGGCCGACGAGGACGCCGCGCTGATCGCCAAGGGGCGCGAGCTCTTCAACGCGAAGACCTGCTCCACCTGCCACACGATCCGCGGAGACGGCTACGTCGGGACGGTCGGGCCGGAGCTGACGCACGTCGGCGCCCGCACGACGATCGCGGCCGGCCTCCTTGAGAACAACCGGGACGAGATCCACCGCTGGATCCACGCCCCCAACGAGGTGAAGCCGGGCAACACGATGTGGGTGCAGGGCTACCTGAAGAACAACATCAAGCTCACCGCGGAGGACGAGGACGCGCTCGTCACCTACCTGGAGAGCCTCAAGTAACCCGAATCATGGAAGCACTGGCCAAATCAGATTTCCTCGCCAAGGAGGAGCACCCCACAAAGCCCTTCGTCCTCTGGCGCCCCACGGCCAAGACGGGCCTCATGAGCTGGCTGACGACGGTCGACCACAAGAGGATCGGGTTCCTGTACGGGGCGTCGGGCCTCTTCTTCTTCATCTTCGGCGGCATCGAGGCGCTGCTGATCCGCATCCAGCTCGCCGTCCCGAACAACACGTTCCTGACGTCAGCCCAGTACAACGAGATGTTCACGATGCACGGGACGACGATGATCTTCCTGGTCGTCATGCCCATAGGCGCGGCGTTCTTCAACTTCATCATGCCGCTGCAGATCGGGGCGAGGGACGTCGCGTTCCCCAGGCTGAACGCGTTCTCCTTCTGGACGTTCGCGGTCGGCGCCATCATCCTGAACGTCGGCTGGTTCATGAAGGACGGCGCCCCGGACGCGGGTTGGTTCGGCTACGCCCCGCTGACGACGCGCACCTTCAGCCCGACGCACGCGATCGACATGTGGGTCATGGGCCTGCAGCTGCTCGGCGTCGCGTCCATCGCGGCGGCCCTCAACTTCATCGTAACGATCATCAACCTGCGCGCGCCGGGCATGACGATGATGCGCCTGCCCGTGTTCACCTGGATGACCCTCTTCACGTCGTTCCTCATCATCCTCTCCTTCCCCGCGATCACGATCGCGCTCGTCGAGATCATGATGGACCGGCTCTTCGGGACGAACTTCTTCGAGGTCTCGAGCGGCGGGCTGCCCATCCTCTGGCAGCACCTCTTCTGGATCTTCGGCCACCCGGAGGTCTACATCCTCATCCTGCCGGCGATGGGCATCATCTCGGAGATCCTGCCCACGTTCGCGAGGAAGCCGCTCTTCGGCTACCCGATCGTCGTCTTCTCGGGCGCCTCCATCGGGTTCCTCGGCTTCGGCGTCTGGAGCCACCACATGTTCACGACCGGCATGGGCACGGCGGCGACGGCGGCCTTCGCGCTCATGACGATGGCGATCGCGGTGCCGACCGGCGTAAAGATCTTCAACTGGATCGGCACGCTCTGGGGCGGCCACCTGACCATGAGGACGCCCATGATGTTCGCGATCGGGTTCCTCTGGATGTTCATGATCGGCGGGCTCTCCGGGATCATGCACGCGGCGGCGCCCGCCGACGCGCAGCAGCACGGAAGCTACTTCGTCGTCGCCCACTTCCATTACGTGCTCATCGGCGGGTCGCTCTTCGCGCTCTTCGCCGGCATCCACTACTGGTTCCCGCTCATGTTCGGGCGCCGGGTGAGCGAGTTCTGGGGCAAGGTGTCGTTCTGGGTCATCTTCGTCGGGTTCAACGTCACCTTCTTCCCGATGCACTTCCTCGGCCTCGAGGGCATGCCGCGGCGCACGTTCACCTACGACAAGAACATGGGCTGGGAAACCGGCAACCTGTGGGCGACCGTCGGGGCCTGCGTCCTCGGGATCGGCGTCGCGATCTACTTCGCCACGATGATCTACACGTACTACAAGGGCGAGCGCACCCACAAGGACCCGTGGGACGCGCGCACGCTCGAGTGGAGCCTGCCGAACCCCCCTCCCGAGTACAACTTCCAGGCGATCCCGACCATCCACGCGCGCGACTCCTGGTGGTACCAGAAGCGCCACATGGCGGAGGTCGCCAAGGAGACGGCCGACCAGATAAAGGCCGACGAGGCGCACGGCGGCATCCACATGCCCTTCCAGTCCATCTACCCGTTCCTCGCCAGCGTCGGGATCCTGGTCGGGGCGATCGGCGTCTCGATCATCGACCCGGCCAACCCGAACGTCTACCACGGGTTCTGGGGCCCGAAGATAGCCATCACGATCCTCGGCGGGCTGATCATGTTCGTCTCGGTTGTCCTCTGGTCCCTCGAGGGCAACGAGGGCTACCACATCCACCTGAACGAGGACGGCAGCGTCAAGGGCGAGGATGCCCACGGCGGCTACGCCTCCCACGGCCACTGACCCCCACCTCTCCATGAGCAGCACCGCGGCCGCAGGCGCCATCGACCACCACCACGACCCGACCACGACGACGGGCATCCCGAACAAGAAGCTCCTCATGTGGGCCTTCCTTGCGTCGGACTGCATGTTCTTCGGCTGCCTCATCTCGACGCACCTGATCTACCGCCTGCACCCGCCCCCGGGCACCCTGCCGGCGAAGGAGGTGTTCAGCATAGAGCTGACCTCGTTCTCCACCTTCATCCTCCTCATGTCGTCGCTCATGATGGCACTCGCGGTGAACGCGATCCAGAAGGGCAACCTGAAGAGCCTGCGCTGGTCGCTCCTGACGACGATCTTCTTCGGCTGCATCTTCCTCGGCTGCCAGGTCTACGAGTTCAGGAACTTCGTCTTCGAGAAGCACCTGACGATCACGAACAGCATCCTCGGGACGACGTTCTTCACGCTCACGGGGACGCACGGCCTGCACGTGCTGATCGGCGTCATCTGGCTCACCGGCATGCTGATCTACTCCTTCACCGGCCGCCTCGGGGAGAAGGACGCGATCGACGTGGAGATGATGGGCCTGTACTGGCACTTCGTCGACATCGTCTGGATCGTGATCTTCACGGCCGTCTACCTCCTCGAGTACCTCTGACCCCCCCGGACCCCAGCCATGAGCGCACCCACTAACGACACCCAGGCGGGCCACGCCGTCGAGCAGAGCAAGTTCGGCCTCTACATCGAGATCGCGATGCTGCTCGCCGTCATCACCGGCCTCGAGCTCGTCACGGTCTACCTGCCCTTCATGAAGTGGCTCCTCGTCACGGTTCTGGTGGTCCTCTCCACCGTGAAGTTCATGTTCGTCATCTTCTACTTCATGCACCTGCGCTGGGACAAGGCGTTCTGCACCATCCTCTTCTTCATCGGGCTGGTCCTGGCGGGCGGGACGATGTGGGCGCTCCTGAAGCTCTTTGGGGCGGAGGCGAGCAAGCCGCTCTCCTCGGCGATGATGGACCCGCCTGCGGCGGTCCTCTCGGTCTCCTGACGCGCGCCGCCCCGGCGCCACCCGGGCACGAAGATGATCGACTGGCGGCACTGGCACAATGAGCCGTTCCTGACCGGCGGCCTGATCCTCGCGGGCTGGCTCTACGCCGTCCTCTCCGGGCCGCTCAGGTCCTCGCTCGCCCCGGGCATACCCTACCCCCGCGGCAAGGCCGCGATGTTCTACGCGGCGCTCGTCCTCTTCTACCTGGCGGTAGGATCGCCGCTAGACCAGGTCGCCGAGCGCTTCCTGCTCACGGCGCACATGGCGCAGCACCTCCTGATCATGTACCCGGTGGCGCTCCTCATCCTCCTCGGGATCCCGGGCTGGATGGTCGACCCCGTCCTCTCGCGCCCGGGGCTGCGCGCGCCGCTTAGGATGCTCTTCCACCCCATGACGTGCGCGTGCCTCTCGACGCTCGTCATCGGCCTCTGGCACGCGCCGTTCCTCTACGAGTGGACCCTGCAGGACAAGCTGGTCCACGTCGGCGAGCACCTGATGTTCCTGGCCGTGTCGCTGCTCTACTGGTGGCCCATGGCGAGCCCCTCGGCGGCCTTCCCCGCCCCGGGCTACGGGGCGCGCATCCTCTACGTCGCCGGAACCGAGGTGGCGATGATACCGGTCGCGGCCTACATCGTCTTCTCCGGCGACATCCTCTACCCGACCTACGAGTACGCCCCGCGGCTGATCGCCGGGTTCACGCCGGCGGACGACCAGCTGACCGCTGGCGCCCTCATGAAGGCCACGGGGCTCGCCGTGTCGCTGGTCGCCGTCGGGATCTGCTTCTACAAGTGGGACAGGGCCTCGCGGGCGGCGCCGGCATCCTGACATGAAAGGGCCCCGCCGCGGCCCCCTGGGGACCGGGGCGGGGCCCGCAAGGGATCAGACCGCGGCCGGCGCGAAGAGGTCGTCGATGTTGTCGCTCTCGACCGTGAGGTCCGCGAAGAGCCACGACGTCAGGTAGCGCTCCGCGGACGAGGGCACGATCACGACGATCTGCTTTCCCTTGTTCTCGGGCCGCTTGGCGACCTGGATGCCCGCCCAGATGGCGGCCCCGGAGGAGATGCCAACCGGGATGCCGTCCAGCTTGGCGACCTGCTTGGCAACCGGGGCCGCGTCGTCCTCCTTCACCGTGATCACCTCGTCGTAGATCTTCGTGTTGAGGATGGCGGGCACGAAGCCGGCGCCGATGCCCTGCAGCTTGTGCGGGCCGGGCTGGCCCCCGGAGAGGATCGGCGAGCCGGCGGGCTCGACCGCGATCAGCTTGAAGCCCGGCTTGCGAGGCTTGATGACCTCGCCGATGCCGGTGATGGTGCCCCCGGTGCCGATGCCGGAGATGACGATGTCGACCTTGCCGTCGGTGTCCTTCCAGATCTCCTCCGCCGTGGTCCTGCGGTGGACGGCGGGGTTGGAGGGGTTGGAGAACTGCTGCAGGATGACGCTGTTCGGGATCTTGGCGGCGAGCTCCTCCGCCTTGGCGATGGCGCCCTTCATCCCCTTCGCGCCCTCCGTCAGGACGAGGCGGGCGCCCAGGACCTTGAGGATCCTCCTGCGCTCGGCGGTCATCGTCTCGGGCATCGTCAGGACGAGCTTCAGGCCCTTGGACGCCGCGACGAACGCGAGCGCGATGCCCGTGTTGCCGCTCGTCGGCTCGATCAGCACCGTGTCCTTGTTGATGCGGCCGCTCTTCAGCGCGTCGTCGATCATCGCGAAGCCGATGCGGTCCTTGACGCTCGAGAGGGGGTTGAAGAATTCCAGCTTCAGGAGGATCTCCGCCTGCGCGCCGTGGGCGGCTGCGGTCCGGTTGAGGCGAACGAGCGGGGTGTTCCCGATCGTTTCCGTGATATCATTGTGTATCTTGGCCATATGGGTTGTGGGTTCGGGTTCGGGAAGGGGAATCGCCACTGTGCTAGATTGCGTAGTCCTCGTCAAACGAGTGTGTCTGCCTGAGGCGGAAGCGGACGAGGTCGTTGGCCTGGAGGTTGAGCTCCGCGAGCTCGGAGCGGGATATCTCCACCTCGACCGGCTCGCGCGACTGGACCTGCTCCAGGAGGAGCCGGGCGTGCGGCCCCGCGGCGTGGATGTGCCGGACGATGGCCGACAGGCCGTCGCCCCCGGCGTCGTGGGGCGTGAGCTCTATGTCGTGCGGGCGCACGTAGATGAGCCCGTCGGTGCCGGGCTCGCCCGAGCCTGCGCCCCGGCGGCGGGCGCCTGCCAGCGCCGGCGCCTTCAGCACGTTCACGTTGCCGAGGAACTGGTAGACGAAGGGCGAGGCGGGCCTGTCGTAGACCTGCTGGGGCGTGCCGACCTGCTCCACGTGGGCCTTGTTCATGATCACGACCTCGTCGGCGATCTCCAGGGCCTCCTCCTGGTCGTGGGTGACGAAGATCGTCGTCAGCTGGATCTCGTCGTGGAAGCGACGCAGCCAGCGGCGCAGGTCCTTGCGCACGCGCGCGTCGAGGGCGCCGAAGGGCTCGTCCAGGAGGAGCACCTTCGGCTCGACGGCGAGGGCGCGCGCGAGGGCGACCCGCTGGCGCTCGCCGCCCGAGAGCTGCGACGGGAAGCGTCCCGCGAGGCCGTCCAGCTGCACGAGCTCGAGGAGCCGGTGGGCCCGCTCGGCGATGGCCGCGGCGGAGGGCCGGTCCCTGCGGCGGCGCACCCGCAGGCCGAAGGCCACGTTCTCGAAGACCGACATGTGGCGGAAGAGCGCGTAGTGCTGGAACACGAAGCCCACCTTCCTCTTGCCGGCGGGCAGGTCCGTCACGTCGTCGCCGTGGAAGAGGACCCTCCCGCTGCCGGCGTCGGGGAACTCGAGGCCGGCGATGATGCGCAGGAGCGTGGTCTTGCCCGAGCCCGAGGGGCCGAGGAGCGCCACGAGCTTGCCCTGGGGGACGTTCAGGTCGACGCCGTCCAGGGCCGTGTACGCCCCGAATTTCTTGCGGATGCCGTGGGCCTCGATGCTCATGGTGCCGCGTTCTGCCGCCACTCGATGGCCGACTTGACGACGAGCGTGACGAGCGCCAGGAGCGCAAGGAGCGAGGCGACCGCGAAGGCGCCCGCCGAGTTGTACTCGTTGTAGAGGATCTCCACGTGCAGCGGCATCGTGTTCGTCTCGCCCCGGATGTGCCCGCTGACGACCGAGACCGCCCCGAACTCGCCCATCGCCCGGGCGTTGCAGAGGATGACGCCGTAGAAGAGCCCCCAGCGGATGTTGGGGAGCGTCACCCGCCAGAAGGTCTGCCAGCCGTTCGCGCCGAGGGTGACGGCGGAGTACTCCTCGTCGGTCCCCTGGGCCTGCATCAGCGGGATCAGCTCGCGGGCCACGAAGGGGAACGTCACGAACACGGTGGCGAGCACGATCCCGGGCACGGCGAAGATGATCCTCACGTTATGGTC
This sequence comes from uncultured Opitutaceae bacterium, assembly GCA_964509885.1. Lineage (GTDB taxonomy): Bacteria > Verrucomicrobiota > Verrucomicrobiia > Opitutales > Opitutaceae > Palsa-1447. The sequence continues at coordinate 8,768 of CAZDZL010000038.1, read as the reverse complement.
GATCAGCCAGGGGCCGAGCCAGCCCTGGGCGCCAAAGACGAGGACGTAGACGAGCCCGGAGATGACCGGGGAGACGGCGAAGGGAAGGTCGATCAGGGTCGTCAGCAGGCTCTTGCCGGGGAACCGGAACTTGGCGATCGCCCAGGCCGCGGCGATGCCGAAGACCACGTTGGCCGGGACGGCGATCGCGACCGTGAAAAGGGTGAGCCAGATCGCCGAGCGGGCGTCGGGCTCCCGGATGGTCGCCATGAAGAAGGCCGCGCCCTTGGAGAAGGCCTCCGCAAAGACGACCACGAGCGGCAGGACGAGGAAGAAGGCGAGGAAGGCGAGCGCGACCGCGGTCAGCGTCCAGCGCGCCCACGCGGGATCCCGGGTCGCGCGCGGGGGGACCGTGCGGGCCTGTCGGGTCGTAAAGGGGGCTGTGGTGGCGATGGACAAGGTCTCGGGGAAAATGAAGGGGGGGCTAGCCTTGGTCAGCCGGGCGGGGCCCCCAACAGGGAATCATGTCATATCGTATGGTAGCGGCGGCTCCACTTCTGCAGCAGGTTGATGAGGAGCAGCAGGATAAACGACGAGACCAGCATGACGACCGCGATCGCGGTGGCCCCCCGGTAGTCGTACTGCTCGAGCTTCGTGATGATGAGGAGCGGCACGATCTCGGTCTTCATCGGCATGTTGCCCGAGATGAACACGACGGAGCCGTACTCGCCCAGGGCCCTCGCGAAGGCCAGGGCGAAGCCCGTCAGGAGTGACGGCATGAGCTCGGGCAGCAGGATGCGCGTCACCGTCTGGCGCCGCGTCGCCCCGAGGGTGGAGGCCGCCTCCTCGATCTCGGGCTCAAGCTCCTGGAGCACCGGCTGCACCGTCCGCACGACGAAGGGCAGGCCGATGAAGGTCAGGGCCACGAAGACCCCCGTCCACGTGAACGCCACCTTGATCCCGAGGGGAGCCAGCCACCGGCCGACCCAGCCATTGGAGGCATAGAGGGAGGTGAGCGCGATGCCCGCAACGGCCGTGGGGAGGGCAAAGGGGAGGTCGACCAGCGCGTCCACGATTCGCTTGCCGGGGAAGGAGTAGCGCACGAGAACCCAGGCGACGATGAGCCCAAACACCATGTTCACGAAGCCTGCGGCGAGCGACGCCCCGAAGCTCAGGCGGTACGCGGCGACGACCCTCGGCGAGGCCACGGCCTCGGTGAACTCGTGCCAGCTCATCCCGGCCGTCTTCAGGAACGCCGCGGAGAGGGGGACGAGGACGATCAGCCCCAGGTAGGCCAGCGTGAAGCCGAGGGAGAGCCCGAAGCCGGGCAGGATGGAGCGTGAGCTTCGCGTTCGGGCCATGGTCAACAGCGTGCGCTTTTCATCAGAGGTGCTGGCCGTAGGCCTGGAACGCGCGGTAGCGCCTCAGGAACCGCTCGAGGAGGGTGACCGCCGCGTGCTGGTACGCGTCGTCGGACCACGACCCGGGGATGCGCAGCGTGAGCTCGAAGGGCGCCAGGGGTAGCTCGTCCGTGAGCGAGAGCGGCCCCTCCCGGGCCGGGCCGCCGCCGTCGGCCTCGAAGCGGACGGGGAAGGTGCGGGTCTCCTCCGACGTGATCAGCTCCAGGTCGGGGGACTGCGCCCGGGCATAGGGCCCGCGCACGCCGATGACGATGAGGTCCTCGCCCCGGCCTGCGGTCTCCAGCCGCACGAAGCCGTGGTAGCCGCGCTGCCGGGCGTCGTGCTGCAGGAGGCCTATCTCGCCGGGGGCGCCCGGCTCCCACCGGGCGCCGGCCAGTCCCCGCCCCCGCTCGCCCGAGGCGAGGCCGCCCGCGTCCACGAGCGGGAAGAAGGTGAGGTTGAGGGCGTGGCCGGTCTCGCTGTCGGCGGTGAGGCGCGTCGCCAGCGCGACCAGCGCCCGCGAGGCGCGCAGGTCGCCGTGGTCGAAGCCCGCCAGGAAGGCGAGGCGCCAGGAGTCGTCGCAGGCGTGCGGCCCGAAGAAGACGAACCGCGGCAGGTACGCGGGCGCGCCGCCGGCCGGGAAGGGCCCGACCGGCGACGCGAAGAGGTACCGGGAATGCTGGGAGAGCGCGTAGAGCGCGCTCAGGTCCGAGCGCAGCGAGTCGGCAACGCCGCCGGGGGGCGCAGGCGGCGGCTCGGCTCTGGCTTTGGTTCTCATGGCTGGGGACGGGGTCATGGGCGACGCCGGTGTCACTTCTGGTAGATCTGGTCGAAGAGGCCGCCGTCGGCGAAGTGGGTCTTCTGGGCCACGGTCCATCCGCCGAAGACGTCGTCGATCGTGAAGAGCTCGAGCTTGGGGAACACCGAGGCGTACTTGGCCGCGGCGGCAGGGCTGCGGGGGCGGTAGTAGTTGCGGCCCGCGATGTCCTGGCCCTCGTCGGAGTAGAGGTACTCGAGGTAGGCCCGGGCGACGTCGGTCGTGCCCTTGCGCGCGGCGACCTTCTCGACCACGGCGACCGGCGGCTCGGCCAGGATGCTGGACGAGGGGACGACCGTCTCGAACTTGCCCTCGCCGAACTCCTTCTGGGCGAGGAAGGCCTCGTTCTCCCAGGCGAGGAGAACGTCGCCGATCTCCTTCGTCGCGAAGGTGATCGTCGAGCCCCGGGCGCCCGCGTCCAGCACGGGCACGTTCTTGTAGAGGGCCGTGATGAACTCCTTCGCCTTGTCCTTGCTGCCGTACTTGCGCTCGGCGTAGCCCCAGGCGGCCAGGTAGGCCCAGCGGGCGCCGCCGGAGGTCTTCGGGTTCGCGGTGACCACAGAGACGTCGGGGCGGACGACGTCGTCCCAGTCCTTGATGTGCTTCGGGTTGCCCTTGCGCACGAGGAGGACGATCGTGCTCGTGTAGGGCGTCGCGTTCTGCGGCAGCTTGCTCTGCCAGTCGGCGGGCAGGAGGTCGCCGTGGGCGTGGATGCTGTTGATGTCGGCCGCCAGCGCGAGTGTCACGACGTCGGCCTGGAGGCCGTCGATCACGGCGCGGGCCTGGGCGCCGGACCCCCCGTGGGACTGCTTCACGACGACGTCGTCGCCGGTCTTGTCCTTCCAGTACTTGGAGAAGGCCGCGTTGTAGTCCACGTAGAGCTCGCGGGTCGGGTCATAGGAGACGTTGAGGAGCTCGATGGTCTTGGCCGGGGCGGGCGCCGCGGACACCAGGGCAAGCAGCGCGAGCGCCGCCTGCAGCGCCCGTGCGGGACGCGAGGAGAGGAGGATGTTCATGTTCGGTAGGAGTTTCTTGCCGCGCGGAGTCCCCTCGAGGGGTCCGCCCATGGGCTCTGTGGATTCAGTGTGCGGGTGGCTCCTCCGGGGGTCCGGTGGGTGTGAAAGTCGGGTCATGGTCCTGGCCCGCCTAGCGGGCCGGGCGGTCCGGGCGATCCGAGCCCAGGCGGGTCTTCTCGGTGCGCTCGATCTGGGTGACCCTGCCGTCGTGGACGACGAGCTGCACGACCCCGAAGCGGAGGTCCTGCACCTGGGCCTTGACCAGGGCGAGCCACTCGGGCTCGGCGTGCGGTGCGTGATGTGTGGTCGAGTCTGCGGTCATGGTGATCGGGATGGGGGATCAGATGGAGTATTCGCCGAGGATGTGGTGCAGGACCCCCTCCGTGGGGGACGTCCTGCCCTTGCGGGTGGAGCGGACACGCAGCGCCAGCTGCTCGCGGGCGAGCCGGGCGGGCACGCGCGCGCGCGGCCGGGCGCCCGCCACCTGCGCCGAGAACGGCAGGGAGATGCTGTCGCGGCGCATCTTCCTGAGGGTGATCTCGACGACGTCGGCGAGGGTGTAGCGGTCCAGGATGCCGGCGATGGCGTTTCGCACGTCCACCATGAGCATCCGCAGGCCGCAGTGCGCCTCGTCCGGGCACGTGCAGGGCTCGTACGCCGTCTGCGACACGCAGCCGATCGGGGCGAGCGGGCCGTCGATCAGGCGCACGACCTCGCCGATGAAGATCGTGTTCGCCGGCCGGCCGAGGCGGTAGCCCCCGAACTTGCCCCGCTGGCTCTCCACGATCCCCGCCTCCTTAAGGGCCTGCAGGATCTGCTCCAGGAACTTGACCGGCAGCTGCTCGCTCTCGGCGAGCTCGGAGACCTGCACGAGCTTGCGCTTCATCTCCGCGGCGATGCCGAGGTTGATGAGGGAGCGCAGGGCGTACTCGCCTTTCTTGGAGAGCTTCATGGGCGAAGAGTTTCAATCTACATTAATTGAGTATAGATTAAAGCAAGCCCTTTAACGGGCAGCCCGTGGCATAAATGCCGTCCCGTGGAAGCAATCAGCCTAACAAATGGCTAATTAGTGACTTCGTAAACCTCGGCCAGGGCGACACCTGTGGTGCTCCCCGCCCCGGAAACCTGGATCGTGTACGAGCCCGGCTGAAGATTGACGATCAGGGCGCAGTCCGCGCTGCCCGCGGCCAGCGGAAAGGCGCCGACCGATGCCGAAATGGCCGGTATCTGCGCCGCGCTGGCGCCCGTGCCCCAGCCCGTGTTGGAGGCGACCATGGCGCCGGCGGAGTTGAAGACGCTGAGCGTCGGCTGCGCCAGGACCCCCGTCACGCCGTACTGGGTCAGGGCGGGCCCGTCGGCCCGGATCAGCAGCTCCTCGGAACCGGAGCCCGAGATGTAGATGCCCGGGATCAGGATGTTGGCCCCGGTGCCGACCATCGCGCGGGTCGAGATGTTGGCCAGGCGCGCGGTGCCGGTCGAGGAGACCTCGTAGACCTCAGCGAGCGCGACCCCCGTCGTGTTGTTCACGCCGGACACCTGCACGGTGTAGGAGCCCGCCGTCAGGCCGGTCACCAGCGCGCAGTCCGCGCTGCCCGCCGCCAGCGGAAAGGCGCCGACCTGGGCGGTGATCGTGGCGTTGTTGGCGGCATTGGGGTCCGTGCCCCACCCCGTGTTCGAGGCGACCATCACGCCGGCGGCGTTGAAGACGCTGAGCTTGGGCTGCGCCAGGGCGCCCGCGACGCCGAACTGGGTCAGGGCGGGGCCGTCGGCTCGGATGAGGAGGGTCTCGGTCCCCGAGCCAGAGATGTACAGCCCGGGGATCAGGATGTTGGCGCCCGTCCCCACCTGGGCGCGCGTGGAGATGTTGGCCAGCCGCTGCGACGTGTTCCCGGCGAGCGCCGTGATCAGCCGGGCCACGTTGGGGCTGCCGAGCCCCGTGCAGAGGTCGTAGCCGACGCCCGCGGCGTAGGCCCCGTTGTTCCCGCTCGCCGGGTCGTTGAAGACGCCCGTCCCGGCCAGGGGGTAGAGGTAGGGGTTGAGCAGGCCGATGGGGTGCGCCCCGTTCGCCGCGCGGGCCTGGTTGATGAGGGCCACGAAGCCGGCCCACACCGGGCAGGCGAGGCTCGTGCCGCTCGCGGCGTGGTTCCCGTTGTCGGTCGTGGTGTCGGCGCCGTTGAAGATGAGGACGCCGATGTCCGTGCCCGAGAAGGGCTGGTACTGCGGGCCCAGGATGACGTTCGTGAGGTCGGAGTCCGAGATCGCCGACACGTCGGGGACGCACCGCATCGTCTGGCCGGCGAGGACGGATCCCCCGGTCTGCCACGAGGGCTTCGCGAAGAAGCCGCTGACGCCGCCCCCGGTGGCGCTCATGTCGGAGCCGCCGGAGGAGACGATCCGGTTCCAGGCGGCCTCGCCCCCGTAGGCCCAGTTCCCGGTGAACGTGACCGTGGTGCCGCCGACCCCGGTGACGCTGGGGTCGCTCGCCGGGTAGGTCACGTCCAGGGCGGCCGTGGACAGGTAGTTGCCGGCCGAGACGGTGCCGTTGGGGTTCGAGCCCGAGTCGCCGCTCGACGTCAGGACCGTGACCCCCGCGGCCGCGAAGGACGCCGTCACCTGGGCGTACGACTGGAGAGCGCCGGAGTCGTTGGTCTCGGTGTTCCCGTAGCTCGAGGAAACCACCGTCATGCTCGGGAAGCTGGGCAGGTCGTTGGCGATCCCGGTGTACGTCTCGAGCGCGTTCTGCGCGAGGTACAGCCGTATCTTGGCGCCGGGCGCCATGGCCCCCACCCACTCGACGTCGAGGTCCGTCTCGGTGATGATGTCGGCGGCGGGGCTCGCGGCCGGCCCCCCGTCGACATTGACGGTCGCCACGTTGCTGGCGACCTCGGCCGATCCCACCTCGCCCCAGAAGGTCGTGAAATCCGAGGCGGGCGCCGCGCCCTCGCCGAGGACCGCCACGGTCTGCCCCGCGCCCGTCGCCCCAGCCGGCACGTTGTAGGCGGCCAGGACGTTGTCGGGCGTGACGTAGATGTAGTGATTGCTTCCCACGATGTCCTGCGGGGCGGCGGCCGTCCTCACCTTTGCGTGGCGCATCCGGAACTCCGGCTGGAGCGCGTTCACGCTGAGGACGAGCGGGGCGAGCTCGGCGGGCACGGAGGGCTCGGTGACGGCCGACGTGTACTCGCCGTCGGCGGCCGCGACGCGGGCGAAGCGGACGCCGAACGCCTGGGCGACCCGGGAGACGCTGCCGCTGACAAAGACGTTCATGTGGAGCCGGTCCGGCAGGGTCCTCGTGAAGCCCTGGCCGGCGAGCCAGGCGGCCACGCGGTCAAAGTCGGCCTGGAGCGGGCGGTAGGTCGCCTCCATCTCCGCCTCGGGGATCCGCTCGCCCGCCGCGATGCGCGCCTGCAGGCCGCCGAAGTCGCGCATCGGCAGCGAGACCGAGAAGCGCATGGGCGCCGCGAGCTCGTCGGCCGTCGGCGCCCGCACGATCCGCGCGGAGCCGATCGTCTGGCCGCCGGGGTCGGGAAGCCTCACCGAGCCCCTCACGATGCGCGTCTCGGAGGGGGTGGCGGCATGCGCCCCCGGTGCCGGGAACGCGAGCGACGCGAGGAAAAGGAGCGCCGCGGCCGTCTTGGGTAGTGGGGGCATGTGTCGGGGTCGGATGGGGAGAGTCAGAGTCGAATCCGCAGGCCGTCAAAGGCGAGTCCAAACCCCTCAGGAAGCGCGGCCTCCGCCTCGGCGTGGTCGCTCAGGTGGGTCAGGTGCGTGAGCCAGACCCGCTTGGCGCCAAGCCCCCTGCCCGCCTCGACCGCCTCGTTGATGCTCAGGTGCGACGGGTGCGGCAGCGGCCGAAGGCCGTCGAGGACCACCGCGTCGGCCCCGCGTGCCAGATCCGCGGCCTCCGGGGTCAGGCGCTTGCAGTCGGTGTAGTAGGCGAACCTCGCGCCGCTGCTCCTCTCCGTGAAGACGAGCCCAATCGTCTCCTCGGCCCCGTGTGGCAGCAGCGTGGACTGGATCCTTCCCTGGGGGAATTCCATCTCGGCCGGCATCTCGGCGAGCCTGAACGCGGGGTACCCGCGCACGGCCGCCCGGTCGACCATCGCGTAGGGATAGATCGCGCGCACCCGGGCCATCCCGACGGGGGTCGTGTGGATCGTGAGCGCCTCGCCGCCCCGCAGGTCGCAGAAGCGCCTAAGGTCGTCCATGCCGGCGACATGGTCGGAGTGCCCGTGCGTCAGGATGAAGAGGTCGAGCTTCTCCACGCCCTCCTTCAGGCACTGCAGCCGGAACTCCGGGGCGGCGTCCACCTGCACGTGGAGCCCGTCCATGACGACGTGGACCGACGTCCTCGTCCTTTTGTTGCGCGGGTCCGCGGACGTGCAGACCGCGCAGGCGCAGCCGATCATGGGCACGCCCTGCGACGTGCCGCTTCCTAGGACGATCACTTCCATGGTCTTGCAGTCACCGTTGGGCCGGGCGGGTTCCAAGGCACCACAAAAAAAGCGCCCCGGCCTTTCGGACGGGGCGCTTGTGAATCTTGTGCCTGGGGACGGATCAGTAGTCCATGCCGCCGCCGCCCGGAGGATGGGCGGGGGCCGAGTCCTTCTTCTCCGGGATCTCGGTGATCATGCACTCGGTCGTGAGCAGGAGCCCGGCGATCGACGCCGCGTTCTGCAGCGCCGTGCGGGTCACCTTGGTCGGGTCGACGACGCCGGCCTTCACGAGGTCCTCGTACTTGTCGGTCGCGACGTTGTAGCCGAAGTTGCCCTTGCCGGCGAGAACCTCGCCGACGACAACCGCGCCCTCAACGCCTGCGTTCGAGCAGAGCATCCGGATCGGGTGCTCGATGGCCCGGCGCACGATCTGGGAGCCGATCTTCTCGTCGCCCTCGAGGTGGAGGGCGTCGATGACCTTCGCCGTGCGCAGGAGGGCGACGCCGCCGCCGGCGACAATGCCTTCCTCGACGGCCGCGCGGGTCGCATGGAGTGCGTCCTCAACGCGGGCCTTCTTCTCCTTCATCTCGACCTCGGTGGAGGCTCCGACGTTGATGACGGCCACGCCGCCCGCGAGCTTCGCGAGGCGCTCCTGGAGCTTCTCGCGGTCGTAGTCGGACGTGGTCTCCTCGATCTGGCGGCGGATCTGCTTCACGCGGCCCTGGATGTCGGAGCCCTTGCCGCCGCCCTCCACGATCGTCGTGTTCTCCTTGTCGACGACGATGCGCTTTGCGCGCCCGAGGTCGCTGATCGTCACGTTCTCAAGCTTGATGCCGAGGTCCTCGGTGAAGCACTTGCCTCCGGTGAGGATGGCGATGTCCTCGAGGATCGCCTTGCGGCGGTCGCCGAAGCCGGGGGCCTTGACGGCCACGACGTTGAGCGTCCCGCGGATCTTGTTGACGACGAGCGCGGCCAGGGCCTCGCCCTCGACTTCCTCGGCGATGATCAGGAGCGGCTTGCCGCTCTTGGCCACCACCTGGAGGAGGGGCAGCAGGTCATTGAGGGCGCTGATCTTCTTCTCGTGGATGAGGACGTAGGCGTCCTCGATCACGGCCTCCAT
>CAZDZL010000037.1:0-40528 GCA_964509885.1 uncultured Opitutaceae bacterium | reverse complement strand
AGCACGCGCACCCCGGCCTGGACCGACGGAAGGAGGAATGCCGAGGAGGGCTTTGCGAGGTCCGTAAGCAACGCGACCATGGGCTCGACGGCGAGCGTCACCGTGAATCGAGTCCCGACTCCCAGTTCGCTTTCAACCCTGATGTCCCCCCCGTGTTGGCGCATGACGCCGAAGCAGACGCTGAGCCCGAGGCCCGTGCCCCGCTCCGGGCCCTTGGTCGTGAAGAACGGGTCAAAGATTCGATTCAGGTTCTCGCGCTCGATCCCGCAGCCGTTGTCGGACACGATCAGCTCAGCCGAAGGCCCGTTGGCGCGGACCTCGACCGTCAGCGCGGGGTTGGCCCTTTTCTCCAAGGCATGGAGCGCATTTATCACCAGGTTCAGAGCAACCTGCTTTAGTTGTCCGACATCCCCCATGACGGGAACCGGTGCGGCTGGGATGAGCGTCTTAACGCTGCAGCCCGCTTCGCGAAGCTGGAAGCGAAGGATGGCGAGGGTCTCCTCGGCGATTGACCGGAGATCCACGGGCCGCATGGACTGCGATGTCGGCTTTGAGAGCTCCAGCAGCTGCCTGATGATGCGCGCGGCCTCCTCGACGCTCCGAATGATGAGCCCTATGTGCTCGGAGTCCTTTGCGTTAGCGTCCAGCTGGAGCAGCTCGGAGAACCCCATGATCGGGGCAAGCTTGTTGTTAAGCTCGTGGGCGATGCCGCCCACAAGGGTGTCCAGGAGCGTCTGCTTCTCCTGCCGCAGCAGGTTCCGCTCAAGGGCCCGTTGCTCCGTCACATCGTCGAGGCAGGTGCAGACCTGACCCGTTTCCTTGATCCACCCCATGGAGCAGCGAAAGATCCGTGAGCCGCGGCCCGGGATGTTGAAGGTGAACTCGTGGTTTGCGGGCGCCGCAAGCCCCTGGGCGTGGGACTCAATCAGCATCTGGAACGCCCGCCGCTCGCTTTCGATGACCCACTCGGTGAGCGCCCCTGCGGCGATAGTTGCGTCACCAATGTCGAGGAGCTCGGCCAGGCGGGCATTGTGCTCGTGGATTCCCCCATGCTGGTCGAGCAGGGCGACGCCGAGGGTATGGCTGGCGAAGAGGCCCAGATAGAGGCCGCGCGACTGCCTTTCCGCATTGTTCGCACGGAAAAGATCGAGGTTCTGCTGGCGGAGGGTCTCATGGTGTCTTTTTAGCTCCTCGAGCTGCTCGCTCACGAGCTGGGACTGCAGCTGTGCGAGGTCCTCAATCTTGATGAGCCCCAACAGGCGCTGCTCTCCGTCGACTAGGACGACATCCTCCTTAAAGTTGTCGCCCTTGCGCACCAGTGCGGATCCGAGCACCTGGCGGACCGGCGTGCCCCTCGCGACCATGAGCGGCTGCGCCACCATCGCGGTTTCGATCCCGTCCTTGCTGTAGATGGCGAATCCAAAGCGCGAGCCCATGACGAAGCCCACCTGCCCGCGAGAGCACAACCCCACGACCTTGCCCGCCTTCACAACGGCGAGATACTCGACGGGGGAATTCCTGAACTTGTGTTGGACGTCCTCCAGCTGAGTTCCCACCTCAACCGCCTCGCAGTGATGCACAAGCGACAGCAGGTCTATGGACGCCGTCTCCAGCTCGGTAGGACCAGCCGCAGGGAAATCCTGGGAGACTTCTAAACTCTGGGGAACATCATGGGACGGAGAGCGTGGTGACAGATCGTCCATGGCTGACACCGCGTAGAATGCCGACGGGCCGATGGTCCGCGACCCGGCGGCGTTACGAATCTGTGACGATTGTTCACGGCGGATGAGGTAACGCCCGAAAAACTGCTGTGCCGCAGCGATTCTCGGGCAACATCCGAGGGCCGAATTCGCGGCCCATCTGACTAAAAGTCGCTAACCCCAAAGCGGACACGGGAGGGTCCGGAAGTCCTCTGTGAAGAGAGTCACGTCGTGTGCGGCCGCGCTAACGCCATTGGGTAACCCCTCCCGCGCAGCCAGATTACTACTCGGGCGTGACACGAACGCCACAATGCCGAGCTCATCTTGTTTGAAACGATTTTGGCCGGTGCTCTTCATCGTGCTTGTAAATTTGCCATGAAAACGAACGTCCCCCCCCGCTGGATCGCGATTCTTTCGCTCGTGACAGCTCTCTTCCCCTCCACGTCACGAGCGCAGACATATTCGCTCGGGCCTGTATCCGCGTCATTGTTACAGTCACAGGCCTATACCGTCGTGACGGACGGCGGCCCCGCCTCGTACACGGCCCTCCAGGAGATTCCCGTGAGCCCTTCCCTGGGAGGTCAGAGCACGTGGAATCTCTTCTGCCTCGAGCTGGGGCAGGAGGCGCCCGGCGGCCCCGGAACCCCCAACACCGCGGAGCCCTACACGATCCTTTCCCTTGCGCAGGCCAACAGCGTTCCCACCGCGGGGCAGCAGGGGTCCGCCGAGGCCAGCGCCGGAATTCCCATCACGGGAATTGGCAGCGCCACGGCCGCCAAGCTGGATCTGCTCTACGGATTTGTTTTCGGCACCTCCTATAACAACGCCACGAGTCCCCTGAACATCAACCTGCAGGCGCTCGGCGTGGGGACCATCTCGGATCCGTCCTATGGCAGCGCGGTCTTTCAGCTCGCCACATGGCAGGTGACGGAGACTAACAGCTTCAGCGCGATCGCCTCCTCGGGCGCCTTCACGATCACGAGCCCCCTGAACAATGGTGCGGCCGACCCGGGTCTGCTGACTGACGCGGATGCGCTCTTGACGGCGGTGAGCCACTCGAGCGCCACCCCGATGAATCTCGACGTGCTCCACAGCGACACGTACCAGGACTATATACTGCCCGACCCCAGCGGCGCCTTCATCGCCGTTCCGGAGCCCGGAATCAGCTCCGCCGTCCTTGGCGCGCTGGCGCTGGCCTATGTACTTGGTCGCCGCAGGCCTTTGGCCACGGCCTAACGATGGTGGGAGTCAAATTCATCGACACGCTTCTGCCCGCTCCAGCCTGAGCATTGGCTCCGCGGCGACTTGCCAGCCGCGCGAGGCATTGGGGCGTTCGGGGACCTCGGTCTTGCCAACAACCATGAATAAGCTTCGGTTTGCGCCCTCGATGCGTGACTCGCAACTTCGCACCCCATCCGATGGAATTTCTTCCACGTCGCGGGCAACGGAGATTTCCGTGGCCAGGAGACGGAGGCGAATCGTCCACCTGACTCCGCTTGCTGCGCTTGGCGGCTGCGAGGTCAACTGCCTCCGGGTCGTCCAGGCGCTGGGTGACTGCGACCATCTGGTGGTGGTATTCGGTGCGCAGGGACCCATGACCCGCGCCTGGGAGGCGGCGGGCGCTCGGGTCGAGCACCTGGGTGCCTGGGACACGGGCCTCGGCAATTTTACCGCGGCGCTCGCAAGCTGGGGCAGGGCGCAGCTCGAGCCAGACGCGGTGATGTATTGGAGCTCCAGCCGCGTCTCGGCCATCCTTCGCACCCTCAAACAATGGGATGCCCCATGGACCATCTATCTTGGCAATCCGCTCCCTGGGGGAGTGATCTCCACGGTCCGGCGCGCGTTCGACGAATGGATCCATCCGGCCAAGCCCGACGTTACCATGGTGGCATGCTCCAACCACGTGGCCGCAAGCCACCGTGGGGCCACCTATTTCCGCCGGTTTCCGACCCGCGTGATTTACAACGCGGTGGACCGGGCATTTGACCGGGAGCACATTCATCGGCCGCTGGAACCCCGAAGCGCACCGATCGTAGGCATGGTGGCCCGCCTGGACCGGATAAAGGACCACAAGACGCTGATTCGGGCCATCGCAGCGATCGCGCCGGATCGCCCGGACATAGTGCTTGAGTTCGCGGGCGACGGGCCCCTTAGGGGGGAGTTGGAGGCCGAGGCGCGTAGGCTGCAGGTCGGCGACAAGGTGAGATTCCTGGGATTCAGGCCGGTGGCCCCGCTCCTGCCGAGGTGGGACATCTATGTTCATTCGACGACGGAATCCGAGGGGATGGGAACCGCCGTGGCCGAGGCCATGCTGTCTGGACTTCCTTGCCTCGTCAGCGATCTGGACGTGATGAGGGAGGTCTGCGGGAACGAGGGCGCCGTCTTTGCCGCGGCCGGCGATGCCGAGGGCTTCTCGCGGGGCCTGCTCCGCCTCATTCGGGACCGATCGCTGCGCGAGAAGTTGGGCGCCGCCGCGCGAAGCCGAGCCCGCAACATGTTCACGTCCAACCAGATCGGATCGGCCTATGCGAGGTTGGTCTTTCCTGAATCTCCATTGGGCGCGTCATGATCGGCTCGTAGCCCTGCGGGACAGTCTCGGTGCGATGCACGCGCCAAGACTCTGGGTCGGCGAGCAAGCTGGCGCTATTTCTCCGATGGGGCTGCCCCCTTCAGGGCGTTAGCCAATGCCAAGGCCCTGGGATATTCGGGCTCGTCCCTCGCGTGCTCGAGATAGGTGCCGAGCGGGCCGGCTGCCTCGGCCTCTCGCCCAAGGTGGTGGAGAGCGAGCGCGAGGTACCAGTACGATGAATAGCGGTGCGGATAGCTATGCGTCAGGGCGGCCGCTCGTCGAGCCACTTGCGCCCAGTCCGAGTCGAGATACGCCTGGGTGAGGAGCACGCGTCCCTGGAAGAGGGGATTGCCGACGCCTGACTCCATTCCAAAGACCCATGCGCGCGGAAGGGCTCCCTTGTCGCCGAGCACAAGGGCAAGGTCCAGCGCGGTGTCGCCGGCCGACTCGTCACCCTGCGCCCACGCCTCCAAGACGTCCTCCCGAAGGAGACGCGCTGCCGCCTCGCGCGCCGTCTTTAACTCGGGGCCTTCGCCGAGCAGCTCAAGCGCGGGAAGCGACTGCACAAGGAACCCCGGGCTCAGGAGCTGCGCGGAATCGATCTGGTCAATCGTCTTTCGCAGCGGCTCGGTCTCCCCGGACTGGGTGTAGTATCTAAGGCACGCCCTTTGCTTCACTATCAACGCCCTTGGGTCCTTGAGGTCGAGGAAGGCGGTCTCAAGCGATACCGGTTTCCCAAGGCGGAGGTCGCGGTGGATCTCATAGAGGCGGATCATCATGTAGCACAGCGGCGATGCCGTCGGGTCGCGGTAGCGCGCGAACTCCCGCTCCATTTCCGCGCGCACCGAGGGATCATCCACGTTGAGCGAGGAGAAGAAGAGCACGATCAGCTGTGAGCGGATGTCGTCGTTCGCGGCCGCGTCGAGCCCGGCGTGAATCAGGCTTCCCGCCGCCGGGGCGCTTCCCTCCGGCAGCACCCGGAGCAGCGTGGCCCAGAACTGGAAGTCGTTCCTCTCGAATTTCTTGTCCGCGATCTGTCGAAGGCAGGCTCTGAAGGTTGTCTCGGTTTCGCGGATGGGCTGCTGCGTGTCGAGGCGCAGATTAATGAACTCGAGGGGCAGCGAAGCGGGAACGTCAGGAAATCTCTCAAGCGCGGTGGATGCGAGGGCCTCGTGCACCGGATTTATCGACCTTGCGATCCTGATCTGCCGGGCGAACTCCAATCGCGCGGTGTCGGCGCTGGGCGCCGCCTCGACCGAGAATTTCCAGCCGGAAGCGCCCTTCTCTAGGACGCCAGCCTCCTCAATCGCGCCAATCCTGATGAGAAAGTCGAGGCAGTCTTGAAGCGTGAGCACGCCTGAAGCCGTGAGTTCATGGGCGCTCAGGTCATCGGCAAGACCCAGTATCGCCTTTGGCGAACTGTGGTCCAGTGCAGCCTCGCGATCGAGCCAGCCTAGCCGTGCGCGGAACTCGGGGCTCAGGCTGCTGCAAAGGTCGTTCCCCCTCCACGAGTCGTAATCTGCATTCCTTCCTTCCCTGGCCAGGACCGTGAGGATCTTCCAAAGGAGCCCGAGTCTGGTCTGAACATCGAACGTCGGGTCATTGATGACCGTTGCGGCGAGCCATTGCATCCTTCCATAGTCGGGCGCCCACCCGACGATCCGGGCGGCAGCCTCCATGAAGGATCTGTTCCGCTCCTCCGGCGACCTGCGGGGATCGCCCGCCGCAAGCAGGAACAGCTTTGCCTGCTCTGCGGGAGCAAAATCCCTGTCCGGGTTTGCGAGCACGTCGTCGAGATTGGCCAGCCTCGGGTCGTCGAGGCCCTTTGGCTCCGCGAAGTCGTACCAGCTGAGGGAGGCGGAACGGATCCATTTCGCGACGGGGGGCGGCGTGGATTCCGCGGCCTTTGGCCGCGAAAGCCTTGCGCGAAGGGCGTCGCGCCCTTGCTCGTCCGCCGCGACGGCCGGATTGTCCATCTCGCGCTGAAGGAGCGTGGCCGAGTCCTCGCCGCGCCCCAGCTTGACATAGAGGTCCGACAGAAGGCCGACCGTCATCGCGCGCTGGACAGTGGAATCCGGGTTGGAGAGGTCCTCCTCGAGGCCCGCGGCGCTTGGCGCCAGGTCGGCCCCAGACGCCAGCGCCGCCAGCGCGCGGACCCTGTGCATCGCCCTCGTCGTTTCGTCGTCCGGCTGCTTTTCCGCGTAGAAGTCGCCCGCCACGCGGAGCACCTCGGCATACTGGTGCACGTCGAGATAGTTCACGGCGAGGCACAGCTTGCGCTCCCTGAGCCCCGCGATCTCGGCCGGGTGTGGGCTTGCGAGCATTCGGATGAGGAATCCGCGGCGGTCGTCCGCGGAGTCGGGCGACGACTTGAAGGCCTCCGAGCAGAGCGACGCGGCCTCCGGGCCGAGCGACGGCTGCCAGCGCGCGGCGCTCATGAGGACCGACAGCTGGCGAAGGTAGGGCGCCTTGTCACCCTCACGGGCCGATTTCCGGATGGCGTCCTCGAGGGCCGCCACGTCGGGGATCTCGGGAACGGCATATTCCGAGATGTCGTTCGGCGCCCCGAGCGCGATTGCGATCTTGGCCCATTCGGCCCACCACGTGCGGCCCGCGTTCCAGCACTCCTCGGCGCGACCTGTGTGAACAAGCGCCTGGAGCTCCCGAAGCTGCGAGGAGCCGGCGAGCTTTTGGGTGACCGCAGGCGGCACCCGCGCAAGCACGAGGAGGAGCCTCTTTGCCTCCTGGTTGTTTCCAAAGGCAAGGTTGATCCATACCGCATGGAGAACGCATTGGGCCCCGGCGGCGTGGCTCTCGGCGAGGACCTCGGCCTGCAAATAGGCCTGGAGGGCCTGCCTGTACTCGCCGGCCGTCTCGAGGCTCTCCCCGAGGATACGGCACGCCGGGGCAAGGTAGTTGGGATTCTGGTTGGGGACGGCGAGGATCTCGGCCAGGAGGGCACGCTGACCGACGAGATCGGCCTTTCTTGCAAGCCTCTCGGCACGAAGGAACTTGCCCTCGGTGAAATAGGGGTTCGCGGCCGGAAACTGGTCGCAGAGATCGAGGAGAAGCGGGCACACGCGCCCGTCGATCCGGCCCGGATGCGTTCGTTCGAGCCAGTCGGCGTAACCCGCGGTTTCCCAGATCCGGCGGTACGAGCTCTCGTCCGCGCCGCGGCTTGCCAGAGCCCGGAGGCTGAGGTCCAGGCACCGCTCGGGGTCGCGTTTGTGCGACGCCAACTCGGTCGCCCGGGCAAATTCGTCCAGGCTTGTGCGGCGATCCGATGGCATCTTCCTGTAGCAGTCGGAGACCGGCTTTGCTCCGAGGATCCCTTCCAGTCGGCGCTGAATCGCCAGCATCGCTGGGCTCGTCCGGCACCTTGCCACGGCTTTCTTAAGATCGTCCCCCGGGGCCGGCACAGCCTTCGAGACCGCATTGGCGAGCGAGTTCAGCCGAGCCGCATCACCCGGCGAATTCCATGTCCGGGCGGCCTCGAGGACGGCGACCAACGCGGACTCCCCCCGGGAGCCGTCTCCGGCAATGTCCTCCATGCGTTGCTCCAGCTCACCCTCGTGGCCGGTGACGACCACGAGCCGGGCGATCTCGGCCTCGATGCCGGGTCCCTGCAGCCTTCCCTGGGAGGCTGCCCCCTGAATCCAGTCGAGCGCCGCCTGGGGCGATTTGACGGCCTGGATCTCGGCCGCCGCCGTCGCCGCCTCGACGCGTCTCTCGGCGAGAAGCGACGGGTCCAGGGCCACGCGCTGAAGGAGAGCCACAGCATCCGAAGTCTGACCCATGTCGGCGAGTACCCGGCCGTCGATGATTTCAGCCCAGCTGTAGGTGTTCCGATTTGTGCGCCCTGAGTTTTCGGCCAGGAGCTTGGCGAGCCGCTCATGGGCGTGTTTCGCGTTGCCGAGGTTCCAATCCAGCGAGGCTAGCCTCGCCGACGCCCTGAATCCCGTCGCACGGTCGCCGGGAAAGTACTCAATGGCGCGCTCAAGGGCCAGACGCCGCAGAGACGGGTCCCCGACCTCGGGATAAAGCCGATCGACAAGCGCGATCTCCTTCTCGCCGGAGCTTTCCCTCGGTAATTCAAACGGCTGGCGGGAATCGGCGGCCCCTTTGGACTGCTGACCGCAAACCTCGCAGCAAAAGGGAGCGCTGGAGCCTCCGAAAGACCACCCGAGAACGAGTATCAACAAGGTCCGGCCGCGCGGCCTTGTGCGAGTCATCTGAACGCTGGGCATTGGGGTCTCCGTAAGTTCATCTCGTCCACTGCGGATGGGTGTCGAGGAATAGTTCGGCGTCCAGCGCGCGCGTCAATTCGTGACGCTCGTATTACGGCCGCGTAACTCAATTGTCACCGAGTTATACCTTGATGGTGAATGTAGGGTGGGATTGCGTTCGACCGGGTCACGACGCGTGCAATTTCTGCCTTACCTATGAAAACAAAATTCCTCTTTGCTGTAGCGCTATTTTCGGGGATTTCCGCGCTCAATGCTGCCGATTTCAACACACAGACATTGGTGATCAATCTGCGGAGCGACCCCAAGAACGCGCCCGCGATCGTCGCCATGGCGGCGCTCGACAACCCAAAGGCTGTTTCGCGCATTGTGACTGCCTCGGTCAAGGCACTGCCGAAACAGACCCTGAGCATCGTGAAGGCGGTTTTGCGAGCGGATCCAAAGCAGGCCGCCGCGATCGTTAGGGCAGCGATCCTCGCGGAGCCGAGACTCGCAGTTGAAATTGCGGATATGGGGACGAAGCTCCTGCCCGACCAGGCATCCGAGATCACCAAGGCGGCGGAAGGCGCGGCGCCCGAGGATCTTAAGGATTCGATTGCCGGCTCGTCGGAGGGCGGAAGCGAGAACCTTGGGGATTCGAAGGCTTCCGGCGGCTCCCCTCCGTCCCCCTCATTCCCGAGCCAGCCTGTCTCGCCCGACGTCGTTAGCCCCTCGAGCTAGCCCCGGAGCTGAGTTCCTTGATGAACTGGCCATCCCGTGCCGCGGTCGCGGCGCTCATCTTTTTGCCGATGGCCGCGAGGGCGGATCCCCTGCTCTCATTCGGCCCTGACGTCCCATTGTTCCTGACCGCAACGGTGTCCGTGCGGCACGACGACAACGTGTTGCTTTCCTCGACTAACAAGGTGGGTGACACGATCTACCTGTTCGCTCCCGGGGTTGACCTCCATTACTCGGGAAGCCAGGCGAGCGCGGGAATCACCTTTAGCGAGCAGTTCAGCCGCTACGCCAAGGACAGAAATCTCGACGACCAGCTGGCAAACCTAGCGACGTACATCGGCTACCAGGGCTCGGAGTCGAGTTTTGGCGCCAATGCCTCGTACCAGCAGACCGACCAGACGACGACCTCGGCGACCAGCTTGGACCAGACAGTGAAGCAGACGATGATCGCAGTTGGGGCCAGGGCCGAGGTGGCCATCACGGCGAAGACAAGGCTGGGCGTGACCCCCTCGTACAACCGCGTGGAATTCGCCCAGGTCGGCTTCACTGACAGCAACATTTTCACGGTACCCGTGGACCTCTATTACGGCATCACGCCGAAGACCGACCTGAGCGTCGGCTACGCCTACACCCACACAACAACGGCGGACGGATCAGGAGACTCCAAGGGCAACTTCGTCAATGTGGGAGCCCGCGGCCAATTCACGGAGAAACTGAGCGGCCAGGTCCGGGTCGGCGTCACCGAGAACAAGCCGAAGACAGGCCAGTCCGTGAGCCAGCTCGGAGTCGAATCCACGCTTAGCTACGCCTTCTCGCCGAAGACGACATTCAGCCTGTACGCGAACAATGGGTTCGCACCCTCGGCCTCCGGCAACCAGACGGAGGTCTTCTCGACAGGCCTTTCCGGGAATTTCCAGTTCAGCCAGTCCTGGTCGGCATCGATCTCAGGGGGCACAAGCGCGACCAAGTATCTCATCGTCCCGTCCAGGACGGACCATTTCTATGACGCCTCGCTGTCGCTGAGCTACATCGTCACGTCGTACCTGAACTTGTCGGCTTCGTATCTCTATCGAAAGAACGTCTCGACCATCGACTCCGTGACGTTCGACGACAACCTCGCAACTCTGACCGCGGCATGCCGATTCTGAGCTCGATCCGAATTCCGGCCCTTTACCCGCTGCTCGCGGCGGCTGCCATCGCGCTTATGTCTATGGCCGCCCCTGCGTTCGCCGAAGGCCCGCCGCTTACCGACGAGCTGGCCGACTACAAGCTTCAGCCCGGGGACGTCGTCAAGATGCAGGTATTCCAGGTTCCGGATCTCGACCGCGAGGTGCAGGTGTCGGTAAAGGGTGAGATCCTGCTTCCGCTGATAGGCCGGCTGGTGGTGAAGGACCGGTCGGTGCGCCTGGTCGAGCAGACCGTCCGGGCCCTTTACGACCGCGACTACCTCGTAAACCCTCAGATCAACATCATGGTCACCAAGTACAGCTCGCGGACCGTGAACGTGATGGGGGCCGTCAACGCGCCGCAGGCGATCGAATTTCCCCCGAACCAGTCCCTGTCCCTCCTCGACGCGATCTCAAGGTGCGGAGGGTTCAACCGGTTCGCCAACAGGAAGGCGGTAAGGCTGACCCGCGCGTTTGCCGACGGACACAACGAGAATTTCACGATCAACGCCGACGAGCTGATCTCCGGCAAGAAGAACGACCATTGGGATCTGCTTTCAGGCGACGTGATCTTTGTCCCCGAAAGCATACTATGACCGACAGAGAAGAAAGCGACGTCAAGCGCGACGGGCCGGAGCCCTACGTGAGCAACCGCGTCGACAATATCCGCGCACTCGGCTACGGCGAAACCGCGGCCCAGCGGACGCTCCGCGACTACCTTCTCATACTTCGCGAGCGGATCTGGTACGTCGTCGTCGTGTCGCTCGCAGTCTTCCTCGCCAGCCTCATCTACACGCTGACGACGACGAAGCGCTACACGTCCGCAGCGACGATCGAGATCCTTGCGCGGGATCCCGTCGTAATGAAGGTGCAGGAGGTCCGCACATCGGACCTGCACGGCCCGGAGGACCTCAATACCGAGGTCAAGATCCTGGAAAGCTCCTCGCTCGTCCAGAAGGTCGCCGAGCGCCTCACGGCGGCAGAGAGCAAGGCCCTCACGTTGCCGTTCGAGAAGGACACCTCGGGCGACCCAATCGTGCCTGAGACGGTCATCGCTAGAAACCGGAAGATCCTGCCCGCGCGCATGACCCGGGTGATCCAGGTCGTGTTCACCCATCCCGATCCCGTGATAGCGGCGCGTATCGCCAACCTGTTCGTGGAGGAGTTCATCAACTACAACGTGCGTTGGCGGGTGGAGGAGTCGATGAAGGCGGTTGAGGACCTGAAGATCAGGGCCGACCAGCAGGCCAAGAAGGTGCAGGAGCTCGGCAACAACCTTCAGGCCTACAGGGAGCGCCAGAACATGATCTCCCTCGACGAGAAGAAGGACATCGTCACCGAGAAGCTCAAGGCCCTGAGCACACTAGTCACCCAGTCCAATTCCCGGCTCATGGAGTCACAGGTGCGATGGAATCAGGTGCAGGAGTGTGTCAAGAACCATGGCGACCTGGCCAACCTGGGATTCATCGCCCAGAAGCCGATGGTCCAGAGCCTCCTTCACGAGATAGGCACGCAAAAGGTGACCATTGCGGACCTCCAGCAGCGGTTCCGGGCGAAGTATCCCTCGATGATCGCCGCCAATCAGTCCCTCGCCCAGAGCGAGGCTGAACTTACAAAGGCGCTCAACGATGCGACGCAGAGCGTCAGCAACGAATACGAGGCCGCCCAGCGGGATTACACCCAGGCCAAGGCCGACCTCGCCGCTCAGGAGGCGGAGGCCCTGAAGCTGGACCGCTTTGCCGTGGACTACGGGACCCTCGAGAACGAGCTGAACGTCAACAAGGAGCTCTTGGCCAACATCGTGTCGCGCATGCGCGAGACGTCGATGAGCGCCAGCATCGAGTTCCAGAATGCACGCGTCCTGGACTCGGCCGTGCGCCCGACGAAGGCCTCGTCCCCCGTCGTCGCGTTGAATCTGGCAATTGGCGCTGTGGGCGGGCTCGGGCTCGGGCTCGCGCTCGCGTTCATGGTGGCCTTCATCGACGACCGCGTGAAGAGCGCGTACCAGATCGAGTCGATCATCGGGCTCCCGCTGATAGGGATCGTGCCGAAGATCCGCAAGTCGAGCCAGGAGGGCCGGGGCCAGGTCGTGATGAACAAGTCCGACGCCCTTGCAAGCGAGGCGTTTCTGACGATCCATTCAAACCTTCGCCTGAAGACGAAGTCCCACGAGTCGAAGGTGATGCTGGTCACGAGCACGCGCCCGGGCGAGGGGAAGTCCTTCGTCGCGTCGAATCTCGCCCTGACCTTCGCCAAGCACGGCGAGCGGGTCATCGTCGTGGACTGCGACCTGAGGAAGCCAAACCTCCACAACGTCCTCGGCGTGGCGAATTCGAAGGGCGTGATCGATGTCTGCGGGCTGAATGCTCCGATCGAGAGCGTTGTGATCAGTGAGCGCGTCCCCAACCTGGACGTCATGACGGCCGGCGGCCGGGCCGTGAATCCCACGAACATCCTGAATGACGAGAGTTTTTCGAGGCTGATCGGCGAGCTTCGCAAGCGCTACGACAGGGTCATCATCGACACGCCCCCGCTTGCCCCGGTGAGCGACGCCATGATCATCCTCCAGCATGTGGACGGGGTCATCTTCACACTCAGGTTTAATTTCGTCCGCACGAGGGGCGCGCAGTTCTGCGCGCGCCGGCTTCTTGAGGCGAACGTGCCTTGCTTTGGCGCAATCCTGAACGGCCTCGACCTTTCGCTCAGCGACTACTACTACGCGGAGTACTACGACAAGTCCTACAAGAGCTACGTGACGCAGGTGAATATCCCGTCAGCGGCGCGGTCGCCGGCAACATGAACCTCGAGTACCTGCTGCTTCCGGTCGGCCTCGTGATACTCGCGATCCCGACGGCGGTGATCTGCGGGTCGAAGATGCGAGAGACGCTCGGCCAACCGGCCCGGCGCCACAACGAAGGCCTGGTCTCCCTGGTCCGAAGCCGAGTAAATTGGGTTGACCTGGTGAGGGGCGCGGCGGGCGCCTGGCTCGTCCAGAAGCCGTTCCAGGACTCGCTTTCACCCCAGGACGAGCTTGCCCCGAGCTTTCTCGCCGCCCAACTGGCAGTCCTGTTCATCGGCGTCCTCGCGCAGACCCTGTGGCTGCGCAAGCCCGCCCGGGTGATCGGACCCGTGTTCTTCCTAACCGGGCTCACCCTTGCACTCAGCGGCCCCCTGACCGGGGGATTCGCCCTGGTTCTGGGATTCTCCTGCGCGCTGATCTTCGGGCGCCTCAGCTCGGTGTTCAGCCTCGTGCCCGTCGCGCTTGTCGGGTTCGGGCTCCTTTTCAACGAATTCGGCGTCATGACGGCGTTCAGTGCGGCAGCATTCGCGCTTCCTGCGTTCCTCGCCTTCACGTTCGGCATCCGCATCTCCTTTGTGCGGAGCGCCGCGAAGCCCCACGTGCGCAGCGCGCCTGCCCCGGCGCCGCGCACGCCCGAGACCGCGCTGGAAGCGGACACCGTCATTCGCCCCGACTTCGCGCATCCGCCTGTGTTGGAGCCCGCCCAAGTTCCGGCTGCCGCCCGCGCGGTGGGCGCCGATCCTGTGCCGCTGCCCGACTTCCTCCGCATCGCCGAGGAGCCCGAGCAGCCCAAACAGTCTAAGCGTTTGGTGCGCAACAGGCTATTCCCCAGGCGCGGCGCCTGAGGCCGGCTTGTTGCCGCTGCCGGCAGACATGCCATGCGAGTGACCCAAAGTGTATCGGGAGCGGTGGGCCTCTTTCTTGCCGCGGCCCTCTTTTCGACGGAGGCCCGGGCCGTCATCTTCTACTCAACCGGAAGCGGGACCTACAACACGACTGCGCCCACGGGAAGTCTTGCCGGGAGCGGGTGGCAGTGGGTGGGCCTCTGGGGCGGCTACGAGGGCACGCCGATTGGCCCCCATCATTTCCTCACGGCAAAGCATGTTGGCGGGGCGGTTGGCGGCTCCTTTGTATTCGGCGGCAACTCCTATACGACGACGGCCTACTTCGACGATCCGTCGAGCGATCTCAGGATCTATGAGGTGAGCGGGACGTTTCCCACGTGGGCGCCTATTTACCGGTCGAGCGGCGAGGTGGGCCAAGGGCTGGTTGTGATCGGGGTTGGGGTCGGCCGCGGGGATCCCGTGGTGCTGGACGGGGTGACCAAGGGTTGGATGTGGGGTTCCGTTGCGGGCCCGATGCGCTGGGGCCAGAACACCATCAATTCCGTGGTCGACGGCGGAGCTTACTGGGGTCCGCTTCTCTACGCGCTGTTTCAGGCCGACGCCGGTCCGAACGAAGCGGACCTCGCGGTCGGAGACTCGAGCAGTCCGGTCTTTATCAACGACGGCTCGGGATGGAAGCTTGCCGGGATTGCCGGTGCCGTGGACGGGCCTTTCAACACGACGGACAGCGGAACCGGCTTCTATGCCGCGATGTTTGACGCGAACGGACTGTATACCCAGGACAACGGCGGCCCGTGGTACCTGATCTCGGGCGATGGACCGGTCCCCACCGGGTTCTATTCGACGCGCGTCTCCGCCCGTGCAGCATGGATCGATTCGATCGTGCCGCCCGAGGAAAGCGGCGACTCGCCCCTCTTCTCCGGGAGCGAAGCCGTGATCCTCGTGGCCGGGGTCGCGGCCATCGGCGCATTGTTCTCGCGGCCCGCAGCAAGCGCAAAGGGAGGCTCTTGAAACAGTCTATCCCTCAGATCCGGAGAGAGCCCCGCTGGGCGGCGGCCAGGTTCCTTGCGAATTTCGCCGTTCTCGTCGCGGCTTTCTACGTCGTGTCCGTGTGGCCGCCGTTTGAGAGGCTGTTCTATCTCTATCTTGAAGCCAATGCCCGCATCGTGAACGCCCTTCTGAGGATTATGGCCCAGGACACTCAAGTCCATGGTCTCACCGTCGTTTCCTCGGAATATGGCATCTCGATCAGGCGCGGATGCGACGGACTCGAACCGGCCTGGATATTCTGTGCGGCCGTACTGGCCTTTCCGGCCCCGGCACCCAGGAAGGCGGCGATTCTTCCGCTTGGCGTCGGGCTGATCCTGGCCGCAAACCTCGTCCGGATTCTAAGCCTCTATTTCATCGGGGCGCGCCTGCCCGCGTTCCTCCCGGTGGCCCACCTGGAGATTTGGCCGGCGGCATTCATGGTCCTAGTGATCGCACTCTGGCTCCGCTGGGTGCGCACACCCAAGCAGTCCGGCGCCTCGCCGACATGATGTGGTCTAGAATCGTGATTTTCTTCGGCTTCTTCGCGGCCCTCGTTGCCCCTTGGCCTGGGCTCAACAGCGCATACAGTGCTTGGATTCGGGCGCTGGGCGGGGCCACATTTTCGTGGGGTCATCAGAACCTTGATATCCGGTTTGAGGCGATTCAGCGCACGCCCAGCCGACCCCTTGATACACGCATCATGCTGGTGGACAATGGATCGCGTCTTCCTGATGGGAATCGAAAGGCAGCCTTTCTAGATCTGGACATGCGGGGAATCGGCTGGGTGCCGACCGCGTTTTTCGCGGCCTTGGTCCTGGCGACCCCCGTCCCTTGGAGGCGCCGGGGCCGAGCCCTGGCATGGGGCCTTGGGGCCATGCACGCCTTCGTCCTCCTCACCCTCGGGGTGCACATCCTGAAGTACTCCGGCGGCGGGACGGGTGCGGTCATTGACGGGCTTGACGAGACACTTGTGAACCAGATCGACGCGGGGTTTTTCGCCGCGGCTCTTATATGGATTCTCGTGACTTTGAGGCTCGAGGATCTGAAAGGCCTGTTCGAGCAACGGCCGGACACCAAGGCAGCGATTGCGGACAAGGGGCTCAAATCGCAGTAAATTCTCCAATGCCGAGGCCGATTGCAATTGATGCGCGCATTCTTGGGACGCAACGTCGCCGACCCCTGAAAACAGCCTCGCACGATTGCCAGATACCACTCCGGTTTTCTGGGCCGAGATCGGATCCCGCCGCATGAGTGACGAGATTCAGGGCACCGCCGGCACCCGCTCCGGCCCGGGATGGTGCTGTTTCCAATCGGGGCACAGGGAGCGCTATGGGATTCCGAGGGCGCTCAATCGGGTTGGGGTTCTGGACGCCCTGGTCACGGACCTCTGGCTACCGCCCGGCCCGTTGAGGTGGCTGCTGGCAAGGGGGAGGGCCGGGCGCAGGATGCGCGACCGGTACCAAGCCGACATTCCCCTTTCCAAGGTTTCCGCCTTCACGGGTCGCACCCTGGCTTGGGAGCTTGCGGCGAGGCTCAGGGGGCTGGGGGGGGATGCGCGTGTGGCGGCGCGAAACGCGTGGTGGCCGCACCTTGCGGTTCGGGCGCTGAAAACGACCGCTTCTTCGCATACCGGGTACGTATTCGCCTACTGCTACGAGTCGCGAGACCTCTTTCACGAGGCGCGACGCCTAGGCCTCACGCCCGTGCTTGGCCAGATCGACCCGGGCCCTGTCGAGGACCGGAAGGTGGCTGAGATCGTGAGACGGTGGCCGCAGTACAGGACGCCATTCCAACCGGGAACCGAGGCCTACTACGCGAGATGGCGGGAGGAGTGCAGGCTGGCCGGACACATTGTTGTCAACTCGGAGTGGTCGCGCACGGCGCTGGCGGAGGACGGCGTCGATCCCGAGAAGATAGCCGTCTGCCCGCTCGTGTATACGCCGCCGGAGGCGGCCCTGGGCTGGAGGAGGAGCTATCCCGGAGCGTTCACGGCGGAGCGGCCGCTCAAGGTTCTCTTCCTCGGCCAGTGCATACTCCGCAAGGGAATAGCCGAGACAATCGGGGCGGCGCAGGCCCTTGCGGGGAGGCCTGTGGAATTCACGTTCGTGGGCAACACGGACATCGAAAACTTTAAGGGCCATTTTGGGCGGGGCCGCATCCGCTACGTCACCCGAGTCTCTCGCGAGGAGTGCGACGCGCACTACCGCGACGCGGACGTTTTCTTGTTCCCCACGCATTCCGACGGATTCGGGCTGACCCAGCTCGAGGCCCGCGCCTGGAAGCTCCCGATTGTCGCCTCGCGGTTCTGCGCCGACGTGACCGGCAATGGTAAAACGGGGTGGAGACTTGAGGAGGTATCGGTTGCGAGCCTGATCCAGGTTATTGGGCACATCCTGGACAATCCTGCCGATCTTGCCCGTCGCTCCTCGGCCATTGTCCCATGGCACTTCGGACTGGAGCAGCTCGGCGGGCAGTTGCGCTCGCTTCCACCTGTTGCATCATCGCCTTCTCAACGGCCAGCAAGAGATTAGGGACTGAGTCGGCCTCGGGGGACGCCCGCGCGGTTCCCAGATTCAGCAACGATTGGGTTACGGCAAAGTGACATCCCTGTGACGCGGGGTGAATTTGTTTGAAGCGCCGATGAGCGGGTGGCCCGATTGCCGCTTGATACCGACCACGCCTTTCACAGCGGCGAAAAGGTCAGCAATGCCGACTCAATCTCCCGCCAAAGCCCCGTCCATTCTCTTCGCATTCCTGCCGCGCGAGACGTGGCGAGTGGCCCTGATCGTGCTCGTTGCCGCGGCGGCCGTCCATCCGGCTTCCTCTCAGGTCGCAGTGACTGTCGGGGGCCCGTCTACCCTTGCATCAGGCCCGCACCAGAAACTGGACCAGCAGTTCAAGAGGAGGCTTCCTGGAGCATCAGGAGCTGTCGTCGATAGGGCGGAACGGGCGTTCCTAGACCACCTTCGCAAGGACTCGAGCATGGCCGCCGAGCAGCTCGCTGCCGGCCGAATGGACGAGGACGACCTTTCGGCGCGGGTCGACGTCTTCCTGGGAGATCATCCCGAGCTCGCGGGCCCCGTGGTCAGCTCGTCGACCGTGGACGCCCGGGCGAGGGTGATCGAGTCGCTGGGGCGAAGCCCGGATCTCGCGAAGACGGACGCCGAGCGACAGGCGCTGGCCGACCGTTTCATCGTCTGGCTTGGCGGTCTGAGTGCCACCGCCCGTGACACCCTACTCGCGGGAAGGATGGCTCCCGATGAGCTCCAGTCGCGAATTGACGTCTTTTCAGCGGACATCCGCGCCGAGCGATCCAAGGTTGTCACGGATCCCGCCGTCGCGGCCGTGCCCGCCATCGAGGAGGCGTTCGAGAAGGCAAACCTGGGTCCCGTCCCGGACAGGGCCGACTCGATATGCTGCCGGGGCACCGAAAGCGACGGAACGCGGACGCGCGAGTTCGTCCTCTTCAAGAAACGCCCCGGAAGCATCCGAATCCACATCATTTCGGATGGCCTTGTCGTGGGCGTCCTGGCCTACGACGGCGTGACCGCCTGGAGGCAGGAGCCGGGAAGGCTTCCGGTCCCGGTCAAGGGTGCCGAGGCCGAGGCGCTGGTCGCCTCCGCCCGGTTCGACGATCCGCTCGTGGGCTATCGCGAGCGAGGGGCCACGGCGCGTCTCGAGTCGGCCCCCGGCGCCACCCCTATCCGGGTGAGCCTGCGCGAGCCCGGCGGGGCGGAGATCATCGAGACCATTGATCCGGTGACGTACCAGGAAATCTCGACGGGACACCGGAATGCGGCGGGAAAATGGGAGGAAACGCGATTCAAGGAGTATCGAAAGGTGGGATCCGTGAGCGTGGCCGGGCTCCAGGAGCAATGGAGCGACGGCACGCTTCGAACGACCACCCGAATTACCGATGTTCGCCTGGACGCGGGTGTGCTCGCGAGGATCTTTTCGATGCCGACCAACCCGAGATTGGACTACATGGACTTCATGGGCGGGCTGGAGGTGCTCGCAAGGGTGGCCAAGAAGAATGGTGCGGGAATCCAGGTTCCGCAGGGGGCCGGCAAATGAATCCCGCCCCGCCAAGGCCCCCGATCCGGATGGATCCTTCGGCGCTCCCACCTCCGAAATGGTGGGGTCGCTATGTGCTGGAGGGAAACCCGCCGCAGCGGCGCTTCGTCCTCAAGTGGGGGCCGATCTTTTCCGCGATCGGGTGTCTCATGTTGGCACTCTACCTTTCGGGAGTCACGGCGCTCTGGGGCTACTATTCGATCAAGAGGGGAATCCCGGGAGTGCATTGGGTCGACGTGGCGCTGCCGCCCCGCTTCTCCCATGTCCAGGATGCCATTGGGTCCTATTACCTGAGCGAGGCAAAGCTGGCGTTTGAAAGGAAGGACTACGCGAAGGCCATCGTGACGGCCAGAGCGGCGCTTATAAAATCACCGGGCAACCTGGACGCGCGCCTGTTCCTCGCGGACTTCTGGCGCCAGGCGGGCCGCTTTGACGAGGCTGTCCGCACCCTGCGTGAGGGAATCGCATACAACGCCAACGACACGCGGCTTCAAATCGCCCTCGTCAACATCTGCCTGCTTACGAAGCACTACAGCGACCTGATCGCCGTCCTGAGGACCGACTTTCCCGCAAGGGGAGTAAGACTGCTCGATGGCTCGAACGTGGAAATGCAGCTCGCCGAGGTGCGCGCGGTCCTCGAGTTTTCCGGGGCGGCGGCAGCAGACCTTGCGGTAAGGGAACATCCTGGCCTCGCGAGTGATCCCCGGGCTGCGCCGCTCCTGGCGGGCATAGACCGGCAGGTGGGCAAAAAGGACCACGCGCTCCAGCTGCTGCGCGCAGCGCACGACCGGGCGCCCAAGGACCCCGAAATACTCAATGAGTATATCGAAACCGCCTTGGAGGCGGGAGATGCGGACCTCGCGAGAACGTCTTCGGAGGAGTTCATGACCGAGTTTCCGGCGCTGCAGGAGGCGCAGATCCGATTCATCGAGGCCCATGGGTCGAGGGTGGGGGGCGACGTGGAGCCGTGGACGGCCGTCACGCTCCGGTTTCTCTCGCAGCATCGCCATGAGCCCGACGCCCTCTCGCAGTTGGGCAGCCTGGCCGCCTCGAAGGGTTGGACTGACCTTGCGTTCCTGCTCTATGTGAACTCGCTCGACGAGAACCTCACGGGATTTCCCTTTGCGACCTACTACGTCGCCAGTCTCGTGAAGACGGGTGAGTACCAGGCGGCTGACATGGCGCTGCGGGAGCTATCCCTACGCAACGCAGCCCAGGTGCAGGCGGCGTCGTATATCGCGGCGATGATCGACTGGGGCACCGGACGCGAGTCGGAGGCGAACCAGATCGTCCAGCAGTTGCGCCGGGAAACGGCGGACGACCCCCTGCGCCGGCGCACGATCGAGGGGGTTTTCCGTTCTTTCGGATTTCCGAAGGTCGCAGACCAGCTTGCCGCCGGCGGCTCCTAACGCTGCGAAGAAGATGACGCGCCCGCCGAGCTCTCCCTCGTTCGTCGTCTCCGCGTCGCAGGGAAAATGACGATCGACCGCGATGGCCCGAATTCTTCATGTGCTGGCAACCCCTCGGGCCGAGGGCACCCCCCGTCTCGTGCTCGACTGGCTCGCCGTCAAGGAGCACGAGCAGGCCGTCATTTTCTTGGCGGGTGATCCGCCGGACCTGCTTGCCGAGTTCCGGGCGACGGGCCGGCTGCTTGGGGTAGGGGACGTCCTTGTGAGGGGTCCGCGAAAATTTTTAAAAATCAGCGGGTTCTCGCGCGACCACGTACGTGCTTTTCAGCCGGATGTCGTGGTCGCCTGGGCAATGGGATTCTCCCACTGGGTGTTCCTCGGGGCGCGGGCGGCGGGAAGCCGGGCGGCGTTGCTCTCGCACTGCGGGAATCCGTCCGGGACGGGCTGGCCCTACGGACCGCTCCTGACATGGATATGCCTTTGGACGACGGGGGCATGTGGCGGCAGGGTCGTCGCCTGCTCCCGCTACGTGAAGGACCGGTTCCGGGAGATCCCACTCGTTCCGAATTCGATCGTGGGCCTGGCCTACAACTGCGTCCAGGGGGCCCTCATTTCGTCCAGGGCAGGGGAAGCCCGTCGGTCTCGACCGCCAGGGAGCGGGTTCCGGGCCGTGATGGTGGCGACGCTCGAGGCGCACAAGGACCATGCGACGCTCATCCGTGCGGCTGCGCTCCTCCGTGGCCAGGGCGTGGAGATGGAGATTTGCCTGGCCGGCTCAGGGAGCCTTGAGCCCTCACTCAGGGCCATGGCTGCAGAACTCGGCGTGGACGGGAGCGTGAAGTTCCTCGGTGCCCGGCGGGACGTTCCTGAACTCCTTGGCACGAGCGACGTTTTCGTGTTGTCGACGACCCCGAACGAGGGTCGTCCGGGAGTGATCATGGAGGCGCTTGCGGCAGGACTTCCGATCATCGCTTCCGACGTGAAGCCCGTTCGGGAGGTGCTGGAGGAGGGTCGCTGGGGCACGCTGGTGCCGGCGGGCAACGCCGGGGCGTTGGCCGAGGCACTTGCGGCCGCGGCGCGGTACGGCCCGCCGGACAAGACGCGAATGGCTGAAGGACAGGCTTATGCAGCCGGCTACACGCCCGAGCGTATGATTGCCGACTACTTGGACGTGGCGGGGCGCGACGTTCCCGCTCCTGCGGATCGGCTTGGGGCGGCGCCGACCGGGGCTGCTGTGCGATGATTGACGGCACGACATGTGAAGGCCTCGGCATGGTTGGCGGCCCTGGCGCGTCCCCGGACATATAACGACTGCGATGTACCACATTGTCTATATTCTCGGATCGATCCTGGCCGCCGTCCTGGCCGGCATTGGGATTTGGGCTGAGCTGCCCGGCCTCTACGGGACTATTCCCGGAATCATTGGGGGGGCCATGGCGCTGGTTGCCGCGTTGCGTTTCTTCAGGGGCAAGAAGGACCTTGCGGGCTTCATCGCAACCTTTTGCGGCTTTGTCTACTATCAGGCCTACCAGGCCAACCCGGTGATGCTGCCGGATTTCACGGGCTACATGATAGCGATTCCCAAGCAGGACCAATTGGTGGGAATCGTCCTCGCAAACCTAACGACGGCAATGCTCCTCGGGGCGTGCCTCGCGATGTCGCGACTGATGAGGGGGACGATAGGCGCATTTGTCCCTGAGACGGAATCGACGACACATGAGCGTACTGACAGCATGGCCATTGTCGCGTTCTGGATCCTTTTCGCTGTCGTGGCACTTCCGAACGTCCTATTTGGAAAGGTGGTCGTCGGGGCTTACCGCAATATCGTCTACCAGCGCCTTTCGTGGTCCGGCGACGCGGAATTCAGCGGCTTCGAGGTGTTTGGCGGCCCCGTGGGGGGCAGCGTTGCCAACATGGCGCTCTGGGCGACAAGCCTGTTCTTCGTCTGGCTCTATCTGCTTAGGTCCGGCCACAGGGTCCTGATGCTCGTGCTTTCCCCGCTCGTTCTGATTTGGACGGCGAGCGTGGCTATGCAGGGATCGCGAACGTACCTCGTCACGATTGCAGTCGGGATCGGCGTCTTCGTGCTCGGGGATTCCAAACTCGGTGCCAAGGCGGCGTTTCACGCCATCTGGGCGATTCTTGTCCTTTTTGCGCTCGTGCAGGTCGCCTCGTTGTACCGCGGAGTGGGTCTGCAGGCGGTGAGCCTCCCCGACTTCGCGGAGCACGCGATGGAGGTGAGCGGCAACGAGGGCGCCTCGAGCGAGATGGACGGCGTCGAGTATTTCAGGACCGAGCTTGTCGCGCGCGGCACCGTACCCAATCCGGCGGTTGGATTCGTGCGGGGCATGCTGGAGCGCCCGATCGAGGGCCTGATGATGCCCATTCCCCGGTCCCTTTTCCCCATGAAGCCGGTCGACCAGTCCGGCACCGAGTACAATCTCTTCTTCGAGAACGTGCGCCTAGGGATAGAGACATCCGAGATCTTCCTCGGTGCGTCGCCGGGACTCATAGGCCGGGAGTTGATCAAGTACGGATATCTGGGCCCTATCACACTTTTCTTCTGGATGGGCCTCGCTCTCGCCATGGCCGACCAGCTCTACGAGAAGGGGCCGTCCTCCGACTTTCACCGGGTCTTTGCCGCAGTGATCCTGGCTTTCTTTGTCGCGCAGGCCCGGGACTTCTCCCCGGTCTGGTTCATCCCGTTTCTCCCCGCGTTTGTCGTCTTCGCATGGATGGCTCGCAACGCCAAGGCCTCCGAGAACTTCCGTGCGGCAGACGCGGTTGGCCGCGTCGCCCGCGCCGGCGCGCCTTCCGCGCCGATCCAGCGTCGCCCGAGATGACGATAGCCCTAGACGCGAGGTTCCTTCTGAACGGCTCCGTGCACCCGCACAGCCGCCTTGCCCATATTCTTCTGCGTCGCAACCGGGAGGCCCAGTATCCGGCGAAAATCGTCCTTCTTGCCGATCGCCCTCCGGAGACGGAGCGATATGCGCGCGACTACGCCGCACCCAATGTGACCCTGGAGGTGCTGCGTCCCACAGGGGGAAGGCTGCAGCGACTGCGCTGGCTCTTCTTGAGCGTTCCGCGCGCCCTAATGCGCCTGGGCGCCTCGGTGTTCTATTCCTCCTTCTATTTCCTGCCTCCACGCTGTGCGGGCATTCGCCTTGTGAACAGCATCCACGATTGCTGTGTGTTCTATATAGAGCCGAGCCTGAACCGGGGCCTTCTTTCGTCGCCGCTTTACCTCTGGGTGCTCAAGAGGACGATGCAGTGGACCAACAGGCGAGCCGATGCGACGGTTACGGTTTCGAGATTCTCTAAGCGCATGCTGGAGAAGCACCTCGGGCTGCCGGAGGATAGGGTTAAGGTCTGTTACCACGGCATAGACCCTGTCGCGGCGACCACCGGGAAGACGCCGCGCGTGGGACCCAACCCAAGGCCCTACTTCCTGTTCGTTGGGAGCAACCTTCCGAAGAAAAACATCCGACAGTGCCTGGATGGATTTGCGCGCCTTCCCGAGGCGATGCGCCTCGGCCACGTCCTTCGCCTGAAGACGACCTGCTATCCCGAGGACCGCGAACGGATCGAGGCACTGGGCATCGGGGCCCAGGTCGAATTCATTTCGGGCCATCTCGACGAATCGGCGATGTCGGAGCTCTACGCGGGCGCAAAGCTGCTGCTGTTGCTGTCCTACGACGAGGGATTCGGGCTGCCGATCATAGAATCCTTTGCGGCGGGAGTGCCGGTCCTCGTTTCGGACCGGGCGGCCTGTGGGGAGCTTGTCACGATGCCGGAATGCAAGGCGGACCCCGATGACACGGCCGAGATTTCCTCCAAATGGCTGGCGCTGGCGAGTGACCCCGAGCTCCGCGAGCGCTGCCTAGCCGAGCAGAGCCGCCTCATGTCCCAGTTCGAGATGAAGAGGGCGGCGGACGCGTTCTACCAGAGTTTGGTTGCCTGAACATGGACGCAGAGAAGAACGGGAAATCGAGGCGGTCTGTTGCGTTTCTTCTCCAACGCATCGGTCCGTACCATCACGCCCGCCTGAAGGCGCTCGCGGCCGACCGCTCCCTGTCCGTCAGCGCGATCGAGTTTCGGGCGAAGGACGAGGTGTATGCCTGGGATCCCGTGAAGGAGGATGGGGGCTTCGCCCGACTCCGTCCGCGTTCCACGCTGGACCTGCGCCGCGCGCTCGACGAGGTCCGGCCTGACGTCGTCGTCTGCGCCGGCTACTCCGATCCGGAGGTCCACCGCTCGGCGGCATGGGCCCTTCGAAGCGGCACACCGCTTGTGACCTGCAGCGACAGCAACTACGATGACGAGCCGCGAAATCCGGCAAAGGAGGCGGTTAAGAAGATGATGCTCAAGGCCTTCGATGCGGCGCTTGTGGCGGGTAGCCGAGCGCACGACTACATGGATACGCTCGGTGTCGGCGTCGATCGCCGGTTTTGGCCCTGGGACGTGATCGACAACGCCCATTTTGAAAGCGGTGCCGATGCCGCAAGAAGCGCACCCGGGGAGGTGCTGGAACGGCTCAGGCTGCCCGAGCGCTATTTCATATGTGTCGCCCGGTTTGTGCCCAAGAAAAATCTTTGTGTGCTGGTGGAGGCCTACGCCCGATACGCGGCGGTCGCGGGGGAGTCGGCGTGGTCGCTGGTCCTCTCCGGGGCTGGGCCGCTGGAGGACGCTCTTCGTGCACAGGCAGCTGAGGCGGGCCTGGGCGCGCGCGTCTGCTTTCCGGGGTTCCTACAGTATCCGGATCTTCCAGCCTGCTACGGTCTGGCCGGGGCGCTGATTCTCCCCAGCAGATCGGACCAGTGGGGACTCGTCGTCAACGAGGCGATGGCCGCAGGCCTGCCGGTTGTCGTCTCGTCGCAATGCGGGTGCGCTCCCGATCTGGTGCGCGAGGGGGAGAACGGCTTCACCTTTGAGTCTCGGGATGTGGCCGGGTTGGCGGAACTGATGGGGCGGATCGCCGGAATGCGCCAGGAGGAGCGCTGCGCGATGGGAACACGGTCCCGCCGCATCGTGGCTGCGTACACGCCGGAGGCTTTCGCCTCGGGCCTAAAGGCCGCGATCTCATGCGCCATCGCAAGGCGCCGGCGCCGAAAGGGTCCCTTCACGCGTGCCATCGTCGGGGCTCTGGCGGCGCGCCGCGATCGCTGAATCCCGAACATGGCGACACTCTCCAGACCCGATCCGTTGTTCTTCTCATTTGCGGATCCCGTTGGCTTCTCCGGCCAGAAGGCGGCGACGGAACTCGTCATAAGGGGCCTTTCGGGGCGCGGATGGGTGTGCAAGCGCCTCCCGCTTCCGGTCCTAAGGGACAGCGGAAAGACGGCGAGCCCTGTCCGGTTCGTGATAAGTCTTCTTGCCGCCTGGTTCCGCTCGCTCGCCATGGTCCCTGCACGAGGGGGCTGGCTCTGCGTAAACATTGGCCAAACCCGC
Organism: uncultured Opitutaceae bacterium; assembly: GCA_964509885.1. Classification (GTDB taxonomy): domain Bacteria; phylum Verrucomicrobiota; class Verrucomicrobiia; order Opitutales; family Opitutaceae; genus Palsa-1447. The sequence goes on along the minus strand of CAZDZL010000037.1, from coordinate 14,524 downwards.
TTCTCGTTCATCAGGGACGCGGTGCCGTTGCTTGCCGGCAGGACGGTTTTCGGGAGGGAGAGGGTGTGCATCACGCTGCATGGGAGCCTTTTCATGCGTTGGGAGCGCGGCTCGGTCGACGAACGGATGTTCACGTTTCTGCTTCGGAAGGCCGGAATTGTCACCGTGCTGGGCGAAAACCACAGGGCCCGCCTGGTTGCACTCGGGATTCCCGGGGACCGGGTGAGGGTCGTGATCAATTCGTGTGACGCGGGGGTCCTCGACCCCGAGGGCGTGAGGGCAAAGCACGCCATCGAACCCGACCGCAAGCGGCCGCTGCGCCTGCTCTTTCTTAGCAGCCTGATCGATACCAAGGGCTATCCGGAGTACCTCGAGGCCGTGCGCAGGCTCGCGGCCTGGGGCGGGACGGCGGTCGACGCCGTCCTCTGCGGGCGCGTCTCTCCGAGTGAATTCTCCGAGGAATTCAAAGACGGCTCGGCCGCGGAGCGCTGGATCGAGGCTCAGGTTGCGGCGATAAACCTTTTCCCCGGATCGCGCGCGCGGTGGGTTCGGGGAGCCGCCGGGCCGGAGAAGGCGGCGCTTCTCCGGGACGCCGACATATTCGTGCTTCCGACGCGGTATCCCGTGGAGGCGCAGCCGGTGGCGCTCCTCGAAGCCATGGCCTCGGGCTGCGCGATTGTCACGACGCGCGCGGGAGAAATCTCCGCGATCCTTGACGATTCGTGCGCTGTGATGATCGGGGCCCCAGACGCCGACGCCGTCGAGGCGGCTCTGCAGTCCCTCGCAGTGAATCCCGAAAAGAGATCCCGCCTCGCCGTCGCCGCTCACAGCCGGTTCGTCGAGCGCTTTGGGGTGGAGCGGCACCTGGATGTCTGGGAGACGATCCTTGGATCGCCGCCGGATCGGAAAGGGGCAGCGCCATGAGCCGCGAGCGCCGCTTCTGCCTTTCAGTCGTGTTTGAATTCGCGGGCGAACCCGACCACATGATGCATTCCCTGCTGGAGAACCTCAGGTCGATGGTGCCGGGATTGCGGGTCACCTTGATTTCCGGGGTATTCAAGAAATATCGCCCTGGCGGCCTTCGTCCCGGGCGCCTACTGAATCTCGCCTGCGTCTATCTGAAGGTCGCGGCTCATCTCCTTTTTCGCCGGCCGGACGCCGTGATTGTCCAGTCGGCGCCTCCGGGAATCCAGCTTTGGACGGTCGCCTGGGCGGCGTTTGGCAAGGCCCCTGTTTGCTGCTGGCTCATGGACTACCACCCTGAATTCGAGGCTCGCGCACTCGAGCGGCTCGGACACAAGGGCCTCGCCCGGCCGCTGCGGGCGCTGGATGCGCTGCTTATGCCGCGATTCGCGGCCATCATAACGCTTGATCCGGCGATGACGGCCTTGGTGAGGAGCAGGGCCAAGGATGCATTTGTCCTCGAGCATCCCACGTGGGTTGCAGATAGCACGGCGGGGGTCTGGCGCGTTTCCTACAGCCCGGGCGGTGGTGTCGGACCTCTGCGCCTGGCCTATTCGGGAAATCTGGGCAAGGCGCACGACCTGAGATTGCTGCGGCAGCTGCTCGAGGCGGTCGGGCGTCGGCGGACAGTCCGGTTGTTCGCCATAGGCGGATCGAAGGAGGGAGAAGTCCGCTTCAGGGAACTGTGCTCCGACATTGGCGTTGCGATCGAATTCATCCCCAGGGTTCCGCAATTCTCGGACCTGCGCGGCCTCTATGAACGCCTGAGGATCGACGCGGGGATCGTGTTGCTCTCGGAGGAATCCGCCGGTCTCGTGTCCCCGAGTAAATTTGCCGGCTACATCAACTTTGGCCTTCCCGTGGTCTACCTTGGCCCGCCAGGCACAAACGTGGCCACGGTCTGCCGCCGGTTTCAGGGCGGGTTCTGGCTGCGGGCCGATTCCGGGGCGGTTGAAATGGACGCGGTCGCCGCGGGGCTGCTCGATGAGCGCCAGATGGCCGCGGCTGCGGCCGGGGCACATTCCGCCGCGAAGCATTTTGCAGGATTCAGCGGCCGTTCGTTGGCGGGCGCCCTGGCCCCCCATCTTGCCGAGGGCCTGGCATGACCCCATGAAACGTGCCTTTGATTTCGCGGCGTCGCTTGTCGGGCTGATCCTCATCTCGCCGGTCCTGGTCCTCGTCGGTGTCCTCGTGCGCGTGAAACTCGGGTCTCCAATACTTTTTGCCCAGCAGCGCCCCGGGTTGCGCGGCCGCATCTTTACCCTCTGGAAATTCAGGACGATGACCGACGAGCGGGGCGCCGACGGCAGGCTGCTTCCGGATGCCTCGAGGCTGACGGCGTTTGGGCGCCTGCTCAGGTCGACCAGCCTCGACGAGCTCCCGGAGCTCTGGAACGTGCTTCGGGGCGACATGAGCCTTGTCGGTCCCCGGCCCCTCCTCGCCTCGTATCTCCCGCGTTATTCGGCCGACCAGGCTCGCCGACATGATGTCCGACCTGGGGTAACCGGGTGGGCTCAGGTCAACGGCAGGAACGCGACGAGCTGGGAGGAGCGGCTGCGCCTCGACACATGGTACGTCGACCACCGAACCGCGGTGCTGGATCTTCACATACTTCTCAGGACGGTTACGATCGTGTTACGGCGCGAGGGGGTGAGCTCCGCCAATTCTGTCACGATGCCCGAGTTTGATCCGCCTCCCAGGGAGCCCGTCCATGGAAAACCGTCGACACCCGGAAACGCGCTTCAATAACCCAACGAGATGCCTCTGAAAACCGTGACGCGCAGGGACAGGGTGGTGGCGATGATCATAGAAACGCTGCCGCCCGGCGCGACCGGGGGCTCCACGATATTCGGCCCCGGAGGGATGCTCGACAGCCTCGGCCTCGTGAGCTTCCTCGCCGACCTGGAATACAAGCTTTCCGAGGAGTTTGACCGGGCCGTGGTCCTTGCGAGCGAGCAGGCGATGAGCCGGAGCCGGTCGCCCTTCCGGGACGTCGCCGCGCTCGCCGCGTACATCACTGAACTTCTTGAAAAATGAGCTCTCCGCGCTCAATTCTGATCACCGGGACGAGCCGGGGAATAGGGCTCGGGCTGGCAAAGCATTTCCTGGCCCATGGCGACAAGGTATGCGGATGCAGCCGGGCCCCCGCCACGATTCGCCATCAGGGATATACGCATTTCGAGCTTGATGTGTCGGACGAGTCCGAGGTCGCTTCCATGGTCAGGGCGACCGTCCGAAAACACGGGCGGATCGACGCGCTGCTCAACAACGCGGGGATTGCCTCGATGAACCACGCGCTGCTTTCGCCCGGGGCTTCGGCCCAGGCGATCTTTGCGACAAATTTCCACGGGACTTTCCTGTTCTGCCGCGAGGTCGCTAAGGCGATGGTGCGCCGCGGAAAGGGCCGCATTGTCAACTTCGCGACCGTCGCGACCCCGCTCAGGCTGGAGGGCGAGTCGCTCTACGCCGCGAGCAAGGCTGCCGTCGAGTCATTTACCCAGATCCTCGCCAGGGAGCTCGGTCCGACTGGGGTGACTGTCAACGCGGTGGGGCCGACCCCGGTCCAGACCGACCTCATCAAGAATGTCCCGAAGTCGAAAATGGAGGCGCTCCTGGCGCGCCAGGCGATCCGCAGGTTTGGGGAGATCGAGGACATCATTAACGTGGTCGACTTTTTCCTCCTGCCCAGGAGCGGGTTCATAACGGGCCAGATCATCTACCTTGGCGGCGTGACCGGATAACATGAGCGACGCTCCCATCTCGCTTACCGTGGAAGGAATTGGGGCGCTCGCGAGGGAGCGCGGCCCGTGGGTACTCTGGGCAGACGATCGAGGTGCCCACACATGGGGAGAATTCGGAGCGAGGGTGGCGGACATCGCGCGGGCATGCGAGTCGGCCGGGGTGCGGCCGGGAGATGTCGTCGTTATCCCCGCTGAGGAACGCCTCGAATCCCTCGCCTGGGGATTCGGCGCCGCAGCCGTGGGCGCCGTCCTGGCGCCGCTTCGCCTCGAGAGACATGGCGAATTGGAGTCTTGGAGGGACAGTTTTGAGATCGCCTGGCGCGTGAACGGCAACCGGCTCGTTTGGGACGGCGGGGGGGCATTCTCCGCCCGCGCGACAAAGCTCTTTGCCAAGCTCGCGGCGTGCGGCCATCCGGGCCTCATATTGTCCACGGGTGGGACGGTGGGAATCCCAAAGCTCGTGCTTCACGACTTCGCGGCGCTCATCGCCACGGTTCCGGTCAGGGCGGGCCGCACCTGGCGCACGCTGCCTCTCATGCGTTTTGACCACATCGGTGGCCTCGACACGGCGTGGCGGGCGCTTGCGGGCGGGCAGACGCTCGTCGAGCCCCCGGCAACGATAACGCCCGAGTCCGTGGCCCGCACCATTGAGGCCTTTCGGGTGGAAGTACTGCCGGCAACCCCAAGCTTCCTCAATCTGCTCCTTCTGGCCGAGGCGCACCTGACACACGACCTAAGCTCCCTGCGAATCGTGCCGTACGGCGCCGAACCGATGCCCGATGCGTTGCTTGAGCGCCTAAGGGAGGCCCTGCCACGGGCGGAATTCGTCCAGAGGTTTGGCACAAGCGAGACCGGAACCCTCCCGGTCGTGAAGGCGGGATCAGGGCTGCAAATCAGCCGCGGGAAGGCCGGTTACGAATGGAAAGTTGTCGATGACGAGCTCTGGGTGCTGAGCCCCGGCCGTGCGATCGGCTATCTCTCGAATACGCCGGGTGGATTCGACGACTCTGGATGGTTCCAGACAGGGGACCTCGCCCAGCGGTTTCCCGACGGAACGATCCGGATTCTGGGGCGCCGCTCCGAGCTCATCAATGTCGGCGGCGAAAAGGTGCTACCGGCCGAGGTCGAGGGTTTCCTCCTCACGCATCCCCTCGTGGCCGACTGCCGCGTCGTCCCGGAGCCGAACGCCGTACTGGGCCAGGTTGTCGCCGCGGACATCGTCTGGATGGGCCCCGAGAGCGCAGCCATCGAGGTGAAGCGAAGGATTCACGAGTTCGCTCGCGACCGGCTGGCCCGCCACAAGCTCCCCGTGGTGATCCGTCTTGTGGAGTTCATTGAGTCAACCCGGAACCTCAAGAAGCCGAGGTTCGCCCAGGCATGAGGGACCTTGTCATAGTCGGCGCAGGGGGTTTCGGGCGCGAGGTGCTCTGCTGGGCGAGGGAATCCGCGGGCGAGTGGCTGGTCGCGGGCTTCCTTGATGACAATCCCAGGGCCCTGGACGGATTCGGCTCGGATCTCCCGCCGATCCTTTCAGGTGTCGGTGACCATGTCCCAAGGCCCTCCGAGGTCTTCATCTGCGCGATGGGCCAGGTCGCGGCGAAGCGCCGCTGCGTCGAGCGCGTCCTTTCCCGCGGGGGCGTGTTCACGAGGGTCATCCATGCCACCGCCGTCCACAGCACCCGCGCCACATTGGGAACGGGCGTCATTCTCTGCCCGTATTCGATCGTGAGCCCGAACGCATCGATAGGCGACTATGTCACGGTTAATCTGCATTCAAGCGTGGCTCATGACGCGGTGATCGGCCGATGGAGCCAGCTTCACTGCCATGTCGATATCACGGGCGGCGTGACGCTTGGCGAGGGCGTCCTCGTCGGAAGCCACGCCTCCATTCTGCCCGGGGTAAGGGTGGGCGACGGCGCCATCATCGGGGCCGGCTCCGTCGTGAATCGCGACGTGCCTGCCGGCGTCACCGTCTTTGGCGCCCCGGCACGGCCTTATGTGAAGAAGGAGGGCCCCCGTGCTTGAGCCCCGCCGCAGGTCGATCGCCGCCCTCGGGGACGTCACGGACCCGAGCTGCTTCGGCGGCGCCCCGAACCAGTTCTTCAATGCGGCGTTGGAGCGCGGGTTCGCGCAGGACGCCTGGCGCATAAACCTGACCCGACTGCGGCGGGACAGGATCAAATGGAACGCGGGACGCGTCCTCAGGGGCCGAAGGCCCGGGGGATTCCAATTCTCGAGCGCGGGGCGCCGCGCGGCGCTCGACTGCTCGGACCGCAGCCTCCTGGCAACCGAGGTGATCTCGTACCACCAGCACGTTCCGCCCTTCGACGAGGTGGAGAAGGCGGGAGGGAAGCTGAACTTCTACATCGACGCCACCTACCAGCAGTTGTTTCCCGCCTACGGGATCGACCGCACGCTGTCCAAATCCACGATGCGCCAGGCGCTCGAGTACGAGCGCGAGGCCTTCCGGTCGGCCCAGCGAATCGTGACCAACCAGGCCTGGACCCTGGGTTCGCTGATCGGCGACTACGGCATTCCTGCCGAAAAATGCACCGTGATCCTGCCCGCGCCGAACTACGAGGTGAACCCGGGAATCAGGCCGGAACCCGAGGGCGCGGCCGGAAGCGACAGGCCGTTCGTCATCGGATTCATCGGCAAGGACTGGCGCAGGAAGGGGCTAAAGGTCGCGGTCGAGGTGGCGCGCGTCCTGAAGCGCATCGGGTGGAAGGTTAAAATCCAGGCGATCGGGTTCCTGGCGAAGGATTGCCCCTACCGGGACGAGGTGGACTGCCTCGGGTTCATCGACAAGCGAACCGAATTCCGACCGTTCCTCCACGGCTGCGACATGGGCTGCCTCTTCTCAAAGGCCGAGGCCATGGGCTCCTCCATTCTGGAGTTCCTGGGCGCCGGCGTCCCCGTGGCCGGATTCACCGTGAACGGGTTGAATTACGTCCTGCCCGAGGGCGCCGGGCTCCGCTTCGCCCCCTTGTCGACGTCGGAGCAGATCGCAGATGCCTTCGACGACTACCTTAAGGACGGGGAGAGGCAGCGCGCCTTTCGCGCCAGGGCGATCGATCTCGCGGGCCGGCTGACCTGGCGCCGCTGCATTGAGGAATTCGAGGAGCTCTGGTGCACGGGAAGGGTGAGCAATCCCTTCGAGCTCTGGACGGGGTCATGAGACGGTCCCATATGCGCATCTCGCTCATTCTTCCCGTTCTTGTCATCGCGGCGTCGGTCGCCATGCAGGGCGCGCACGTGTTTCGCGAGACTCCGCGGCCCCGCGACATCCACCTTGCCCAGTCGGTTCCCCTGGTGCTTCCCGGATGGGAGGGGCGCGACGTACCTCTCGGCCCGAACGAGTTCCAATCAAACGAGGTCGAGAAGGTCCTCAACTACGACCAGATCCTCAACCGGGAATACCGGCACAACGGCGCGACGTTTGGCGTTTATGTCGCCTACTGGGGCGCAGGCAAGATGCCCACCCGGTTCGTTGCGTCGCACACTCCCGACCGCTGCTGGACTGAGAACGGCTGGCACTGCGTCGAGATGAGGTTCAAGCAGGCCAAGGCGTTTGAGGGCGCGGCGCTCCAGCCCGCCGAATGGCGCGTGTTCGACCCGCCGGACGGCGGGAGCCGCACCTGGGTCCTCTATTGGCATCTGGTCGACGGCCGGACCTACGACTATGGGGAGCGATTCAATGAGGTGCCCGACCCCGTTCGCTGGTGGAAGGACGCGGTGCAGCAGGTGGTGCTGGGCAGCCGCGAGCAGTTTTTCATCCGTCTGACAAGCAACGAGCCGCTGGAGCAGCTTTGGGCGGACCCAGGCGTCGCCGACGTCCTTCGTTCGCTCGAGGCACTCGGACTTTCTAAGGACCAACCTCCGGGGACCAAATCATGAATGCAACGAACGTAACCGCACTCGCCACCCAAAGGATCTACCTCTCGCCGCCGCACATTGGCGCTGAGGAGCGGCGCAACGTGGAGGCCGCCTTCGACGGCAACTGGATCGCGCCGGTGGGCCCGCAACTCCTGGCATTCGAGGAGGAGATGTGCGCCGCCAGTGGAATCAAGTCGGCGGTGTGCGTCTCGTCGGGAACGGCGGGCCTGCACCTCGCGGCGCGCCTCCTGGGCGTCGAGCCGGGCGACGAGGTCTTTTGCTCGACGTTCACCTTCGTGGCCACTGCGAACCCGATCGTCTATCAGGGTGCTCGCCCTGTGTTCATAGATTCGGACGAGCGCTCCTGGAACATGGATCCGGAGCTTCTCGCCGTCGCCCTGGCCGACCGGGCCGAATCTGGGCGGCTGCCGCGGGCGATCATGGTCGCCGACATCTATGGCCAATGCGCCGATTGGGATGCGATCGGCAGGATCGCGTCCAACTACGGGGTGCCGGTGATCGAGGACGCCGCAGAGGCCGTCGGCGCCACGTACCACGGGCGCTGGGCAGGGGGGTTCGGGCGCATCGGTGTCTTCTCGTTCAACGGGAACAAGATCATGACGACCAGCGGGGGAGGTATGATCCTGTCCGACGACGAAGCCCTCGTTGACAGGGCTAAGAAGCTCGCCACCCAGGCCCGTGATCCCGCCCCGCACTACGAGCACAGCGAGCTCGGATTCAACTATCGCCTGAGCAACGTCCTGGCGGCCATTGGCCGCGGGCAGCTTAAGACTCTAGGGGCCAAAATCGACCGCCGGCGCGAAATCTTCGAATTCTACAGGGAGGCCCTGAGCGGTCTCCCGGGAGTGGGCTTTATGCCGGAGCCGGAGGGAACCCGCTCAAACCGCTGGCTGACGTGCATGACGATCGACCCCGCCGCCTCGGGCGTCCAGCCCGCCCGGTTGATCGCCGAGCTGGAGAAGGGGAACATCGAGGCAAGGCCCCTCTGGAAGCCCCTTCACCTGCAACCCTTTTACAAAGGAGTGGAATGCTACGGTGGCGCCGTTTCTGAGAGGCTCTTTGCCCGCGGAATCTGCCTGCCCTCCGGATCGTCGATGACCGAAGAGGACCTGTACCGGGTGGCGGAAGCCGTCCGGGCCGTCTTTGCAGATGAGTGAGGCCCGAAACCAATCGGTGTCCGCGGGCGCAATGGGTGTGCCCGAGGCCCGGAACGATGGGTTCGTCGCGACCGCATTGCGGGAGCGGCTCATCCGCATTGCGCGCGTCGTCCTCGGACTGTTCGACAAGCATGTGGGTGGCCACGGCACCGCAAGGACTGCGGCCATTCTCCTTGTCTACGCCGTCGACCTCGCGGCTATGTTCTGGGTGGCCTATGAGCTGCGGTGGGATTTCTCGATACCACCCGAATTCGTGCTCCAGTGCCTCACGCTCGTCGTCCCCGTCGTCGCCTGCAAGCTGCTGCTCCTTGAGTCCTTCGGGCAATTCCGGAGCATCATGAGCTATTTCGGCCTCGCCGACTTTGTTGGCGTAGTCCTCTCGATGAGCATCGTGTCCGGCTGCATGCTCGCCCTCTGGTTCGGGGCGGCCCTCCAGGCCTCGCCCCCCCGCGGGGTAATCCTGATGGATTTTGTCCTTAGCGTGGGGATAATCTCCGGATGCCGGCTTTCGCTGCGCGTTGCGCGGGCCTGGTTGAGCACCGGCACGGCCCGCCCGGGGATTGCCGAGCGCCGCGTCGCGATCATTGGGGCAGGGGACTCCGGAGAGGCACTGGCAAACGACCTCCTCCAGCACCGCGGAAACGGTGTCTATCCCGTCTTCTTCATCGATGACGACCCGAAGATGATCGGCCGAAGCATTCACGGGCTGCCGGTGTACGGCCCGCTTGGCAGGCTCCCCGCGATAGCGGCCAAGGCGCGGATAGACGAGCTCGTGATCTCCCTGCCCAATGCGGGCCCGAAGCGGGTCAAGGAGATCGTGGAGATCGCCCGTCAGATAGGGGCCGCCACGCAGATCGTGCCCTCATTCACCCAGCTCGCCTCGGGCGAGGTGAGGATCGACCGGTTCCGCCCGGTGGCAATCGAGGATCTTCTCGGCCGGGCCACGGTGGACCTGGACTCGGACGGCATCGGTCGCCTTATACGAAACCGGGTCGTCCTCGTCACGGGTGCGGGGGGAAGCATAGGGAGCGAACTGTGCCGCCAGGTCCTTGCCCAGGAGCCTCGCCAGCTCGTCATGGTCGAGCAGACCGAGTTCGCCCTCTTCGAGATCGAGCGGGAGCTGGCTGAGGGAAACGCGGGAGGCAGGATTGTGCCGTTGATCACCAACGTGGCGGACGAGGCCGCGATGCGTGCCGTGTTCTCTCGCTTCAAGCCCGAGATTGTTTTCCACGCCGCCGCCCACAAGCACGTCCCCATCATGGAGCGGCAGCCGGCCGAGGCGCTTAAGAACAACACGCTGGCCACGGCAGCCCTGACCCGCCTCGCCAGCGAGCACGGCGTTGAGCGGTTTGTCTTCGTGTCCACCGACAAGGCGATAAACCCATCGAGCGTTATGGGGTGCAGCAAGAGGATTGCCGAAAAGGCGGTCCAGGCGCGGCAGGATGTGCCCGGAAACCGCACCACCTTCCTGGCGGTTAGATTCGGAAACGTGCTGGGCTCGAGCGGAAGCGTGATCCCGACTTTCCGGCGGCAGATAGCCCAGGGAGGACCCGTCACGGTGACCCATCCGGAGATGGTGCGCTACTTCATGACGATAACGGAGTCGGTGGGGCTCGTGCTCCAGACCGCGACGCTTGGCCGCGGCGGGGAGATCTTCATACTCGATATGGGGCAGCCCGTGAAGATCGTCGACTTGGCGCGCCAGATGATCGAGCTTTCCGGCTACCGGCCCGACACGGACATCGAGATCAAGTTCACCGGGGTGCGGCGCGGAGAAAAGCTGTATGAGGAGCTTAGGCACACCGAGGAGAGCCACGAGCCTACCGAGCATCCTCGCATATTCAGGCTGAAGGCGGAACGGGCGCATTCGGAGTCGGACTCGTGGCTGGCCGAGCTCGGCAACGTGGTGTCGTCGGGCGACCCGGCGGCAATGAAGGCGGCAATGCGCAAGATCGTTCCGGAATACACACCCGCAATCGACTGATCGGGATCAACACACCCGGAGATGACGAGAATCCCATGTTAGCCGAGATCGCCAAGAGAGCACTGCCTCAGCGCCTTCAGCGCATGCTTGTCGACTCCGTCTACGGCCACCTCGGGCTGAGGTTCCGGCTCAATTCGGGGGTCGAGATCTCGGTCAGCTCCAAGACGGACTGGCTCTCCTACAACTGCATCTTCTTCTCGGGGGAATACGACAGCGCCATATCCCCGCTCCGTTCGCGAGGCGGGAATGAGGCTGTGGTGCTGGACCTGGGCTGCAACGCGGGCTTCTTCGCCTTGAGGTGCCTTGACCTGCTTGGCCGCGGCGCGTTTTCAGGGAATCTCAGATGGGTGGCCGTGGATGCCAGCGAGACCATGCTGGGCATCTATCGGGATCGCGTGCTGAAAACCAACGGCCTTGAGGGGAAGATTAGTATCATCCAGGGCCTGGTCGGGAAGCGCTCGGGCGCCACCGAGTTTTTTGAGTCGACGAATCACGGTGCCAACACCTGCGTTCCCCGACTCGTGGAAGGGGGCAGACGCTACTCTAGGAACACGGTCCCCTTCGTTGACCTCGAATCCCTCGTTCCTGACGGCCCGATCGCGCTCATTAAGTGCGACATCGAGGGCTCGGAGGTCGATTTTGTCAGGAATTACGGCGGACTGCTGAGCCGAACGGAGTCGTTGATCTTCGAGTTCCACGATGATGGCAGTGAACACAAAGAGATCGTGGAAACCCTCAAGGCCTCCGGCTTCACACACCGAAACGTGAGACCCTTCACGGGAACCTCCATAGAGCTTTTCACCCGCGGAGCCTAGCTTTCCCATGTGAGCGTCCGGGGTGCGGGTTTCCTAGGTTCCTGGCCGCCTTCGCTCAAAGGCCGATTCGAGCTCCGCCCATCGTATCGCCCCGACCAGGAGCACGGCCCATGTGGCCAGGACGGCGGGATTCTGGAACACGAAGTCGACCCAGCCGTGCCCCAGCGTAAGGAGGCATCCCGCCGTGGTGCAGAGTGAAACCGGATTTCTCCAGAATTTCGACCTCAGCAGCTGCGAGGCGGCGAATCCCAGCGAGGCCACGATGGGAATCATTCCCACGACTCCCATTTCAAGGGGAATCTCGAGCAGGTCATCGTGCGCGTGCTCCCAATATTGGCGTCCGCCCGTGGGCGAAAAGTAGATCTCCGGGTAGTGTTGTGAATAAAGGGGGAACCCGTACCTGAAGCAGCCGGCGCCCCAGCCGAAGACCCAACGGTCGAGAAACATGTCGCCCGCGGCCTGCCGCGCCAACGTGCGTGTTCGGAGCGTGGCGGTCGGACTGGCCACCAGCGCCGCAAATCTCTTCCAGACGCCGTCGGCCTGGAACGACATGAATCCGATTGCGAGTAGGCACACGGCAGGAATGGCGACTGCAGCCCAGGTGTGGCGCTGCCGGCGTCCACTGGGCTCCAGCGCTGTCCGGAAAACTGGTCCGAGTGAAATCATGAACGTAAAAGCGACCAGGAGGACGATCGACATCCGGGATGTCGAGAACACCACCGCGATGCCGATCAACGCCGCCGCGAATCCGAAGGCGATCGCCATGCCGGGCCCCTCGAGCTTGCGCCACACCCGCCGCAGGTGCCAAGCGGCCAAGCCCGTGGCGAGGGCCACCATGAGGTTGAAATAGGCGCCGGCATGATTCCTGTAAATGAAGCTGGCCATGAACTGGGCCTTCTCGGGGGCCTTATATCCCCAGAAAACCTTGTCGGAGCCCGTGATCTGCTGGACTTGGCCGACAAATGCCAGAATTACCGCCGAAAACACGATCGCGCTGAAAGCCAGGCGATAGCTTTGCCTGCGCAGAAAGCCGGACCAAACGGAGCAGACGAGAATCCAAACAGAGGCATATATCACGGCGGCCCTCCACGTGTTCGACCTTTCATACGGCGCGTCGACCCCGGATGGGAAGCGCGGGTCGTAATGCAAGGGCACGAGCCACCATGACTTCGAGTCGGTCATGAATCGCCATGACGGGTTGAGGCCCTGCATGGCAATGTAGGCGAGGACGAGGAGCCCGGCCCAGAATACAGGAAATCGGATGAGCCTGACAAAGGGACGACCATCGGCATCGGCGCCCTTTCGCGGAAGAAGTGCCACCACGAGCCCCGCTGCGGAGAGCCCCAAACTCACAAGCTGGCTCCAGGCATGCATCGAACCCAGGGCCCAGGGCATGAAGATCAGGGTCGATGCCACAACCCAAACCAGCGCAGCCTCTTGCGTCGGAAGCGGGGGCCCCTTGGAGCCGGTCTTAGCAGCGCCCAACGCCGCCGCGAGCGAACGGCCCGACGGCTGAATTGGCGCGGTCATCCGAATAACAAAACCCCGCACCTGAGGTGGCGTCGAGACGGAATCCGCAAGCCACGAATCGGCTTGCCGGTGGAAATGGCGTGGTCTGACTAAAATGTTCATGCCAAGCCCCAGAGCACGCATCGCCGAAGGCATACCGACTCGATTCGGCGTCGCGCTGGCCGTAGCCGCGGTGTTTGTGGCATTTGTCACGGTGGACCAGAGCCATTGGTGGCTTCTCAAACCGGACTACTCCTTCGGCTGGCTTGTGCCGGGACTCGTCGTTTTTCTCGTGGTGGAACGATGGAGAGAATTGAGGCAAGCGCTTCATCCCACGGGCCCCAGTCCTCTCTCAAGGCCGCATAAGGCAGTCGTGTCCCTTGTGGCGGGGGCCGTGATGGGGCTGGGGCTAGCGATTTTTCTCTTCGGTGCCATGTACCGGGCAGGTGAGGGGCCCACTCAACCCGGATCGTTGGCGCTGGCAGCGGGGCTCTCCGGAGTCTTGATTGGAATTGTTTACTTCAACTCGCCCGAGGGCCGGGTCGGAGATGCCACCCCCAGGGGATGGCGAATATTGGGCTCCGACGCCCAGGTCCGTGCCTCAATGCTCTTCCTTTTCCCGGCGTTGATCTGGATGCTTTCGTCGCCGCTCCTTTCCGCGGTCGAGAGCGCGATAAGCCTTTTTCTTCTCCGGAAGGTTGTCGTCGTGGTCTCGTTCGTATTTGGGGTTCTTGGTTTGCCGCTCGTTCAGCAGGGGAACGTGCTCATCCTTCCTCGAGGACAGGTGGGCGTTGCGGACGCCTGTTCCGGGGTCCGGTCGCTGGTGGGCTGCCTCTTTGCCGGGTCGTTTCTGGCGGCGGTATTTCTCGACCGATTTTGGAAAAAGATCCTCCTCGTTGTCGCCGCAATGGGACTTGCGTTCCTCACGAACCTCGCCCGAAGCCTGTTCCTCACCGGCTGGGCCTACGCCAATGGCAGTGAAGCGATCGAGGGCAGGCTGCACGACGCCACGGGCTATGCCGTCCTTGGGCTCACGTCTCTCGGACTTTTTTTGATGCTTCCGCTGTTTCGGACATCCAACTGGCGGAGGTGGCTGGGGTTGCTTAACGAGAATGACACATTTGCGGGCTAGCTTTTGTCGCGACGGCTCTTTATTGGCCTTCGCGCAAGGGCTCGCCGCACATGAACATCCATCCAGGACGCACTTTCTCTGTTGCCGCTTTCATGGCATTGGCCGTTGGAGGAATTAGGGCACAGGAAATTGAGGGCTATTCCGGTCCTGGCTTCGTCGAGGGTTACAGTGATGGCGACTTGGTTCTGGCGTTCTTCAGTGACTCAGACGCATCCGCATCTTCGGGTGCAAATAGCCATGGCGACCTTCTGTTCAACCTCGGCCCGGCAACGAATTTCACCGGCCTGGCCCCGGGGGTCTATTCGGTGGCGGCGTTCAATGGCAGC
>CAZDZL010000036.1:8569-40591 GCA_964509885.1 uncultured Opitutaceae bacterium | reverse complement strand
AGCCGCCAACGGAGGCGCCCCCGTCGGCCCGAGGCAACCCTTGGGGGCTACTTCTCGAGCCAGATCCGGTTCCACTCGTGGAACCCCACGACCGTCGTCGTCCATCCGTGGACGGCCGGGCTGATGGCGTAGACATTGGGTTGAAAATACAGAGGGATCACCGGGGCCTCGCCCAAGAGGATGGCCTCGGCCTTTTGGAACATCTCCATGCGCTTCGGGTTGTCGGCCGTGTTCGAGGCCTGGTCTATCAACGCATCGAATTCCCTGTTGCTCCAGCCCGCGTAGTTGTTGCCGCAGCCCGTGACCATGGTCCCCAGGAATGTGTTGGGGTCGGCGTAGTCCGCGATCCAGCCCGAGAAGGCCATCGTGAAGTTCTTCGTCTGCTGGTTCTGGTAGAGCGTCTTCGTCTCCATCTGGGAGATCGTTATGTGGACGCCGAGCTCCTTCAGCCACATCGCCTGGATCGCCTCCGTCATCCGGAGTTGCGTCTCCGCCTGGAAGCACTGGACCTCGATCGGAGGAAGGCCCGTGCCCCCCGGATAACCGGCCTCGGCCATCAGCTGCCTGGCCTTGTCGAAGTTGTCCTCAAGCTGCGTCCGGCTGGTGTATCCCCCGCAGTTTGGTGGGGTCATGCTGTGGGCCGGGCCGTAGACGCCGTTCGTCACGTCCCTCGATATCGCGTCGCGGTCCACGCCGTAAGCCAGCGCCTGCCTGAGCTTGACGTTGTCAAACGGCGGCCGCGTGACATTTAGAAAAAAGTAGAACGTGCTGAGAACCGGATCTATCCGGAGGTCGGGAGGTACATGGGTGCGATAGGCGGCAATCTTGGCCATCGGCAGCTGGTAGGTCGTGTGGAGCTGGCCCGACCGGAAGTTGAGGTCCTCGATCTCGGGCTTTTCGAAGGGGTAGAACTCAATCCGGTTGAGCCGCGTGTTCGCCGCGTCCCAATAGCGCGGATTCTTGACGACAGCTATCCGCCCGTTGGGAATCCACTCGGCCAGCGTGAAGGCTCCGTTGCCCACCAAGTTTCCAGGCAGGGTCCATTTTGTCCCCTTCTCGTCCATCCGCCCGAACTTCTCGATGGTCTTTTTCTGGACGGGAAGCCAGGTCGTGTGCGAAGCCACCGCCGGAAGGTACGGTGTCGGCTTCTCCAGGGAGACCTGGAGGGTGTGGTCATCGAGCGCCTTGACGCCCACCTGAGAGAAATCAGACAGCTTGCCCGAATTGAAGGCCTCGGCGTTCCTTATCGGCCAGAGCATGTAGGAGTAGAGGCCGGCGAACGCGGGGCTGAGCAATCGATGGTACGAATACACGAAATCCGCTGCCGTGACGGGGTCGCCGTCCGACCACCTTGCCTCCGGGCGCAGGTGGAAGGTGTAGACCTTGCCGTCGGGGGATATGTCCCAGCTTGTGGCGAGGTCAGGGGCGGCAAGGGACGTCTTGGCGTCGAGCTTCGTCAGGCCCTCAAAAAGCGAGTAGGCGATGTGGGAGTCCGTGTATACGGTGATCGTGTCCGGATCCAGGTCCGACGGCTCGGCCGCGTTTCCCACAAGGAGCGTCTGCGTCTTGATGCCGGCCTCGGCGGGGGTCTCCCTCTTTGTGCAGCCGAGGATGGCGAGGGCCGCGAGGCCGACTGCGGGAAGTGCGACGTACCGGGAAATGAGATTCAAGTTGGGAATATCCTAGGGATTGCCCTCGGCAAAGCAACCGGCGTGCCGGTCGCGGTCGGGCCCCGCTCAGTCCTCGACGACGTCGAAGATGTTGCCAAACGGGTCCCGAAAATAGAGCGAGCTTCCCCGGTCCACGACGATCTGGCACCGGGCCCCCTTCAGCAGGCGCCGCGCCCGCGAGAGGCTCTTCACGTTGAACGAGGGCGTCGGGGGCTGCGCCTTCGTCGAGCGGTTCACATAGAGCATCAGGGTCCCCGTGTCGTACTCCAGCGAGGTCCTTGTCTTGCTCTTGAGCTTGAATCCCATCACGTCCGAGTAGAACCGCTCCGCCTTGGCCAGGCTCGCCAGGTGGATCGCGACGCAGTTGTTGGACCTGAATCTCATCGCTCCCTGCCGGCTGCGCCTAGACGTGCTGCGGAAGGACCAGGAAGAGGACGGCGAGCAGGTGGCACGTGCTGCCGCTTATCAGGAAGGCGTTCCTGAAGGCGTAGTGGTACCGCACGGTCCTGAAGTGGGACACCAGGGTAGCCGCGGTGTAGCAGAGGCCGCCCGCAAGGAGGAGCCAGAGGCCGCCGTGCGAAACCGCGGCGGCAAGCGGCTTTATGGCCACGACGATCATCCATCCCACGAACAGGGAGGCCACGGTCGAGGTGATGCGGTACCTGTTCCCCACGACGAACTGGAACACGGCGCCGGCGACGCAGAGGCCCCAGACGACCCCGAACATGGTCCAGCCCCAGGGGCCCCTCAGGCTCACGAGCATGAAGGGCGTGTACGTCCCGGCGATGACGAGGAACGCCGAGGCCCGCCCCAGCTTCAGAAAGAGCTGCCGGCCCTCCTCGGAATGCCAGGCGTTGTACAGCGCCCAGAACGAGTACAGGAGGATCAGGGTGGCCCCGAACACGCTGAAGCTCACGATGTGCCAGGTGTCGCCGTACAGGCTCGACGATATGACGAGCAGCGCGCAGGCAAGGAGGCTCACGGCCAGGCCGAGCCCGTGCGTCACCCAGTTCGCGATCCGCTCGCCCCTTGTCGTCGCGGGGGCCGCCGCGGCGGCCTCTGGGGCGCCGGCGCCCGCGCGGTGCCTCTGGACGGCGCCCTCGGCGGCCCTGTCCAGCATCCGGATCGGCCAGATCGGCCTCGGGCTCTTGAACTCGTCCGCCGTCCATTCCTCGCCGTCCGCGTAGATGCTCTTCGGCATGAGGCAGGTGCCAAAAACCCAGTCCGCGAGGGGCAGGCAGAAGAAGCCTGAGATCGACTCGTTGCAGTCGATCACCGCGTGGTGGCGCAGGTGGAAGCTGTAGGCGGGCCTCCAGAAGAAGCCCCAGCGCCTGCTCTCCATGAGCGGCTCCCAGACCTCGAGGGGCCAGTGCTCGATCGCGTGGACCAGCTCGTAGATTGCCAGCGACGAGGCCAGAGCGCCGAGGCCCGAGAAGAACCAGGGGAACGACGGCAGCGCCCACTGCAGGAAAAAGAAGAGCGGCGCGAGGATCGCCGCGAACGTGACGAGCGTGTACCAGGGGAAGAAGGAGGCCTCATGCTGGTCGTGGTCCAGGATGGGGTACTTGTTCTCGATGAACATCAGCCCCTTGCCGTCTCGAGTCGTCTTGCGGGCGATTCGGGTGAGGGCGTGATGGAGCGTGTGCTGCCTGTAGAACTTCCTGAGGAAGGGGATCGCCGGCTTGTGCAGGACGTAGCGGTGGAAAATGTACTCGACGAAGCAGTTGAGGAGGCTCACCGCGAGGAACGCGAGGATCCCCTTCCCGAGGGAGGCCGTGAACTGCGCCTCCCAGACCCGGGGAAACGCGTACCTCAGCGCGGCAAGCAGGACGACAAGGGAACCGAGGATCGTCGCGATGAAGAGCGGGAGGGAGAACGGCGGATGCTCATGTGCGCTTTCGCTGTGCGTGGTGGGGGTGGCCATGGGTAAAGGGGGAACTGCCGACGCCGGAGGGCGGGAGCGCTGGGCGCCCCTGTTGCAAGTGTGTGGAATCTACCGGATTCTGAATGCCGAGGTCGAGGCTAGAATCAACGGAAAGTACAATGGGTTGAACACCTCATTCATCGCACCTGCCCGTCCCCGGGGCCGCTGGCCGGGCTTAAGGATTTCTTAACGTTTTTGCCCGCATAATTTACTAGGGCCGCGGCGGAGGATGGGGCACAATGGCATGCAGCAGCCCGCCGGCTGAATTCAGGCCCGTGCAATCCGCCCCTGACAAACCCCGCTCGTTTGATTTCTGCTTCATCCACCTCGACTACACGCTGGTGCGCGTGGAGGAGTTCGAGGGCTGCGTGACGATCCGCGCGACCGCCGACACGTTTTCCAAGCGGCGCAAGATGTCCTTCATCCGCGAGCTGGCGGCGGAGGGATTCATTTCGGATGGCCGGTGGATCTCGCCCTTCGACGGGGAGCCCGACTCATACGGGATCCGCTGGCTGGTCGACGACTCCTGGGTGAAACCGGACGCGGCCCTCATGGAAAGGAACCACCGCCTCGTGAAGCGGTTCATCCTGCCCCTCACCTTCGTGTGGCTCGCCATCATGTACATTGCCGTTTCCGGCCGCCCGGTGCGTCCCGCGCCAGGCGCGGGCCCGGGCGAGCCCAGGGTGGGATCCTACGGCAGCCGCTAGAGCGCCGCGGCTCCGAGCCTCAGAAAAGAGGGTCGCCATTGCTCGGGGTGCCACAGCGCAACCCACTTCATGACAATCAGTTGGTGGACCCTACTGGACTCGAACCAGTGACCTTTTCCATGTCAAGGAAACGCTCTAACCAACTGAGCTAAGGGTCCGCACCAACGGGTCGGAAATTAAGCAGGATTGACGCCGTTTACGGCAAGGAAAATTCGATGCGGGCCTCGGAGACGTCCCGGGCGATCTGGGCGCGCAGCTCGTCCAGTCCGGCGAACTTCCTCTCGGGCCTCAGGAAGCGAACCCACTCCACCGCCACGTGGTCCCCGGCCCCGTAGGGGCACTCCACAAGCAGGTGGATCTCGAGCCGGGGCTCCGACGCCTGCTCCACGGTCGGGCGCAGCCCGTAGTTCGCGACGGCGGGCAGCCATCCGTAGGACTTGGCCCCGCTCACGCGGACCGCGTAGACCCCGTACAGCGGCCTCAGGTCGGGCGACCAGCCCAGGTTGAGCGTCGGAAACCCGATCGTCCGGCCCAGGTGCTTGCCGTGGACGACGGTCCCCTCGGCGGTGTAGACGTAGCCCAGGAGCGCCGCGGCGCCCTTCATGTCTCCCTCGAGGATCCTCTCGCGGATCCGGGTGCTGCTGATGGGCACGCCGTCGAGGTTCACGCGCGGCGCGCTGAACACCATGATCCCGTGCTTGCGCCCCTCGGCGACGAGCAGGGCGACATCCCCCTTCCGGCCGCTGCCGAACCGGAAGTTCTCGCCGACGTAGATTCCCGCCAGCCTCGGCAGGTGCCTCTTGATGAACGGGACGAACTCCTCCGCCGATATGGCGGCGAAGTCCCGCGTGAAGGGCTGGACGACCATCGCGTCGATTCCGAGCGAGCCGACCTTCGCCCTCTTGGTGGGAAGGTCGAGGATCATCCGGGTCGGGTTATCGGGCCTGAAGATGACGCTCGGGTGCGGGTCGAAGGTGAGGACGACCGAGACCCCGCCGCCGTGCCGGGCCGACTGGACCGCGCTCTCGATCACCGCTCGGTGCCCCAGGTGGACGCCGTCGAACATGCCGATGGCGACATGGAGCGGGCGGCTCGGGAGCGCCACCCGGTCGAGGCCGTTGAACTGCGCGGGAAGGCTCACAGGGCAACCATGGGGACCGCCTGGCCGACGGGGATAAGCCTCTTCTCGATCTCGGGCAAGGAGAGGGCCTCGATCTCGTCCATCGTGAGCGCCTGCGCGACGTTGAAGCGGTCGGTCGCCGTCCTGCGCAGGGCGCAGAGGTGGGCGCCGCAGCCGAGCTTCGTGCCAAGGTCGTGGGCGAGCGTGCGCACGTAGGTACCCTTGGTGCAGCGCAGCCGGAAATCAAGGCGCGGCAGGGCAAAGCGGGTGAGCTCCCACGACATCACCCGGATGAACCGCGGCTCGCGCTCCACGTCCACGCCCTTGCGCGCGCTCTTGTACAGGGGGACGCCGTCGATCTTGATCGCCGAGAACATCGGCGGCTTCTGGTACTGGTCCCCGAGGAAGCCCTGCATCGCGGTCCTGATGTCGGCCTCGCCAAAGTCCGGCACGGGCCTCGTCTCCATCGTCTCGCCGTCGGCGTCCTGGGAGTCCGTGGTCTTCCCGAGCTCGATCGTGCCCTCGTACTCCTTGTCCAGGCTGATGATGAACTGGGAGACGCGGGTCGCCTTGCCGACCAGCACGATGAGGAGCCCCGTCGCCATCGGGTCGAGCGTGCCGGCGTGGCCGATCTTTCGCATGCGAAGCTTGCCGCGCAGGCGGGCGATCACGTCGTGCGACGTGTGCTCGCTCGGCTTGTCGACGAGGAGCACGCCCTCGAGTTCCTTCTGGAGACCCATCATGGCGTTCAGGACTTGGCCCTGGCGCGCTCGGCGTCCACGTCCTTGAGGCGCTCCGCGAGAGCACCGAGCAGCTGCGCGCGGAATCCCGCGGCGCCCGTCTTCTGGTTGAGCCCCGCGGCGCAGGCGTGACCCCCGCCGCCAAACCGCCCCGCGACGAGGTCGAGGCGGCAGAGCGGGTCCTTGGCGCGCAGGCTCGCCTTGACGCCGCCGTCGGACCTTTCCTCGATGAGGACCCCGACGTCCACGCCGTCGACGCACCGCGCAAAGTCCACCAGGCCCTCCGTGTCCTCAGCCGTCGTCCCGGTGGCCTCGAAGGCCCCGGGCGCTAGGGTCCCGATGCAGACCCGCCCGCCGCATTCCATGCTCAGCGACGCGAGAAAGGTCTGCAGGAGCCGCAGCTTCCCCGCCGACTCCCGCTCGAAGAGTTCGTAGCCCGCCTCCGCGGGCGAGGCGCCGCGCGCGACAAGCTCGCCCGCGAGGACGAAGCTGCGCTGGGAGGTCGAGTTGTAGCGGAACTGCCCCGTGTCGGTGACGATCCCCGTGAAGAGCGCCATCGCCGTGCCCGGGTCGACGGGCATGCCCGCGTCGATGAAGAGGCCCGCGAGGATCTCGCAGGCCGCGGCGGAGCGGCTGTCGACGATGTTGACGGCCGCGTACCCCGCGTTCGAGAGGTGGTGGTCGATGCAGCCCGCCGGCCTGGGGAACCTGGCCTTCAGACGCTCCCCTGCCCTCGCGTGGTCGGCGCAGTCGACGAAGACCGCGGCCGTCTCAGCGGGGAGAAGGAGGGCCTCGTCGGTGCGCAGGAACGTCATGCCGCGGGCCGCGAAGGCCAGCCGGCGGGGGACCGGGTCGGGGTTGACGCAGACCGCGGGCGAGCCGCGGGCGGTGAGCACGCGCGCGAGCGCCACCTGGGAGCCGATGCAGTCCCCGTCGGGCCTCGCATGGCCCACGACCGCGACCGGCCGGCCGGCGACGGACGCCAGCAGCGCCGAGAACCTCTCCGCGAAGTCAGGATAGTATTTTGCCATCGCTTGGGCCGTCCGCGGGCTCGCCCTCCAGGGGCGCCTCGATCTTGTCCAGGGCGTGGAGCAGCCGGGCCACCCGGTCGCTGGACTTGTCCAGCACGTACGTGAGGTGGGGCAGGAACTTCAGGACGATGCGCTTCGCCAGCTCGGCCCGGATCTCCTGGGACTTGCCCTGGAGCCAGCGGAACCTGTCGGCGACCGCCGCGGCGTCGCCCAGGATGGCCACGAAGACGCGCCCGTCCCTCAGGTCCGGGGCGATCCTCACCTCGGAGATGGTGATGGAGACGGCCTCGGCCGCGTGGCGCTGGCGCAGGATGTCGCTTATCTCGCGCTGGACGAGCTCGTTGATTCTGACGATGCGGTTGGACACGGACGTGGGCCCGTCAGAGTGAGGCCCTGACCTTCTGGGTGTCGTAGCACTCGATGACGTCGCCCACCTGGTAGCCGTTGAAGTCGTCCAGCTTGACGCCGCATTCCAGGCCGGCGCGCACCTCGTTGGCGTCGTCCTTGAAGCGCTTCAGCGTCCCGACCTTGCCCTCGTGCACGATCTCGCGGCCGCGGCGCAGGCGGGCGGCGGCGTTGCGGTTGATCTTGCCCTCGGTGACCAGGCACCCCGCCACGAATCCCTTGGCGAGCGGGAAGGTCGCGCGCACCTCGGCGGCGCCGAGCTTGATCTCCTTGATGTCCGGGTCGAGCAGGTCGGCCATCATCTCGCGCACCTTGTCGGCCAGCTCGTAGATGATGTCGAAGGTCTCGATGCGCACGCTGTTGTGCTTCGCGAGCGGCGTGACGCCGTTCTCCAGCTTTGTGCTGAACCCGAGGATCGTCGCTCCCGCCGCGGCGGCCATGATCACGTCGTTCTTGGTCACGAGGCCCACGTCGGTCGAGACGATCTCGAGCGACACCTTCGGGCTCTTGATCCCCTCGAGGAGCTGCCTGACCGCCTCGCCCGAGCCGAAGACGTCCGCCTTGATGATGACCTTCAGCACCTTCTGCTGGGTCGCCACGATGTTGGCAAAGAGGTGCTCAACGGACATGTCCTTCTGGGCCGAGTCGACCGTCGTCACGGCCTTCTTCAGGCGGTGGGCCTCCTCCTCGGCGAGGTTCTCGGCGTCCCTTGCGTTCTTGGCGGCCCGGAACGAGGCGCCGCTGTCGGGGGTGCCGGACCAGCCAATCACGCGCACGGGCATGGACGGCGTCGCCTCCTTTATCGGGCGGCCCTGGTCGTCGAACATGGCGCGGACCTTGGCCCACTGGGACCCGCAGACGATGGCGTCGCCCGTGCGCAGGGTGCCCTTCTGGATGATCACCGTCGAGAGGGGCCCGCGCCCCACGTCGACCTGGGACTCGATGACGACGCCCGCGGCCTCGGCCTTGGGGTTCGCCTTGAGCTCCAGCACGTCGGCCTGGAGCAGGATCATCTCGAGGAGGTCGTTTATCCCGGTCCCCTTGACCGCGGACACCGGGACCGTGATCGTCTCGCCGCCCCAGTCCTCGGGGACGATACCGCGCTGCTGCATCTGGGCCTTCACCTGGTCCAGGTTGGCGCCCTTCACGTCCATCTTGTTGACGGCGACGATCTGGACGACCTTGGCGTTGCGCGCGTGCTCGAGC
Source organism: uncultured Opitutaceae bacterium (assembly GCA_964509885.1). Classification (GTDB taxonomy): domain Bacteria; phylum Verrucomicrobiota; class Verrucomicrobiia; order Opitutales; family Opitutaceae; genus Palsa-1447. Next base: position 31,788 of record CAZDZL010000036.1, on the reverse strand, counting down.
GCCTCGTCCGTCTGGGGCATGAACCCGTCGTCGGCCGCGACGACCAGCACCGCGATGTCGGTCACCGAGGCGCCGCGCGCGCGCATCTTGTTGAACGCGGCGTGGCCCGGCGTGTCCAGGAACGTGATCTTCCTGCCGTTGTGCTCGATCTGGTAGGCGCCGATGTGCTGGGTGATGCCGCCGGCCTCGCCGGCGGCGACGTTCGCCTTGCGGATGGCGTCGAGGAGCGTGGTCTTGCCGTGGTCGACGTGGCCCAGGATCACGACGACCGGGGGCCGCGGCACCATGTCCTTGGACTCGTCGGCCACAGGCTTCGCCTTGTCCTTCTCCTTGGCCTGCTGCTGCACCGTGACGTCGCCGCGGTGCTTGATGTCCAGGACGAAGCCGTACTTCTCCGCGACCTTCTGCGCGACGGCCTCGTCGATCGTCGAGTTCATCGAGGCGAAGCCTCCGATCTGGTTCAGCTCGGAGATGAGCTTGAAGGGCTTCAGGCTGAGGGCCGTGGCGAAGTCGCGCACGATCACCGGCGGCTTCAGGTGGATGATCTTCTTGCCGCCCTCCTCCGTCACCACGGGCGCGGACGACGCCGAGGGGGACAGGAGCGGGAGCGGCCTGGGGAAGGTCGGGGCGCGCACCGGGAGCGGCGGGGGGCCTGCCGAGGGCTTCGGCGCCTCGGGGGCGGGAGCGGGCGGGGCCGCGACCGCCCGCGGCGCGGGCGCGGGGGGAGCCTTGGGCGCAGGCGCCGCGGCCTGCGCCAGGGGGGCCGAGCGCGGGGCCGTCACCGGCCGCGGGGGCGGCGGGGAAGGCGCCTTGATCACGGGGGCTGCCGGCCGGGCGGGCGCCGCGGCCTTCGCCACCGACTCGCGCTCGCGGGCAACGTCCAGGGCCGTCTTCACGAAGATTCCGGCGGGGCTTCGCGCCTTCGACGGGTCGGCCACGGGCGCCGGGGCCGCGGCCGGGGCGGCCGGGATCGCGGGCGCGGCCTTCGCCGCGAACTCCTTGTCGATCTCCTCTATGTAGATCTTGCTGACCGTGCTGGACACCGACTTCGTGTCAGCCGCGACATAGCCCCGCTCCTTCAGCAGGGCCAGCATGTCCCTGCCCTCCATGTTGTGCTTCTTGGCCAGTTCGTGGATCCGGATGCTCATTCGTCGGGGTTGGGGCGCGTCAGGACGTGACGCGCTGGATGACGTCCTGCGCCTCCTCGGCCGTGAATCCCGCGCCCACGAGGTCGTCGGCGACGACCCCCTCGAACGCGGCGGGTGAATTGATGCCCATGTCGACCAGGCGCCCCGCGATGGCGGCGTCGATGCCGAGCGACTTGACCAGAGCGTTCACGGCGTTGCCGCGCGGGTCGTCGCCCTCGGCCTTGAACTCCTCGATGTCGATGCGCCAGCCGATGAGCCGCGACGTCAGCCGGGCGTTCTGCCCCTTGCGCCCGATCGCGATCGCGAGGTCGTCCGTCGCCACCTTCAGCAGGATGCGCCGGTTGCGCTCGTCGATGATGATCTCGCGCGGCACGGCCGGCTTCAGGGCCTCGATGACCATCTCGCGCGGGTCCGCAAAGTACTTGATGATGTCGATCTTCTCGCCGCCCAGCTCGCGGACGATCGTCTTCACGCGGGCGCCCCTGGCGCCGACGCAGGCGCCCACGGGGTCGACCTTGGAATCCTTCGAGGAGACGGCGATCTTGGTGCGGTAGCTCGGCTCCCGCGCAAAGGCCTCGATCTTGACGGTGCCGTCGGCGATCTCGGTCACCTCGAGCTCAAAGAGGCGGCGCACGAACTTCGGGCTGGCGCGGGTCAGGATGATCTCCGGGCCCCTGGGGGTGTTCTCGATCTCGAGAAGCAGGCAGCGGATGCGGTCCCCCGGCTGGTACTCCTCCATCGGAACCTGCTCCTTGGCGGGCATGACCGCCTCGGCCTTGCCGATGTCGATGTAGATGTCGTTGCGCTCCCGGCGGCGGACCGTCCCGGTCACGATGTTGCCGACCTGGTCCTTGAAGTCGTCGTAGATTCGGTCCTTCTCGAACTGGCGCAGCCGCTGCATGACGGCCTGGCGGGCCGTCTGGGCCGCGATGCGCCCTAGCGTCGAGGGGTCGATCTCCTTCTCCACGAACTCGCCGATGACGGCCCCCGGCTTCACGGCCTGGGCCTTCTCGACATGGACCTCGGTCTTCGGGTTGCTGACGGAGTCGACGACCTTCATCAGCGCCCACGCGTGGAGCTGCCCGTTCTTCGGATTGATGTCGATCTTGAGCTCCTGGCCGGAGTTAACCCCTTTCTGGGCAGCGGTTTTGAGGGCGTTCGCAATCGTCGCGATCATGTCCGCGCGCGGAATGCCCTTCTCTTTCTCCATGTACTCAAGGACGGAAAGAATTTCGCTGCTCATAGGTGGGAATTGTGGAAAAAAAAAGCGGGCCGCAGGGCCCACTTTAAACTAAAAGTGAGTGTGATAAAGAACCCGTAGCTTACCGGGCGGGGGCAAATGTTGTCAAGCCCACCGCCCCGAGGGGCGCTGTCCCAAATCGGACAGGCCCCTTCCCCTCGCATAAGATGGCGCGGACGAGAAGAATGGACAATGGCGAGCGCGGCCGGGGAACGCCCTGCGGCCGCTCAGGAGGATCCCGCGCCCAGGTTGCCAACGCGCCGCCTGAGGTGTAGCCTCCCGCCACGGATGACTGTCGACGAATTCAGGCACACAACGGCGGGCAAGCCGCCCGAAGGCATGTCCGGGGCGCTCCTCGCTCTCTGGCATGACGCACGGGGAGATTGGGCCGCCGCCCATGAGCTGGCGCAGTGCGACGAGGCCGGCGCCGGGGCATGGGTGCACGCGTACCTCCACCGCAGGGAGGGCGACCTCGGCAACGCCACCTATTGGTACCGGCGCGCCGGGCGCCCGGTTCCCACGTGCGGCGTCGAGGCTGAGTGGGCCCAGATCGCAGACGAGCTCCTGGCGACGGGCGGGGCGTGAGGCGTTTGTGATCGAGCCCGCCCGATCTTCCGGACAGCCTCCACGGTCCATGGACAAGAAGGCCCCGCTGGGGCTCAAACTCATCGCCGGGGCGAAGATCGCAAAGGGGACCGCGCTCGCGTGCCTCTCGCTCGGCGTTTTCGACCTGATCCACAGGGACCTCACCGAGCTTGCGCAGCGCTTCGTCCAGGAGGTCAGGATTTCCCCGGAGAACAAGTACGTCGAACTCGCGCTCGAGAAGATCGGGCTTGTCGATGCGTCGACGCTCAGGCGCCTCGGGATGCTCTCGGCGCTCTACGCCTCGGTGCAGCTCGTGGAGGGCCTCGGCCTCTGGTTCGGCGCCGCCTGGGCGGAATACATGGTCGTCATCTCCACCGGCCTCTTCGTCCCGGAGGAATGCCTCGGGCTCATCAAGAAGCCGTCCTGGCTCCGGCTCGCGATCCTCGTGCTGAACGCGGTCATCCTTGTGTACGTCGCCTGGGTCGTGTGGCACCGCTACCAGCACCGCAAGTCCGCCCAGAGGGGCCCCGAACCTGCGGGCGCCGCGACGCCCTAGCCGAAAGTGGCGGAGGAGGAGGGATTCGAACCCCCGGTGAGCTTGCGCCCACGTCTGATTTCAAGTCAGGTGCCTTAAACCACTCAGCCACTCCTCCGAAAGGCGGATTCAGGCTGCGAAATGCCCGTTCAAGGTCAATCGCCTAGGGACCGGCCGGGGATACGTAATCCCACCACTGGCGGCCCCAAAAGCCCTCGCGCACGCTGCGCCCAGAACCCGAAGCCGACTCCCAAGGACATCGTCCCGAATGACCCTCCCCATGAGCGACCTCTCCCGCCCCGCCGCGGACCTGCAGGGGGCCGGCGCTCCGCAGCCCGACCCGCTCAAGCTGCCCGCTTCGGCGCGGGTGCTCGTGGTCGACGACGATGATGCCGTGGGGCTTGTTCTCTCGCGCACGCTGACGAGGCTTGGCTACGACTCGGACGTCGCGGCCGACGGCGCGCAGGCCCTCACCCTCTTCGAGTCCGAGCCGGCGCAGTACGCGCTCGTCCTCCTCGACTTCAAGCTCCCCGGGATGGACTCCTCCACGGTCTACCGGAGGCTTCGGGTCCGCAGGCCCGATTTGCCCGTGATCCTCATGAGCGGCTACAGCCGGGAGGAGGCCCTGGCCAACTCCGCGGGCATGGAGCTCACGGGCTTCCTGCACAAGCCCTTCACCCGGGAGACCCTGGCCGCGGCGCTGGGCAGCGGCGCCTAGTTCCTGCGCGAAAGGAGCGAGAGCAGGTTGAGGAGCGCCCCCATGAAGGCCGCGAGGTAGGTGAGCGCGGCCGCGTTGAGCGTCTCGTTGACGCCCGGCATCTCGTCCTGGTCGAGGATCCCGAGCGACACCAGCTGGACCTTCGCGCGCCGGCTCGCGTCGTACTCGACGGGAAGGGTGACGAGCTGGAAGAGCGTGATGACCGCGAAGGCGAGGATCGCTACGTTGAGGACCATGCCGCCCAGGGATCGCGAGAGGTAGATGCTCGCGATGTAGACAAACGGGGCTATGCCCGCGGCGATCCGCGTCGTCGGCGCCAGCATCATGCGGAACTCGAGCATCTGGTAGCCCTCCCTGTGCTGGAGAGCGTGGCCCGCCTCGTGGGCCGCGACGCCGATCGCCGCCAGGCTGGTGCCGCTGTAGTTCTCGGAGGAGAGGGCGAGCTTCTTGTTGAGCGGGTCGTAGTGGTCGGTCAGGCGCCCCTCGGTCTCCACGATGTCGACGTCGGTGATCCCCGCCCGGGACATCACGGCGGCGGCAGCCTCGCGGCCCGTGATCCCTCCGCGCGACGGTATCTTGGAATTCTTCGAGTACGCGCTCGAGACGCGGATCTGCGCGTAGAGCGAGAAGACGATGACGAGGATGAAGAGGATCCCGAAGATGCCCGACGGGAAGTAGAAATAGGCAACGGGTGCTAACAGGTTCATGGGTGTCCCCAAAGATCGCCCAACTGGCCTGAAAATCAAGTCGCCAGCCCGCTGCGCTCCAGCAGCGCCCCTAGGTCGGGCTCGCGCCCCATGAAGGCGCGGAAGAGCTCGGCCGGGTCGGCCGAGTTGCCCCGGGAGAGGATGCGCTCGACGAACTCCCCCCCCACCTTCTCGTTGAAAATCCCCTCCTTGCGGAAGCGCGTGAAGGCGTCGGCGTCGAGCACCTCCGCCCACTTGTAGGAATAGTAGCCCGCCGCGTAGCCGACCGGGTCCGAGAAGATGTGCGTGAAGCGCCTGACGATCGTCGGCGCCGGCGGCTCGGTCGGAAGGAGGCAGTCGGCGACCATCGGGCGCACCGCCCCCTCGATGTCCGAGACCCCGGCGAATTCCCCGGCGCGCATGTGCATGAGGAGGTCCATCTTGGCGAACGCCACCTGGCGCATGGTGGCGCACGCCGACATGAAGTTGCGCGCCGCCGTCATCTTGCGAAACAGCGCCTCGGGGACCGGGGCCCCGGTCTCGAAGTGGCGCGCGAAGAGGTCCAGCCCCTCGCGCTCCCAGCACCAGTTCTCCATGATCTGCGACGGGAGCTCCACGAAGTCCCACGCGACGTTGGTGCCGTTGAGGGACCTTATCTCGACCTCCCCGAGGAGGTGGTGGATCAGGTGGCCGAACTCGTGGAAGATGGTCTCGGCCTCGCGGTGCGAGAGAAGGGCCGGCCGGCCCGGGGCCGGGGGCGTCAGGTTGCCGCAGATGAGGCCCAGGTGCGGCCGCCGGGTCCCGTCGGGCTGCGGGCCGCCCGTGATCAGGTAGTTCATCCAGGCGCCCGCGCGCTTGGACTCCCTGGGATGCCAGTCGGCGTAGAACGAGCCGACGTGGCGGTCCCGTGCGTCGTGGACGTCGTAGTAGAGGACATCGGGGTGCCAGGTCTCGACCTCGCCCCTGGGCCGCTCCGTCACGCGGATGCCGAACACCCTGCGCGCGATCTGGAAGAGGCCCGAGACCACGCGGTCCATGGGCAGGTAGGGCCTGAGCTCCTCCGCGTCGAAGTCGAAGTGCGCCCTCCTGAGGCGCTCCGCGCGGAATGCGACCTCCCAGGGGAGGAGCCGCGCGGCGGGCAGCCCCGTGTCCCGGGCCTTCGACTCCTCGAGTTCCCTGCACTCGCGCGCGAAGGCGGACGAGCAGCGCCTGCGGAAGTCGTCCACGAAGTCGAGGGCCCGCTGGCCGGACTTTGCCATGCGCCGTGCAAGGACCAAGTCGGCGAAGTGCGCCTTGCCGAGCAGCCGCGCCTTCTCGCTCCGGAGCGCGAGTATCGTGGAGATCAGGGGCCCGTTGTCGTGGGGCGCGACGCTGCCGACCGACGTCGACGCGCGCCACATCTCGGCCCGGAGCGCGTCGTCGGCGAGATAGGTCATGAACGGCTCGAGGGACGGCATGTGAAGCGTGAAGCGCCAGGCGGGGCGCCCCGGGGGGACCACGGCCTTCGCGGCGGCATCCGCCGCGGCGCGCGCCTTGGCATGGGCGGGCAGCCCCGCCAACCTCCCCTCGTCCTCGACCACGAGCTGCCATGCATTCGTCGCGTCGAGGACGTGGTCGGCGTAGGCCTGCGTCAGCTGCGCGAGCTCGCTCTGTATCTCCCCGAGGCGCGCGCGCCCGGCGTCCGGCAGGTCGGCGCCCGCCTCGCGGAACTCGGCGATCGTCTCCCCCATGAAGCGGGCGCGCACGGGGGGCAGGCCCGCGGACGACGGGAGCCCCGCGAAGGCCCTCAGCCTCGCCCAGAGCGCGGGCCTGAGGGGAACGCCCGCGAAGAAGGCCGACACCCTCGGCAGCACCCGGTTGTGGGCCTCCCGCAGCTCGGGGGAATCCGCGACGGACTGCAGGTGGGTGACCCGGCTCCACGCCCGGTTGAGGGCGTCGGTGGCCTCGTCGAGCGCGAGGAAGGTGTTCTCGAAGGTCGGGGTGCCCTCCCCCGCCTCGATCGCGCGCAGGGCGGACTCGGCGCCCGCGAGGGCCGCGTCCATGGACGGCTCGACCAGGCTGGGAAGCATCGCCGACCAGCGGATGCGGAAGGAGGGGTCTAGGAAGGGATTATCCTGCACGCCGACTACCAACCGTAGGTCGCGCCAAAAGACAACTGCCGGCGCGACGCGGGAACCCCGGGCACCGACTGGAACGCGCTGTTCCAGAGGTTGTCGACCATGAGGGAGAGTTCCACCCTCCTCGTGGACTGCGGGCGCCAGTAGAGGCCAAGCGAGCTGTTGATCGCGTCGTTGCCGCCCTGGGTCCGCAGACTGTCCGCCTCCTGGATCCTCGCGGCGTTGTCCAGGCGCAGCTCGAGCGTCTCCGTCAGCTCGAGGGTGAGGGCGGCCGTCAGCCTCTGGCGGGCGTAGTTGAGCGCGTAGAAGCTCGCCGAGATGTTGGCGTCCATGTAGTCGGCGCTCTTCGCGAGCGCGGTGTAGCCAAGGACCGCCGTCACGAGGCCCCAGGAGTGCCGGGCCACGAGCTCAAGGCCCTCGGTCTGCAGGTTGACGGCGTTTGCCGACCGGCCAAACACGCCGTTCGTGTAGGTCCAGTCGACGAGGTTGTCGTCGCGCCGGTAGAACACCGCGGCCTGGCCCGACCAACCGCCGATGTTCCCGCTCACGCCGACCTCCGTGTCGCGGCTCGTCTCCCGCCCGAGGCCCGGGTTCCCGAGGAAGAGCCCGGCCGTCGGGCTGGAGTCGAGGGCGGTGTAGGACGGCAACTCCGTGGTCGTCGAGTAGCTCGCGTACACGCGCCGCAGGCCGCTCGCGGACCAGCTGCGGGAGATCTCCGCCACCGGCGAGACGACGCCGCTCTCGCGGTTGGACCCGTCGTAGGACGCGCCCGCCTTCAGGACGTACTCGCCTCCCGGCGCGGCCCAGTCCTCCTCGGGCACGAGCGTGACCTTCTCCAGCTTGCGGCTGTGGTAGGGCCCGTAGGTGAGGGACGTGGACCTGAGCCAGTCGGTCGTCTCCTCGGCGTGGTAGTTGAGGATCACGCCGTCGTAGTCCTGCCTGCCGCCCATCGAGGCGCCGTATTCCCAGGTCGTGTGCTGGTAGGGATGCGTGGGCCCGAGCGGGGCGAACCTGCTGAACGCGTAGTCGTCCTTGTTGCGCCGGTAGAACGCGCCGCCCTCGATGAACTGCCCCTGCCCGAGCTCCTCCCGGTTGTTGAGCGCCACGAGCACGGTCTGCAGGTTCTCGGTCTCGTCCGACCCGAAGGGCGTGTAGAGGTTCGGCCAGCCGAAGAAGCTCGACTGGTAACCCGCGAACAGGTCGGTCACAGAGCCCGGCGCCAGGTACTCGAGGCGCGCGTCGGCGCGGTCGAAGTGGAAGTCCCCGAAGGGCACCGTGCCGTTTCCCGACGAATGCGCCCAGTCCGCGTCGGCCGCCAGGTGGCTCGCGCCGGACCCCGCGAGGCCCTGGTAGACCTCCTCGCGTTGGAGGCCGTCGTCGCCGATCGCGCCCGCGGCGAAGCCGCCCGTGCCGACCGCCTTCCAGTTGTAGGCGAGGCCCCCGCCGGTCGCGTTCATCGAGCTGGCGGCGAACGGCTCCCCGGTCAGCACCTCCGGCGCCCCGAGCATCACCGGCGCCACCGGTAGCTCCATCAGGTAGTGGCCCGTCTGCGGGTCGAAGATCGAGAGCGCCCCGACCTGGAGCCCGGTGTTCTCAAAGGTGTCGCCCTGGATCGTCACGTCGGCCTGGGCCTCCGCCATGTTGCGGGGCTCGATGTCGACCAGGGGGTCGTAGCGCAGCGAGGAGACCGGCATGGCGAACGTCCCGGCGGGTGCCTGGTTCGCGATCGACGGCGAATACACCGTGACCACCGGCAGGCTCGCCTCGCCCTGCGCGCGCGCGCGAGGGCCCGCAAGCGCCGCGAAGAGGCAGAGGACCAGGAACGTCTTGGGGTCGGGCTTCATCTGCGCCGACCGCTAACAGGCCGAGGCAAAAAAACAAGCCTCGTTAATGCAAACCCGTCCCCACCCTAACAATGGGCCACCCACGTCCGGGAGCCCCAGCTAGACCTTGTCGCCGTCCTCGCCGATCGCCTCGACCGGGCATCCCTCTAGGGCCTCCATGCAGAGCGCCACGTCCTCCTCGGTCTCGGGCTGCTTGTGGACGAAGGAATGGCCGCCCTCGTCGTTCCGCGTGAAGAAGTTGGGCGCTGTCTCGCGGCAGAGGTCGCAGTCGATGCACTGCTGGTCCACGTAGAACCTGCCCAGTGCGTTCTGCGCCCACTTGTCTGCTTTGTTGGCCATAGGTGCGATAGAAGGGACATCGGCGCAGCCGGTCTGTCAAGGGGGTATGGGAGCGGAAATTACCCATGTCCCGGGGCCGGGTCCCGCCCTAAGGCGGCTTGTGTTTGCCGGAGCCCCGGCTAAGGTGCCTCCCATGCTGCAGGACCGCCCCTACATGCGCGACAGCTTCGAGAGGCCACGCGCCAGCGTGCTCACGTGGCTGCTGTGCTCGATGGTGGCCGTGTACGTCATCCAGAACCTCCTCGTCCATTTTTTCCCGGGCACGGCCTACTGGTTCGAGGGCGCGCTCGGGCTCTCGGCGTACAGCCTGAAGGCGGGCTATGTCTGGACGCTCGTCACCTACGGCTTCCTGCACGACACCGGAAACCTCCTGCAGATTCTCGGCTACCTCCTCGTGATCTACTTCGTCGGCCGGGAGGTGCTGCCCATCCTCGGCGCCCGCCGGTTCGCCGGGTTCTACGCGGCGGCCCTTGCCGCGGGCGGTCTCGTCTCGACGGCCGTCCACTGGCGCCATCCCGAGGTGCTGTACGGGGCCTCGGCGGCGGTCTGGGCGCTCGTCATCCTCTACGCCTGCTTCTTCCCGAACCGGGAGGTCACGCTCCTCGTTTTCTTCGTGCTTCCGGTCACCTTCAAGCCGAAGCACCTCGCCTACCTGATGGTCGGCCTGGACCTCTTCGGGTTCGTCTTCTACGAGCTCCTGGGCTCGGTCTCCCCGCTCGGCGTGGCGGCGCACTCGGCCCACCTGGGCGGCATGGCCGCCGGCTGGGTGTACTTCCGGTACCTTCACGACACGAACTGGGGATCCGACCAGCCGCACGCCGAGATCGAGCTTCCCCGATGGATGAAGCAGCGCGGGAAGGCCGCGGCGCCCGAGTCCCCGCCCAGCTACAGTGTCAACATCACCGGGCGCGGCCACCTGCGCGCGGAGGTCGACAGGATCCTCGACAAGATCAACAGCGACGGCTTCGGGTCCCTCTCGGCGGAGGAAAAGAGGGTCCTGGACGAGGCCCGCGACCTGATCGGCCGGCGCTAAGCGTCCCGGGCCGGCATCCGGGGGGCGCCGCAGGGCGTACCTTGGGCGGGGCCAATCGGGCCTCCCTCCTTGAATTTAGGCCACACCCGTGAAACAATGCTGCCACTTGGGCGGTCCCACCCACAATCCCCCGGAAATTAACGCATGACCCTTTCCTCCGTCCCCCTGCGTCGGCTCCTGGCGCCCCTCCTCGTCGCCCTCAGCGCCTCCGGCCTCGCCGGCTCCGACCTCAGGTTCACGACGCCGGACACGCTCACCACCGAGGCCCAGACGCTCGTCACGCTCCTCGAGCAGGCCCACTATAACCGCGACGCGGTCCACAGCGGCGACTATGCGCAGGTGATCCCGGAATACATGAAGGCGCTCGACGGTCAGCACCTCTTCTTCCTCGACACCGACAGGGCCGAATTCGTCAACCGCTTCGGCAAGAACGTCTACTACAACGTCGACTACCTGGGCAAGATAGACGCGGCCTATGACATCTTCTATGTCTACGACGACCGGGTCACCGCTCGCATCGCCTGGATCATGGCCGAGCTGAAGAAGAAGATGGATTTCACGAGCCCGGACAATTTCAGGGTGGACCGCTCGGAGTCGCCGTGGCCGACGACGGTCGGCGAGGCCGACGAGCTCTGGAGGAAGCGCCTGAAGTTCGAGGTGCTCGCCGAGCTGCTGAACAAGAAGACCCTCGACCAGGCGCACGACATCGTGCGCAAGCGCTACGAGCGCATGCTCAAGAACGTCGGCGAGACGGAGGGAAGCGAGCTCGCGGAGACCTTCCTGACGTCGATCGCCGGGCTCTACGACCCCCACTCGACCTACTTCTCGGCCGACACGTACGAGGACTTCGGCATACAGATGAAGCTGAAGCTCGTCGGCATCGGCGCCATGCTCGGCCTCGACGAGGACATATGCACGGTGAAGGAGATCGTCCCCGGCGGGCCCGCCGACCTCGGCCGCCAGCTCAAGCCCGGCGACAAGATCATCGCCGTGGCGCAGGGCAAGGAGGAGCCGGTGGAGATCATCGGCATGAAGCTGCGCAAGATCGTGGACCAGATCCGCGGCGACAAGGGCACGATCGTCCGCCTGCTCATCCAGCCCGCGACCGCGACGGACAGCTCCGTGCGCAAGGAGATCGTCATCACCCGCGACGTCGTGAAGCTCGACTCGGCCCGAGCGCGCGGCGCGGTGTTCCAGGTGCCCGGCGCCGACGGCAAGCCGGTCCCCCTGGGCGTCATCACCCTTCCCGAGTTCTATGGGCCCGCGGAGGAGGGCGACACCGACTCCGACGGCGACAAGCGCAGCGCGAGCAGCGACGTCGCGAAGCTCATCGTGGACCTCAAGAAATCAAACGTCCAGGGCATCGTCCTCGACCTGCGCCACAACGGGGGCGGGTACCTGAGCGAGGCGATCGAGCTGGCGGGCCTCTTCATCCACAAGGGCCCGGTCGTCCAGGTCAAGGGCTACGACGGCGAGATCCAGGTGGACTCCGACAAGGATGAGAACCTCTCCTACGACGGCCCGATGGCGGTCCTTGTCGACCGCTTCAGCGCATCCGCCTCGGAGATCGTCGCGGGCGCGCTCAAGGACTACGGCCGCGCGGTCGTGATCGGGGACAGCTCCACGCACGGGAAGGGAACGGTCCAGGCGACCTTCGAGATGAAGAAGATCTCACAGGAGCTGAAGCGCTCCTCGGCGAAGACCGGGGCGGCCAAGATCACGATCCAGAAGTTCTACCTGCCCGACGGCTCGTCGACGCAGCTCAAGGGGGTCGTCTCCGACATCGTCCTGCCGTCCATCGACGAATACCTGCCAATCGGCGAGTCCGACCTCCCGCACGCACTGGTCTGGGACAAGATCAAGACGAGCGCCTTCGACGGGCAGCCAATCAATGCAAAGGTGCTCGAGCGCCTCAAGGAGGAGAGCGGCGTGCGCCAGGCAGGCCTCGAGGAGTTCGCCTACGTGCGCAAGTACGTCGACTGGTTCAAGCAGCGCCAGGCGGAGAAGCTCGTGTCGCTCAACCTCGAGGACCGCCGCAAGGAGAAGCTGGCTGACGACGCCTTCCGCAAGGAGAACAGGGCCGAACGCGACGTTCTCGCGAAGGCCGACTACCCCTACACGGAGTTCAGGCTCGGCCCCCCGGCCCCCCCAAAGGTGACGCCGACCCCGAAGGAACCCGACGCCGCAAAGGCTTCCGCCTCCAAGGACGCCGACAAGGCTGAGCCTCCCAGCGACGAGGATGCCGACGAGATCGCCGAGGCCGCAGAGGACGCCAACGCGGACGCCTACGGCAAGCTCGACGTCGCCCTGCGCGAGGCCCTGAGGGTCGTGGACGACGCGATCGAGCTCGGCCGCGACCACGAGTACTGGGCGAGCGACCACGCCCCGCTGACGGCCGCAGCCAAGGGCTGATCTCCCGGCGTCAGCGCCAGGCGAGGAAAAAGCGGTCGCGGCCCGCGAGGTCCCGCAGCGATTCCGTCCGCGAATAACCGGCCTCCTGCGCCGCCCCGGCGGCGGACGCATGGTGGCCGGTGCCGGTCTCAAGGGCGAGCATCCCTCCCGGGGCGAGGACGCCGATGGAGCCCGCTATGATCCTGCCGATGTCCTCGAAGCCGCCGGCGCCCGAGGTGAGAGCCCGGGCCGGCTCGTGGTCGCGGACCTCCGGCGCCGCGGCCGCCGTCTCCTCGTCCGACAGGTACGGGGGGTTGGACACAACGAGGCCGTAGGCAACCCCTCCCGGGAGCCTTTCAAACCAGTCCGAGAGGACGAAGCCGACCCTCGCGGCCAGCCCGGTCGACTCCGCGTTCTCCGCCGCGAGGGAAAGCGCGGCGGGATCGGCGTCGACGGCGGTCACGCGCGCCATCGGGAAGGCGCTCGCGAGCGCGAGCGCAATGGCTCCGCCGCCCGTTCCCAGGTCCAGGATCTCCTGCGGCGGCGGCGACAGCCTCGCCAGGAGCGTCTCCACAAGGAACTCGGTCTCCGGCCTGGGGATCAGCGCGCGGGCGTCCGTCTTCAGCCTGAGGCCGGAGAACTCCGTGTACCCGAGGAGGTGCTGCAGGGGCTCGCGCCTTCCGCGCCGGCGCACGAGCTCCCGGATCGCCGCGAGCTCCGCGTCGCTGACCGGCCTCTCGAATTCCAGGTAGAGGCGCATCCGCGCGAGGCCTAGCGCGTGGCCGACGAGGAGCTCGGCGTTCAGCCGCGGCGACTCGATGCCCTTCGATGCAAAGAATTCGGAGGTCTTCTTAACGACCTCGAGGACGTTCAGCATGTTCTGTCGGGCCGGGCCTCAGCCGAGCTCGCCGGACGGCTTCACGAGCTCGTAGGAGCGCCCCTCGAGAGCCGCAAGCCTCTCCTCGTAGTGGGCCTTCTGCAGGCCCTCGATGAGGGGGCCGATCGCCCCCTCCATGATCTGGGGAAGGCCGTGGAGCGTCAGCCCGATCCTGTGGTCCGTGACCCGGTTCTGCGGGAAATTGTAGGTCCTGATCCTCTCGCTCCGGTCCCCGGACCCGATCTGGCTCTTCCGCTCGGCGGCGTACTTGGCCTTCTCCTCGTCCTCGCGCAGCTTGAGCAGGCGCGACCTCAGGACCGTCAGCGCGCTCGCCTTGTTCTTGATCTGGGAGCGCTCGTCCGCGCACTTGACGATGAGGCCGGTCGGCTTGTGGATGATCTGCACGGCCGAGTCCGTCGTGTTGACGCCCTGCCCCCCCGGCCCGCTCGCCCGCGCGACCGTGATCTCAAGGTCCTGGGGGTTGATCTGGATGTCGACCTCCTCGGCCTCCGGGAGCACGGCGACCGTGATCGTCGACGTGTGTATGCGCCCGCTGGCCTCGGTGACGGGCACCCTCTGCACGCGATGGACGCCGCTCTCCCACTTCAGCTGCTTGTAGACGTCCGTGCCCGTCACGAGGAAGCTCACCTCGCGCAGGCCTCCGCGGTCCGAGTAGCTGCTGCTCATCGGCTGGATCTTCCATCCCTGCGAGTCGGCGTACTTCTGGTAGCAGCGGAACAGCTCCGCCGCGAAGAGCGCGGCCTCGTCGCCGCCGGTCCCGGCCCGGATCTCCATCACCGTGTTGCGGGAGTCCGAGGGCTCGGGCGGGATCATCGCGAGGAGGATCGATTCCCGCAGCTCGCGCGCGCGCGCCTCGAGGGCCGGGATCTCGGCGATCGCCAGCTCGCTCAGGTCGCTTCCCGCGGGCGATTCCTTGGAGAGCGCGGCCGCCTCCCGCAGCTCGCGCTCCACCTGCGTGAAGGCGCGGTGGCCGTCGACGAGCTTGCGCAGCTGCTGCTGCTCGCGGGTGACCTCCGCGGCGCGCCGCGGGTTGGCGTAGAACGACGGCTCCGCCATCTGCGCGTCGAGTTCCTCGAGGCGCCTCTGGAAGGGTGAAATGTCGGGAAGGTCGTCCATGGCTGTCATTTGCGAATTGCGCGGGCCTCGACCCGAGGCATAGCATGCCGCCTCACGCACCGCATGGCCGCGACGCTCTTCACACAGAACATTATCGCCTGCATCTGGGATTTCGACAAGACCTTAATCCCGGATTACATGCAGTCTCCGCTCTTCCGCCGCTACGGGGTGGACGAGGCAAACTTCTGGGCGGAGACAAACGCGCTTGTGGAGAACTACCGCAGGCGCGGCTACACGCTCTCCGGGGAGATTGGCTACCTGAACCACCTGCTGACCTACGTCCTCTCCGGCAAGATGGCCGGCCTCAACAACGTGGTGCTCTCGAAGTGCGGGGCGGAAATCGCATTCTACCCCGGCCTCCCCGGATTTTTCGGGACCTCGAAGGCCTGGGTCGCGGACAAGCCGGAGTACCGAAAGCACGACATCCGTCTCGAGCACTACATCGTGAGCACGGGGCTGGCGCAGATGATCCGCGGGAGCGCGGTCGCCCCCCATGTCGACGGGGTGTGGGGGTGCGAGTTCATCGAGAACCCGCTGCAGCCCGGTTTCCTCCAGCAGAAGGACCTCGAGCTCAGCGCGGACGCGGAGATCGCGCAGATCGGCATGGTCATCGACAACACGACGAAGACCCGGGCGATCTTCGAGATCAACAAGGGCACGAACAAGAACCCGGCGATCGACGTCAACTCCAGGGTCGCCGCCGAGGACAGGCGGATCCCGTTCCAGAACATGATCTACATCGCCGACGGGCCCAGCGACGTGCCGAGCTTCTCTGTCGTGAAGGGCAACGGCGGAAACGCCTACGGTGTCTACAATCCCGCGAAGCCCGAGGAATACGCCCAGAACGACAAGCTGCGCCAGGTCGGCCGCATCGACCACTACGGGCCCGCCGACTACACGGCGGCGAGCAGCACGACGCAGTGGCTGCGCCTTCACATCCACGAGATCTGCGACAGGATTGTCAGGGACAGGGAGGCCGCGGTCGCCCAGAAGACGGCGCGGCCGCCGCGCCACCTGAACCCCACCCCGGTTGAGGAGGCGGCCCGGCGGGCTCCCGGGGCGCCCAGGCAGTCGGAGTTCCCGCAGTGACGCCGCCCTAGCGGGCGTCGGCCAGCTCGCTCTTCTCGAAGTAGGCGGCGAGGTTCGCGGCGCGCGACGCGTAGTCGACGGCCACCGCGGGCGGGTGATCCACGAAGACCGCCCTTATCCCGCCGTTCCAGGCGAGCGCTATCCGGTACGGCGTCGCGGCGATGCCGCGGCGCTCGAGCTCGGCCTTGATCCACTCGTAGTGCTTCACGGCGACGGCGTCCGACGAGCGGCGGTCAAGCGCGCGGCTGAAGGGCGCAGCCGTGTGCATCTTCCACGTGCCCTCGCGGAACTGGTACGGGCCGAGCTCGCCGAGCGCGCCCGGCAGGTCGGTGTTGCCCGGGTTCTCGAGCTGGTGGATGGCCTCGAGCGTGGCCCAGCGCTCGGAGGCAAGGGCCCCGGCGGGGGAGAGGCAGGTGAAGGCCACGAAGACGGGCACGAGGCCGGCCATGCGCGGCGCGCGCTGGCGGAGCAGTCTGGTGATGGCGGTCTTCATGACCCACCCTGACCTTTGCCCTTGTTCCGGTGTTCAGGAGGGCGCGGAATTAAACTTTAGAAATCGCGGGAACCTGCGCCGCCTTGCGCATTGCACGGCCGCGCGCACGTTGCGCGCGGAATGCGTAATCCCATTTCAATCAGCAAATTCCTCGAGCAGCCGGGCGACCAAAGAGGTCCATCCCGTCTGGTGGTTGGCCCCCAAACCGGCCCCCGAGTCACCATTGTAATACTCATGGAACCAGAGGAGCTCCCGCCAATGAGTGTCGTTGGCGAAGCTGGGATTGGCCGCCAATGCAGGTCGCTTGCCTTTGGCGTCGGGCAAAAAGAGCGAGGTGAGCCTTCGCGCCAGCTCCCGCGCGATCTGGTCCAGGTTCAGCCTGCGGCCGCTTCCCGTGGGAAATTCCATTGTGAAGCTGTCGCCGTAGAACAGGTGGTAGCGCTGCAGGGCCTCGATCAGGAGGTAGTTGATGGGAAACCACACGGGGCCGCGCCAGTTCGAGTTCCCCCCGAAGATCCAGGAGCGCGACTCGGCCGGCTCGTATTCCACCCGGTAGGTCTCGCCGCCGATCGCGATCGAGTAGGGATGATCGAGGTACGTGCGGGACAGCGAGCGCACGCCGTGGGGCGAGAGGAATTCCGCCTCGTCAAAGACGTACCTGAGGACGCGCTCGAGGCGCTCACGCGTCGGGATGGCGAGCAGCATTCGGCCCGGATCCTGCCCGTCCCGCGCCATGTAGGACATCCACGACGTGAGATCCTTGCGGTTCTCGAGGAACCAGCGCGTGCGCTTCGCGAAGCCCGGGAGCCTGTCCAGGCGGCCCTGCTCGATGAACTCTACCGCGAAGAGGGGCACGATCCCCACGACCGAGCGCAGGCGCAGCGGGATCGAACCCCCGTTGGCAAGGAGCTGGTCGTAGTAGTAGCCGTCCTCCTCGTGCCAGAGGCCCTCGCCCCCGAGGTTGTTCATCGCGTCGGCTATCTCGACAAAATGCTCGAAGAACTTCGAGGCGATGTCCTCGTAGGCCGGGTCGCCGTCCGCGAGCTCGAGGGCCATCGCGAGCATCGTGCTGCAGTAGAAGGCCATCCACGCCGTGCCGTCCGCCTGCTCAAGCTGGCCGCCCCCGGGCAGCGGCTTGGAGCGGTCGAACACGCCCACGTTGTCGAGGCCGAGGAAGCCGCCGCTGAAGATATAGCGGCCGCAGACATCCTTGCGGTTCATCCACCAGGTGAAGTTGACGAGGAGCTTCTGGAAGACACTGGCCAGGAAGACGCGGTCCCTCTCGCCGCGGGGCGCCGAGATCTTGTAGACCCTCCAGCACGCCCAGGCGTGGACCGGCGGGTTCACGTCCGAGAAGTTCCACTCGTAGGCCGGCATCTGGCCGTTCGGGTGCATGTACCACTCGCGCATCAGCAGGTTGAGCTGGTGCTTGGCGAACGCGGGGTCGAGACGGGCCATCGGCAACATGTGGAACGCCAGGTCCCATGCGGCGAACCACGGGTACTCCCACTTGTCGGGCATCGAGATGACGTCGCGCGTGTAGACGTGGTGCCAGTCGCTGTTGCGCCCCGCGAGGCGCCCCGGCGGGGGCGGCGGGTAGGCCGGGTCGCCCTTGAGCCAGTCCTTCACCACGTAGTTGTAGAACTGCTTCGACCAGAGGAGGCCGGCGTAGGCCTGGCGCGCGACACGCCGGGACTCGGCATCGGCGGCCCCGGGCAGCGCCGCGTAGAACGCGTCGGCCTCGGACCTCCTGGCCGCGAAGACCTTCTCGAACGGCGGCCCGAACGCGCCGGCGCCCGGGTCCCCGGCCCTCAGCCTCAGCCTGACGGTCCTCTCCTCGCCCGGCCCGAGGTCCAGGACGAAGTGGGCGGAGCACTTGGTACCCGACCGCGCCGGGTTGACCGCGTCCGCCCGCCCGGCGACGACAAAGTCCCCGATCGCGTCCTTCGCGTAGGGGGAGGCGTTCTTGTCACCGAAGAGGAGAGCCGCGTTGGTCTCGTTCTCGGTGAAAAGGAGCGGCGCCGCGGCGCCGGCACCCGCCTCGACGTCGAGCGTCATGCGCCCCAGCGTCTCGTGGTCGCACTGGACGCGGGTGTCGGAGGCGGCGCGCATCGCGGGCCTCGCCCCGCCCGCCCAGGACCACGTGTTTCGGAACCAGAGCGTGGGCAGCAGGTGGAGCACCGCGCGCTCCGGGCCCCGGTTCGCCGCCCTGATCCGGATGCAGACGTCGTCCGTGTCCGCCTTGGCGTACTCGACGCCCACGTCGAAGTAGCGGCCCTCCCCGAAGACTCCCGTGTCCGCGAGCTCGAACTCGGGGTCGTCGCGCGTGCGGCTGCGGGCCTCCGCCCTCAGCCTCTCGTAGGGGAACTCCGCCTGCGGGTACTTGTAGAGCGCGCTCATCCAGGAGTGGGTGGGCGTGGAATCCGTGTAGAAATGGCACTCCTTGACATCCTCGCCGTGGTTGCCCTCGGTGTTCGTGAGGCCGAAGAGCCTCTCCTTGAGCACCGGGTCCCTCCCGTTCCAGAGCGCGACGGCGAAGCAAAGCCTGCATTCCCTGTCGGTGAGGCCGAGGAGCCCGTCCTCGCCCCAGCGGTAGGCGCGCGAGCGCGCGTGCTCGTGGGTGAAGTAGCGCCAGCTCTCGCCGTCCGAGGAGTAGTCCTCCCGCACCGTGCCCCACTCCCGCTCGGACAGGTAAGGGCCCCAGCGCTTCCAGTTCTTCCTGCGGGCCTCGTCGTCGGCGAGGCGCACCTGTTCCGCGTTGGGTGGGGTTGAGGGCATCGGGTTGCGCCCACCCTCTCCCAGAATCCGGGCGCAGGCAATGCCCAGAGCGCGTTCTGCCGCGAAGGCAGGGCTACAGGAGCCTGCGGATGGCCTCGATTCCGGCCGTGCTCGCGACGGCGTAGTCAAACCGCCGGTCGGACCAGACGGCGGCCGACCCCACGGCCTCGGCGATGAACGAGGGCCCCCGGGCAACCGAGTCCCCGATGGGCCCGTCGCGCCGGGTCACGTAGAGGTGGAAGAGGGTGCCGTCCCTTGCGAAGCACACCTCTAGGACGTCGTGGCCGGCAAAGTTGAGCGTGCGGCAGCCGGTGTCCCTGAGCTTCTCGAAGTCGATCTGGTCCGCGCCCGGCATCCTCGCCCCCTTTGCCTGGAGCTCGGACACAAGGGCTCCCGTGGGCTCGCCCCGGCCCCCGTGCTTCTCGTTCACCATGTCGTTTATGGCGAAGCCCGCCAGCGCCGACGCGCCCGAGTCCGGGCGCGCGGGCGCCCGCATCGAGAATACCCCGATGGCCACGGCGGCGGCCGCAGCCAGCCCGGCGATCCAGCCCCAGCCGAGGCCGCTGCTCCTCTGCGAACCGCCGGCCCTCGCCCCCGCGAGGATCGCCTCCCTGAGGCCGGCCGGCGGGGCGAGCTGCGCGATCTTGGCGGCGACCGCGCCGTCGTGGGCGCGCGACTGCGAGAACCACGCGGCGAGCATCGGGTCCTCGGAGGACATGCGCAGCGCCTCGCTGAAGGCGGCGTCGCCGGCGTCGCTTCCGCTCGGGCGGAAGGCGGATAGGGTGAACTTGGCCTCTTCGATCGTCATGATGCTCGTGTTCCTTTTGTGCTGGGAAAGGGCAGTACCTTGGGCCCGAGGGCGTCCGCCCTCTCGAGCGCCATCCGAAGCTGGGACTTGCCCCGGGAGAGCCGGGACATCACCGTGCCGATCGGCACCTCAAGCGCGTCGGCGATCTCCTGGTAGGACATGTCCTCGAGGTAGAAGAGCGTCAGCGGCGCGCGAAACGTCTCGTCGACCGCCTGCAGCGCGGACATGACCAGCGCCGCGTCCATCCGGGACACGCGGTCGACATCCTCCGCCGCGGGCTCGCGCTCGCCGGGCGGCAGGTCCTCCAGCGACGACGAGCGTGCGTCGCGGCGGCGCCCCCGCAGGAATTCCCGGTAGAGCGTCGTGAAGAGCCAGGACTTCGCCTTGGAGAGCTCCCGAAGGCCGTGACCCTTGGTGGCCCAGATGAAGAACGTCTGCTGCACGAGGTCGCCCGCGTCCGAGCCGTTGCGGGCCAGGCTGAGGGCAAAGCGGTAGAGGGGCGCGTAGTGCGCATCCACCAGCTGTGCAAAGGCCTCGTTGTTCATTGGGTGTGTCAGATTTGGGAGGCGCGGAAGCGGTGTTTTATTCCAATTGCGCCGGAAGATTGAAAGCATGCACGAAAGTCCCCGTGGCCGCACTCCTTTTGCACCTTCCCCCGAACCTTTCCGCAGCGGCGGCGCGCAACGCCGTGGCGCTACGGATAGAGCTCGACCCCGCGGCGGAGCCGGACCCCGCGCTTCTGCCCGTCCTGGCGCTCCTCCAGGGGTGGTGCGGCACGCCGAGGCCCCCCTCGTTCATCCAGATCACCCGCAGGCAGCTGCGGGACCTGGCGGCGGCCTCTGCGGGCCTGCCGGTGTTCGCCGAGGCGGGGAGGCCCGTGCGCTGGGGCCACGACGCCCTCGTCGGCGAGCCAGAGCCCCCGCCCGAGGAGGCGTCCGCGCCCAAGGCCCCGAGGCCGGCCAAGGCCGCGCCGCTCGAGCCGCTGGTCATCGACGGATCCGAGCACTACCTCGCGGTCACCCTGCCCTCCCGCGAGGACCCGCGCTACCGGGAGGCCCTCGAGCTCCTCAAGTCCTCGGGGTTCATCCTGGAGCCCTCGAACAGGAAGTGGTGGCTTCGCGACCGGCACAAGACGCTGTCCTTCCTCGCGGCCCACGGCGATCGGCTGCGCGGCGCCCTCGGCGCCCGCTTCACGGCCAACTTCGAGTCGAGGACGGCGCACCTCGGCGCGGCTGAGATCACGTGCGAGGCGTCCGCCTCGGGCGACGGCTGGGACGTCGCGCTCGGCCTCAGCGCCGGCCCCGCCGGCGAGGCCGCGGTCCGCGACGCGGTTGCGGCCGGCCGCGGCTACATCGAGGCCGGGGGAAGGGTCTTCCTGATAGACCCAGCCCGGCTGAGGCGCCTCGGCGAGGCCCAGCGCGCCCTGGCCGACGGCGCGGCATCGCCCCCCAGCGCCCGCCGGGCCGAACGGATCGGAAACGCCCGCGCGGCCGAGGTCGAGGGGATGCTGGAGGAGCTCTCGCCGGGCTTCCGGCCGCCCGACGCATGGCGAGCGAGGACCGGCGCCCTGCGCAACCTCTCGAAGCTCGAGCCCGCGCCCATCCCGGCGACCCTTGACGCCGTCCTGCGGCCCTACCAGCGCCTCGGCGCCGCGTGGCTGTGGCATCTCCACAAGAGCGGCCTGGGAGGGATACTCGCCGACGAGATGGGGCTCGGCAAGACGCTCCAGGCGCTCGGGCTCCTGTGCGCGGTCCAGGCCGGCGGCGGGTGCAGCCTCGTCGTCTGCCCGGCTTCCCTCGTGGAGAACTGGAGGCGCGAGGCGGCGCGCTTTGCGCCGCACCTGCGCGCCTTCGTCCACCGCGGCGACAGCCGGCTCGCCGGCGCCCCCGACCTCGCCCGCTGGGACCTCGTGATCACGTCCTACGGGACGCTGGCACGCGACCGGGAGCTGCTCGCGTCGGCGGAGTTCGCCTGCGTGGTCGGCGACGAGGCCCAGCACGTCAAGAACAGGCGCTCGCAGAACGCACAGGCGCTCCGGTCGCTCCGGTCGAGGGGGCGCTTCCTGCTGACCGGGACGCCCGTCGAGAACTCCCTGGACGACCTGCGCGCGCTCTTCGACTTCATACTGCCGGGCTACCTGGAGCGCGTCCCGCAGGGCGTCCGCGGCGAGGAGCGCGCCTGGCTTGACGAGCGCCTGCGCGCGAAGACCGCCCCCTACATCCTGCGCCGCACGAAGCTAGCGGTGGCCCCGGAGCTGCCCGCGCGCATCGAGCAGGTGGTCTGGTGCGCCCTGGAGGCCGGCCAGGCCGCGCTCTACCGCAGCTACCAGGAGAGATCCGAGCGCGAGCTCCTCGACCTCGAGGCCTCCGGCGCCGGCGAGGCCAGCGTGCGGCTGGCGGCGCTCACCCAGCTCCTGCGGCTTCGCCAGATATGCTGCGACCCGAGGCTCGTGTCCGCCGAGGGCGGCTCCGCGGGGGCTTCCGGCGCCTCCGCGAAGCTTGAGTCCTTCCGGGAGATCCTCGCCGAGGCGGCGGACGACGGGCACAGGATCCTGGTGTTCTCCCAGTTCACCTCGCTCCTTGCCCTCCTGCGCGAGGAGCTTGATGCCCAGGAGATCGCCCACTGTTACCTGGACGGATCCATGGCCCCATCGGCGCGGCAGGCTCAAATCGACCAGTTCCAGGGCTCCCCCGGCATCCCGGTGTTCCTGCTCTCGCTTAAGGCCGGCGGCTCCGGCCTGAACCTGACCGGGGCCGACACGGTCGTTCATTTCGACCCCTGGTGGAATCCCGCGGCCGAGGCCCAGGCCACCGACCGCGCGCACCGGATAGGCCAGACCCGGGTCGTGACAAGCTACAAGCTGGTGTGCCCGGGGACCGTGGAGGAGAAGGTGCTCGCCCTCCAGGACGAGAAGCGCGCCCTCCTGGCGGGGGTGTTCGAGGCGAGCGACGCGGCGGCGGCGAGGATTTCGCTCGCGGATCTGAAGTCGCTTTTGAAAGCTGGCTAAAATGCAGCCCAGGCCCCCGTCGTCGTCGATTGGCCCGCGGTGAGACCCATGCGCGGGAACGCACCCCCAGGATGGCCCGCCGCAGCGCTCGTCGCCTGCGCCCTCCTCGCTGGCCCTCTTCGCGCCCCCGCGCAATCTGGCCCGGCAGCGGCGCCCCAGCGGTACGAATCAATGGGTAGAAGCGAGCAGGCGGCGCTCATGGAGAAGATCAGGGCCATGGACGCCTCCTCGATCTTCAGGGCCTGGATCGCCGCGGGCAGCCCGGAGCACGACGAGATGAAGCAGGACATGGTGGGCACCCTTCTGGCAAACGCCCTTCGCGCCGAGCCGCCGGACCCGAGGACGCTCAGGGCGATCCGGGGATTTGTCGCGGATGAGTCGAATCCGCTCAACA
>CAZDZL010000036.1:2096-8469 GCA_964509885.1 uncultured Opitutaceae bacterium | reverse complement strand
GGTCGGGGCCCCGGGCGGCGTCGAGAAGCTGGTGGCCGCCGCCATCGACACGTCCCCGGAGAACGCGCATCGGGCCAAGCTGGCGAAGCTGGCGCTCGGCCAGGTCCGCAATCCGCTGGCCATTCCCGGCCTTGCGGCGCACCTGGGAAGCCAGAAGGGCGCCAGCAGGGAGAGCCTGATCGCGGGCGACACCCTCGCCTCGATCGGCACGGCGGCCTCGGTAAAGGTGCTGATAGACTGGCTGCAGAAGGCCGACGATGGCGCCGCGGCGCTCGTCCACGCCTTCGTGATCAAGACACCGAACCGGGCGATAGAGAATCAGTGGAAGGCGGCGCTCAAGCCGACCGTGACGTTCCACAGCGAGAAGGTCCGGGAGGCCATCCGGGCGGGCGTCGTCGCCTACCACATCAAGCACATATAGGCCGGCCGCGGGCCGGCGGGAGGCCCCGGCTTATGCCCGCCCCGCCGCGAGGCGCCTGCGCCGCCTGAGCGCCGCGAAACCGATGGCGGCCAGCCCCGTCCCCGCGAGCGCCCACGTCGACGGCTCGGGAACGGGCGTGAAGTTCAGGAAGATGTCCGTGGCGTTCGCGGAGATCGTGAATGCGCCGCCCCCGAGGCTGTTCTGGAAATTCGAGGAATCGATGACGAAGTCCGCCGCGTTGAACCCGGAGACGGAGGACGCGGCGAGGAGGGTCCACTGGTAGCTCTGCGCCATGTTGAACGTCGCGGTTCCGGGCAGCCCGGACCCGGGATTGATCGACTCGATGGAGACCGTGAACGGGGACAGGTTGGTCGCGGTGACCGTGAGCGCGCCGGTCACGTTGATGGTGTCGTAGCCGACGCCCGGGGTGCCGGAGGCGTTGTCCAGGTCGAAGACGTAGGAGCCGCCCTGCCCCAGGGTCGCCGAGTTGAAGGTCAGCGAGGCCACATAGTTGTTGGCGCTCGCGCTGCCGGGGGAGACAAGCACGTTGCTTCCGACCGTCACGCCCCCCGTGGGGCCGAAGGTCCCGAACCCTGAGAGCACGCTGCCCGGGTTGTTGGTGAGGGAGGGGCCGGAGAATACCCCTCCGCCGAGCTGGATCGTGCCGTTGTTCGTGATCGCGCTCGCGGATGGGAAGTTCCGGTTGGTCAGCACCTCGAGCGTGCCGCTGTTCGTCGTCAGGGTGCTCGTGAGGCTGACGTTCGAGGGGCCCGAGAAGATGTTTGATGTCGCACCGTCGAGCACGACGGTTGTCGCGGGGGCGATCGTGGTGATGGCGGTGGACGAGGACAGGAAATTGAGGGTGCCGCCGTTCGACGCCATCCACGTTCCGCCCGAGAGCGTGCCTCCCGCGAGGTTTGTCACGTTCGAGGTGTTGGCATCGAGGTCCAGCGTCCCGCCGTTGGCCTCGAACGTCCCGGTCGCCGAGTTTGTAACCGAGTCATTCGCGTAGAAGCCGACCGTGAGCGTCCCGCCGCCCGCGCTCTCGATCGTGCCGGAGTTCGTCACCGTGAGGCCGTTGGCGTTCCCGTAGAAATAGGTGCTCCCCGAGGAATGATCCAGGATGCCCTGGACGACCATGCCGACCGGGTTCGCGGTGTTGTTGTAGATCGCCATGTCGCCCGTCCACATCTCCGATGGGGCGAGGATCAGGTTGGTGCCCGCGGCATTCAGGTAGATGTAGTCGGTGTTTGCCGTGGCAAACGCCGTCGTGCCCCCGGTGAACGTCGTGCTCCCTGTGACATAGAACGACGCGGTGCTAGCACTCGGCAGGCTGAAATTGCCGTTCATCGTGACGCCGCTCAGGGTGCCCGCGTTGTTGCTGAAGGTCAGCGCCCCGCTGGCCACGGTTCCGCCGGTGACCTTGCCGCCGGAGAGCGTGTAGACCCCGGTATGGGGCGCATTGAGCGTCGCCGCGGCATTGTTCAGGTTGCCGGTGATGTTCACCACGCCGCCGGTGTTCATGTCCACCGTGCCCCCGAGCTGCGCCGTGGTGAACGAGGATCCCAGGTCGATGATCCCGTTGTTCGTTGCCAGAAGGCTGCCCGAGGTGCTCCAGCCCGCCAGGTTGTAGCCGAGGTAGACCGTGCCGTTGTTGGCGGTGATGCTCCCGGTGTTTGAGATGGTGTCGTTGGCATAATAGCCCAGGTCAAGCGTCCCCGTGTTGACGCTCACTGAGCCGCTGTTCGCAAAAGTCATGCCCGTGCTGTTGCTGTAGATGACGTTGGTGCCGCCCGTGTAGGTCATGGTACCCTGGTTGGCCACGTTGACGCCCGGGGCGTACCCGATGATGTTGAATGAACCGCTCCAGGTTGCCGTGGGGTCGATGGTAAGCGCCGTGCCCGTGCCATTGACGTTGACGGTATCGTAGCCGGGCGTGGTGAAGGCCGTCGTGCCGCCCGTGAACAGGGTGCCCGTATTCGCGAAGAACGATGCCCCGACGGCGGCGGGGAAGTTGAAGCTGCCGCTCATCGTCACTCCGTCGAGGTTCCCCCCCGAGCCCGTGAACGTCAGCGCGCTGCCGGCCACCGTGCCGCCCGTGATCGTGCCGCCGGAGAGAGAAAAGACCCCCGAGGCCGGGACGGGCAGGATGGCGCTGGCATTGTTCAGCTGCCCAGTGATCGCCAGGGTGCCTCCGAACCCGTTGATCGGCCCCGCGATGAGCTCGGCCGTCGTGAACGAGCCCGCGAAGTCGACGACGCCGCCCGAGGATGCCGTGATCGAGCCGGAGTTCGTCCAGGTCGAGTTGCCCGTCCCAAGGGTGAGCGTGCTGCCGGCTCCCGTCGCCAGGAGCAGGCCGTTGTTGACAACATTGACGGTGCTTCCGTAGCCGAAGTCGACGTTCCCGCCGTTCGCCTCGATCGTCCCCGCCGCGGCGTTCGTTATGGAGTCGGTGCCGCCGTTCCCGACGTAGAGCGTTCCCGTGGTGGCGCTCACCATCCCGTTGTTCGTGAAGGTGAAGCCGGTGTAGCCCCCGCCGTAGATGTTGTTCGAGCTCACGGAATTCGTGAACGATCCGTTGTTGACCAGCGTCAGGTTGCTCGCGGTCGCCTGGATGGTGAGGCTGCCCGTGAACGCGCCGCCCGCGCCGATCGTGAGCGCCGTGCCCGTGCCGTTCAGGTACAGGGTCGTGCCGCCGAAGGTCGTCGTGCCGCCGGAGAAGGTGGTGTTCGAGTTTGCGTAGAAGCTGGAGCTCGGCAGGGCGCTAAAGTTGCCGCCCAGCGACACGCCGTTGAGGGTGCCGCCCGCGCCGAACTTGAGGGCGCCGGTGTTGACCGAGCCACCGGTGATGCTCCCGCCCGCAAGTGTGAAGACGGCCCCGCCTCCTCCATCGGGCGGATTCAGGGGGCCGGACGAGTTGTCCAGGCTGCCCGTGATGTTGAGCGTGCCCCCTGCGCCGTTGATTGTGCCGCTTGTTAGGTTCGACGTGGCAAAGCTGCCCCCGAGGTTGACCGTGCCCCCGCCCGAGGCGGTGATCGTTCCCGTGTTCGTCCAGGTTGTGCCGCCCGTTCCCAGCGTGAGCGTGCTCGCCGGCGTCGTCGCCTCGAGGAGGCCGCCCGATGCGTTCGTGACAAGGTGGGAGTTGTAGCCGAGGATGATGTTGCCACCCCCGGATGCATTGAAGACCCCGGTGGCCCCGTTGTTTATGGTGTCCGTGCCGCTGTTCCCGACATAGAGAGTGCCCCCTGTTGCGTTCACCGTTCCGTTGTTGGTGAAGACGAATCCGGTGTAGCTCCCGCCGTAGATGTTGTTGCCGCCGGAGGAATTGGTGAAGATCCCGTTGTTGACCAGGCCCAGGCTGGCCGCGGTTCCCTGGATGGTGACATTGCCCGCGAACGTCTCGCCCGCGCCGATCGTGAGCGCGGTGCCCGTGCCGCCCAGGTAGACGTAGTTGTTGCCGAAGCTCGTCGTGCCGCTTGTGAACGTGGTGTCGTTATTCGCGTAAAAGGATGTGCTCGACGGGGCGTTAAAATTGCCGACGAGGGAGACCCCGCTCAGGGTCCCTCCCGATCCGAAGGTGAGGGCGCCGGTGTTGACCGTGCCCCCGGTGATGGTCCCGCCCGCAAGCGTGAAGATCGCCCCGCCCCCGCCGTTCGGGGCGTTCAGGGGGCCGGTCGAGGAGTTGTCCAGGTTTCCCGTGATGTTGAGCGTGCCCCCTGCCCCGTTGATCGTGCCGCTTGTCAGGCTTGATGTCGTGAAATTCCCCCCGAGGTTGACGGTGCCCCCGCCCGAGGCGGTGATGGTGCCCAGGTTCGTCCACGTCGTCGCGCCCGTCCCGAGCGTCAGCGTGCTCAACGGCGCCGTGGCCTCCAGGAGGCCGCCGGACGCGTTCGTGACAAGGTGGGAGTTGTAGCCGAGGATGATGCTGGCGCCACCGGAAGCGTTGAAGACACCGGTCGCCGTGTTGTTGATGGTGTCCGTGCCCCCGTTCCCGACGTAGAGCGTGCCCCCCGTTGCGTTCACCGTCCCGTTGTTCGTGAACGTGAAGCCGGTGTAGCCCCCGCCATAGATGTTGTTGGAACTCGAGGAATTGGTGAAGGTCCCGTTATTGGTCAGGCCCAGGTTGACCGCGTTGCCCTGGATGCTGACATTGCCCGTGAACGTCTCGCCCGCGCCGATGGTCAGCGCGGTGCCCGTGCCGCTGAGAGAAAGGGTGTTGTTGACAAAGTTCGTCGTGCCGCCGGAGAAGGTCGTATTGGTGTCCACGAAGAAGTACGCGCTCGTGGGGTCGTTGAAATTGCCGACCATGGAGACGCCGCTCAGGTGCCCTCCCGATCCGAAGGTGAGCGCCCCGGTGTTGACCGTTCCCCCGGTGATGGTCCCGCCCGCCAGAGTGAAGATCGCCCCGCCCCCGCCGTTCGGGGCGTTCAGGGGGCCGGTCGAGGAGTTGTCCAGGTTTCCCGTGATGTTGAGCGTGCCCCCTGCCCCGTTGATCGTGCCGCTTGTCAGGCTTGATGTCGTGAAATTCCCCCCGAGGTTGACGGTGCCCCCGCCCGAGGCGGTGATGGTGCCCAGGTTCGTCCACGTCGTCGCGCCCGTCCCGAGCGTCAGCGTGCTCAACGGCGCCGTGGCCTCCAGGAGGCCGCCGGACGCGTTCGTGACAAGGTGGGAGTTGTAGCCGAGGATGATGCTGGCGCCACCGGAAGCGTTGAAGACACCGGTCGCCGTGTTGTTGATGGTGTCCGTGCCCCCGTTCCCGACGTAGAGCGTGCCCCCCGTTGCGTTCACCGTCCCGTTGTTCGTGAACGTGAAGCCGGTGTAGCTCCCTCCATAGATGTTGTTGGTGCCCGAGGAATTGGTGATGATGCCGTCATTGGCCAGGCCCTCGTTGGCCGCGCCACCCTGGATGGTGACATTGCCCGTGAATGTCTCGTCCGAGCTGACCGTGAGCGCGTTGCCCGAGGCGGCGAGGTACAGGTAGTTGTTGACGAAGGTCGTCGTGCCACTGGAGAAAGTCGTGCCGTTTTCGACGTGGAACGTGGCGCCCGAGGGATCGTTGAAATTGCCGGTCATCGTCACGCCGTTGAGGACGCCGCTTCCGCTGCTGAACGTGAGCGCACCGGTGAGCACGTTGCCGCCGGTGATCGTCGCCCCATCGAGCGTGTAGATGCCGCTGGCCGGCACGACGAGGCTCACGTTGTTGGTCAGGTTGCCCATCAGGTTGAGGATGCCTCCGGCGCCGTTGATCGTCCCCCCCAGTCCGGCTGTCGTGTAGTTTCCGGAGAAGTCGATGATGCCTCCGTTAATCGCCTGAAGCGTCCCCGTGTTGATCATGGCGCCCCCGTTGAACACGAGAGTGGCCCCGTTGGCGGTGATGGTGCCGGCCGGCAGGTTTGTCACCGTGTCGCCCACCGAGTTGCCCAGGTACAGCGTGCCGCCGGTCACGCTGACCGTCCCGGTGTTCGTGAACGCCATTCCGTTGGTGACCCCGCCGCTGCTGTAGATAAGATTCGTCCCTGACGTTGACTGGATCGCGCCCGCATTCGTGAGCGTGTAGGGGCCCACGGCGCTCGTCGTCTGCACCTGGGCACCCGAAGAAAGCTGGAGCGTGCCCGCCGTGATCGCGGACGACCCCGCAAGGTTGGAAAGGCCGAGATCGACCCCGGAGATGCTCAGGGTCGCGTTCGCCGAGTTGAGAAGCAGGCTCCCGACCGTTTCCGTGGAGCCCAGGCTGATCGTGTACGCGGACCCTGTGGCCGTGATGGTCGCGATGTCCGTCGTCGCGTTCGGAATAATCGCAGGCGACCAATTCGCGCTCGTCGTCCACGACCCACTCGTGGCGCTGGCCCAAGAGATCACCGTCTGGGCCCTGGCGCAAACAGCCGTCGCCATGGCCATCACCCCGAGGGCCCACGGGCGGATCGCTAGCCATTTCCTCTTCGCTGGAACCAG
>CAZDZL010000036.1:0-1996 GCA_964509885.1 uncultured Opitutaceae bacterium | reverse complement strand
CTGGCATGGGATTGGGTCAGGCGGTCCAGCAGGGGAAGCGACCCGATCGTGTCCATGCCCGCGAACCTCCATGAATGCATGAGTCCCGCCAGGCTCAGCACCGCCGCGGCCAGGAGCCATCCCGCGGCGGCCAGGAGCCGACGCTCTATGATGAACACCGTGGCCGCGGACAGGATCAGCGCGGCAAAGAACGCGCCCTGCTCCACCGCGAACCCGCCGTCGATGAATGTCCCGGCGGCGTGGAACCGGTCCACGAGGGACTGCGAGAAATCCGCACCCGCGCCGCCCGCCGCGATGCGGATTCCGTTCTTCACGTTGAAGGTCGCCCAAGACAGCACCACGGGCACCATGCCGACGACCACCGCCGGCCACTGGCGCTGGGGCGTCGCCTCGAAGCTTTGCACGGTGATGATGAGTCCCACCCACACGATGATCGCGATGCCCGCCTCGGCCGGCACGGCCCAGCCGATGGCGGCGAGCGAGCCCGTGAAGCAGACCGCGGTCATGAAGACCGCGTTGAGTGTCGAATACCCGGCGCGGGCCCCCATCCGCTTCCAGGCGGGATGCCCGATGTAGATCCCCACCGGGAACGGTGAGCCAAAGCAGGCGGCGGCAAAGGTGCTCAAGCCCGTGACGCAGAGCGACGAGCGCATCGAGAACGAGTCGCCCGCCGCCGCCGCGGACTCGACGCACTGCATGGAGGCGAGCAGGTTGAGAAGCCCCATGGGCACGATGATGGGCAGGTACGGCAGAAACTGGCCGCTCCGCAGCCCGGCCGCGAGGTCCCCGCCGACGAACCTCGGCAGATGAAGGCCCACGGAGCCGGCGAGCACGGGGGCGCCGGGGGCGAGGCCCGTCGCCCACGCGAGCGCCGTTCCGACGGCGAGGATGACGAGCGCCGCGGGAATCCCACCCCTCGGCCGCAGGCCGCTGAAGAAGAAGAGGAGGGCGAGCCCGAGCGTGACGATCCCGACGACCGGATGGGCGAAGAGGTCGAGGAAGAAGTTGAGCGTCAGGAATGCGAATCCCGCGCCGGACAGCGACGCGAGGAGCGCCGCCCTCGGCGTCATCCGGCGCAGGCCCTCGGCCACGAACGAGCCGAAGAACTCGATCATGCCGGAGCCCAGGCAGGCGACGAGGCCGGCCTGCCAGGCGGCGGTGTCGGCGTCCGCCGCGCCGCGCGCCAGCGCAACCTGCCGGGCCGGGAGCATCACGAGGAAGGCGTAGGCGATCATCGTCGGCGTGTTCAGGCCGAACGGCATCGCGCAGACGTCCGAGCGGTTCTCGCGGCGGGCGAGCCTGTGGGCCTGCCAGGCGTAGAAAAGGTTTCCCGCTATGTAGGACACGGCGATCCCGGGGAGGATGCGGCCGTAGACCATCGACGGGGACATGCCCACGACCCCGACGCAGAGGGCCGGGATCAGCAGGATCTGGACAAGGTTGTCGAGCGCGATGGCGAAGAACCCGTCCACGTCGCCCCTGACGAAGAGCTTCATCGGCTGCCGCCCGCGAGCTCGGCTACGAGCGAGACGGCAAAGAGCGCGGCCTGGCGGGACGCAAACGGCGAGAGCTTCCTGTAGTCGTTGTCGGGGGAGCTCTGGGTCAGGTTGCTTCCGCCTCGTATGCAGAGAAACGGGGTCCTCAGGTACCAGCACACCTGGGCCACCGACCCGCTCTCCATCTCCATGAGGTCGGGCGCCAGCTGGCGGCGGATGTCGGCGATCCTCTCGTCCGTTATGCCGAACTGGTCGCCCGAGGTGATGCGCCCCAGGCGGACCACGGGGACATAGGACGGGCTGTGCTGGACGGCCGTTTCCGGGACATGGCTCCGGATGGCGCGGCGCGCCGCCGCAAGAAGGCCCCGGTCCCCCGGGAAGACGATCGCCATCGAGTCGCGCAGGGGGCCCTCCGCCCCGAAGTATTCCATCTCGTAGTTCGCCCTCAGCGACCCGAAGTCATGGTTGCAGGTCACCTCGCCGACGATCACGTCCCCGTT
>CAZDZL010000035.1:6893-41282 GCA_964509885.1 uncultured Opitutaceae bacterium | reverse complement strand
GAGGTCATGGGCATCTCGGTGGATGGGATCTGGTCGCATCTCGCCTTTGCGCGCGATCGCAAGTATCACCTGCCGCTGCTTTCCGACTTCGAGCCGAAGGGAGCGACCGCGAAGGCCTACGGGGTCTACCGTGAAACCGATGGATTTTCCGAGCGGGCGCTCTTCGTCATCGATCGCGAGGGAATCATCCGCTGGCGGTACGTCTCGCCGGTGGGCGTCAACCCAGGGGCCGATGGCATCCTGCGGGCCCTGGAGGCGTTGCCCGCGAAGGCAACAGACTCATGAGCCAAGACGAGGAAGCAAAGTTGTCGGTGCCGGTGACCAAGTCGGACCATTTCGCTGGCGGCGCCGCCGCCCGCGTCACCCTGGTGGAGTACGGCGACTACCAGTGTCCCTATTGCGGGCAGGCCTATCCGTTGGTGAAGGAGATCCAGCGCCGTATGGGCTCGAGCCTGCGTTTCGTCTTCCGAAATTTCCCCCTTACGAACGCCCATCCCTTTGCGGAAGCCGCAGCCGAGGCCGCGGAGGCGGCGGCAGGCCAGGGAAAATTCTGGGAGATGCACGATCTCCTCTACGAGAATCAGCCGAATCTTGGGACGGAGTTGCTGGTCGAAGCCGCCTCGAGCCTGAAGTTGGACGCCAAGCTCTTCCTGGGCGATCTGGAGGCGAGGAAGTACAGGGAGCGCGTGCGTCACGACTTCATGGGCGGGGTTCGCAGCGGCGTGAACGGGACCCCGGGGTTTTTTGTGAATGGTGTCCGCTTTGACGGGTCCTGGGCGTCGGATGAGCTGGCCGAGACATTGGCGGCATTGGCGCGCGAGTGATCGCTCCACCTCGGGCAAATACCGTCGGGCGCAATTTCCGAGAAGGCTGCGCAAGTCATTGACCGCCAATTTTCAATTGGCGCATCCCGAACGTGGCGTTCGCTCGCGCGACGCCTCAAGCTCGGGGCTTTCCGGAAAGGAGGGCTCGCAAGCGATCGGTGGCCTGCTCGCGGTTCAGCTTCGAAGCTGCGACGTCGAGAGTGAGCTCCTCCCATTCGGGGCCGTCCGGGTTGGGTTCGATGCCATTCAAGCGTAGAAACACAACGCAGGCGCCAAGAGCGGTCCGCTTGTTTCCGTCAACAAACGGGTGGTTTCTGCAAAGAAAAAAGAGATATGCAGCGGCGATCTCGAGTACGTCCGTGTAGACGGCCTCCCCGCCGAAGCTCGCCTGAGGCGCGGCCACGGCAGATTCAAGCAGCGCCGACTCCCTGATCCCGTCTGAACCGCCATAGAGGCGTATCGCCTCGCCGTGAATCTCCTGGACGTTGGCTACGGTAAGATGGAAGAAGGATGGGGCGGGCTGCTTGCTCACGCCAGGCGGCGCAAGGTGCGCTCATAGTCCTTCATGGTGCGCTTGATGGTCGCCGAGACCTCCTGCTGCGAGGGCTCCTTGCGCAGCGGCGTGATGGTGATTGTGCCGCCCGAGTGCACTTCCACGTTCACCTCGTCGCCCGTGCGCATGTGCGCGAGTTCCATGAGCGCGGAGTCGAAGATGATTCCCTGGGAGTTGCCGATCTTGGAGATGGTCTTAAGCATGGCGTAATACTATGTTTTACGCCTTTCAGGTCAAGCCTCAAGCCCGGTTCGGGAGGGCACGTCGTGTGCACGGCTCGCGCCACACGTTCCGCGACTGCGATTCCCCAAAGACGAAAAAGGGCGGCCGCTTGGCCGCCCTGGGGATTTCCGTCTCCGAATGAAGCCCGGATCAGCTCTTCTCCGCCGGGGGCGGCGGGGGCATCTTGGTCATGAGGCTCGTGTCCGCCCTGTCGGCGATCATCCTCGTGAAGCGCTGCAGCTCGAGGTCGGCGTTGTGGCGGGCGACCTCCTGGAGCTCGATCTTCTTCTCCATCTCGAAGGCCTCGCGGGTCAGCTGGTCCTTCTGCTTGTGGAGCGTGTCCAGCTCGATCGTGAGATCGGAGACCTCCTTGGCATACTTCTCGGCGGAGGCGTTCGACCTGTCCGTGTCGGCCTTGATCCGCGCCATTTCGGTGTTGTACTTGTCCTCCTTGTCCTTGGCGGCCTTCGCCTCGGCGTTGGCCCGCTCGATGTTGCGCCGCTCCGCGTCCTCCATGGCGGTCTTCTCGGCGATCGCCTTCTTGGCGTCGGCCTCAGCCTTCTCCTTGGCCATCTCGGTGCGGTGGGCCTCCTCCTTGGCCTCAGTCTCCTTGACGCTGCCGAGATAGACGATGATGAAGACCCCGAGAAGTACGGTCGGGAAAAGGACGTAGAACCATTTTTTCATGTGAGCGCCTTGTGTGTGTTAAGGGGGGCGTGGGCTAGTTGCCGGCGTTTTTCTTGGCGGCCGCGGCCGCCGCGATTGCCGCGTTCTTCGCGATGGCTGCGTCGGCGGCCTCGATCTTCGCGATCACGTCCGCGAGCTTCGCCTGGTTGGCGGTCGCTTCCGCGATGTACTCCTTCAGGAACTCGAGCTGGCCCACGGAAGTCTTTTCGTCCGCCTGGATCCTGGCGATCTCATCCTTGGCGGTGGCGACGTCCTTTGAGAGCTTGTCGGCCTGCCGGCTGAGCTTCTGGGCCTCCTGGTCGGCCTTCTCGCTCTCGAGCCGGGCGTTCTCCCTGTCGTCCTTCTGCTTGCGCTCCTTCTCCTCGCGCGCGGCCCGCTCGGCCTTGCGCTGCTTCTGGGCCTCAAGGGCGTCGTGGATCGCGGCCTCGCGCGAGGCCGCCTCGAGCTTCAGCGTCTCCAGCTTCTTCTCCTTGGCCGCCGCGACGATCGCCGCCTGCTTGGCCTCGTACTGGGAGCTGAAGTTCCAGTAATACGCACCGAAGAGGACGAGCACGAGGACGGGCGCGATGATGTAAATCTTGTTTTTCTTCATGGTGATGCCGGAAATTAGGGTGCCTTTTCAGGCGGGGTTTCGGTCGTCTTCTTTGAGTCCCTCTCCTTGATGGCCTCCTCGATGGCCGCCTTGAGCGAGAGGGCCTGGTGGTCGGGCTTCGCGCCCAGGAGCTCCACGGCCTTGTCGATGGCGAGCTTGGCCTCGTCGAACTTGCTGAGCTCGTAGGCCATGTACGCGACGAACATGTAGGTCTGCTGGGCCTTCGCGAGGCCGCCCTTCTGGAGGGCGACCATCGCATGGTTAAAAGCCTCCGGGTTATTGTCCAGCTGCTGGTAGACCTGCGCGATCTTGAACTCCAGCTCGCCGTTCTTCGGGTACCTCTGCGCGGCCTCCTTCAGGACGTCGATCGCCTCGAAGTCCTGGTTGATCTGCTGGTAGGACGCGGCCAGGAGCAGCCAGTTCTGGAGGTCGGAGTCTATGGTGCCGGCCTTCAGGCCCGCGTGGAGCAGGTCGGCCGCGAGGCCGTACTCACCCGTGTTGTAGTAGAGGGTGAAGAGCGTGTAGTTGTCCCGCGGCGTCTTCATGAAGCCCTTGGCCTGGGCGCGCTCGATCGTGTTGATGGCGCGAATGTTATACATCCTGATCTTCTTCTCGTCCTTCAGCTTCGGGTCCTGCGCCAGCGCCATGTAGAACATGTCGAGGTCCATCCAGTAGCTGCGGCTGTTCGGGTTGTGGGCGAGGAGCAGCTCAAGCACCTCGGCGGCGCGGGCGTAGTTGAGCTCCTGTTGCAGCGTGGCCAGGAGGAACACGTACAGGCTGTCCTTCGGGTGGATGCTCATCGTCAGCGTCTTCTCGACCTGCTCGCGGGAGCGGCGGATCAGGTCGGCGTCGGGGTGGGCGGGATCCTTGGCGACGGCGTCGGCATAGAGGAGCTGGGCGTAGTAGAGTGAGTTGTCCTCGGTGATCTTGGGCGCGACCGTGAACCAGCGCTCGATGTAGCCGATCGCCTTTGCGTACGCGGCCACCGTCGCGGGGCGGTCGCCCTTCTGCTGGTCGGCGAGCTGGTAGTAGAGCTGCGAGAGGAAGTAGAGGATGTCCGCCTGCTCCTTGCCCGTGAAGAAGTTGTGCCTGTCGGAGATCGCGAGCGCCCTCTCGAGGGGGGCGACGACGCCGTTGTAGTCGCCCTTCTGGGTCAGGATCTGCGCCTCGGTCCTGTTGAGGACGGCGGCGTCGTAGCTGTCGGGCGCGGCCGACTGGAGCAGGCCCTCGACGAGCGTCATCGCGCCGTTCCAGTCCTTCGCGGTCAGGAAGGGCTCCAGCTTGCCGAGGCCGTCGCCGACGGAGTCGGAAAGCGTCGGGCCCTCGTCCTTTTCCTCGGCGCGAAGGCCGGCCGGCGACAGGAAGAGGAGCGCCACGGCGGCGACGCCGAGGAGGAGGGTGGAGGGGCGTTTTAGGGTCGAAGGCACGGTCTAGTTGTCCTCGGAGAGGGTGAAGACGATCGGCACCTGCATGTGCGTGAAGACGGCGTGGCCGTTCTTTCGGCCGGGCTTGAACTTCCACTTGCTCACGGCCTGCACGGCCGGGCTTTCGAACTCGCGCTGCGAGGAGTGGACGGCGAACGCGTTCCTCACGTCCCCATTCGTGTCGACGATGAAGTCGACCTGGACCTCGCCGGAGATCCCGGCGCGCCTCATCTCAAAGGGGAAGGTCGGGCGGGCCTGGAACTTGGCTACGGGCGCCTGGTCGAGCTTCGAGATGTCGAAGACCTCGATCCCACTCAGGCCCGAGCGCGTCTCGGGGATCTTCACGATGTTCTTGGCGAGCGCGGAGAGGTCGGGCGGCGGGGGCTCGATCTGCTGGACGAAGGAGTCGGGCGTGGCCACCTGGGGGATGTCCTGCTGCATCGGCGGTGCGATGTCCTGCGGGACCGGCGGCTGGTCCTCGACGACCTCGGGCTCGTCGGGCTCGATCTTCGGCATCGCTATCTGGATCACGTCGTCCTTCTCCTTCACCACGGGCTTCGGCTTGTAGTGGGTCAGGTTGCCGCCCCAGCCGACCAGAAACTCCACCGTTATGGTGAAGATGAATCCGATGATGAGGTCTCGTCGCATTGTGGGATTTTTGTCGTTCGCGCTGGGCTATTTGCCCGTGTCGGACACGCGCGTCTCGATGGACACCTGCTCGATGCCGGCCTTGCGCACCTGGTCGAGCGCGAAGCACGTCGGGCCGAACTTCGCCCGGCTGTCGCCCGATATGAGGACGCGGGGAAGGTGGGTCTGGCTCTTGTACGAATCGAGGCGGGGCGCCAGCTCGACGGCCGAGATCGGCTCCTTGTTCCAGAAGTAGGTGCCCGCGTCGGAAACCTGGAGCGTCACCATGTCGTCGTCCTTCTGCTGCTGCATCTGGGTCTGCGCGACCGGCAGCTGCACGGGCAGCGACATGATCCGGTTCAGCGACAGGGTGTAGAGGACGAAGGTTGCGAGCAGGAAGAAGATGACATCGATCAGGGGGATGATCTCGATGCGCGCCTTCTTTGTGCCGCCTGAGGACTTTTGTGAGCCGCCGCCTGCCATGGGGTGTGTGGGTGGGGGAGAGGGTTTGGGTTACGAGCCCGCGGCCGCCGCGGATTTGACGGTCGTCTCGATCAGGACCTTGCTGATGCCGACCTTGCGCACCTCGTCGAAGACGTAGATGACGGACGAGAACGAGGCGTCGGTGTCGCCGTTGATCAGGATGCGGGCGTCCTCGGGGTGCTCGAGGTGGAACTGCTGGAGCCTCGCCAGGAACTCATCGAGCGTCACGGGATCCTTGTCCCAGGCCATCGTTCCCTCGCCGGTCACCGTGATCGTCGCGGTGCCGGACGGGTCGCGGGGCTCGCCCGTCTCCGAACTCGGCAGGACGACGTGGGGACCCGCGGACTTGTTCAGCGAGAGCGTGAACAGCACGAAGGTGGCCAGCAGGAAGAAGATGACATCGATCAGGGGGATGATCTCGATGCGCGCACTCTTCTTGCCGCCGCTGCTGCCTGAGCTTGAGCCTGACATGTGGGTTCGCCGTGCGGCGGCCTCAGTGCGATGCGGACTCGGATTTCTTGATCAGGATCTCGAGGGCATGGGAGGCGTCGGCCACCTCCTGCTTGGCCTGCTCCATGCGGGCATTCAGATAGTTGAAGGGGAAGAGGCAGGTGACCGCGATGCCCAGTCCGCACATCGTGGCGATGAGGGCCTCGGCGACGCCGCCGATGACGCTGTTCGCCGCGGCGCCCATGTCGCTGCCCGAGGCGCCGAGGGCGCCGAAGGTGCGCATCATCCCGGTGACCGTGCCGAGGAGGCCGAGGAGGGGGGCCGCCGTGATGCAGGTGTCGAGGGTGGCCATGCCCTGCTGGTAGCGGGCGAGCTCCTGGGCCGAGGCGCGGAAGAAGGCGTTGGAGAGCGAGTCGATATGGGTCAGGCTGTAGACCACGATCCGGGCGACCGTGTCCTGGCTCTTCCTGCCGAGCGCCAGCGCGCCCTCGATGTCCCCCTTCTCCACGCTCTCGAGCATCTTGGAGACGACCTCGGGCTCGCGGTTGCCGTTCTCGCGGATGATGAAGAGGAGGCGCTCGATGATGACGGTCAGGCCGACGGTCGCGACGAGCAGGATGGGCCACATGACTTTTCCGCCGGCCGCGAACAGCTCCATCGGCGTTTTGTTGAGAAGGACAATGAAGGCTAGGCTATGTGTGATCATGGTTGGTAAAATGAACTGCGGGGAATCGTGTCAGTCTTGGGGCAATTGCGTTAATTTTTCAGCAGTCTCGGAAATTGGTACGGCTGCGCGGCAAATCGTTCTGCAGGAACCGTGCCGCTTGAGTTACTTGGGGTGTCTGGGGGTTCAGAGGGGGGCGAATCTGTGCGAGGGCTCAGCTAGGAATGCGCATGAGTGTTCATCGAAACTAGAGTGTCAACCCACATTTCCATTGGCTCATACCTAATTAGGACACCGGGCCTGCGCAACTCTTAGGTTAATCGTTTGGTTACTTCCCTGGGACGTGGGCGTAGCCACCCGAACGACAGCAAACCCGTGGGTGCAGCCACCCGGTTGCGCACCCTCGGCCCCACTTCCCCGCTTAACCCCGCACCGGGGTATTTTCCTTCATGTTCCGCGATATTAGGTCTGAAATTGGCTGCCCGGCATGGACTCGAACCATGACAAAACGAGTCAGAGTCGTTTGTGCTACCATTACACCACCAGGCAGTGGGATTGTTTGGGAAGTGGAGCCGGCTGTCGGGGTTGAACCGACGACCCTCGGTTTACAAAACCGATGCTCTACCACTGAGCTAAGCCGGCTCGGAAATCTGATGGCTCCAACGTCTTGGATGTGAAAAAACCTCGGGAAAAGATGGTGGCTCCCTCGGGACTCGAACCCGAAACCTACTGATTAAGAGTCAGCTGCTCTACCATTGAGCTAGAAAGCCATCAAACTGAGGAGTCAAAAGCTCAAAATATAGGGGGGCAAGTCAACCTGATTTCGCCCCCCTGACCCTAATAAGTCAGTATTCTAAGTGGATGCGAACGGCGAGGACATTCACCGGGCCCCGGTCGCGGTTGTAGCCCGGGTTCGAGACGAACTGGTAATCGAGCGCCACCGCGAGCCCTTTTGCGGGCCTCAAGTTGTAGTAGGTCTCCAGGATCTCCTCGGGCTCGTAGCTCAGGCGGCCGTCCCCGACGATGAACCCGTAGCCACCGGCGGCCAGGTACTCCCGATGGAGCGGCGAGAGGCCGTTCGCGACGCCCGCCACACCCAGGGTGTCGTCGGGCCGGCCCCAGCGGGTGCCGGCGGCGCTGACCCCCGCCGACGCCGTGCGGTCAATCTCGGTGTAGGCCCACGTCTCGGTGTGGCCGTCGTCGAAACCCGCGCGCGCGAAGAGACCCACGCCATCGGCCACCTCCTGCTCCCAGTTGAGGCCGGCTCCCGTCTTCGAGCGGTACTGGCGGCTCAGCGTGACATCGGGGGGCACGGGACCGTCAAGGGCGTCCTGGTAGGAGCCCATGTGGGCCCGGTTCCAGAACACCAGGGCGCGGAGCGCCCCGGGACGTCCGCCAGTCGCGTAGCGCTGCTCCCCCTCCAGCGCCTGGCCATAGGCCCGGTCGATCCGGTCGTCCAGGGGAAGCCCGTTCGCGTCCTTGGGCTCCATGAATATGCCGTAGCGCAGCGTCCGGGCGCCCTGGGTCCACTCCACCGTGGCTCCCCCCGTGTAGCCTTTCGCGTCGGCGGGGTAGTCCCAGGCCCCGTCGTCCACCAGCGCCCAGTTCAGGAACTGCGTCCGGGCGTCGTGGCTGTAGGCGTTCGTGTCGAAGACGTCCCCGGCGCTCATCTTGCCGAGCGTGAAGGTGAGGCGGTCCAGGTCCTGGGTCCCTGCGACCTGGTTCTGGTCGTCCTCCACCTTCGCCGACGCCCCGCCGAGGTTCACCACCTGCCGTACGAAGAGCCGGGCCGTGTCGTACTGGGGTGTCACCGACGAGGCCCGGGAGCCCTCGCCGTTGGGGAAGCCCGCGATGCCGGTCGTGTTGCTCAGTCCCTGGCCCTGAGTCACCTCGGGGTCGTAGTAGAGGGAGGCCCCGGGCCACAGCGTGTGGCCCATGAAGAGCGTGAGGGAGACCGTGTGCGCCCAGTCCTCCCGCGGGTCGAGGCTGTTCGTCCCGGAGTAGGGGGCGTCGAACCCGGGGTGCATCTGGTCGACGAAGGTCGACTGGGCATGGAGGGTCCAGGCGGCGGGGGACGCGGCCACGACCTGGGCGCGCGCGCCGAGGGGCAGGAGCCCCAGGCACAGGACGGCGACACGGGCGCCCGTCGAGCCTAGCGCGGGTAGCTCCATCGGTTTCGCACACCAGCGGTGGATTTCATTATGGCAGATAAAAATGGTAATTTTGAGCAGTCAAAGAGAAAATGTATCGGATTGGGAGACCGTGACGTTTCTCGATAACCAGCGACCTCATTCCGCGGAAACCGGGCAATGCAAAAGCATCTGCCCCACGTTAAGTTTGCATTAACTCTCGGGCCCGCCGGGACCCGGGGAGGGGACCCGTTCCGGATGCCCCAATGGGGCGGGGATTTTTCCCCTTGCCAACGGGTCCCTCACTCTATGGTTTTGACCGCTCCTCACATGCTAAAGACCAAGAAATCCGTAGCCAAGCGCTTCAAATTGTCGGCCCGCGGCAAGCTCGTGCGCCGCACACCCGGCTTCCGCCACATGCTTTCGGCCAAGTCGACGAAGCAGAAGCGCCGGGCCACCAAGGATAAGCTGGTCGCCGAGGGCCACGCGAAGCCGCTCCTGCGCTGCCTGCCCTTCGGCCTCTAGAGCCGGGGTCCCGGCCCGTTTTTCAATCCCAACAACGCCCGGCGGGTGATTTTTCAAGCCGACCCGCCGGCGATTAACTAAAAGGAACACCACAACATGGCTCGTGCAACAAACTCACCCGCGTCGCGCAAGCGCCGCAAGAAGGTGCTGAAATACGCCAAGGGCTATTTCGGCAACAAGTCCAAGCTCTTCCGCTACGCGAAGGAGGCCGTCCAGCACGCCTGGCAGTACGCCTACCGCGACCGCAAGAAGAAGAAGGGCGAATGGCGCGGCCTCTGGATCGTGCGCCTGAACGCGGCCTGCCGCGCCAACGACATCAGCTACAGCCGCTTCATCGAGGGCCTCAAGGCCGCCGGGATCGGGCTCGACCGCAAGGTCCTCGCGGACATCGCCGTCCACGACGAGGTCGCCTTCAAGGCGCTGGTCGGCCAGGCCCGCGACGCGCTGAAGACCAAGTCGTCCGCCAAGAAATCCTGACGCCCCGAAGCAGGACGGAGATGCAAGAGCAACTCTCCTCGCTTCTCGCCAAGGCCGCCTCGGAGCTCCAGGCGATACAGACCCGCCCGGAGCTGGAGTCGGCCAAGGCGCGCTACGTGGGCCCCAACGGGGAGTTCACGGCGCTCATGAAGCAGATGGGTTCGGTCGCCAAGGAGCTGCGCCCCGCGGTGGGCAAGCTCGTGAACGAGTCCAAGGCCTCGCTGCAGGCGCTGCTCGACTCGCGGCTGCGCGCGATCGAGGAGTCGGAGCTCTCCGCCAGGCTCGGCCCCGCCGTCGACGCCACGCTGCCGTCGCCCGACGAGGGCCCGGGCACGTTCCATCCGCTGACCCTGGTGCGCGAGGAGGTGTGCCGGATACTGCGCAAGGTCGGGTTCACGGTCGCCGACGGCCCCGAGGTCGAGACGGAGTTCTACTGCTTTGACGCCCTGAACACCCCGCGCGACCACCCGGCGAGGGACGCCCAGGACACGTTCTACCTGCCTCCGGGCGCGGCCTTCGCCAACGTCTCCCGCCACACGCCCGGCGAGCGCTACCTCCTGCGCACGCACACCTCGTCGGTGCAGGTGCGCACGATGCTGAAGGGGCCGCCCCCGATTCGGATCGTCTCCCCCGGCCGCGTGTACCGGCGCGACACGACCGACGCCTCGCACAGCGCCAACTTCCACCAGGTCGAGTGCCTCTACGTCGACCGGAACGTGACCGTGCGCGACCTGAAGGCCCTGATCGACTACCTCTTCGAGGCGCTGCTCGGGCCGGGCACGAAGACCCGCTTCAGGCCGCACTACTTCGGGTACACGGAGCCGAGCTTCGAGGTCGACCTCTCGGCCAAGCACCTTCCGAAGGTGAACAAGGAGTGGATCGAGATCGGCGGCTGCGGGATCGTGGACCCCGAGGTCTTCAGGTCGGTCGGGTACGACCCCGAGGTCTGGACGGGCTACGCCTTCGGGATGGGGATCGAGCGCCTGGCCATGACCCTCTACGGCATCGACGACATCCGCGTGTTCTACCAGAACGACCTGCGGCTCCTTAGGCAGTTCACGGGCGGGATATGAGCGCGTCCCCCCACACCGGATGAAGATCTCGCTCAACTGGATCAGGGACTACGTCGCGCTGGAGGCCCCCGTGGCCGAGATCACCCGCGCGATCACGTTCCTCGGCTTCGAGGTCGATCACGTGGCCTCGACCGGCGCGCCCAGGCTGGACGGCGTCGTGGTCGGCGAGGTGCTGACCCGCTCCAAGCACCCGAACGCCGACAAGCTCTCGGTCTGCACGGTCGACATCGGGCCCGCCGGCGGCGTCAAGACGATCGTCTGCGGCGCCCAGAACTACACGGTCGGGGACCGGGTCCCCGTGGCGCTGCCGGGCGCCGTGCTCCCGGGCGACTTCAGGATCAAGCAGTCGAAGATCCGCGGCGAGCTCTCCGACGGCATGCTCTGCTCCGGAAAGGAGCTCGGCATCGGCGACGACCAGTCCGGGCTCCTCATCCTGCCGGGGCGCCCGGCGCTCGGCGCCCCGATCAACGACGTGCTGCCCCCCGGGGACACGGTGTTCGACATCGAGATCACGCCCAACCGGCCCGACTGCCTCTCC
Source organism: uncultured Opitutaceae bacterium (assembly GCA_964509885.1). Taxonomy (GTDB): domain Bacteria; phylum Verrucomicrobiota; class Verrucomicrobiia; order Opitutales; family Opitutaceae; genus Palsa-1447. Next base: position 30,014 of record CAZDZL010000035.1, on the reverse strand, counting down.
CACATCGGGATCGCGCGCGAGCTCGCCGCCTGGTTCCGCAAGGACCTCGCGTATCCCCAGGAGAGGTTCCGGGGCGACGTGGGCGACGCGGCGCAGAGCGACCTCTTCTCCGGCGTCACCGTGGAGTCCCCCGAGGACTGCCCGCTGTACACCGCCCACGTGGTGGCCGGCGTGAAGGTGGGCCCCAGCCCCGCGTGGATGCAGGAGCGCCTGAGGGCCGTGGGCCTGCGGCCGATCAACAACGTGGTGGACGTCGGCAACTACGTGATGCTCGAGTACGGGCAGCCCCTCCACGCGTTCGACGCGAAGAAGCTCGCCGGGGGCCGGATCATCGTGCGGCGGGCGGCGGACGGGGAGAAGATCACGACCCTCGACGGCAGGGAGAGGACGCTGGCGAGCCGCACGCTCGTGATCGCCGACGCGGCCAAGGCGGTCGTCGTCGCGGGCGTCATGGGCGGGGTCAATTCCGGAATCGACGAGGCGACGACCTCGATCGTGATCGAGTGCGCTATCTTCAGGGCGTCCTCGGTGCGCTGGACGTCCCGCACGCTCGGGCTCTCGTCGGACTCCTCGTACCGCTACGAGCGCGGGGTGGACCCCCACACGGCCGTCGAGGCCGCGTGGCGCGCGATCGACCTCATCCTCGCGACGGCCGGAGGGACGGTCGTCGGGCCGGTCTGCGTGGTCGGGCGCGACGTCCCCTGGAAGCGGGAGATCACGGTTTCCTCGGGCTTCATAGCGGAAAGGCTGGGCTTCGACATCCCGGCGCCCGAGATGAGGTCGGCGCTGGAGTCGCTCGAGCTGAACGTGACCCGCGAGACCGAGGCAGGGGGCGGCGGCGCGGAGTGGACGGTCTCCATACCGAGCTGGCGCGACGACCTCGACCGGCCCATAGACCTCGTGGAGGAGGTCCTGAGGATCCACGGGACGGACAGGATCCCCGCCTCGAGGGTGGCGGCGGTCGGCCTGCCCGCGGAGGACGACCCGGTCGTCCTGTTCAACCGGGCGGCCTCGTCCTACCTCGTGGGGCACGACTTCCACGAGTGCGTCAACATCACGCTTCGGCCCGGCTCCGAGATCACGACCTGGGTCTCGCAGGCCGCCGCCGCCGAGCTCGCCCTCGCGAACCCCTTTGTCGAGGACCAGTCCCACCTGCGCCCTACCATCATCATCGGCCTGCTGGACTCGCTCCTCCTGAACCAGTCGCGCGGCGTCCCCGCGACGCGGCTCTTCGAGGTCGGCAGGATCTTCGTCGAGAGCAACGGCCAGAACTACGAGGGCGCGGCCGCCGGGTTCGTGATCGCCGAGGACAGGGCCCGGCACTGGAAGCGCCGGGAGCCGGCCGACTTCTACACGGTGAAGCACCACCTGGCCGCGATTGCGGCCGCGGCCGGGATCGACCTCGGCGCCCAGGAGCTTGAGCCCGTCGCCGGACCGGGGTTCGGCTGGCAGCCGGGGCACTCCGTCAGCTCGGGCTCCGTCGACAGGGGATGGGTCGCGCGCCTCGGCCTCGTGAACCTCTCGATGCTCAGGGCAAAGGGTATCGAGGGAACGGTGCTGGCGGGAGTCTTCACGATTCTTCCCGAGAAGCTGCCGTCCGCCCGGACCCGGGTCCGCGCGCGCGAGCTCAGCCTCTACCCGGCGGCCCTGCGGGACATCGCGCTCGTGGTCGACCGGTCAGCCCGCGCCGAGGACGTCAGGCGGGACGTCGCCAGGGCCGCGGCGGCGGCGGCGGCCGGCCAGTTCACGGTCGAGGGCGTCGAGGTGTTCGACGTGTACGAGGGCAAGGGGCTCGCCGAGGGGAAGAAGGGCCTCGCCCTCTCGCTCGTCTTCCGCTCGCCCTCACGGACGCTGACGGACGACGAGGTGAACGCCGTCCTTAAGGGGACCGTCGGCGAGCTCGCGAGGACGACGCCCCACCAGCTGAGGACCTAGAACGCCATGCCCAAGCCCCAAGACCTCAACCTGGACCACGTGGCGAACCTCGCCCGTATCGCGCTGACGCCCGAGGAGAAGGCGCGCTTCGGCGCGCAGCTGGGCGACGTGCTGGCCTACATCAATCTCCTCAACGAGGCCGACGTCGAGGGGATCGAGCCGACCGCGCACGCGTTCCCGGTCGTGAACGTGTGGGCCGCGGACGTGCCCGAGCCCGGCCTCTCGGTCGAGGACGCGCTTCGCAACGCGCCCGAGAAGAGGGACAACATGTTCGTCGTTCCCAAGGTCGTCGAATAGCCGTGGCCGACGAGATCTTCTATTCCACGATCGCGGAGCTTTCCCGGAGGATGGGCAAGGGCGAGCTCTCGTCCGCCGAGCTGATGGCCGCGGTCATCGCCCGGACGAAGGCGGTCGACGGGCGCGTGAAGGCGTTCAACTCGTTCGACGAGGCGGACGCGATGGCGCAGGCGCACGCCTCGGACGAGCGCCGGGCGAGGGCCCCGGGCGCGTGCGGCCCCCTCGAGGGGATCCCGGTCGGGATGAAGGACGTCATCTCCGTCGCGGGCCAGCCCCTCACGGCGTCCAGCAGGATGCTGAAGGACTTCGTCTCGCCCTACGACGCCACGGCGACCCGCAAGCTCAAGTCGGCCGGGGCGATCTGCTGGGGGCGCCTGAACCTGGACGAGTTCGCGATGGGGTCCTCCACCGAGAACTCGGCCTTCCACACGACGTGCAACCCCTGGGACCTCGAGCGGGTGCCCGGCGGCTCGTCGGGCGGTAGCGCCGCGGCCGTGGCCGCGGGCGAGGCGATCGCCACCCTCGGCTCGGACACGGGCGGATCGATCCGCCAGCCGGCGGCGCTCTGCAGCGTGGTCGGGCTCAAGCCCTCCTACGGCAGGGTCTCCCGCTACGGCCTGATCGCGTTCGCGTCCTCGCTGGACCAGATCGGCCCCTTCGCCCGCTCGGTCGGCGACGCCGCGTCGGTCCTGGGCGCCATCGCCGGGCACGACCCCAGGGACTCCACGTCGGTGAAGGCGGACGTGCCCGACTACGCCGCCGGCATGGCCGAGATGGCCAGGTCCGGGCGCACATGGAGGCTCGGCATCCCGAAGGAGTACTTCGGGGAGGGACTCGACCCGGAGGTCGGCTCCGCCGTCCAGGAGGCGATCGCGGAATACAGGAAGATGGGGTGCGAGATCAAGGAGGTCTCGCTGCCCCACACGAAGTACGCGGTCGGGGCCTACTACATCATCGCGACCGCGGAATGCTCCTCGAACCTGGCGCGCTACGACGGCGTGCGCTACGGGCACCGCTCGAAGGACGCCAAGGACGCGCTCGACATCTACTTCAAGTCCCGCGCGGAGGGCTTCGGCCAGGAGGTCAAGCGCAGGATCATCCTCGGGACCTACGTCCTCTCGAGCGGCTACTACGACGCCTATTACCTGAGGGCCCAGAAGGTGCGCACGCTGATCCGCCGCGACTTCCTCGAGGCGTACAGGGAGGTCGACGCGATCGTCACCCCGACGTCGCCGACGCCGGCCTTCAGGGCGGGGGAGAAGGCCGCCAACCCGCTCGCGATGTACCTGAACGACATCTACACGATCGGCGTCAACCTGGCGGGGCTTCCCGGGATCAGCCTGCCGTGCGGCTTCACGAGGGGCGGCCTCCCCATAGGCCTGCAGGTGATCGGCCAGCCCTTCAGGGAGACGGAGCTCCTCGCCGTGGCCCAGGCCTACGAGGGGCGCACCGCCTGGCACGCGAGGAGGCCCAGCCTGTGACCTACGAGCCCGTCATAGGCCTGGAGGTGCACGTGCAGCTCAAGACCCGCTCCAAGATGTTCACGCGGGCGGCGGCGGGCTACGGCTTCCCCGAGAACACACTCACCGACCCCGTGGTCCTCGCGCTGCCCGGGACGCTGCCTGTCATGAACAAGGAGGCCCTGGACAAGATCATCAAGTCCGGCCTCCTCCTCGGCTGCGAGATCGCGGCCGTCTGCAAGTGGGACCGGAAGAACTACTTCTACCCCGACTCCCCGAAGAACTACCAGATATCCCAGTACGACCAGCCGCTCTGCAAGGGGGGCCAGGTCGAGATCGAGCTGCCCGGGGCGGCCCGCAACGTCATGGGCGAGCACAAGACAATCGCCCTTACCCGGATCCACCTGGAGGAGGACGTGGGCAAGCTGAACCACGGCGACGGGGAGTCGCTCGTCGACTTCAACAGGGCGGGGACGCCGCTCATGGAGATCGTCTCGGAGCCCGTGATCCGGAGCGCCGAGGAGGCTTTCGCCTACCTGACGGCGCTCAAGACGGTCATGATCTACGGCGGGATCTCGGACTGCGACATGGAGAAGGGCCAGCTGCGCTGCGACGCGAACATCTCGATCCGGCCCGTCGGCTCGACGGGTCTGGGGACGAAGGTCGAGCTCAAGAACCTGAACTCGATCTCCTTCGTGCGCGACGGGATCGCCCAGGAGATACGCCGCCAGACGGCGGTCGTCATGGCCGGGGGCAAGGTCGACCAGGAGACCCGCGACTACGACGGCCAGACGGGGGCCTCGCAGTCCCTGCGCTCGAAGGAGATGGCCCACGACTACCGTTATTTCCCGGACCCGGACCTCATGCCCGTCGAGGTGGGGGAGGCCTGGAAGGCCGAGATCCGCGCCACGTGCCCGGAGCTGCCTTTCGACAGGCAGCGCCGGCTGCTCACGCAGTACGGCGTCCCCTACACGATCACCTCCGTCCTCGTCCCGGACAGGGACCTGGCCGACTTCTTCGAGGAGGCCGCGAAGGGCTCCAAGAACCCCCAGGCCGTCGGCAACTGGATCGCGAACGACCTGCTGCGGGAGCTCGGCGCGGCAAAGGTCGGCCTCGCGCAGTCAAAGGTGAGGCCCGCGCACGTCGCGGGCCTGGTGCGGCTCCTCGAGGAGGGCGCCATCCTCAGCAACGCCGCGAAGGAGGTCTTCATCGACATGTTCCAGACCGGGGAGGCGCCCGAGGCCGTCGTGGCGAGGCGGGGCCTCAGGGCCGAGACGAACATGGACGAGATCGAGCGCTGGTGCGCCGAGGCCGTCGCCGCCAACCCGAAGTCCGTCGCGGACTTCAAGTCCGGCAAGGACAGCGCGATCAACGCCTTCAAGGGGCCCGTCATGAAGGCGGCCAAGGGCAAGGCCGACCCGAAGCGGGTCGACGAGGTGCTGCGCCGCCTGCTGGCGGGCTAGGGGCGCCGGCCGGCGCCCCCCTTCTCGCAGACTTGCCAGCGGCGCCCCGGCGCCCTTAGAGTCCGGCCATGACGCGACGCGACGCTATCAAGGTGATCGGCGGAGGCGCGGCGCTGGTGGGCCTGGGGGCCGTCCAGGCGTCCTGGGCGGCCGACCCGGCCGCGGGCTCGACACCGCAGCCGTTCGTGTTGCCGAAGCTCAACTATGCGTTCGACGCCCTGGAGCCGCACATCGACGCGCGCACGATGGAGATCCATTACACGAAGCACCACGCGGCCTACATCAAGAAGGCCAACGAGGCCCTGGCCGCGCACCCCGAGCTCGCGGGCAAGACGGCGGAGGAGATCCTGGCAGGCCTGCCCTCGATCGCGGACCCGCTGGCGACCACCCTGCGCAATAACGTCGGCGGCCACGTGAACCACAGCTTCTTCTGGTCGATCCTCTCGCCCCAGGGCGGCGGGCAGCCCGTGGGCGCCCTCGCCGAGGCCATGGCGTCGACCTACAAGTCCTACGACCTCTTCAAGGAGCGGTTCAAGGGCGCCGGCATGAAGTGGTTTGGAAGCGGATGGCAGTGGCTCGCGCTGTCGAAGGCCGGCCCGCTCGTCATCCACGGCACGCCGAACCAGAACTCACCGCTCAGCGAGGGCAGCATCCCGATCATCGGCCTCGACGTCTGGGAGCACGCCTACTACCTTAAGCACCAGAACCTGCGCGGGGACTACATCGACGCGTTCTGGAACGTCGTCGACTGGGCGCAGGCGGAAAAAAATTACGCCGCGGCAAAGGCCGCGGCGCAGTCCTGACCCCTGCGGGTCCTCAGGTGGCCGGGACGGCGGGGACGACGACCTCGGCCTGCGAGCGGTGGCCCGCCGGCGACTTGCCGAAGAATTCGACGATGTGGCCGACCTCGGCGTAGCCCTGGGAGCGGAGGGTGTCCTCGACCAGCTGCACCGCGCGGCGCAGCTCGTTCGCGGAGGCCGCGTCCAGCTCCTCGACCTTGTTCGTCTGCTTGCAGACGACATGGTAGCGGTTCGGGTCGCCCAGGTTGATCTCGTAGAGGCTGGTGCCGTTGATGAGGAAGGCGCGGCGGACGAGGCCGATCGACTCGAACGCGGCCATGCACCTGTAGACGGTGACGATGTCGCAGGAATTGTGCCCGAGCTCGCCGTGGAGGGCGTCGATGCTCGTCGGGCGCCCCGTCTTGATGAGGGCCGCGAGGATTGCGATGCGCGGCTGCGTGATCCTGAGGCCGGCTTCCTTCAGTTTGTAACACGCTACCTCAACCGGCGTCTGGCCTTTGCCATCGTTGACCCCGGCGATCGGATGATTGGTCTGGGTGGAAGCGATCATTGTTGAGGCGAGAGTGGGGGCACTTACGTCATTTTGCGAGCCCAGAAGCGATTCTTTTGCAACTCGCCATCCTTGGCGCAGATAGGCTGCATTTGAAGGGCAATGTTGCGCCGGCAAGGCGCACATGCCAAGTTCGCGCCCCAAACATGCAAGATTCGGATTTTCCCCGCATTGTCGCCCTCATCTGCAAGGAGGACACCCGTTTTGACCGAAAAGCCTATGACTTCGTGAGGCTCGGGCTCGACCACACGGTCAAGGACATCCGCAAGAAGGACTCAAGCCGCAGCGGGAAGTCCCGGCACGTCACGGGTCCCGAGCTCCTGAACGGGCTGCGAGTCTATGCGCTGGAACAGTTTGGGCCGCTGACCAAGACCGTTCTCAACTCCTGGGGCGTCACGCGCTGCCAGGACTTTGGAGACATTGTGTTCAACCTGATCGAGTACAACGCGTTCAGCAAGACCGACAACGACCGCCGAGAGGACTTCGCGGACATATACGAATTTGACGAGGTTTTTGTAAAGCCATTCCTGCCGGCGCAGCGCCCCAGGGGTCCATCCGCCGCAGAGGCGGTCGGTTCCGCCTGAGGAGCACCCTGATGGCGAAGCCCAAACCCCCGCAGAAGGACCGCGCCCTCCTGGACGCGTTCTGGCGCGAGCCCGTCGAGCGGACCGTCCTCGCGAACGGCCTCACGCTGCTCGTGAAGCCCGACCGCTCGGCCGCGCTCGCCTCGGTGCAGGTGTGGGTGCGCACCGGCAGCATCCACGAGGGGGGCCAGCTGGGCGCCGGCCTGTCGCACTACCTCGAGCACATGCTCTTCAAGGGGACGGAGCGCCGCAGCGGGCGCGACATCTCGGCGACCGTCCAGGCGAACGGCGGCTACATCAACGCGTACACGACCTTCGACCGGACGGTCTACTACATCGACCTGCCGAGCGAGCACCTCGAGGTTGCCGTGGACCTGCTCGCCGACGCCGTGCTGCACTCGACGCTCCCCGAGGACGAGGTCGCCCGGGAGAAGAACGTGATCCTGCGCGAGATCGCGATGACCCGCGACGACCCGGAGAACCGCCTCTGGGAGTCCGTCTTCGCCACCGCGTTCCGGGAGCATCCCTACCGCCAGCCCGTGATCGGCCACCAGGACGTCTTCGCCGCGGTCGACCGCGACGCGCTGCACCGCTATTACCGGGAGCGCTACGTGCCGAACAACATGGTCGTCGTGATCGCCGGCGACGTGGGGGCGACCGAGGCGCGGGCGGCGGTCGAGCGGCACTTCGGTGCCGCGCCGAGGTCGCGGCTCGCCCCGGTCCTCGTCCCGGCCGAGCCGCTCCAGCTGGGGCCTAGGAGCGCCCACCGCTACGAGAAGGTGGAGGTCACGCGCGCGGCGCTGGCGTGGCCCATCCCGGGCCTCACCGACCCCTCGGCCCCCGTCCTCGACATCCTGGCCCTCGTCCTCGGCGGCGGCGAAAGCTCCATCCTCTGGCGCAAGGTCCGCGAGGAGCAGAAGCTCGTGCACGCGATCGACGCGTCGAGCTGGAACCCGGGCTCGAGCGGCCTCTTCTGCATCACGTTCACCTGCGACGCCGGCAAGCGGGAGGAGGCGCAGGCCGCGATCGCGCGGATCCTCGCGTCCCTCGCGGTGCCCGGCGCCTTCACGCCCGGCCAGGTGAGGAAGGCCTTCAGGCAGTCCGTCGTGGGGGAGATCAACTCCTGCAAGACGATGAGCGGCCAGGCCTCGAGGCTCGGCATGGCCGAGGTCGTCGTGGGCGACCTGGACTTCAGCCGCACGTACTTCGACCGCCTGGGGCGCGTGCGCCCGGGCGACCTTGGCCGGGCCCTCAGGGCGAACCTCGTGCCCAGCCGGCTGATCTCGGTCTCGCTCGAGCCGCAGGCGGACGGTCCCGCCGCGGCCAAGGGCGCCCCGGCGTTTCTCGGGGGCCGCCCCGACTTCGAGGTCGTCGCCCTTCCGAACGGGGCGAGGATCCTCTTCCAGCCGGACCGCCGCCTGCCGAACCTGCACATGCGCCTCCTCACCCGCGGGGGCCCCGTCACCGAGGCGCCGGACCGGCGGGGAAGCTCGACGCTCCTGGCGACGCTGCTCACGAAGGACACCCGCCGGCGCAGCGCCGCCGGGGTTGCCCAGCGGATCGAGGAGGTCGGCGGCACGTTCAGCTCCTTCGCCGGCGACAACACGCTCGGCATGGCGGCCGAGGTGCTCCCGCCCGACGCGGAGCGCGCGCTCGGGCTGATCGCCGACGGGGCGCTGGCGCCTGCGTTCACCGCGGGGACGCTCGGCAACGAGCGCGACGCCCAGCTCGCCGGCCTCAAGGAGGAGAACGACGACGTCGTGGCCTTCGCCCGGCGCATGCTTCGAAGGAAGTTCTTCGGGTCGCACCCGTTCGCGATCCCCCCCCAGGGCGACGAGGCGGGCGTCGCGGCGTCCGAGGCGGCCGACCTCTCGGCGCTCTGGAGGCGCCTGCTCGTGGGTCCCGGCGTCGTCCTCTCGGTGGCCGGCGACTTCGACCCGGACAAGCTTGTCCCGAAGCTCGAGGCCTTCATGAAGCGGATCCCGCGGGGCACGCCGCTCGGGGCCGGCCGGGAGTTCGCGGGCCCCGCCGCCGGCGACTTTGTCGAGACGCAGCCGCGTGAGCAGGCGGTCGTCCTCCAGGGCTTCCCCGGGCCCACCCTCGACGCGGCCGACTACTACGCGGGGGACGTTGCGGACGAACTCTTCAGCGGGATGGCCTCCCGGCTGTTCGAGCGCGTGAGGGACCAACTGGGGCTCGCGTATTTCATTCGCTCGGGGCGCCTGGCGTGCCGGAGCGCCGCCATGTTCTACTTCATGGCGGGGACGCAGCCCGGCAAGGAGCAGGCGGTGCTGGACGAGGTCGCCGCCGAGATCGCTCGCGTGCAGGCGGGCGAGGTGTCGCCCGAGGAGCTGAGGCGCTGCCAGGTGCGTCTCAAGGCCGGAGCCAGGAAGGCGCTCCAGGCCAACTCGTCGCGGGCCATGCAGTCCGCCGTCGACGTGCTCCTCGGCAAGCCGGCCAACCACTGGAAGCGGTACGACTCCCTGATCGACGCGGTGACGGTCGCCGACCTCGCCGCCTTCGCCCAGACCCACCTCCAGACGTCCAAGAGGGTCCAGCTCGTCGTGCGGCCCTAGCTGGTCCCGTGGTCGACGGCGCCGCCGCTCCACTTGAGCTTCGTGCGCACGACCGAGAAATGGGAGTAGCCGCGCTGCTGGGCCAGCGGAAGGCGAAGCTTGGCGATCGAGATGTCGATCGCGTCGTCCGTCGAGGCCCTGAGCTCGCCGTGGCCGTCGATGCAGACGAGCACCTTCGTGCCGACGGTGCGGTTGTGGACCCGCAGCTTGACCGTGTCGCGGAAGATGATCGAGCGGTTGGTGAGCGTGTGCGGGCAGATCGGCGTCATCGCGACGACGTCCGCCGCGGGGTGCACGATGGGCCCGCCGGCCGAGAGGTTGTAGGCGGTCGACCCGGTCGCCGTCGAGAAGATGAGGCCGTCGCAGAGGTAGTCGGTGACGAGCTCGCCGTCGGCGAAGACCTCGAGGTGGACGAGCCGCGTGCTCAGCAGGTCCTTTATGACCACGTCGTTGAGCGCGAGTCCCGGCGGGCCGCTGGCGACCGAGCACTCGAGCATCGCGCGGCGGTCGACGTGGAAGGTGCCCTTCAGCAGGTCGCCGAACTCCAGCCGGGCCTCCTCCGGGGAGAAGGTGGTGAGGAAGCCGAGGCTCCCGCGGTTGACGCCGATGATGGGCACCCCGTTGATCGCGGCCTCGCGGACGGCGCCGAGCAGCGTGCCGTCGCCTCCGATGACGCAGCAGGCGTCGCAGCCGCGCAGGTAGCCCCGGGGCAGGGGAAAGCGGCTCGTCTGCTTGAGTTTCACGCCCTTCTCGCGGGCGGCGGCGACCAGCACGCGGGCGAGCTCCACGGCGCCGGGCTTCCCGGCGTTGATGACGAAGGCTAGCGAGCGGATGGGCTTCATGTCCTTGTTCGGGCAAATCTGCCTACGAACGGCGGAGGCACAACAGGAATTCCCGGTTCCCGTCTGCGCCCTGGATCGGCGAGTCCATCGACCCGACGAGCCGGGAGCCCGCGAGGCTCCCCAGGGCGAAATCGCGCACGCCCGCGAGGGCGGCCTCCTGCACCGCGGCGTCGCGGATGACGCCCCGGCCCCTGTCGGCCTCCGCCTTGCCCGCCTCGAACTGGGGCTTCACGAGGGCCACGAGGATGCCCCCCGGCCGCAGGAGCGGCCACACGGCCGGCAGCACCGACTTGAGGGAGATGAAGGACAGGTCCATCACGATGGCGTCGAATTCGCTCCGGGGTAGGTCGGACGCCCTGAGGCTGCGGGCGTTCAGCTTCTCGATGTTCACGACCCGGGGATCGGCCCGCAGCCTCGCGTGGAGCTGGGCGCGGCCGACGTCCACGCAGACGACCGAGGCGGCGCCCGCCTGCAGGACGCAGTCCGTGAAACCCCCCGTCGAGGCGCCGACGTCGAGCACGTGCGCCCCCTTCATGTCGATCGCGTAGGCCTCGAGGGCGGCGACGAGCTTCTCGCCGCCGCGGCTGACGAAGCGGGGCGGCTGGGTGACCGTGACCGCGAGGTCCGGCGGGTATTCCTTGCCGGGCTTGTCGAGGCGCTCGGTCCCGCTGGAGACGCGGCCCGCCATCACGAGGGCCTTCGCCTGGGACCTCGTCTGCGCAAGCCCGCGCGCGACGAGGATCTCGTCGAGGCGCTGCTTCATCGAAGGGACGCCGCGAATGCCCCGAAATCCGCGAACACGGGCACCGTGCCCGCGGCCACCTCCGGTATCGACTCCGGCGGCACCTTTCCGGTGCGCACCGCCGCCGCCCGGATCCCTGCGGCCAGCGCCGCGCCGACGTCGGCCTTCGAGTCGCCGACCATCCAGCACCCGGCGGGGTCGAGCCCGTGCATGGCCACCGTCTCGAGGATGAACCTCGGGGACGGCTTCCTGTAGTCCGACGGCTGGCCCGGCGCCTCCGGCGCGATGCAGATCCCGTCAAAGACGGGGGCGGGAAGCCCCAGGAGCTCCTCCATGCGCCCGTTCACGCGGTGGGTGTCCTCCACCGAGTGGAGCCCGCGCCCGATCCCCGACTGGTTCGTGAAGAGGAAGACCCCGAAGCCGAGGGCGCGCGCCCGGCGCAGACCCTCGGCGGCGCCCGGGATTAGCTCAACGCCCGCCGGGTCGGCGAGGTACACCTTGTCCACGATCAGCGTTCCGTCGCGGTCGAGGAAGAGGGCCCGCTTCACGGCGCGCTCGAGACGTGGCCGAGAAGCTCGTCCGGCGTGACGGTCGCTGTCCCGAGCTTGGCGACCACGACTCCGGCGGCCGCGTTCGCGAAGTGCGCGGCCTCCTCGAGGCCCGCGCCCGAGGTGAGCGCGAGGACGAGGCCCGCGAGCGCGGTGTCCCCGGCCCCGGAGACGTCGTAGATCTCCCGGGCTGACGTGGGGATGGTCTTGATCGCGCGGCCGGCGGCGCTCAGCAGCATGCCGTCCTCGCCGAGAGTGATGACGACGTTCTTGGTGGCGAAGCGCTCGTTGAGCCTCGCGCACACCGCGGCTGCGGGGAAGGGCGAGCCCGGTGGCGGCTCGATGCCGGCCAGCTGGAGCGCCTCCCTCTTGTTAGGGGTGATGAGGTCCAGGCCGCTGAACGCCAGCGGGTGCTTCGGCTTCGGGTCCAGCGCTATGAACTTCCTCTCGGCGCGGGCGAGCTGCGTGACCTGCGCGACAAGCCGGTCGTCGACGAGCCCCTTGGCGTAGTCGGAGAGGATGACCGCGTCGCAGGCCTTGACGGCCTTGGCGAGGAGGCGCCCGGCGTGGGCGGAGCTGACCCCGTAGGCCGAGGGAGGTGACTCGCGGTCCAGGCGGCAGAGCTGCTGGTGCTGCACCATGACGCGGGTCTTGACGATCGTCGTGCCCTTGCCCGGCGCCCGGATGGCGTCGACGCCCTTCTGCCTGAGGATGCTGCCCAGGCGGGCGCCTTCGGCGTCGTTGCCGATGAAGCCGAAGACCGTGCAGCGGGCGCCAAGGCTCGCGATGTTGATGGCGACATTGGCGGCGCCGCCCGCGGTCCACGAGTCGCGCGCGATGTCGATCACCGGGACCGGCGCCTCGGGCGAGATGCGCGTCGCGTCGCCCCAGATGTAGTGGTCCAGCATCACGTCGCCGATGACGAGGATGCGCAGGCCCGAGATCCTCTTCAGGAGCGCCTTTGCCTTTGCGAGGGGTATGGACATGCCGTGCACCGCGCGGAGGGCGCTACCTGAGCTCCCAGGCGTAGGGATAGCTGGAGAGCATGCGGGCGCCGCCGCCGGTTACCTGGACGACGTCCTCGATCCTGCAGGCGCCCACGCCCGGGTAGTAGAGGCCCGGCTCGACCGTGACCACTGCGCCCTTCTTGAGCGGGACGTCGTAGGTCGAGTTGATCCGGGGAGCCTCGTGGATGTCCAGGCCCACGCCGTGCCCCGTCCCGTGGAAGAAGCCGACGGACCCGCGCGCGGTGTGCTTGGTCTCGAACCCGCGGGCGGCAAAGGTCTCCGACACCCGGCGGTGCACCTCGCGCCCGTCCGCGCCCGCCCGGATGGCCCCCATCGCCTTCCTCTGCGCCGCCCGGACGGCTGCGACGATCGCCCGCTGGGCGTCGCTGGCGCGCCCGCGCACGAAGGTGCGCGTCATGTCTCCGAAGAAGCCCGTGCGCGTGACCCGGGGGAACACGTCGACGATGATCGTCTCGTTCGCGCGCAGGGGGCCGGAGCCCCGGTCATGGGGGTCGCAGGCCTGGTCGCCCCCGGCGGCGATCGTCGACATGGAGACGGAGCCGTGCTCGATGCACGCGGTCTCGATCGCGGCCTTGAGGCGCTCGCTGGTGAGGACCCGGCCCCCGTGGAAGAGGACCCCCCTGCGGATGCGGCTAGCGCGCAGCATGTGCTCGGCCGCCGCTATCCCCGCGGCGCTGCAGCGGTTGCCCTCGCGGATGGCCGCGGCCTCGGCGGCGGTCTTCACCTCCCGCTCTGGGAAGAGCGGGCCGTCGGAGATGCGGATCCTGAGCCCAAGGTCCCGGAGCTCCGTGTAGAGCCCCGCGGGAAAATCCTCCGGCACCGTGAAGGCCCCGGCCCCGAATTCCCTTGAGAGGACGGCGAGCAGGCGGGCGGGTCCCGGCTTGCGGCGCGGCGAGGCGCGGCGGGTCTTCTCCATGCAGGCCTCGAGAGCGAGGACCGAGTCGAAGTCCGATGTCCGCTTCACGCGGCCGAACTCAAGGGCGCTCACGACAGCGAACTTGCGTCCCCGCAGGCTGAACGCCAGGAACGGGTCGTGCATCTCGACGCCGCCGAAGTAGAGGGCGTCGGCGCTCTTTGAGGTGTCGGCGTAAAGCAGGATGTCGCGTTTTTTTCCGGGGGCCATGGGACAGACGGGGATTGTCTTGAAAGGTGGCTGGGGATTAACCTGTTTCCCCGTGAAAAATGCAAATCCGGTTTCTTCTGGGCTGAGGGCGGCGGCGGCGCTTTTCCTCGCGTCCCTCGGCGCCGGATGCGGCGCCGGAAGGCCGCCCGAGGCGGCCTCGGCGCCGATGACCGTGCTCGACCACTTCACGGTCGGGGTCGGGGGCCATCCCCTGAGCCTCCAGTTCGCGGTCACCCAGGGCGAGCAGGAGCGCGGGCTCATGCAGAGGATGGACCTCGGCAGGGACGAGGGGATGATCTTCGTCGCCGAGGCGCCGCAGCGAGAAAGGTTCTGGATGAAGAACACGCCCGAGCCCCTCGACATCGCCTTCGCGGGGCGCGACGGGGTGATCGCGGAGATCTACCCGCTTTACCCGTTCAACCTGCAGACGCTCGAGTCGCGCGGCGACCGGATGGTGTTCGCGGTCGAGACCCGCCAGGGATGGTTCTCCGAGAACGGGGTGCGCGCGGGCGCCGTGATCGACCTGAAGGCCGTCGCCGCTGCGATGAAGGCGCGGGGCTTCGACCCCGCCAAGTACGGCCTCGGGGGGCTCGCCCCATATTAGCCCTTGGGGATCTCGTTGTCGGTGCGCAGGACGAGGACGGGCGTCTTCGTCTTCACCCAGAGCTCGGCGTCCCTGAAGAACTTCCCGGGCACGTTCTCGACGGCGTCGCCGACGGTCTTGGCCGGGTAGAGCCTTCCCTTCTTCGACGCGTTGTAGTCGTAGGCGCCCTTCAGCAGGCGCTCCTGGACGGAGGCCGGGCTCTCATCCTCGGGGATCTGCAGGACCCATCCGGTGAAGTCCCCCTTGGGCATCCGCTCGTCGGGGTCGCTCACGAGGATGATGTACTGCTTCTTCACGGGCGGCGCCGCGTCCCCCTCCCCGGGGTCGGGCTGGACCGCGAGGTTCATCTCCTCGACCACGCGGCGCAGGACCGCGGGGTCGATGTGGTTCTTCTTCAGGATTTCGGCGACCTTGTTGACGTCAATTTTGGGCATGAAAGTCTGGGAACGGGGCTAGCGCTTGCCGCGGAGGGCCTTGATCTCCTCGAACTGCTTGGGGGAGAGCAGCCGCCTCGGCACGCGCCTCTCTGCCTCGGAGATCAGGCGCTCCCAGTCCTCGTCGCTCGGGACCAGGTCCTCCCACGACGTGAAATGCCCCTGCTTGCGCAGCCACTTGAGGTTCCCGCCGTGGATGATCGCCTTCACCTGGAATTTTCCCTCCTCGGGGTCCCTGACCCACCATCCGAATTCCATGCTCATGGCAGGGGGAAGTGCGCGACCTCGCGGCCTGGGCGGTACTCGCCGCCCCGCTCGTCCACGCGGCGCACGCGGACCCCGTCGTCGGAGACCTCGGCGGCCATGGCCCCGAACGGCCGGCTGAAGGAGCCGGTGTTGATGACGGTGACGCCGGACGGCATCCTCCACACCCCGGGCCGGTGGGTGTGGCCGGTGATGATGAAGCGCGCCCCCGGCCTGTGCCTCTCGGCGAGCGCGGCCGCCCGGCCGGGCGCCTGGCTCCACGCCTTCAGGATCGAGACGACCCGGTGCGGGGGCCAGACGGTGTCGGTCGCGAGCTTCGCCACGTACCGCAGCGGGTTCGTCTCCGACTGGTGGAGCTGGTGCACGCTGGCGGCCACCGAGCGGAACGCCGCCAGCCGCCCCTCGAGGGCGCCGGGGCCGTCCCGGGGCGCCCCGGCGAGGGCGGCGGCTATCCGCTCGCGGATCACGGGCGCGTCCTTGGACCACGGGACGATGGCGTCGAAGAGGATGTCCCCGTGCGTCACGAGCACGGCGCCCCCCGCGAGCTCGAGCGAGCTGTCGCCCGTCAGGTCGGGGTCGTGGTTGCCCGTGAGGAGGGTGACCGGAATCGGGGCCGAGGAGGCGAACTCCAGCACTTCGCGGCGCAGGCTCTCGGTGCGCGCCGCGTCCTCGCTCGGCCGCGTGTCCAGCGTGTCGCCGTTGAAGACGAACGCGCTGGCGCCCTCAAGGAGCGGGCGCAGGCGGTCGAGCGAGCGCACGCGGCAGGAACGGTCCCCGTAATGGACGTCCGATATGATGCGGATCGGGTGCGCTCCCACTCAGTTGTTCCCGTCCGCGGGCCGCGCCCCGGGGAAGCCCCCGGGGAACGCCCCGCCCATCATGGCGCCCAGGTCGAACTTGCGCCAGTCGCTGGGAGGCGTGAACAGGGAGTCCGGCAGGCTCTGCTTCTCGACGGAGGTCACCTCGAGCTTGAAGGTCTTGCCGCTCGTCTCGGTGCCCGTCACGCGCATCGGGAAGAAGGCGCTGCCCTTGATCACGTTCTCCCATTCCTGGGGAGCCTGGGAGTGGCGACCGGGCCCGCCTGACATCGTGAAGCCGCCGAACGTGCCGAGCTGGTCGGTGGCCCAGATGTCGGCCTTGGAACCCTTGGCGCTTATGACCTCATACTTCTCGCACGGGTAGCCGAGGATGGTCTCCTTTTCGCCGGTGTCCTTGAATGAGCTCCCGGAGGCCGCGGCCCTCGCGGCGGGGACCGCGCCCGCGGGAGCGCCGGCGGCCGCCGGGATCTCGCCAGAATCGGCCATCGACCGCACCATGTACATCTTCTGCTGGGGCATGAGGATGATCATTTGCTTGTTCTTGAAGTCCGTGATGATGCCGCCGCCGCTCTTTGCGGTCACGACGTCGATCCTCAACAGGCCCTCCTTTATGCTGTAGTTGACCGACTGGGGTCCATCCTTCGAGGCCGACGACGTCATCGACATGGTGACCTTTCCTTCGAAGGATTCGGCGGCAAGCGCGCAGGGCAGGAGCAGCGCGCAGAGGGGTGCAAGCGATCGAATTAATTTCATGGCGGGTCAATTATCGGATTGCCGCGTGCCGGTGCAATGAAAGAAGCCCAAGGTGTTGAATTACAGGCACGCCTACCACGCGGGCAATTTTGCGGACGTGCTTAAGCATGCTCTCCTCGTGCGGCTCATGCGCTCGCTCCAGAGGAAGGAGACGCCGTTCGTGTTCGTGGACACCCACGCCGGCCGCGGCAGCTACGACCTGCTCGCGGCGTCCGAGGGCGAGACGCACCCGAGGGCGCCGGAATGGCCGGGCGGGATTGGCCGGCTCTGGGACAGCGCCGAGCTGCCCCCCGGGTTGGCGGACTACGTCGGGCTCGTCCGCGGCTATGACCGCGCCCGGGGAAACCCCGGGCCCGGCCCGCGCTTCTATCCGGGCTCGCCGAGGCTGGCTCGCCTGGCCGCCCGGGCGCAGGACCGCCTGGAGCTCTGGGAGAGGCAGCCCGACGAATGCGCGGCGCTTCGGGAGGACGTCCTCGGCGAGCGCCGGGTATCGGTCCACGGCGAGGACGGCTACGGGGCGATGCGCGCCTGCCTGCCCCCCGCGGAGAGGAGGGCCCTCGTCCTTGTGGACCCCCCGTTCGAGGCCCAGGGGGAGTGGAACGCCGTCGAGGCCGCGCTCGGGGAGGGCCTCACGCGCTTCCCGGGGGGCACCTACGCGGTCTGGTATCCCTTGACCGCGCGGGCGCGCCCGGACGAGTTTTTCGGCTTCCTCAAGTCGACCGAGGCTCCCTCGCTCTGCGCGGAGCTCGTGGTCGATCCGTCGGCCCCGCGTATGGCGGGGTGCGGGCTCGCGATCCTCAATCCGCCGTGGCTCTTCGACAGCGAGGCCCGGGAAATCCTAACCTACTTGTCGAGCGTGACTTATCGGGACAGCGGGGCCCAGGGCGACGTGCGCTGGATCGTGTCCGAATAGGGCAGGACGGGGGCGACCGGCTGGACATCCAGCGGGGGCGGACGGAACGTGGGACGGTACCACCTCGCGTCCTCGCGGTGGGGCGTGTACGGTGCGTAAATCGCCACGGGGTCAGTCAGTAGCGGTCGCGCACGAAAACTGACGGCGTGCGGTGTCGGTGTCATGGTGCACGCTTTGACAGGGGTCCAAAATAAAAGTGCCACCGATATTCTTGGGCTGAACACCCTATGCCGCGCGGAGCCCGCGGGCCGCGACCGCCGCCGGGTGGCGGAGGGGCAGCCCGCGGGCTCGCGGGGCGTCGGCCTTACGCGACGCGCACCAGCCTGTGCGCCGGCGCCAGGCTCTCCTGGCGCTTGGGCACGGACAGGGTGAGGACGCCGTCGCTTATCCCGGCCTGCATCTGGGAAAAGTCGAAGCCGAGCCCGAGGCGCAGGCGCAGCTTGTAGTCCCGCTGGGACCCCTCGAGGTTCAGGGCCTGCCAGTTCACACGCACGAAGCGCGTCTTCTGCGCCGTGATGACGAGGTCGGGCCCGTGGGCCTCGATCTCCACGCCGGAGGCGCCCACGCCGGGGACGTAGACGACGACGGAGACGGCGTCGGGGAGCTCGCGGCAGTCGTAGTTCGGCTGGCGGAACGTGGCGCTCGACGCCTCGTATGCGCTGCGATGACGGCTGGACGTGCTCGTGGTGTGGGTTCTCGTGTTCATGGTGGGAAAGGCAGTTGCCTCCTGGGGGCTTTTGGCCTCCGGGCTTCTGGGTTTCTAAACGATTTCCTGGTAGGGAGGGTTTAGACCTCGAAGCCCGCGCCGGCCGTTTTGTTCCAATTGGAAATGGCGACCTGACGCATCACGGCGCAGCCATACCCGACGGCCTTCGTGATCGAAGTGCCTCGGAAGCTGAGGTGATGTTTGTGGGTCAGTGCCATTGGAACGGTGTGACAAGGTGCATAATGCAGGCCCCGTGCCAAGTTTTTTCCAAAGTTATGACAGGGCACCCTGCGCGGTTGCGCAGGGGAGGGCCAGCGGCCACCCTCGGCCCATGCCCGCGCTCACAGACTCCACCACCACCGTCTCCCAGCTCAGGGAAAGCGTGCTCGCGTTCGTGCGCGAGCGCGACTGGGAGCAGTTCCACTCGCCGAAGAACCTGAGCATGGCGCTCGCCGCGGAGGCGGCCGAGCTGATGGAGCACTTCCTCTGGGCGACGCCCGAGGAGTCCCGCAAGGTCGCCTCCGACCCAGCCAAGCGGGCGAAGATAGCCGAGGAGCTCGCCGACGTCGTGATCTATGCGCTCGAGTTCGCCAACGCCACGGGACTCGACGTCGCCGCGAGCATCGAGGGCAAGATCGCCGCGAACGCCCGGAAGTACCCCGTCGAGAAGGCGAGGGGCCGCTCGGCCAAGTACACGGAGCTCTAGGCGGTCATTTCCCGGGCGCGTGGGCCAGGGTGATCGCGAGGTTCCTCTTGGCATCCTCGTAGCCCGGGTCCAGGTCGACCGCCCTCTGGAATTCCGCGATGGCCTCCGCGGCGCGGCCGTCCCTCGCGAGGGCGATCCCGAGGCTGTTGCGCACGTGGGCGTTCCCGGGATCGGCCTCGAGGACCTTGCGGTACTCCGCGGCGGCGTCGGCGGGATGCCCCTGCAGCACGAGGAGGTTGCCGAGGTTGACGCGCGCGATGGCGTAGCCGGGGTCGATCTCGAGCGCCCTTCGGTAGCAGGCGGCCGCCTGGTCGGCCTGGCCCCTGCGGGCGTACAGGGCGCCGGCGTCGTTCTGGATCTGCGGGTCGTCGGGCTTGAGCGCCAGGGCAGCCATGACGCTGGACGAGGCCTCGTCCGGCTTGCCGTCCTGCAGGAGGGCGTTGGCGAGCACGTCCCGCGCCTCGGCGTAGTCGGGCTTGAGCTCGAGCGCCCGCTTGAGGTGGGGAAGGGCCTCGCCGGCCTTGCCGTCGCTCATGAGCCCCAGGGCGATGCTGAAGTGCGCCTCGGCGTTCTCCTCGTCGAGCTCGAGGACTTTCCGGAACTGCGCCATCGCCTCGGCGGTGCGGCCCGCCCTCACGAGGGCCGAGCCCAGGGCGTAGCGGGTCTGCGCGTCGTCCGGCTCAATCTCCGCCGCCCTCTGGAACTGCGTGACGGCGTCCGACCACTGCTTTTCCTGAAGGTAGGCCGCCGCGAGGTCCTTGCGGGCCTTCGCGCTCTTGGGATCGATCTGGGCCGCATGCTGGAAGTGGTTGGCCGCAAGCTCGGGCTCGCCCTTCTGAAGCAACGCGACGCCGAGGTTCAGGTGCGTCTCGGCGTCGTTGGGGGCGATGGCGAGCGCCCTCTGGTAGAGGGCCACGGCCTCGTCCACCTTGCCCTGCTGCATCGTGGCGACCCCGAGCTCGTTCATCGCCTCCGTGTCGCCCG
Organism: uncultured Opitutaceae bacterium; assembly: GCA_964509885.1. Classification (GTDB taxonomy): domain Bacteria; phylum Verrucomicrobiota; class Verrucomicrobiia; order Opitutales; family Opitutaceae; genus Palsa-1447. Next base: position 9,884 of record CAZDZL010000035.1, on the reverse strand, counting down.
GGTTCAAGTCGAGGGCTTTTCGAAACTGCTCCTCGGCCTTGTCCGCGCGGTCGGCCCTCATGAGGACGCCGCCGAGGTTCTGATAGGCCATCCAGCACGCCGGGTTCCTCGCGATCGTGGCGCGCCAGAGCGTCTCGGCGTCGGTGTAAGTCGCGCACTGGACGAAAGTGAGGCAGCCAAGCCCGGCGACAAGGCAGGCGCCGGCGGCGGCCCGGGCAATGAGGGGCAGGCGGGCGGCCGCAGCCGCGGCCGCGGCGGCGAGCGACGAGATCGCGAAGGCCGCCGCCAGATACTGGAAGTGGTCGGCGACGAAGGAATAGACGAAGGGAAAGACGTTGATGAACCCCAGCGCGGGAAAGAGCGTGCCCGCGAAGAGGAGCGCGGCGGCAAGCGGGCCGCGGGAGCGGCCCCTCAGGGCGAAGAGCGCCGCGACAACCGCAGCAGCGGCCAGCGGGAACGCATACTGCCAGGCGTCGCCGGAATCAACGGCCCAGCGCGGGTAGATGAACATGAGGTCCGCCGGCCAGAGGATCTTCCCTAGATAGAACCAGAGGGCCCTGCCCGCGATGAGGAAGCGGTCGGCCACGCTTAGGTTGAAGGCCGCACCGGTGGCGCCGATGTAGGCCTTCTCCACCCAGGCCGTCACGACCCCCGCGGCGGCGCCGAAAGCCAGAAAGGGGGCGAGCGGCAGGACGTCGCCTCTCCACGAAAGCCGCCCGCGCCGCCACCAGAGGACGACGAGGAGGGCCGCCGGCAGGGTCGCCGTCACGGTCTTCGTCGCAAGGGCGAGGGCGAACAGGGCGAGGGCGAGGACGTAGGGCGCCCTCCTGCGCGAGGCGTCGAACCGCAGGTACGCGAGCGCCGCGGCCAGGTAGAACGCCCCCGAGAGCGTGTTCTTCTGCTCGGAGACCCAGGCGACCGATTCGACGCACACCGGGTGGACGGCGAAGACCGCAGCAGCGAGGAGCGCCCCGGGAAGCGAGAGGCGGCGCAGGGCGCGGTAGAGGAGCCATGCGACGAGCGCGTGGAGGGCGACGTTGACCAGGTGGTAGCCGAGCGCCGCGTCGCCCCAGAGCCTGTGCTCCGCCCAGAACGCCGTGTGGAGGAGGGGGTAGTACTGCTGCGTCGCCCCGGGCTCGAACCAGATCCTCCAGAGGCCGTGGAGCGGGCGCAGGTCGGCGCGCGTCACGTGGCCGTCGTCGTCCCAGACGAGCCCGGCGCTCCAGACCGGCAGGTACGCCAGGACTGTCGCGCAGAGGAGCAGGAACGGAACGAGGGCGTCCGCGCCCCGGGGGCCGACGCCCGGGGTGGGCGCTTCGTCCGCCTTCGCTTCCTGTATGCGGGTCATTCGGGAGGGCCCATTACGGCCCATCCGAATTTCGGACTCAAACGGATTCGGGGCGCAGCTTGTAACCCCATTTGGCGGCAAAGCGACCAAGCAAATCTAATCGCCGTAGACCGAAGATCGATGCCCGACGGAAATGACAAATACAGTCACAACCGAGACCTCTAGCCGGCAGATGATTCGGTAGTCCTGGACCCGGTAGCGCCAGAGACCGCGTTTTGAGTATCGCAGGGGTTTTCCAAACACCCGTGGATCCACCGCGCCTCGAATCCTCCTATCGAGAAATTCCAATATATCCCGTGCCGCGGAGGGCCCGACATCGCGGAGGTCCTTGGCCGCCCCAGCCGATATCCTATAGTCCCAAGGCACGTTTGATCTGCTGAGCGCTGTAGGTGCGGGACCTGCCGGCTTTCACCCGATCCCATTCCGCGTCTCCGCGCAGCGCATCTTCGGCCTCCTCGGCCGCCTCGACACGGGCGAGGTGTCGACGCGTTACCGCTACCAGTTCGGAGGCGAGTTGCTCGTCTGCGGAGCGGGATTTTGAAGCCTCGCGCATGGCTGCTTCAATTATGAATTTCTGAGTGCTCATTCCTCTTTTCTTGGCGGCAGCTGCGATACTGCGCTTGGCCGCTGCCGGGATCCGGAGCGACGTGGGTGAGACGGCAATGGAGTTCATGCGCTACATTTGTAGCGCATCGGCATTTCGGTCAAGTTTCAAGTAGAGGTACGCGGCAGCCTTGTAGCCCGCAATGGGCGAGAAAATCAGCCCTTGCCGCCGTAGGACACGTAGTCGTCCAGGTCGAGCAGGTCGAAGAAGCCGTGGATGTCGTCGCGCCCCGCGGCGCCCGCCTTCACGACCTCCGAGAACCACTCGTGGCCGGGGGCGCCGCCCGGGGCGTGGGTCCTCATCCACTGCGACCAGCCTGCCACGTCCGTGGGCAGCCGGGTGGTGTGGGCGCGGACCCAGGCGAGAAGGTCGGAGTCGCTGCCGCCCTTCTTGATCTCGGCCAGCATCACCTCGTGGTCGATGCCGGTGAACCTGAAGAAGTGCTGGTCCAGCGGGCAGTTGTAGTGGTACTCGCCGGCCTTGCCGTCGAGGGACGCGCGCGCCTTGTCGAGGAGGCGGGGGAGGTGGACGTAGCCCCCGAGCTGGACGCGCGGGCTGCGCGGGGGGTGCTGCGTGAGGTCGGGGGTGGCGAGTTTGATCATGGGGGGTGCCCGCACAGTGCCACCCTTTCCCCCGGGAGCAACCCGCCTCAGCCCTTTGGGCGGAATACCTTCATCACGGCCTCGTTCGTCTCGAGCCTGGGGCCCCCGATCAGGTCCACGCAGTAGGGGATCGCCGGGAAGACGACCTCCAGATTCTCGCGGATTGCCTTCGGGCGGCCGGGAAGGTTGACAATGAGCGTGCGCCTGCGGATCCCCGCGGTCTGGCGGGAGAGGATCGCGGTCGGCACGAACGCGAGCGATGCGGACCTCATGAGCTCCCCGAATCCCGGCAGCATCTTGTCGCAGACGGCCGCGGTGGCCTCCGGGGTCACATCCCTCGCCGTGGGCCCGGTGCCCCCGGTCGTGACGATGAGGCAGCACTGCGCGGTGTCGGCCATCCGCCTGAGCTCGGCCTCGATCAGGCCCTGCTCGTCCGC
>CAZDZL010000035.1:0-6793 GCA_964509885.1 uncultured Opitutaceae bacterium | reverse complement strand
CCATGTCCATGCCCGCCGAGACTCCTGACGAGGTGAAGAACTTTCCGTCCTCGACCCAGCGCGCCTTGGGGACCCACGTCACGCCCGGCCCCTGCGAGGACGCCCAGGCGAAGGCGGCCTTGTTGGACGTCGCGCGCCTGCCGTCCAGGGCGCCGGTCCGGGCCAGGAGCCCGCTGCCGGTGCAGACGGTGGCGACGAAGCACGCGCTGTCCGACTGGCGCCGGAGCTCCGCCAGGAAGGGCGCGTTCGCCACCAGGCTGCGGGTTCCCATCCCGCCCGGCACGAGCAGCACGTCCAGGCCGTGGTCGCCGGCGAGCGTCTTCTCCGCGACGCAGGCGGGCCCCTGGTGGCTTCGGATGCTGCCGGGCTGCTCGGCCAGCATGGTGATCGAGGCCTTCTCTCCCAGCATGCCGAACATCTCGAGCGGGCCGAAGACGTCCAGGAGCTCGAACCCGGCGAACAGCACGGCGCCCACCTGGATCGGACGGGGGGTGGCGGTCACGGCGGGGCTCGGGCCTACTTCTTCTGCGATACGCTCGCGCTGGACGCCGCCGCCAGGAGCGCCGCGAAGTCCGGGCCGTTGGCGTCGTCCGCGACCATCGTCACGCCGGCCTTCACGTCCTCGTTGAACCAGATGACGCCGGTGCCCACCATCTTGAAGCTGTCCTTCTCGGGCGGCTTGCCGACCATCGACGCGTCGGTGAGGACGCAGTAGGCGCCGTACCCGGAAGCGAGCTTCATCTCCTTGAGGTCCTTCTTCTTCTCGACCGAGGCCTCCACGTACTGGTCCGCGGCCGCGTCGGCCTCCTCGCGGATGGCCTCCTTGGAAAGGGGCTGCTTGTCCGGGGGGAAGACGACGTTGATGACGAGCCTCGCGTTCACGCTCGGCGGCGGCGAGATCATCAGCACGACGCCGGCGTCCGCCTCCTTCTGCACAGCGAGCGTCCAGTCCTTCGGGAGCGTGAGCGCCAGGGACCCGTGGATCCCGAGGTCGGCGGTCGCGGCGGGCGCGGGCGCCGCCAGGGCGAGCAGGGCGAGCAGCGGAAGGAGTCGTTTCATCGGGTGGGCCCGCGGGGGTCGTCGGCCAATGGGTATCAAACTGCGTGAGACCGTGGCAAGGAGGCGTTTGCCCCCGGCGACTTTTACGCGTTTTTCGAATCCGCCTGCCCCCAGGCGCGCCGAACCGACTCGGGGCTCTCGCCGCGCTCGCGCAGCGAGCGCAGGCTGAGCGCGTCGTGGCGCTTCGCGAGCCGGGTCCCGCCCTCGTCCCGCATGAGCGCGGTGTGGTGGAAGACGGGGGGCGTGCGGGCCAGGGCACGGTAGATGAGGAGTTGGCGGAAGGTCGACTTGACCAGGTCCTCCCCGCGGACGACCTCGGTTATCCCCATCAGGGCGTCGTCGACCGCGCACGCCAGCTGGTAGCTCGGGCAGTCGTCCCTGCGCCAGACGGGGAAGTCCCCGAAGTCGCGTCCCGCCACGGCGCTCTGCGGCCCCAGCCGGCTGTCGTCGAAGGCGACCACCTGCCCGTCGGGCACCCTCAGGCGCCAGTTGACCGAGACCGCGTCGCCCAGCGGGGGCAGCGGGAGCGCGGGGTCCGGCCGGAAGGCCGCGGGGTAGAGCGGCTCGTCGTCGCCCGCGCCCTCGTGGGGAGCGCCCGCGGCCTCGATCACGTCCCGGCGCGAGCGTGCGCAGGGGTAGATGAGCCCGGCGGCGTGGAGCCTTTCCAGGGCGGAGCGGTAGAGGGGGAGCCGCTCGCTCTGGCTGTAGGGCGCATGGGGGCCGCCGACGTCGGGGCCCTCGTCCCAGGAGAGGCCCAGCCAGCGAAGGTCCTCGTACATCGCCTTCTCGAAGTCCATCCGGTGCCGGGTCGAGTCAAGGTCGTCGTTTCGAAGGACGAGCGTGCCGCCGGCATCCCGGGCCCTCACGGAGGCGATCCAGAACGTGCGCGCGTGCCCCAGGTGCAGGTAGCCGGTCGGGGAGGGCGCCAGGCGCCCGCGATAGGGGGACGGTGGGTTCAAGTTTTTGAGTTCAATTCCGGGCCAAGGTCGCCATCGTGGCGTCCTTCCGACCCATGGCAAAGCTCCTCTGCGTCTACTGCGGCTCCTCGAGGCATCTCGATCCCGGATACTATGCGGCCGCCGAGGCGGTCGGCAGGGCCATGGTGGCGCACGGCTGGGGCCTCGTCTACGGCGGCGGCAACGTCGGCATGATGGGCTCCGTCGCGCAGGCCGTGAAGGCGGCGGGTGGCCACGTCGTCGGGGTCATCCCGGACTTCATGCTGGAGCGCGAGCTCGCCTACCACGAGGCGCACGAGCTGATCACGGTCGGCTCCATGCGCGAGAGGAAGCGCGTCATGGAGGAGCGCGCCTCGGCGTTCCTCGCGCTGCCCGGGGGGATCGGGACGCTCGAGGAGCTTACGGAGATCATGACGCTGCGCTACATAGGGCGCATCGACAAGCCGATCGTCGTCTTCAACCAGGGCGGGTTCTACGACGACCTCCTGCGCCTCTTCGAGCGCATGACGCGGGAGCGCTTCAAGTCGGCCGGCCTGCAGGACCTGATCGGGGTCGCGGGCGAGGTCCGCGAGATCTGGCCGCTTCTGAGCGAGCCCGGGGCCTTCGAGTCGGACCCCATCTGGAGGCCGATCCCCTAATGCACCGATCGGGGGCCCTCAGGCTTCTCCTGGAGCACGCCGAACTCCCCCTCGCTCGGGAGGAGGCCCTCGCCGTCGAGGAGACGATCGCCTTCGCCGAGGCGCACGCGGACTGCCTCCTGCGCTCGTGCCTGCCGGGCCACCTCACGGGCTCCGCGTGGATCGTGAGCCCCGACCGCCGCAGGACGCTCCTCACGCACCACCGCAAGCTCGGCAAGTGGCTCCAGCTGGGCGGCCACGCCGACGGGGATCCCGACCTCGTCGCCGTGGCGCTGCGCGAGGCCCGCGAGGAGAGCGGGCTCGCGCGCATCACGGTCGCGGATCCCCGGCTCTTCGACGTGGACCGCCACTGGATCGGCAGCCGGGGCGCCGAGCCGGGCCACTGGCATCACGACCTCAGGTTCCTGCTGGAGGCCGATCCCGAGGAGCCGCTGACCGTGTCCGGCGAGTCGAAGGCGCTGGCCTGGGTGGAGGTCGCTTCGGTCACCGGCCTTAATCCCGAGGAGTCGATGGCCAGGATGGTGCGAAAGACCCCCGCCGCGGTCGGCTAGGGCGGCGGCGAGCGCCAGAGGTACACGGCCTCGCTGCGCAGCACCCATCCGCTCTGGCCGTTCGGGAAGGACAGCCGTATCCAGCGCAGGAAGCTCTTGTCCACGATCGCCGTGCTCCCCGCGGCAAGCGACGTGGTCTTCTGGGACACGTCGGCCTCCGTGGGCACGGAGCGCAGGATCCCGGACCTCCAGACGACGACCGCGCGTGTGTCCGCGGTGATCCCGTACGCGCGGTGGGCGACGAGTGCCGCCGCGCCGGCGACGACCGCGACGGCGAGGCCGGCCAGCGCCGCGGGCGCCGCCCACGAGCGGCGCGCCAGCCCGTAGGCCGCGGCGAGGAGTAGCGCCAGGGCGGCCGCCGCAAGGCAGGCGGACCCGATCCCGATCCGCTGCCAGGCGCCCGGGGAATGCAGCCTCGCGAGCGACTCGACGGGGCCGGGCTGCACAAGGACGTCGAGGGGCTCGGGCATGAAGCCCGCCTTGTCGCCGGCGACGACCAGCTGGCGGCGCGTCGCGGGCTCGCTGGGCGCCTGGACGAAGGCCGCCGCCGCCTGGGCCGCCGCCTCGCCCCAGCGGTCCTGCTGGGCGACGGCGAGCGAGAGGTTGTGGCGGGCGGACCAGTCGAGGGGATCGGCGGCGACCGCTGCAGCCCAGTCCTTCTCCGCGCCCGCGAAGTCGAGCTTGCGGTACGCGCCCTCCGGGTCCGCGGCGCCGAGGCGCGACGCGCCGAGCGCGAGCAGGAGGGCGACCGCGGGGATCAGGTTGGCCGGCAGCAGGAGCCTCAGGGGATTGAACGGGCGCAGGGTCTTAGCCAGGAGGGCCGCGTGCGCGCGCGGGGCCCAGTCGGAGGGAAGGACCGCCTCCGCGCTGTAGAGAAAGCGGTCGGCCTCGCTCCAGAGCAGGGACCATTGCGCGCTCGGAACGGCCGCGGGCGCCGGCGCGGCGTGCGCGATCCCCCAGAGGGCTGCGGCGTCCCGCTGCCACGCGAGGAGGAGCGGCGCCCTGTCGGCGGCGGGCGCGGACCGGAGCGCCTCCAGCGTGGCGGCAAGCCGCCGCCGCGCGGCCCTCTGGAGCCTCAGCGGGTCGGTCGCTCGCGCGCGCCTGAGGGCGAGGGACGCCCAGAAGAGGACGAGGAGGGCGAACGGTGCGGCGCAGGCCTCGGCTAGGGTGCGCCGCCGAAGCGGATCCGGGGCCGGCGCCGATGCCGGCACGGGGTCGCCGAGCGCGCCCGCGGGCGCCTCGGGCGGCTTCGCCTCGGTGGTCGGGTTCGCGGTGCTGACGACCGGCGCCCCCGGCACCGGCGGCGTCTCCCCGGCGGGGGCCGCCGCGGGGTCGGCGATCACCGTGGCCCCGGGTGCCGAGATCGTCTTGTAGGTGCCGCTCTTCGGGTCGAAATAAGTGAACTCAAGCGGGGGGAGCACGTAGTTGCCGGCCTTCGTGGGCACGAGGACGACGTCCTCCGATAGCTTTCCCTCGAAGAGCTTTCCCGGAGGCTGCGTCCGCTTGGGCTTGGGCTGGATGACCTGGAAGTCGCCCGGCGCCTCGCGCGAGGGAAGCCCGCGGATCTCGGGCCAGTTGCCGGAGCCCGAGAGCTCGACCGTCCACGTGATGGGCTCGCCCGCCTTCACCTCTAGCGGCACGACCTTGGAGGAGAGGCTGAACTCGCCGACGGCGCCCGCGAACCCCGCGGGCGCGGGCGGCAGAGGGCGCACGTCGATCGAGACGGGCGAGTCGGGCACCGCGAACTGCTGGTACTGGCGCTGCTGGAAGAAGCCGAAGCCCGTCACGCCCACGTTGAGGCTGATCAGCTGGCTGGTCGGGTTAAGGCGCACGCGGCCGGCGGCGGGGGCGATCGCGCGGGTGTGGTAGGCCAGGCCGGTCCTCGGCGCGGCGTCGTGGGTCTCGAACGGCTCGGGCTGGCTCCAGTCCTCGGTGACGAGCGGGCTCGGGTCCCACTCGAAGGTCCCGCGCCCCCAGCTCGGGTAGTAGCCCGCCGCCACGTCGATCGCATACTTCAGGTCGAAGACCTCGCCGGCCCACACGCTGTCGGTCGACGGGGTGAGGGTCGCGTTTGCGGCCTCGTTGAGCGCGATCCCCGAGGAGCCCACCGTCGCGCCGGCCGTGGTGAAGTGGGCCGCGGGCACGCGTATGGGGCCCTTGTTCGTCTTCACCGTGAACTCGGGGATCTCGACCCCCTGCTGGCGGGTGATCAGGGCCGAATAGGTGATGGACACGTTCCTCGAGAAGGAGCCGTTGATGATCGAGTAGCTGTTGGACTGCCCCTGGTAGTCGATCCGGAGGCCCTCCACCTTGGGCAGCGCCGGCGTGTCGTCGGGCGAGCAGTCGTCGAACACGAGGCGAAGCGACGACACCTCCCCCGAGGGAAGGGTGCCGCCGGGCGGGTCCCAGTGGATGGACTGGCCCAGGGCGGCGTGCGCCGCGGCGAGGGCCAGGGCCATGAGGAGCGTCTGCGTGGGAGGGCGTCGCATGCGGGTCACCAGTTCTTGCCCGTGTTCGCGGGCGTGGGGGTTGGCTCGCCCTTGCGCATCATGCCGAAGAGCTCTGCGGGCGAGTCCTGGCTCTTGAGCTGCTCCAGCTTCTCCAGCGGCACGGCGAGCTCGGGGTTGTTGCGCGCGGGATCCTCGGGCTGGTCCTTCTTCACGCCGCCCACCTTCTGCATCGAGCCGCGGGGTTCCTCCCTCGGCGGGGGCGTGGGGGCCCCCTTCTTCATGTCGCCGAAGGCGCTCTCCTGGCTCGGCTTCTTCTCCTCGCCCGGCTTGTTCTGCTGGGAATCGTTCTGGTCCTTGGAGTCCTGCGGCTTGTCTGGCTTCGACCCCTGCTGGTCCTGGTCCTTGGGCTTGTCCTGCTTGGCGTCCTGCTGCTGGGGGTCCTTCTTCGGGTCCTTCTTCTGATCCTGCTTTTGGTCCTGCTTTTGGTCCTGCTTTTGGTCCTGCTTTTGATTCTGGTTCTGCTTCTGGTCCTGATCCTTGTTCTGCTGGTTCTGGTCCTTGTCATCGGGCTTCTTCAGCAGGTCCTCGAGCTCGGACCTCATGCGCGGCCAGTCGGCTGCCTTCGCGTCGGAGCGCTCGCCGTTGTCCACCGCCCGCAGCGCGTCGCGCACGGGGCCCTCGGGGACGGGCTTGCTGCCCGACTTGACGTGCTGGCCCCAGGTGACCGTCTCCTGGCCGAGTTCGGACCAGTCCTGGGGGCTGCAGTCGGCCTTCGCCGAGAGGCGCCCGACGATCTTCGAGAGGGAGGCCGCCGGGTCCGGCTGGGCGTCGTCGGCGGCGACGGCGCGAGCGGCGCCGAGCAGGAGGAGCAGGGCCAGGCACGCCGTCGCGGTGGCCGCGGCGGCACGGCCCGCGGGACCCGCAGGGGCGCTCAGGCGGATCTCCCTGGACTTGGCGCGGACCGGGAATTCCAGCCAGAAGCTCGCGATGAGGCAGACGAGGGCCTGCGCGAGCGCCCACTGGTACCGCTCGGCGTAGCGGGCGCTGTTCTGCTCGACGAAGCGGCCCTTCCTGCCCTCCTCGACCGTCGAGGCGAGCACCTTCGAGAGGTCCACCCACTCGCTCGCGTCGCGGTAGAC
>CAZDZL010000034.1:0-41956 GCA_964509885.1 uncultured Opitutaceae bacterium | reverse complement strand
TCATGGGGTGGGGGAGACATGCTGACCGCTGTCGTCCACGCGGGCAAGCGCCCCCGAGAGCAATAAGTTGAAATCCGCCGCTTGGCGCCGATGCGCGGGATTACTCCGTTTTCGCATCGCGGTGCCGGCGCGGGGAAGGCCATTGTCTGCGGCCAACACGCAGCATGTCCCCGCACCAGACCCCGAACCCCGGGCGCGAAGCCCAAGGCTATGTCCGCGCGTTCTCAACGCTGGGCTGCCCGGAGCTCGGCCTGGAGGGCGTCCTGGGATTGGCACGCGCCCACGCCATCCCCGCCGTCGAGATTAGGGTGCTCGCGGGCTCTCTGGATCTGCCCGCGTATTTCGGGGGGCGGGGGGAATCCCCCGCCGCGATCGCCGCGGCGATCGCGGCCTCCGGGGTGAAGGTGGTCGCGCTCTGCACGTCCCTCAGGCTCATGGACGGAAGCGACGCCGACGTGGACACCTTCCTCGAGTTCGCGCCCTGGGCGGAGGCCCTGGGCGTGCCCTGGCTGCGCGTCTTCGACGGGGGAAAGAGCGCCAGCGGCCCCGAGCTGGACCGGGCGGCCGCCGTCGTCGCCCGGTGGCGCGCGCTCCGGGCGGCGCGGGGATGGAGAACCGACATCGCCGTCGAGACCCACGACGCCCTGTCGAGCGCCGCGGCGATCGGGCGGTTCCGCGCGGTGGTGCCCGGCGCCAGCATCCTCTGGGACACGCACCACACGTGGGCGAACGGCGGGGAGAGTCCCGCCGTCACCTGGCCGGCCATCCGACTTGGCGTGGTCCACATGCAGGTCAAGGACAGCCGCCCCGCGGACGGAGGCTGCCGCCGCTACGTGCTTCCCGGGACCGGCGATTTCCCGATGGCGTCCCTGCGGGCGGCGCTCGGCACGGGCTACACGGGAGCGGTGAGCCTGGAGTGGGAGCGCCAGTGGCACCCCGAGCTGCCGCCGCTCGAGGAGGCGCTGCTCTCGGCCTCGTCCCGGTCCTGGTGGTAGGGGACGCCCCGGCGCGCCTAGGCCCGGGCCGCCACTTCGAGCGCCCCACCCCTGGAGCGGATGATCGAGCGGTACCAGAGCGCCGAATCCTTCAGCGTCCGGCGCTGCGTGGCGTAGTCCACGTGCACGAGGCCGAAGCGGTAGTTGTAGCCGTCGGACCACTCAAAGTTGTCCATGAGCGACCAGGCGAAGTAACCCAGGACGGGGACGCCCGAGTCGATGGCCAGGCGAAGCTCGCCCAGGTACCGCCCGAGGTAGTCGATCCGCTGGGGGTCGTGCACGTGCCCGTCCAGGGCCACCCAGTCGAGGTTGGCCATCCCGTTCTCGGTGATCACGAGGGGAAGCCCGTAGCGCTCGTGGGCGAACCGGGGGCCCCAGTACATGGAGGCGGGCGCGACCGGCCACCCGTAGTGGGTCCTCGGGTCGCCAGGGTCGCTCGCGACGGCCTCCGGCCCCTTTTTCCCGCGCCTGAAGGCGTTTCCGTGGTAGATGTTGAGCCCGAGGAAATCGAGGGGCTGGCGCATCGTGGCCAGGTCGGCGTCGGAGGCCTTGGGGACGGCCTTGCCGTAGGCCCGGCATCCCTGCTCGGGATAGTGCCCCTTCAGTATCGGGTCGGTCCACCACGCCATGTTGAAGAGGCTTCCGTCGGCCACGCTCCAGTTGGCCTCGCGGGCGGCGGACACATCGCTGCGCGACCCGGTCGCCGGGAGGCCGACCTCGCCCGTCTGGGAGATGCCGACAAAGGAAGCCCGCTTCGCGCGGCTGCGGATCACCTGGACGGCTAGGCCGTGGGCGAGGAGGACGTTGTGAGCCGCCAGGAGGGCCTTCTTCATCGGCAGCTTGTCCCCGGGTGCCTGGGTGCCCGTCAGGTGGCCGAGCCCGATGAAGCACTGGGGCTCGTTCATCGTGATCCAGCGCGTGACCCGGTCGGAAAGCCGGTCCACGAGCACCGCTGTGTAGTCGGAGAACCAGCGCGGGCTCTCGGGACTGAGCCATCCTCCCTCCCTGTACAGCGCGAGCGGGTAGTCCCAGTGGAAGAGGGTCACCCAGGGTTCGAGACCGGCCGCGAGGAGCTCGTCGACGAGCCGGTCGTAGAAGCCGAGACCCGCCTCGCTCACCCGGCCCCGGCCCCTGGGCATCACGCGCGGCCAGGCCACGGAGAACCGGTAGGCTCTGAGGCCCATGGCGCGCATCATCGCGACGTCCTCCCGGTGCCGGTTGTAGTGGTCGCAGGCGACGTCCGCGTTCTGGCCCCCCTTCACGCGCCCGGGCTGCGCGCAGAACGCGTCCCAGACGGACGCCCCGCGCCCATCTGTGCGCGTGGCGCCCTCGATCTGGTAGGCCGAGGTCGCGGCGCCCCAGATGAATTTCCTAGGGAAGGGCATGCGGGTGGCGCGTCGCCTTCACGGGTTCCCCCTTCGCGCCCGCTCAGGGGCGCCGCCAGAGGTCATGGGGCTTCGCGGCGGTCGTCTTGAACGGCAGGAGCACCTTCCTGCCGGTGCCCGCCGACTCGTAGGCGGCGAAGATGGCCTCGAGGACGGCGCGGCCGTCCTCGCCCGTGACCAAGGGCGTCTTGTCGAGCCGCACGCAGTCGACGAAGTGCTCCATCTCCTGAGGGAAGCCGTAGTTCCAGGCCTCCTCGAAGATGGTGAAGCTCCAGCCCTTCGTGGAACCCGCCTTTTCAACGGCGTAGTCGTAGCCCCGGGCGCTGTAGGTCTCAATCGCGTTTCCGTGCAGCAGGTCCGCGTAGGCGACGCCCTCCGAGCCGTGGACTTCCGAGCGGTCGTCCATCCCCCCGAGCTTCGTCCAGCTCTCCTCGGCGACGCCGATGGTGCCGTCCTCGAACTCGACGATGATGACCGAGTTGTCGTCCCCCTTCGTCTTCGCCATGTGCACCTGCGTGCTCATCTGGGCGTAGACGGACGTGATCTTCGGCCGGCCCAGCATCCAGCGGAAGAACTCTATCCCGTGGCAGCCCATGTCCATCGTGACGCCCCCGCCCGAGCGGTCCACGTCCCAGAAGTGCGGGGCGTGCGGGCCGTCGTGCTTCTCGCACTGCTTGATCAGGGTCGCCTTGCCGATGGCCCCGCTGTCGAGGAGCTGCTTCAGCCGGACGTACTTCGGGGCGAAGCAGAGCTCCTCGGCGTACATGAGCTTCACCCTGGCCGCGTGGCAGGCGTCGATCATGCGGTCGGCCTCGGCGAGGTTCAGGCAGAGGGGCTTCTCCATGACGACGTGCTTGCCGGCCCTCGCCGCGTCGACGGCGATCTGGCAGTGAAGGTTGTTGGGGGCGCCGACGACCACCATGTCCACCTCGGGCAGCGCGAGGAGCTCCCGGTAGTCCGTGAAATGCCTGGGTATGCCGTGCTTCCTCGCAAACTCCTCGACGTGGCCGATCGTCGGCGACGCGACGGCGACGATGCGCGCATGGGCGCAGGAGCGCAGGGACTCGGCGTGGATCGTCGAGACGAACCGCGAGCCTATGATTCCCACATTGACGTATTCCTTCATGATTGGGTCTTGGTTGAATGGCTGGGCCGGTGGCAGATCCGCGCGGCGCCGACGATGCCGGCGTCATTCCCAAGGGCCGCCGGCACGATGGCAAAGCTGGAATGCGAGAACTGCGTGGCGGGCTGCAGCCTGCGGTTCATCGCCGCCGCGAACGGCCCTTGGAGTCGCTCCATCAGGCCCCCGCCGAGGATCAGCCGCTGGGGGAGGAAGGAGTGGAAGAGGGTCCACGCCGCGGTGGCGGCCGCATCGAGCGCCCGCTCGGAGATCCTCTTCGCCCGCAGCTCCCCCTTCTCCGCAGCGCTGAAGACGGCTGCGATGTCGCGGTAGCCGCCCTCGGTCCCGGCTGCGGCGATCGCGCTGCCGGACGCCAGCGACTCGAGGCATCCCCGGATACCGCAGTAGCACTCGGGGCCGTCCGCCTTCACCGCCACGTGGCCCATCTCCGGGTGCTCCCCGTTCGCGCCCCGCAGGATCCTGCCGCCGATCATCGCCGCTCCCCCGACGCCGGTGCCGAACGTGAGCATGACGACGGGGTCGCAGCCGCGGCCCGCGCCGATCCAGCATTCGCCGACGAGGGCCGCGTCGGCGTCGTTCTCGAGGTGGACGGGGACCGAGAAGCGTTCGCGCAGCGGCGTGACGATGTCGCAGCGGTCCCAGCCGGACAGGGTGTAAGGGTTGTTGATCAGCCCCAGGCGGGGGTCGACGGGCCCGGCGCAGCCGATCCCGATGCCCGCGAGCTCCCCGGCGCCCCAACCCGCCTGCTCCAGGATGCCGTCGATGGCCCGGCACACCCGATCCACGGCGTGCGGGAACCCAAGTCCCGCCTCCGTTGGCAGGGACGCGCGCAGGACGACGTTGCCCTCCGCATCGACGGCCCCGAGGGCGATCTTCGTGCCGCCGATGTCGACGCCGATGGCCCTCATGGGTGGGTCGCCGTGGGCTCTGCGCGGTGCCGGGTCACGGGCCGATGCCAGCGGCAACGGGCCCTTCCGACAACGCGTGGGCTATTCAATCAGTTGATGGGAAACCCCCGCCGGGGACGCCGTGTTCACATGATTGGATTTTGCCGGCCTTGCATGGGGGCCCGGGCGCACAAGGATCGGGGGCATCCCTAGGCTCGCTCACAGTTTCTACACGGCGGCGGCGCTTGCGCTTTGCTGCGGCGCCTGCGCCGCGGCGGATGTCGCACCGGCGGCGCCCGCAGTCCCGGCGGTCAGCCTGGCGCAGGCCCTCGGCGACGCGGACGCTGCCCTGTCGAGGCAGGACCTCGCGGCCTACCGGGGATGGCTCAAGTTCCTGAAATTCGAGGCGGCCTCCGCCGCGCAGAGGAAGGGCCCCGCGTCGGCCGAGGCCGCCGCGGGCGCGGCGCGCCTCGACGAATGGGCCCTGAGGATCTCCGCCAACCCGGGCGTGCTGGGCACCCTCACGGGGGTGCAGGAGTGGGCCTACGAGTCGCCGGTCGACGACTCCGGCCAGCCCTTCAAGATGGCGATCCCGACGGACTATGACCCGGGCCACCCGGCGCCGCTCAGCGTCTACATGCACGGCTCGGGCGGCAACCACCTCGAGCATGCGACCGCGATGGCGGCCCATCCCGGGGGATTCGAGATGTCGGTTCTGGGGCGCGCGCGCGACGGGGGCTTCAGGGACCTGTCGGAGGCCGACGTGCTCCAGGCCATCGCTTACGTCGAGGCCCACTGGTCGATCGATCCCAGCCGCGTCGGGCTGAGGGGGGGAAGCATGGGGGGAGGGGGAACCTACCGCCTCGGCTCCCGGTACCCGCACCTGTGGGCGTCGGGGCGCCCGAGCTGCGGCTTCGCCAGCACGATCCCGATGGGCAACCTCGTGACGCTGCCGATCTACTCGACCCACAGCGCCGACGACCCCGTGGTCTCCATCCTCCACGAGCGAGGGCCGCTGGAGCGCCTCCGCGAGCTCGGCGGGCAGGTGGTCTTCGACGAGACGAACGGCTACGGGCACGCCGTGTGGGACTACAAGGAGGGCAACGAGCGGGGCACGGCGTGGGTCAAGGACAAGGTCAGGCCCGATTCCCGGACGGTGCGCCGGATCGACTACACGGCCACGGACGGCACCGCTGTCCGCGGCTGGTGGGCCGAGATCGCCGAGTGGGGCCCCGAGGCCAGGAATGCGCGGTTCGTCCTGGCCGCGGGCCAGGCAAATTCGCTCTTCGCCAGCCTCACGAACATCACGCGCCTGAGCCTCATCACCGCCGACTCGCCCCTCGACCGGGGTCTTCCGCTCAGCGTCTCGGTGGACGGGGCCGTCCCGATCGTCCTGCCGGCGCCGCTTCCCGACCGGGTCGTCCTCGCTCGCGGTGCGAAGGGCTGGGAATTCGAGGCGGTGACGCAGGCCCCGGCGTTCCGGCTCCACACGCCGGGCAGCGCGAGCCTCCTTTACGACGGCGAGCCCCTCCTGATCGTCTACGGCACGGCGGGCACGGACGCGGAGAAGGCGGCCCTGCGCGCGGCCGCGGACGCCGCGAGCTCCAGCCCGAACCCGTCCTGGCCGGACGCCAGCGGCGAGGCGGGGGACGAGGGTACGCCCAATTCGCAGAACCTCTACGGCCATCTCCGGGTCAAGGCCGACGCCGATGTCACCGCCTCCGACTTGGAGCGCTGCCACCTCGTCCTCATCGGCACGGCTGAGCAGAACAGCGTCGTCGGCCGGATGGCCGGCGCGCTTCCCGTGAAGTTGGAGAAGGGCAGGGTGACCTGCAGCGACGGAATGGGCTTCCAGGGCGCCTCCCTGGCGATCGGGCTCGTGCACTACAACCCGCTGGCGCCGGGCAGGCTCGTCTTCTGGGTCGCTTCCGACGACCCGGCGGCCTACCGCGCAAAGTCGGTCATCCCGCTCGTCATGTCGGGCAGCGGCTCCTTCTCGTCCAGCGCCCTCAGCGCCGACCTCGTCGTGGTGTCCGCCTCGACGCTCGTGGCCTCCCGCGGCTTTGATTCCCGGTGGCAGTGGGTCGGGGGGCGCGAGAGTTCGCCCCTCGTGGGCCCGGCACTCGCCACGTCGGACGGCTTCTCCGCCGAGCTCGCGTCGGCGCTTCGGCGCGCGACGGGTTCCGACTACGCCCTGGTGGGCGTCTACGGGACCAAGGATGCCGCGCCCGTCGATGTCGGGGTCACGCGCGTGGCGGACATCGCCCCCCTCTTTGGCAACGTGCCCGTGGGGGTCATGACCGTGCCGGGGAGCGAGCTCCTCGAGATGGCCCGGAAGGCCACGGGGGATTCCGGTATTCGCATGCCCGGGTTCGCGCCGGAGGCGATCGACGGCGTCCGGCGCTACACGGTGGCGATACCGGTCAGCTCGCTCTGGGCCTTCGCCTGGACCATGAAGACCGCCCCCCGGGAGTACCAGCTCACCGATCTCGACACCCGCGACGTCATCGAGCGGTATCTCGCGCCCCGGTAGCCGCCAGCCACCAGCGCGGCGCCGCGCTCACGCGCGGCCCCAGCCCCGGAGCGTGTCCAGGCACTCGCGAACCGACTCGAGCGGCGTGTGCGTGTAGGTGTCGATCTCGACGATCAGCCACTCGGCCGCGCCCACGGAGTCGATGGCGGCGAAGACGGCCGGGAAGTCCACGGGCCCCCGGCCGATCTCCGACGCGTCCTTCAGGTGGACGAGCGGGCAGCGGGCGCCGAGGGAGCGCAGGAGCGCGCCGGGCGAGGCCCCGCCGAAGTGGGCCCAGTAGACGTCCAGCTCAGCGGCGACGTTGCGGGGCTCCGAGGCCCCCAGCATCCACTCGAGGGCCGTGCGTCCCCCGAGGAGCCTCAGCTCCCCGCCATGGTTGTGGTAGCTGAACCTGAGCCCGAACGCGCGCATCCGCGCGCCGATCCCATCCAGGCGCATCCCGATCTCCTCGCACGCGCCGGGCGAGACGAAATGCGTGTCCGGCCACCAGGCGCAGGTCACGTCCGTCGCGCCCATGAGGAGCGCGTCGCCGATGATCCTGTCCGTGTCGTCGTTGAAGGCCTGGATAGGGAAGTGCATCCCGGCGACCTTCAGGCCCGCGGCCTCGATCGCGGCCTTGGCTCCCTTGGCATCGAGCCCGCCGTAGCCCGCGAGCTCGACGGCCCCGTAGCCCATTTTCGCCACCGCTGAGACGGTGGCGGCGAAGTCGCGCGCGCAGTCCTCGTGCAGCGACCAGAGCTGGAGGGCGATGGGGATTCTTTTCATGGAGAGGTGGGCGAAGTCATCAGGGCCCGATGCCGTCAGGCCCTGCGCCCCGCGACAAGGCGCGCGCCTTACAATGAATTGAACGCGGCCGCCCTGGGTTTGCCTTCTGGGTGAAAGGGGAAAACATCGCGCCTGAATCCCCATGCCGATCGTCGACAAACCCCTCCCCGAGCTCATGAGCTACAAAGGCCTGAACCCAAGGCCCAAGGACTTCGACGCCTACTGGGACAGCTCGCTGGCGGAGATGCACGCCCTTGACCCCCAGGTGGAGCTGGTCCCCAACGACACGCTCTCCACCCACGCCGCCCGGTGCTTCGACATGTGGTTCACCGGCGTCGGCGGGGCGAGGGTGTACGCGAAGTTCCTCCGGCCGCGCAGCTCCGGGGGCCGTCTTCCCGCCGTCCTGCAGTTCCACGGCTACAGCGACAGCAGCGGGAGCTGGAGTGACAAGCTGGGCCTTGTCGGCGAGGGGATCTGCGTGGCGGCCATGGACTGCAGGGGGCAGGGCGGAAAATCGGAGGACAGGGGAGGGACCGGGGGCAACACGCTGCACGGGCACCTGATCCGCGGCCTCGCCGACAGCGACCCGAAAAGGCTCCTCTTCCGCTCCATCTTCCTGGACTCCGCGCAGCTCGCGCGGATCGTCATGGCCATGGAGGGCGTGGACCCGGACCGGGTCGGCGCGATGGGCGGCTCGCAGGGCGGCGGCCTGACGCTGGCCTGCGCGGCGCTCGAGCCGCGCATCAGGCGGGCGGCGCCGGCATTCCCGTTCCTGTGCGACTACCAGCGGGTGTGGGAGATGGACCTGGCCGCGGAGGCCTACGGCGAGCTGAAGGAATTCTTCAGGAAGGTCGACCCGCGCCACGAGCGCGAGGCCGAGCTGTTCACCAAGCTCGGCTACATCGACTGCCAGCACCTTGCGCCCCGGATCAAGGCCAAGGTCCTCATGTTCACGGGGCTCATGGACACGATCTGCCCGCCCTCGACCCAGCTCGCCGCCTACAACAAGATCGGGTCCGACAAGGAGCTCGTGGTGTACCCGGACTTCGGCCACGAGTTCCTCCCGGGGCACGACGACCGGGTCTTCAATTTCATGGGCGCGCTGTGAGCGTGGCGCGCGGCGCCCCGCCCGCGTCCCCGTCGACCCGGCCGGGCCTGAGCGAGGACCCCTCGTGCCAGCGGCCCTGGACGAGGATCCTCTGGGGATGCAGGGGGATGCCCGTCTCGCTGTGCTCCACCATGGAGACCACCACCTCCGCGGCGGTCCTGCCGATGCGCACGGAGTTCTCGTCTATCCCCGAGAACTCATGGAATCCCTCGATGATGGCGACCATCGCGACGCCGATCTTGCCGGGCACCGACAGCTTGAACGCCTCGGTCAGCAGGGCCGCCTGGTAGTTCGCCGCGATCAGCGCGTCGGGCTTGTGCCTCCTCAGCCACGCGCGGAACGGCGACGGCGAGGACGCCCGGAAGGAGTCCGTGAAGGGGGGGATGCGGTCGGCCGGCCTCATCGACGACTGCTCGAGCAGGAACGCGGAGAGGAAGGCGCCGTTCAGGCGCGAGTCGTGCTCGCTCGGGATGATGTAGCCGATGCGCCGGTAGCCCAGCGCGCGCAGGCGGGCGCAGATCTCGCGCACCGAGGCGTAGTGGTAGGCCGTGACCGAGTGGAGCGCGGGGCTCTTGAGCGTGTAGCCGAGCGTCACGCCGGAGAGGTGCTCGAAGCTCATGTTCAGCACCGTGTCTATCTGCGGCTGCGGGCAGACGATCACGCCGCGGATGTTGCGCGCGCGGAAGATGCCGAGCAGGCGGCCCGGGTTCTCCTCGTGCTTGTTGAGGTCGAAGATCTCGAGCTGGTAGCCGAGCTCGCTGCCCCTCTGGCGGGCCCCCTCGAAGTAGTCCGCGTAGTCCTTGAAGCTGCGCCAGTCGTACTCGGGGGAGGTGCTCACGAGCCACGCCAGCGTCCCGTGGAACGCCTTGCGCCGGCGGGCGTTGCGGTACGCCGACAGCGCCCCCAGCATCGGGTCGCGCACGTAGCCCAGCCGCTTCGCGGCCTCCTCGACGGCCTCCATCGTGGACCTCGGCACGCGCGGGTCCTTTTTCAGGGCGAGGCAGATGGTCGACGGGTGCAGGCCAAGGGTTCGGGCGATCTCCTTTTGGGTGACGGGGCCGGCCATTTCCAACTGATTGAAGGCCGCGCGATTTTTGACAATGACAATATCCCCCGGCCCGGCGTTCGCGGCCCCTGATTTCACGGCCGGAGATTCAATTGATTGTATAAGGCCGGGTTTGCGGTGAGTACGACTTGGGTCTCTTAACAGCTCCCATAACCCCAACCTCACTGCGGACACATCCCGAGACACGCATCCGAGACGCGTCCGAACGACCGCACCTTAGACTCAAGCAAACCATGAATCACAAAGCACCGCTATCAACGGCCAGGGCCCTTCACGCGGCAGTCGCGTGCCTGGGGATCCTCGCCTCCACGGTCGCCTGGGCCCAGGCGGATTCCACGTCCCCCTCGTCGGGCTCCGCCGCCTCGAGCCAGGAGCCGATCCAGCTCAACCCCTTCGAGGTCACCTCCGAGGCGGACCAGGGCTACCGGGCCGGCAACTCCGTCTCGGCCACCCTCATCGAGACGCCGATCAAGGACCTGCCGTTCACGATCAGCGCCTTCACGCAGCAGTTCATAGCGGACATCAACCAGAACGACCTGCTGGGGACGATCCGCTACGCCCCCGGCGTGAGCGGCGCGTCGTCGGACTTCACGGGGGGGAACGCCCAGTACGTGATCGACGGCTTCCCCCAGTATCCCCTCAGGAACGGCATCCCCGGGGCCTACTACATCGCCGACACGGTCAACATTGAGCGGGTCGAGATCGTCCAGGGCCCCGCCTCGCTCCTCTACGGGGCCATCTCGCCGGGCGGCACGGTCAACTACATCACGAAGACGGCGCAGCCCAAGGCGTTCACGGACATCACGGTCGAGGCCGGCAGCTATGACTTCTACCGCGGGTCGGTCGACATCAACCAGCCGCTCGTCGGGGACACGCTCCTTTTCCGGCTCAATGCGGAGTATCAGAACCTGTTCCAGTGGTACCATCCCTACCAGTCCCGCGACTACGAGATCGCGCCGACCATGACCTGGAAGACCTCGAAGAACTCCGAGCTCACCGTCAGCTACGAGGGATTCTTCCGCAAGGAGAGCCCGCAGATCTTCAAGAAGATCGACGTCCTGGACCCGAACACGTTCCAGGACCTCGGGGTCAACGTGATCTATCCGAATCCCCTTCCACAGTCGTTCAACTTCCTGAGCTCGAACGACTGGAGGCATACCAACCAGGAGGTGTTCGACGCCGTGGAAACGCTCCGCTTCGGCGAGCACTGGACGCTGCGCGGAAGCTACCAGTGGCAGAGGTCGACGGTCGACGAGCTCTACACGGGCGTCTCCAATCTCGTGGCGAATCCCGACGGGACGGTCCCGTTGGAGAGGCGCCGCGTGAGGTACCAACTGGACAGCAACCAGAACTACAACTACATGGTCAACCTGGCGGGCAACTACGATTTTGGCTGGCTGAAATGGAAGCCGGTTTTCGGGGCCTACTGGGACGGATCGCGGCAGTACGAGGTCCAGAGGACGGCGGACCCGTCGCAGTACCCCCCGTCGTGGAACCTCTATGATCCCTCGACATGGAACTATAACACGTCCTTCACGCCCGGCCAGCTTCCCCTCGGCTACGAGTTCGGCATAGATTCCTCGGACGCAGCCTATTATACCGCGGAAACCTTCGAGTTCCTCCAGGACAGGCTGATCGCGGTCGGCGGGCTCCGCTACTCGATCGCGAGGAGCGTCACGGTGGACAACCCCGACTTCGGGCCGTTCGGCTACGAGCAGGGCTTTGTCACCTCCGTCACCACGCCCCAGTTCGGGATCGGGTTCAAGATCACGCCGGATGTCCTCCTGTACGCGTCGTACAGCGAGTCGTTCCAGCCGCAGGCCTTCGGCCTCTTCACGAATGACGTGCCGAGCGGCCCCGCCAAGCCGATCGTCGGCAAGGGCACGGAGGTCGGCATCAAGACCGACTTCATGGGTGGGCGCATCTCCACCACCATCGCGCTCTTCGACATCAAGGAGACAAACCTCGTGCAGTCGCTCAACGGCACGTTCGACCCCGTGACGGGGGTCGCCACCACGACGACGGTCCAGATCGGCGAGGCCACCAGCCACGGCGCCACGGCCGAGATCACCTATTCACCGACCAACAACTTCCAGATCTACGCGTCGGCCACCTTCGACAACTCCTACCTGAGCAAGAACCCCCAGGACCCGACCCAGGTCGGCGACCCGCTGCAGTACTCCACCCGCCGGCTCGCGAGCCTCTGGGCGCGGTACAACTTCACCGGGAACCTGAAGGGGTTCTACGTCGCCGGCGGCCCGAACTACACCGGCCCGAAGAGCTTCGCCGGCCCCGGCAACCCGCTCTTGATCTCGGGCTACACGCTCTGGAACGCCCTCGTCGCCTATGACGGCACCTGGCAGAAGTACCGGTACTCCCTCAAGCTGAACTGGGACAACGTCACGAACGTCTACTACGACAACAGCAACTATGACCGTGGGCTGCCCAGCCGCGTGATCGGATCGCTCACGCTGCACTTCTAGGCGTTCGGCGAGACGGGCCGCCAGGGCGGCCCCGGGCCTTCCCCCATGCGGGAGGGCCCGCGCTGGTGTCTCGCTTCGCCGCCGCCGACCCGCTAGACCACGGCCGAGGCTTGCACACGTGATCACTGGCTACGACTACGCCGTCATCGGGTTCTACTTTCTCTTCCTGTCGTCCCTGGGGTGGTTCTACCGGCATTCCTCGCACGACAGCGACGAGTTCTTCAGGGGCGGGGGCCGGATGCCGTGGTGGCTCGTGGGCTCCAAGAGCTTCATGCGGTCGTTCAGCGCATGGACCTTCACGGGCGCGGCGGCCCTGGCGTACGACTACGGCATCGTTGTCCTCGTCCTGTACCTTGCGAACTCCTTCATGTTCCTGACCAACTGGGCCTGGTCGGCGGCCCGGTTCCGCCAGATCCGGGTGATCATCGGCATGGAGGCCGTCCGCCTGCGGCTCGGCCGGGGCAACGAGCAGTTCTCAGTCTGGCTGAGCTACCCGGTGGGCTGGCTGGTCGCGGGCATCCAGCTCTACGGCCTTGGGATCATCTGCGGGTCCATGTTCAACCTGGACATCCGCATGATGATCGTCGTCTGCGGCGTCTCCATGATCATCCTCTCCGCGCTCGGCGGTGCCTGGGGGGTCACGACCGGCAACTTCCTGCAGACGATCATCCTGATGCCCGTCACCTTCGTCGTGGCCCTCTACGCGCTCCGCCAGTGCGGGGGCCTGGCGAGCCTGATCCACCGCCTGCCCCCCGACAGCCTGAACCCGACGGCCTCGAACATCCACGGCTTCGGGGCCTGGTTCGTCGCGGCGGCGGTCCTGGACAAGGTCTTCAACGCCAACTCGCTCCAGAACTCGGCGGGGACCTTCCTGTCGGTCCGCAGCGGCCGCGAGGCCAAGAAGGCCGCGCTCCTCGGGAGCGGCCTCTTCCTCGTCGGCTGCATCATCTGGTTCATCCCCCCGCTCGTCGCCCGCGTCCAGGGGATCGACCTGGCGGCCAGCTTCCCCTCGCTCTACAAGTCGTCCGAGGGGGCCTACGTCGCGATCGCCGTCCGCAACCTGCCGGCGGGCCTGATCGGGCTCTTCGCAACGGGCATGATCAGCGCGACGCTGGCGACCATGGACGACAGCCTGTCGGGAAGCGCGGCGATCATCACCCGCTCCATCTACCTGCCGCTCATGCGGCCCAAGGCGTCGGAGAAGGAGCTCGTCCTCGTCGGGCGCCTGGCGACCGTCTTCCTGGGGGCCGTGACGATCCTGATAGCGATCATGTACACCACGTGGAAGGACGTGGGCGTGTTCAAGCTCATGCAGAACTTCAGCGCGCTCCTGGGGGTGCCGGTGGCCGTCCCGATGGTCCTCTGCCTGGTCGTGCGCCGCGCGCCGGACTGGGCCGCCTGGTCCACCGTCGCCGTCAGCATGACGCTCGTGGTCGTCCTCTCGCTCCTGTTCTCGCTCGCCCCGGTGCAGGGGTTCGTCACGGGGCTGGGCGGCAGCACGTACCTGCAGCTCTTCCAGGAGCATGACTATGCCTTCTTCGTCGTCTTCAACATCGTCGTCGGCTCCCTGTGGTACCTCGGGGCCTCCTTTCTCTTCCCGGGGAGGATGTCCGAGCCGCGCAGGGCGCAGGTGGCGGACTTCTTCAGGCGCTTCGACACCCCGCTGACCGAGCAGGAACTCGCGGCCGAGGGCTCCGACACCTACCGGACGGCGGGGATCGGCAAGCTTGTGATGGGCTTCTCCGCGTTCGTGGCGCTGCTCCTGTTCGTTCCGAACACAGCCACGGATCGCCTCGCCATCCTGTTCTGCACCGGGTTCTCCGGGGCGACGGGCCTCTTCCTCTACGTGTCGGGGACGCGGTCGGACGCGGCCGCCAGGCTGGCGAAGGGCGCCGGCGGGCCGGCAAGCTAGGCGCTACTGTTCCATCACGACGACCACGCCCCTTGCGGGCACGCTCACGCGGCCGTCGGTCGGGAGCGCATCGGGGGCATCGGGCGAGGCGACCAGGAGCGACCCGGTCGGTGGCGAGGCAAACGTCACTTTGGCCTCGGCCGGCGCTGACCCGGCAGGCCCGGGATTTGTGATCACGACGGCGCGCAGGCCCGTCCCGCGCTGGCGGAGGACGCCCAACCGGAGGTCCGGGGCGGTTGTCTCCAGGCTCGCGCCCTGGGTATCCCGCACGTCCACCTCGTCCCAGAGCCAGGCCCGGTACCGCCTGCGGAAGTCATCGGCCTTTCTTCCGTAGTCCATCGTCCTCGGGATCTGGTCCAGGCGCCCCTTGAAGTTGAAGGGCTCGAAGCTCATCAGGTAGCGGTGCATGAGGCACGCGTTGATCGTCTCGCGGTCGTCGAATCCCTGGACCGCGACCATGATCTCCTTGTCCTGGTACAGGTAGCGGGCCCACGGCACGTGGTCCGGGTGGATTCGGGTGTAGAAGAGGCCGTAGACGTTGGCGACCCAGTCGGAGCCCTCCTCGCCGGTGAAGGCGAACTCGGGGCTCAAGCGGTCGGCGATCTGCCGGAACGCGCCGGCGAGGACCCCGTCGCCGCCGTAGACATAGGCGGGCACGTGGTGGCCGTGGCCCGGGTCGAAGCACAGGTTGGCGCTCCCGTGGTGCTGGACCTCGTCGTAGAGCATCCCGTCCGCGCCCATGCGCACGACCTTCTCGAACTCACCGCACGCCAGTGCGCGGTAGGCCGCGCTCTGGAAGCAGGCCGGGGAGAACCGGTGCGTGCTGACGTCGGCCAGCTGCGACGCGGTGTAGTACTGGTAGCCGGTGTCCTCGATGGCGTCGCCGTAGGGGTCCTTGGCGGCGTGCCTCCATCCCTCCTGGCGGAACCACGGCAGGCTGCGGTCGAGCCACGTGAACTTCGAGAAGAGGATGATCTTCACACCGAGCTTCTGGCACTCGGCGATGGCCGCCTTCAGCGCGTCGGGCCCTCCCAGCTGCGGGTCCGCATCGTGGAAGGGATTGCCGCCGTCCTGGCCCCCCTTGTTCCACCCGACGAGCTGGATCGCCTTCACGCCGTGCCGGACGCAGTCCTTGGCGTACACCGGCAGGTCGGAGTAGGGGAAGCGGAACTCACCCTCCGGCGAGTTGATCTGGATCTGCTGCCACGCGTGGATGTCCCTCATCCAGGTGGGGGACCTTGCGGGACGGTACCATTCCTTCTGCCACGACTTGAACCGGTCGGCCCCGCGGTGCCAGGAGCCGGAATAGTGAGCCATGACGAAAGGCACGAGCGTGTGGCTCTCCCCGGGCGCGACATAG
Organism: uncultured Opitutaceae bacterium; assembly: GCA_964509885.1. Classification (GTDB taxonomy): domain Bacteria; phylum Verrucomicrobiota; class Verrucomicrobiia; order Opitutales; family Opitutaceae; genus Palsa-1447. Next base: position 26,321 of record CAZDZL010000034.1, on the reverse strand, counting down.
GGGAGGCGGGCCACGTCCATCTCAAGGCGCGTGTTCGCCGCCGGGTCGAAGGGTATCACGACGTCCTCGGTGCCGGCGGGCCCCGGGTCGGTGACCTGCTGCCACATCAGGGAGAGGAATTCCCTTCCCTCGATGTCGTGGAGCCCGCAGTAGATGCCCTGGGCCTCGGCCGCGACCAGGACGAACCGCCCCCGGACGGGGTTGAGCAGGGTGGGGTACGCGGTGCCCCAGTAGCCCTTGGTGTCGGCGATCTCGGGCAGGAGCGGGTCGCGGTGCATCGTGCCGTAGCCGCGGCCCAGCATCTCCAATTTCCCGCCGGGCCGCGGGGCCCTTACGTTCCCCAGGCAGGGCCAGTTCACGCTCTCGACGGTCAGGGCGCTCCGGTTGTCCACAACGCCGCCAAACGTAAGGCCGTCCTCGGCCAGCTCGGCGGTGCCCGTGAAACCGATCTCATGGACCCCGCCGTGCCGGCTTCTCACGCGGTCCCACCGGAACGCGATCCGCCTGCCGTCGGCGCCGGCCTCAACGGCGGGACGGGCCTGCTCGGCCCCGACGACGATGTTGTCCCGCCGGTCGGCGAGCGGCACGAGCATGCTGAACTGCGCCCCGCCGGGCCGGCCCTGGAAGCTCCATCCGGTGGCCTTGGCCACGAGGGAGAACAGGGAGCCCGTCCCGGGGTGGAACTCCGCCCGGAACATCGCGTTCTCGAGGACAATCATCGTTTCGGGAGGCTCCTGCGACCTGCTGAATGCCGGAAGCAGCCGCGCCGTCCACGTCGCCGCGGTGATCCCCGTCATCGTCCTGAAGAAGGTCCTGCGCGTGATCGATGGGAAGGGGGGCGCCATGGGGGTCGGGCTGCGGGTCGAACGGACGATGGCCGCGCGGGCGATGCAGGGCGAGACCTCTTCATCCTGCGGGCCCGGCGGATCCCGCGGCCGCCTCAGGTCGACCGGTCGAAGACGTCCAGGCTGACGCGGGCGGCCAGGGGCTCGCCGCGCATGAACCGCGCGAGGTTCTCCAGCGCGTAGTCGCCGCACCGGTGGAGCCGGTCGTCGGTGGGGCTGGCGACATGCGGAAAGAGCACCACCTCCTTGAGGTCCCTCAGCGGGGAGTCCGCAGGGAGCGGCTCCTCGGCGTACACGTCCAGCGCCAGCCGTATCTTTCCCTCGGCGGCGAGCCGCGTGGCGGCGTCCTCGTCCACGAGGGCGCCGCGGGCGACGTTCACGAAGGTCGCATCCTGGGGTAGGAGGCGCAGCAGGCGCTCGGTGACCACGCCGGTCGTCTCCGGGATGAGGGCCTCCATCTCAAAGAGCACATCCGAGGTGGAGAAGAGCTCGTCCAGCGAGGCGCTCCGCCTGACGCCCAGGCTCTGGAACATCTCGTCGGGGACGTTCTGGGAAAAGGCGGAGACCTGGACCCGGAAGGGCCTGAGCAGGGCGACCAGCCTGCGCGCCGACGCCCCGAAGCCGTGGATCCCGACCCGGCTCTCGAACAGGGTCTTCGTCCCCGCCGGGTACATCTGCCAGCCGCGCTTGATGTGCATCTGGTCGCTGAAGTAGTGGCTCCGCCTCAGGGCGGAGAGGGCCAGCAGCAGCGCGGCCTCCGCCAGGCCCTCGCTGACGCTGTCGCCCCAGTTGGTCACGATCACGCCCCTCTCGATCAGCTCGCGCGGGACCGTCTTCTTCACGCTTCCGCAGACATGGCAGACGTACTGCAGGTCGGGCAGGTCGGCGGGGACGAGGGGGGTGGACCAGGCGGTGACGAGGATGTTGGGACGCGCGGACCGCAGGAAGTCGCCCCAGCCCTCGTTGGCGCGGTCCGGGATGAAGAACGTGGCGCCCGGCAGGAGGGACGTGAGCCGCTCCGGCCCGCTCGAGGGACCCCGGAAGAACAGGTCCAGCTCGTGCGGGCCAATGGCAATGATCGTCCGCTTCGTGGGGGGCTCGCTCACGGGCATGGCCGATTTCATTGGGGCAGGCTTCTTGGGGGCGTTCTTGCCATGAATCAACCGATGAGTGGGCTTCCAATCGAACGCAATTACCGCGGGTTTCAATAAGTTGGAATATGGGGCCAGTATCATGTGATGGCGTCATACTTGACATGACATTATTACATGATACGATCTGGGCATGAACCAGAGCACGCTCACCGAGCGGGGGCAGATTTCCATTCCCTCCGCCCTGCGCAAGGCGATGAACCTTCGCCCGGGCCAGCGCCTCAGTTTCACGGCCGTCTCCGACAACGAGTTCCGGGTGCTCAGGCAGAACGACGCCCCGCCCGGTCCGCTGGCGATGCTGGGCTACGCCCGGAAACTGCGGGCCGGCCCCGCCAGGCGGACGAGCGAATGGATGCGGGAACTCCGCGAGGGGGAGAAGGGATAGACGATGTGGGTCGTGGACACATGCGTCATCCTCGACCTGTTCGAGAACGACCCCCAATTCGGCAGGCATTCCGCAGCGCTGCTGGAAAAGCTGCTGCCGGACGGGCTTGCCATCTCGCCGATAACGATGGTCGAGCTCGCGGCGGCGTTTGGGGGCGACATCGCGGAACAAAAACGATTCCTGGATGGCTCGGGCATATCCTATTCCGAGGCGTGGAGTGCCGCCGACGTTGAGGCATCGCACGCGGCATGGAACGCCTACGTCGGGGCCCGCCGGACGGACAAGGCTCCCAAGCGTCCCATCGCGGACATACTGATCGGCGGCTTCGCAGAATCCCGGCAGGGGCTGATCACGAGGAATTCCCGCGACTTTCGCAGGTGGTTTCCCAAGTTGGTGATCCGGGAGCCGTAGCGGGACGAACCGCCCATCGGCACCCCCGGAAACCGAATTCCGTCACCCCGCGCTGGCCATCTCAAGGACGATGGGCGCGCTCCACTGCGGATGTCCCGGGACCTTCATGACCCGCCTGAAGATCGCGGTGCCATCGGTGACGTAGAGCGTGTCAAAGTCCTTTCCGCCCCAGCACAAGCCCTGGATGGCGCCGCACGGGTAGGGAAGCCAGAGGATCGCCCGCACCCGGCCATTGCGATCGCACACCTGGACGCCGAGGGGCGTGGCCGCATAGAGGTTGCCCTTCTGGTCGACGGCGAGGTCCCCGGTCCCCTGTGCATGGGGCGTGCCCGCGGGATGCAGCCAATAATAGGGCTCCTTGTCCTCGAGGGCCCCGGTGCCCTCCGACACGAAGCTGTAGACCCGGTCGCTGGTGCGCTCCGCCGCGTAGAGAAGCGTGCCGTCCGGCGAGAACGCGATCCCCGTGGCCGCCAGGAGCCCGCGGTCGAGCAGCGTTTTTTTGCCATCGGCCCCTATCCTCCAGATGCTGCCGGGCTCGTCGGAATGGGCGCCGGGCTCGGTGACGATGACCTCGGCTGCGCTGTTCACGAGGATGCGACCTCCCCGGATCCCCTCCACGATCGTGCGCCTGGCGCCCTGGGCGTCGAAGGCTGCGATCTCCCCGGCGGTCGGCACGGTGGCGTACAGCGTGCCGTCGGGGCCAAAGGCCTCCCCGGCCAGGTCCGGGACGCCCCCGGAAAACACGTGCGGCCTGCCGCCGGCTCCGATCCGGTCAAGCGTGTGGCTTTTCGGGTCGTTGAAGATGACATCGCCCTGCGCGTTTGAGGCGAGGCCCGCGGCCCCCGCGAAGTCACCGCCGACCCGCTCCCAGCCCTCGCCGGGTCGGAGGATCGACACCAGCATGTCATTTCGGGACACGCCCGCTTGCACGGGGGCGGGCCAGCCCTTCCAGAGCCACCGCATGACGTCGGGGAGGATGACGTTACCCGGGGCTCCCGCGTGGCCGTGGACGCCCCAGGCATGCTGCTCGTCGTAGCCCGAGAACGTGAGGGCCGCGTCCACGTTCTCATTGGCCATGAACCAGCTCCCGAAGAGGGGATTCCAGGCGTCGGTCGAGCCATCCTCCAGGAAGATCCGGATCGGCTTGGGCTCGGTCTTCCGGATGATCGCGGGGTAGTCGTGGCCGCCGCGCATCGAGACGAAGGTCCCGATGATGCTGTAGACGCGGCTGAAGCTGTCGGGGCGCTCCCAGGCCAGCGTGAAGCTGCCGATGCCCCCGGTGCTGACGCCCATGACCGCGCGGTCCTTCGCCTCGTGCGACAGGCGGACGGGCCGCCCGTCCGCCGTCGCGAGGGACTCGACCCTCGGCAGGAGCTCGTCCATGACGAACCGCGGGAAATCCCCGTTCGTGCTGTCGAACTCATAGGAGCGGTTCCAGCGGTAGGCCTCCTTTCCCTGGGTCTTCCAGACCGTGCCGGAGGACAGCCCGACCTCGATCGTCACGGGCATGGCCCCCTTGGCGATCAGGTTGTCGAGGACCGTCGGGTCGTCCTTGCCGAGGCCGTCGAGGCGGACCAGCAGGCAGGCGGGCGCCGAGGGCGCGTACTGGGCGGGGATGTAGACCTTGAAGACGTTCTCGGTGCCGGGATAGATCGCCGAGTCGGTGATCGTCCCCTCGATGAACTCCCCGTGGGGCACCCCGGGCTGGGGCTTCGAGTCCTCCGTGTCCGGCCCGGCCAATTCCGCCCGGATCTTCTGGACGAGGGCGGGCACGGGGGCCTCGGGCGCCGCCGGCGGCTCGGCCGGGGCGGGACCGGCTGAGCCGGCGAGGGCGAGGAGGACACCAATCAGGACGCGTTGGGGTTTCATGGGGGTGGGGGGCTGGGCGGCGGGGGCCGTGGGCGCCGTTCACAAGGGGATAGTTTCAATTCGGGCCGTGCGCAAGGCGGCCCGTGCGCACGGCCCGCGGCGATATTCGACGGACAAAAAAGGGCGTCTCGCCACGCGCCCGGGGCGTCAAGCCACAGATGGTTTCCCACCGTGTGGCGCCGCCGCAACCTTTTGGGGACCCTCGGCGTCTGGCCGGCACACGCACAACATGACCAACCTTCGAATACTCATCGCCGACGACGAGCCCCTGGCGCGCGAGCGCGTCCGGTCCTTCCTGGGCGACACCCCGGGCGTGGAGATCGCCGGCGAATGCGCCGACGGCGTGGCGGCCCTGGAGCTTATCCGGACCGCGCACCCGGACATCGCCTTCGTCGACGTGCAAATGCCCGGGTGCACCGGCCTGCAGCTGATGGACGAGCTGCCGCCGGAGCTGCGCCCGGCCATCATCCTCGTGACCGCGCACGAGAGGTTCGCGGTCGAGGCGTTCGCCGCGCACGCTGTCGACTATGTCCTGAAGCCCTTTGACAGGAAGCGCTTTCACCAGGCCCTCGCGCGCGCGGGGGACCATGTCCGCGCGAGGCGGGAGGGGGACCTGGGGACGCGCGTCGAGGGCCTCCTCGCCTCGTCGGCCACCCCTCGTGCGGAGCGCCTCTCCTTCCGGGCGGACGGCCGCATCGTGTTCCTCAAGCCCGACGACATCGTGTGGGTCGAGGCCGCGAACAACTACTGCAACCTCCACCTGGCCGGCGGAAAGCGCCTGCTGCTCCGGGAGACGCTGTCCTCGATCGAGAAGCGGCTGGGTCCCGCCCGCTTTGCCCGCGTCAACCGCTCGGCCCTGGTCCACCTCGACCAGGTGCAGGAGCTGCAGTCGGAGAAGTACGGCGACTACGTCGTCATCCTGCGCACGGGGGCGCGCCTGCCGCTGAGCCGCAGCCTGCGCGGCCGCCTCGGCAGGTTCGTCACGGACGCCCTCTAGGGCGGCCGCCGCTACTTGAACCAGCCCGTGACCAGCTGGTAGGCGGGCTTGCCCTCGGCCACCAGCTTGCCGTCGGGGCCGAAGACCTTCAGCTGCGGCGTGGAGGGAAGGTCGTACTGCTTCGCCACGGGCGACTTCCAGTCGATGGCCTTCATGCCAGGCCTGTTGATGTCCACGAAGACGACGGCGATGTCCCCGCGGCCCGCGTGGAGCCTCTCCATGTCCGGCGCGATAGCCCGGCAGGTCGGGCAGAACTCGCTGTAGAAGTCGAAGACGGTCGTCTTTCCGGGCACGAGGTAGTCGGCCAGGGTGACCTTGTCGCCGTGCGAGATGACGATCGGCCTGGCGCCCTTCTCGTGGACCCCGCCGGCCAGGACCAGCGCGGGCGCGGCGAGGGCGAGCAGGGCGGCAAGCACGCACCCGCGCCCATGGCCGAACGCCGATCTCCACCAGGATCGTGCTGCGTTCGAAGCCATGGGCGCGGGGGTGCCGTCCCTTACCACCGGTGCGAGTACGATATCAGCACCAGGAACTTTGCAAAGAAGGCGTCCCCGTGGCCGCCGGTCAGGGTGTCCGGGTAGCTCTGCGTGCGGTTCATGTATTCCGCGACGGGCACGCTGAGCGAAACCGAGTCGTGCGGCATGACGAAGGCGATGCCGGGCTCGATCGAGAGGACGTAGCCGGGGCGGCGGAAGCCGTCGCTGCGGCCGATGAGGTCGTCGGACGGGACACCCTCCCAGCGGCCGCCGAAGCTGCCATCGAGGACGCCGTGCGAGCAGCGCCACAGCTGCTGCGTGACCCCGGCGCGGAGCTCATACTGGTCGTAGACCGAGTCGTAGGCCGTCTCCGACGTCGTCGACGCCCCCAGCTGGGTGCCGTTGACGTCCTGCGGCGTCACCATGTAGAAGCCGTTCGCGTAGAGCGTCGTCGACGGCAGCACCTTGTAGTAGGCGTTGAATTCGCCGATGTAGCCCCAGCCGCCGAGGCCGGGCTGGATCGACTGATCGACGTTCTTGTACACGAGTCCCGTCGTCGTGTGGAAATAGTCCTTCACGTTGCTCTTTCCCGTGGGGACGCTCAGGCCCACGCCGATCGAGATGTTCCCCCGCGGGTTTGTTGCCGGGTCGAGCAGCCAGCGGCTGACGCCGATGCGCATGTCGCCGAGGTCGTGCGACTGGGTCCTGAACCTGCCGAGTCCCTTGACGAGCTGCGACCGGGTGGCCGAGAAGTACGGCACGTCCAGGCTCACGGTGTCGCGGGGATCCCACGAGTAGCTGATCGCGGTGTCGAACTGGTCGACGACGTTGATCACCTGGTTGCCCGCCGCGTTGCGCGAGGGCGTGTTGTTCTGGCTGCCGACAAAGTCGAGATAGGAGCGGAAATGCTCATAGCTCTCGCCGAGGTCCCACTTGTCGGTGCCGCCCCCCGTCGTCGAGACGCCGTCGATGGCGGAGCTGGTGTCGCCCATCTCCTTGATCGGGACGCAGCCCTGGGCGTGCAGGCGCGGCGCCGCTATCGCAAGCAGCAGGATTGAGGCGAGGCCGAGCGCGAGGCTCCGGCGGCGGGCATGGGGGGTCAGGCGGGGTGTGGAGTGCATACGGTGTGGGTTTGCTTCTCGGCGCCGGGTTGGTCCTGCGCCGCCGCGCGGCTAGGTGGGCCGCGTCGCGACGCAGGCTGCGGGCAGACGGGGCGCCCCGGGAAGTCCTTAGTGTCGGACCGCCTCGGAACCGGTGCGAAACGCTGAAATCCCCGTGCGGCCCCTTGTGCCGCGGGGAGCCTAGTCGTCGGATTCCCGGGAAACCTTGATCAGCCCGCCCGAGAACGCGGCGCCGCAGGAGCTGGCGCCGACCGGGTTCTCGGCGACGGCGACCGGCTCGCCGGTCGCGTAGAACATCTCGCGCACGGTCCAGACGGGCTTGCCGTCCAGCTCGACCTGCGCCTCGCCCTCCACCTCGGACTCCGCCGCGGGATCCAGGTTCGGCATGTGGACCACGATGTCGTGCTCGCGGCCGTAGGCGACGGCGACGGGCCCGCTCGCCTTCAGCGACCGGCCCCAGTGGTCGATCGCGAAGCTGACGTGGGTGTCGTCGACGTAGCGGATCATCACCACGTCGGCGCGCCCGGCCCTCCCCACCGCCACGAGGGGCTCGGCCACGTCCGGCATGCCCCGCGGCAGCAGCAGGCGCAGCGCCACGGCGCCCCTGTCCGGGACCACGGCCCGGCGCTCGGGCTTTCGCTGGAACCACGCGATCCCCTTGGGGAAGTCGTGCTCGCAGGAGCTGGCGCCTATCCCGTTCGACACGAAGAAGACCTCGGTCGCGAGTGCGGGGTGCGACGGCACCCGCAGCGCCCACGCGAGCGAGCCGTCCACCGCGACGCGCAGGCTCTGCGCCAGGGCCCGCTCGGCCTGGGTCGCCCCCGGCGCGAGGAGCGAGGGGATGCTTATGCTGAGAAGATGCGACGCCTCGGCCGCGAACGGGATGTCCGGGCTCTCGATGACCCCGTTGCCCCAGTCGTCGTAGCCGAGGCGCACCGTCCCCGGCCCCGACGACCGGATGTACAGGACATCGCCCTTCCCGGCCCGTCCCGTGGAGACCAGGGGAAGGCGGCTCGTGCTCCCCGGCGGCATGCGAAGCTCCAGATCGAGCGGGCCGTAGCTGGACTCGGCCCCGGGCGGCGGGTTGACGCCGAGCCGGCGCGTCTCGAGGATCTGGCCCCGGAACATCGCGGTCGAGACGGAGGAGCCGGAGCGGTTCATGCCGACCGTCACCTTCTCGAGCCGGGTGGGGAAGAGCTCCTGGCGCTGGGAGAACACGGTGCGGCCGTCAAGGCGCAGGCGGATCCACCCCCGCTGGGTGCTCCCCGCGGCCCAGTCCGGGTGCGTCAGCGCGTCGCTGTCAAACTCGAGGATGTGCGGGGTGTCGTACTCGGTCCCGATCGGCGAGCTCTCGATGGCGCCCCCTCCCTTGTGGTCGTAGCCGAAGGAGACCTCGCTGGTGCCAAGGTACCGGATGAACAGCAGGTCCCCGTTGTTGGGCTCGCCCGTGCTCACGAGCGGCTCGGTGCGGATCCCCGTGAAGGGCGGGAACTGGAGCTTCAGGCTCACGGGCCCCCTCTCGGGCTCCGTCAGGTCGATCGGCACGCGCCGCCACGAGACGAGCTTCCCCGAGAAGCGCCTCAGGTAGGCCGGCCTGTCGCCCGAGTTGCCCACGCTCGGCTCGAGCGAGGACGCGTCGTAGAAGGGGATGTCGCGCTTGAGCTCCACCTTTCCGTCGACGGTCACCCTGAGCGTCTTCTTGCAGAGCTCGGCCTCGACCGGCGTCAGGGTGTCGAAGAAGGGGTGCTCCGGCGGCGGATAGAGGGAGCCCATCTCGACCAAGATCGTGTGCACGGCGCCCGGCTCGGCCTCGAAGGACGGGCCTATGAAGTTGCCGTAGCTGGAGTGCTCGAGCGCCAGGCTGACGAACCCGGGGGAGTCGTAGTGCACCACGAGGTAGTCGGACAGGAACGCGACGCCCGTCGCCAGGAGCGGCTCCGCCGTCCCCTCCTTGTCGTCCGGGAACACGACCTGCATCTCCACGGGACCGAATCGGGTGCCGTGCCACTGCGCCAGCTTGACCGACAGGGCGTTGCCCCGGTGGGCGATCCGGCGGTAGAGGGCGGGATGCTCCTCCCTGAAGAGCCCGTTGTGCCCCAGGCTCGCCAGCACGTTGAAGGTGACCGAGAACGCCAGGAGAAGAGGGGCGGCGACGGCCACCGCGGCCCGCGCCGCGCCGCGCAGCCGGCCGGCGTCCATGAGCGCCAGCCACCCGATGCAGGCCAGGATGATGAGGCTCGGCACGAAATCGACCTCGTAGCGGTTGATCGCGCCGCCGAACGCGGTCGTCGCGAGGCCCGTCCCCAGGGCCTCGGCCGCGATCGCCGCGCAGAGCAGGCGAAGGCGAAGCGGCCACGCCGACCTGCGGAAGGCGAGGTATAGGGCGACCAGCGCCAGGAGGGCGAACGGGACGTTGGGAATGACGCCGAAGGGGTCCTCGGACCCCAGGTGGCCGTCGGGGGCCGGCGGCAGGCGGGCGACTGACACGTAGGGGAAGAACGGGATCCAGTGCGCCGGCGCGAAGGCGTAGACCCAGGCGTTGAACGCGAAGAAGCGGGGGGCGAAGAGCTCCTCCTTCCATACGTTCTCGCCGTTCATCAGGTGCCTGAACCCGAAGTCCGTGGCGCTCCCGAAGCGCTCGAAGTTGTACAGCGCCATCAGGAGCCCGACCCCGGCGAGGGGGAGGATCGCCGCCAGCGCGAGGCGCCGCAGGCCGGGGTCGGCGATCCCTCGCGGGCTGTCGCGCCGCTCCAGGTAATAGGCGAGGACCGGCACGAGCACCACGGCGCAGCCGAAGAGATACGTCGGGCGCGATGCGACGGCCATGCCGAGGGCCGCGCTCGCCAGCGCGATCCAGCGGGCCTTGCGCACGGACTGGAGCGCCTGGAACAGCGCGCACAGGCCGACCATGAGGCAGAGGTACGCGCAGGTGATGGGGACCTCCCACACGTTCGAGCGCCGCAGCAGGATCGGCATCAGGTTGGCGAGTCCAAGCGCCGGGACGCAGAGGGCGGCCGCGAGGAGCGGCGCCCCGGGGAGGTACCGCCTGCGCACCGCCATCACGAGCCAGACGGACGCGAGCAGCCCCAGGAAGGCGAAGAGGGGGGAGGCGAGGGACTCGTTCAGGTACGCCCCGGTCACCAGGTGGAACGGGAGGAAGAGGAGGAACACGGGCGCCGCACCGAAGTAGAGGTAGTACTTCCCGTTGAAGTAGCTCGCGTCGTGCAGGCCGTGGTCGCCGCGCTCGGCCGGGTCCGACGGGTTGGCCATCGCCAGAAGCGCCGGGTCGACCGGCGTGTCGAGCGCGAGGCTCCCCTTCAGGAACCCCCTCATGAGGAGATTGTAGTACCCGTCGCCCGTCCGGCTGATGACGTTGGGACCCCACTCCGGGATCGCGGTCCAGAGGTAGAACCCCGCGATCACCGCGAGCAGGAGGGAGCGAAGCACGCCGCCGCCCATCCATCCGCGCAAGCGAGTCATTGCGTCAGTCACGCCGTTTCTGTTATTGGCTCACAAGGGATAACGCAATATCTAGGGCGTGATTCCGCCCATGAAACTGCGCACCAAGCTGATCGCCGACTACTACGTCGGCGGCTTCCTGCATGTGGTCCTGAAGCCCGCGGCGATCGTCCTCGGAAAGGTGCTGCGCCGGCCGCACGGCCTCGTCCCGTGCCGCACCCTGACGGTGGTCAAGATGCTCGGCGGTGGCAGCCTGGCGATCGCCTATCCCGCGTTCCTGGCGCTCCGTGGTACGCAGGGCCTGGAGTCATTCCGGCTGGTGACGACGCCCGCGGTCCTTCCCTTCGCGAGGGCCCTGGGCGTCTTCGACGAGATCCTGGTCATCCGTGACGACAGCGTCGTGACCCTGCTCGCCGACGGCCTCGGGGCGCTCCGGCGGCTCTTCCGGAGCGACGCCATCGTCGACCTGGAGGTCCACAGCCGCCTCACCACGGTCTTCTGCCTGCTCACCTGCGCCAGGAACCGCGTCGGGTTCTACACCGACACCTCGTTCTGGAGGCGCCGGATCTCGAGCCACCTCCTCTTCTGCAACTACTCGAACGGGATCTACCACGCCTACGACCAGATCGCCGCGCTCTTCGGGGTCCGCGTTCCCGGGGAGGGCGCCTGCCGCGAGGCCTTCCGCGCCTCGATCGCCCCCCAGGCGGCCGCCGGCGGCGCCCGCCGGATCGCCGTCGCGCCGTGCTGCTCGGACCTGTCGCCGGAGCGCATGCTGCGCGTCGACGAGTGGTGCCGGATCCTGGGCCTCAGGTTCCCGGCGTCCCCCGGTCCCGTCGAGATCCACCTCCTGGGAAGCCCGGGGGACCGCGCGTACCTTGAGTCGTTCGGGGAGGCGCTCCGGAAGGCCGTTCCCGGGGCGGCGGTCATGAACCACGCGGGGGATTTCTCGCTCGAGGAGTCCGTCCGCTTCATGGGCTCCGCGGAGCAGCTCCTCTGCATCGACTCCGCCCTGCTGCACTTTGCGCGGCTCCTCGGGGTCCCGACAGTCTCGTTCTGGGGGCCGACCGACCCGGGGACGCTGCTTAGGCCCTGGCCGGCCTCGCGCGACGAGGTCGTGTACCGCAAGATCAGCTGCTCGCCGTGCGTGCACCTGGCCCAGCGGCCGCCCTGCAACGGGAACAACCTCTGCATGAGGCTGGCCGCGGATCCCGGCCGCCAGGAGGACCCCAACCCGGCCTGGGTGATCGAGGAGCGCCGCAGTGACCGGCACGTGAGGGCCTCGGCGCCCTGACCCCCGCCTCAGCGCGCGGTCCGCGCCGCCGCGAGGGTCTTGCGCTGGGCGGCGATGCGCTCCGCCCACTCCCTCCCCGCGCGGCCCTGCTCGAACGCGGCGTCCGCCCTCGACGGGAGCAGGGCCAGCCTCGCCGCCTCGAGGCGGGACTTCGCCCCGGCCAGCCTCTCGACCGCCCTGTCGCGGGCGTCGACGGCCGCCTGCCGTGCCGCGCCGAGCTGGACCGGTCCCGCGGGGTGCCTCGCGTCCCAGTCCGCGAGCTCGGAATCGCCCGCGAGCTTCCTCTCCTCGAGGTCGGCGATGAGCGCGCCGTGCCTCTCCACGATGGACTCCATCATCCGCCTGAGCGTCCCGCCCTCGGGGTCGAAGAGGAAGATATTGGACCTGAAGTGCGGGAAATACCGGCCGTCGGGCTCCTGGACGGCGACCCCCGTCTTGGCCGCGATGTTGATCTCCGGGGCGCCCGCCTCGCCGGCCGTCCAGAACTCGAAGATCTTCCCGGGATCCTCCGTGTCGGAGAACACGCCCAGCTCGGAATTCTCGCGCGTCCGGAGCCTCCGGATGATGCCGACCGCCTCCTGCCCGCGGGCCAGGAGCCACGCGTCGAAGTCGTGCCTGCGCGATTCCAGGTCGGCCCGAAGCTGCTCGGCGAACCGCTTCCGCTCCGCGGTCGACTCATCCCTCATCCGTGCGACCTGCCGGTCCGTCTCATCCAGGGCGTCCTTGATCTGCGGGGCCCTGTCGCGGACGTCGCGGTCGTACTGGGCCTGGGCGTCAGCCATCTCCCTCTCGGCCGCACCCCGCTCGGCCTCGGCGGCCCGGGTATAGGCCAGGATCCACGCGGACTTCATTCGGTCCCGCTCGGCGATCATGGCGGTGAGCTGCGCGGACGGCGCGGCGAGCGGGCCGGGCGGGGCCGTAGGCGCTGCCGGTGTTTTCACCGGCGTGGGCGGGGCATCCTCAGAGACGTCCTCCGCGGCCGGCGGGGGCCTGGCCGGGGCGGTCGGCTCGGAGCCGAACCACCATGCGAACCCCGCGAGGACCGCGACCGCCGCGACAGCGGCGAGCCCGAACGAGAACCTGCGGCGCCTGGGCGAGGCCTCCTCGTCATCCAGGGGATCGTCCGGGGCCTCGGTCCAGGCCTTTCCCGTCGGCGCGCCGCGGGGGTTGGAGATGTCGTCGATCCCGCCGTTCTCCTGGTACCAGGCTTCGAGGATCCCGTACACCTGGACCAGCCGCTTCGTCTTGCGCTCGGCGACGGGAAGCAGGTCGGCCTTCCCCTGGAAGCGGTCGGGGTGGCACTTGTAGAGGTTCTTCCTGTAGGCCTGCTTCACCGCCGCGAAATCCGCGCCCCTCCGCACCTTCAGGAGGCGGAAGCATTCGTCAATCGCGGGCTCGTCCATGGCGCTGCCATGCTGCACGCCCGGGGAGCGCAGTCACGCACGGTTCGGCCCCCGAACGGGAGAAGGGAGGGCCAGGGGACCGGGGGTCCCGGCGCCCCTCATCTCACCTCGTAGACCTCGACTAAGGCCACGCCCGTGTCCCCGCTGGCGCCCGACACCTCGGCGGTGTAGGCCCCGGGCGGGAGCGTGATGAGAATCGCGGAATCAGGGGTCGGCGACGCGCCCCACGGGAACGCACCAACCGCCGCCGAGGCCGCGGCTATCTGCGCATTGCCTCCCCAACCCGTGTTCGAGGCCACGACGCCGTCGGCATTCTTCAGCTGCAGCTGGGGATCCGCAAGCGCGCCCGAGACCCCGAGCGGTGCCAGGGCGGGGCCCGACGCCCGGATGAGCACGGTCTCGGACGTCGTGCCGCCGATGATGAAGCCTGCGATCTGGACGTTGTCGCCCTGGCCCACCATCGCGCGGGCGGAGATGTTGGTCAGGCGAGGCGTCGCGGGTGAATAGCTTCCCGGGGGCGTGGCATCGAAGATCTCGGCCAGCGCGACCCCGGAGTCCCCGCTGGCTCCATAGACGATGGACGTATAGGGCCCGGCTGGCAGGCTTTGGACCAGCGCGGAATCCAGGCTCTGGGGGTCCGCCCATGGGAATGCACCGACGGCCGAGGCCGCGCTCGAGGCCAGGGCGTCCCCGCCCCATCCCGCGTTCGCGGAAAAGGGGACAGTGGAGCCGGAATTTAGGATCTCCAGGTCCGGGTCGGGAAGGACTCCGTCGACGCCAAAGGGGACAAGGGCGGGACCGGAGGCGCGCAGCAGCAGCGACTGCGAGCCCGAGGTCCCCGCTCCCCCGACGACAAATCCTGCGATCATGACGTTGGCCCCGGTTCCCACGAGCGAGCGGCAGGACAGGTTGATCAACCGGCCCGGCGTTGGCGTGTTCACGACGGTGAGCGCGGCGGCGCGGCTGCTCGTGCTCCCGACGCCGTTTGTCGCCACGCAGGCGTAGGTTCCCGTGTCGGCCTGGGTCGCGCTCCCGGTCAGGTAAAGCATGCCCGTCGAGGAGCCGGAAATGCCGGCTCCATCCGAAAGAGGCAGGCCGTTGGCGAACCACCTGTAGGTCACGCCCGATGCCCCGCCGGCGGATGCGTTCAGGATCACGGGCGCGCCGGCATTGACAACCAGTGACTCGGGTCCGCTCGCGAAGGCGGGGCCTGCCTGGGCAGTATCGCTGATCACCGTCACCGTGCTGTCGTAGATGTTCAGTAGGTAGGTCCGGTTGGTGACCGGGTTCACCGCGATGGGGCCCGGTCCCTGCGGAACGGCGACCGACGTGGTCGCATTCGTTGCGCCGTCGACGACGGTCAGGATGCCGGTGTCGGCATTGTCGACGTAGATCTTGTTGGTCACCGGGTTCACGGCAATTCCGTACTCGCTGTCGCCGCGGCCGAGCGCCACCGTGCCAATCGATCCTGTGGCTCCGTCGATCACCGTGAGGTTGTTATCATTGAAGGTGATGGCGTAGACCTTGTTCGTCACCGGGTTCAAAGCCATCGGATAGGTGTCGGGCCCGGTATTCAGGGGGGAGGCGATTTCGGTGACGCCATCGATCACGCTCATGTGATCGTCTCCGCTGACGTAGATCTTGTTCGTGACCGGGTCCACCAGGAAGCCGCCGGTAAAATCGCGCGTGATCGTGGTCACGGCGTTCGTCGAGCCGTCGATCACCAGCAGGAACCGATCAATGGAGGAGTCATAGAGGTTGTAGCTGCCGACATAGATCTTGTTCGTCACCGGATTCACCGCGATGCCCTCGGGGTCGTACCCTCCGCCGGTAGGGATTGACGTGGCGGCGTTCGTGGCCCCGTCGATCACCGTCACGGATTCGCCGCAGTTGAGGTAGATCTTGTTGGTGACCGGGTTCACGGCCGTGCCGGCATTGGGGAATAAATTCGGAATCGTGATTGTCGCGTTCGTGGCCCCGTCAACCACGGTCGTCGCGTCCCTGCCGGTCACGTAGATCCTGTTTGTGGCGGGGTTCAGGTCGAGAAACTCGGGCAATTCCCCGGCCACGATGCTGGAGGTCGCGTTCGTGGCCCCGTCAATGGCGATTATGTTGTTCCACTCAGCCCCCGGCGCATCCGTATCATTGCCGCCCAGATAGATCGTGTCGGTGACCGGATTCACGGCGATGCTCACGGTCTCCAACCCGACGTCCAGGGTGGTGGTCGAATATTGCGCCTGCGCCGGCGTGGCGACCATGGCCGCGAGGATGCCGAGGATCCCAGCCCAGCCGCGGCGCGAAGGCACCGCGAGCCGTGATGACCGGACGATCCCGGCGCCTGCGGCTTGAAAGAAATGGCTCAAAGGGTGGGGGCGCGAAGGGGACCGCGCCGCACCCCACGACAATTCACCGCCTCGAAACCGCTATTCCAAAAATATCTTTAACTAATTGCCCATAATTTTCTTACATTGCGCGACTGAAGTTCAACTTGGCCGATCTGGCCTCCGCGATCGCACGAATGCGCCGGGCTCCTTTCGAAATGGGTCCGTTCCCGAAAAAAGAACTGGGTTTGTCGCCAGCTCCCAGTGCTCTCCCGCCAGCAAGCTGGCGACGACGGGCGAGGGCATGAAGGACTCTGTTGCGCCCCACATTAGCCTTCCGAACTCAGGGACAGGAGGGCACTATGGGCGCCGAAACAGGATACTGACGAGGAGCGCTCGCTCGAAAACTCCCTGCCTTGACGCGGCTACTTGGACGAGCTGCGCCAGGCGGGCTCGCTGTGCCTGCCATAGTCCACAAACGCCTTGCGCAATCCACCCAGGACCTCCGCGCCGGTTTCAAGAAGGGCCTGGAATTGCGGCTCGGCCACGCGCTCGACGTCCTCCCGCAGGTGATCGATCAGGGCAGAAATCTGCTGCTGAAGGTGGGCGGAGTGGACGGCGGCGTCCGGGGATGTTTCGTCAATGGGAGTTTTCATTTTGGGAGGGGTCGGCGATGCCGGTCAAAGCAGCTGGCAGGCCTCGTCGAAATCGAGGCGGGGGCCGCGAGGATGAAGCTTGGCGGCATCCCCGTAGCCGAGGTTGCACAGGAAGTTCGACTTCACGGCCCCTGCAGCGATGAAATTCCCGGCCGAGCCTGCCGGCGTGTGCCCAGTGGCCGGGAAGAATTCCGCGTCCACCTTTGCATTGTCGAAACCCGACATCGGGCCGCAGTCGAGGCCGAGTGAGCGCGCGGCAAGGATGAAGTACGCCCCCTGCAGGGTGCCGTTGCGAAAGGCGGTCGAAGCCGCCAGCTCGGCCGACTTGGCGAACATCTCCTTCATGGACGGCATCTGGGGGAAGAGCCGCGGCATCGTCTCGTAGAACTTTGAGTCGTAGGCGATGATCGCCGTGACGGGGGCCTTCATCGTCTTTTCAGCGTTGGCTGGCATGAGTGCCGGCCGCAGCCGCTCCTTTGCCCCGGGGGTGCGCAGGAAGAGGATCCTCACGGGGCAGCAGTTCGCGCTCGTCGGTCCCCATTTCATAAGGTCGTAGAGCTGGCGCAGGAGATCGTCCTCGACGGCCCGATCCAGCCACGCGCCGTGGGTCCGGGCCCCGGTGAAAAGAGTGTCGAGGGCGTCATCGCCCAATCGGCGGCTGGTGCCGTCCATGACGGCGGAGGTCGAGGCTTCCATGTTGGTTGCAGGGATTACTGGCCCAGGATCCTCTTGACCTCGCCCACCTTCTTCTGGGCGTGTCCCAGGATCTGGTCGACGTCGCCCTGGGCCTCAAGGCGCCGGTTTCCGAGAACCTTGCCGGTGGTCTCCTTGATCTTGCCCGTCACGTTCTTGGCTGTGCCCTCGATCTCGTCTTGGGTGCCCGATTTTGTCTCAAACGATGAGTTTTTATTCATGTGACGCAGTATAGACCCGGATCCGGGCAAAAAATATGGGGTGTTCCCCGCCGCCCCCACCGCGCCGCGAAGGCCGACACCCCCGCTATTCCGACCTGAGGGAAATCGTCGGATCGACCCGCGTGCTTCTCCGTG
Organism: uncultured Opitutaceae bacterium; assembly: GCA_964509885.1. GTDB lineage: Bacteria > Verrucomicrobiota > Verrucomicrobiia > Opitutales > Opitutaceae > Palsa-1447. The sequence continues at coordinate 8,887 of CAZDZL010000034.1, read as the reverse complement.
CGGGCAGCCAGCAGGAGACAAGGGCCACCGCCACGAGGAAGAGCGCCACCGGCGCGATGTACCACGCATTGAATCCCGGGAGGAAGGGGAGCATCCGGGACAGGATCCGAATTAGCGCATAGGCGACGCCCGCCCCCGCTGCGGCGCCCGCGAGCGAGAGGACCAGGCCGTTCCTCAGGAACAGCCAGACGAGCGCCTCCGCCTGGGCTCCCAGCGCCATCCGGATGCCGATCTCCTTCGTTCGCTCCGACACGAGCGTGGCGACGACCCCGTAGATGCCCACGGCCGAGAGCAGGAGCCCGAGCGCGGAGAGCTCAACAAGCGCCTTCCTGAGGAACGTGAAGTAGGAGAGGTTCTCCTCCACCATCACCGAGCCCGGCGTCAGCTCGCTCAGCGCGATGTCCTGCACGACGGTGGCCACGGCCTTCCGGACACTCTGCTCCATGGCTTCCGGCGGTCCCGCCGTGCGGATGTGAAAGCTCACGAACCTGTGGCTGTTCTGCGCCCACGGCCGGTACATCCTCATCACGTCCTTTTGCCCGAACACCATGTCAAAGACCCCGCGGAAATCCTTCATCACGCCGACAACCTCGGCCCAGTTCGGATTCGCGGGATCCGCGCCGCCGAGGCGCTTTCCTATCGGGTCCTGGCCCGGCCAGCATTTCTTCGCCATGGTCTCGTTGATGACAACAACCGGCGTCGAGCCCGGCCGGTCCTTGTCGTTGAAGTCGCGGCCCTTGACGATGGGGATGCCGTAGATCCCGAGGTACCCCGGTCCGACGTTGGCGGAGGCCGCGAATTCCTCCCGCCCAGGCTCCGGGGCGGGCTGGCCCTCGACCCTGAAGGGGTCGCCCCCGCCGCCGTAGGCGGGGAACCCCTGTCCCACCGCCGCCCGCTTAATCCCGGGGAGCGCCTCGAGCACCTCCCTCAGCCGGTCGGCGAAGACGACAGACCGTTTGTCCCCCTGCTCGCCGAAGTGGTCATGGTCGAGCGTGATCTCCCCGAAGAGGGTGTGGTCGGAGGTCCAGCCCAGGTCCTGGTGGGTCAGCTTGTAGATCCCGCTCACGAAGAAGGCCGCCCCGCTGAGCACCGTAAGCGCGAGCACGAGCTCCAGCACGACAAGCCCCTGCCGGAACCAATGGCGAGCCCTGCCCGAGGTGGCGCCGCGCCCGCCCGACTTGAGCGCGGAGCCCACGTCCTCGTGGGAGGCCGCCCAGGCAGGGAAGGCCCCGAACACGGCCCCCGTCAGGGCGGCGGCCGCGAAGGTGAATCCGATCACCCGCAGGTCCATCGGCATATCGATCCCAAAATACGTGGCGACGTACATGTTGCTCCACTTGCCCACGACAAGGCCCAAGAGCGCCCCGCCGATCGACAGGATGAAGCTTTCCTGGAGGAGCATCCCCACGATGCGCATCTTCGAGGAGCCCAAGGCCAGCCGGATGGCAATCTCCTGCGAGCGGCGCGTGGTCCGCACCAGCTGGAGGTTGGCCAGGTTCACGCAGGCGATCACGAGGACGAGCGCGGCCAGGACCATCACGAGCCACGTCATCTCCGAGCCGATGTCCCCCATGTTGTTCGGCGGGTAGGACGCGGCCTTGAAGCCGCGCTTGCCGTTGGACCTCGGAAAGTCGTGGGCAAGCCTGTGGGCGATCGAATTCAGGTTGGCCTGGGCCTGGTGTATCGTGACGCCCGGCTTCAGGCGCGCCGCGACGCGGTACCAGTTCAGGGTCCTCAAGTCGTGGTTGATCGCTGTGGGATCCAGCAGCCAGAAGGAAATCCGCCGGTCAAAGAGCGTCGGGTCGTCCAGCCGGGCCGGGAGGACCCCGACGATCGTCACCGTCTTCGCGTTCAGGCGGACGGTGCGCCCGAGGATCTTGGGGTCGGCCCCATAGTGCTCGTGCCAGTAGGAGTTGGAGACGAGGCCGACATCGGCCAGGTGCGCCTCCTCGTCCGGGTTGAACGTGCGGCCCAGCTGGGGCTGGATGCCGAATATCCTGAAGAAGTTCGCGGTCGAGTGGACGGTGGACAGGTAGGCCGCCGGCTGCCCGGGCTCGGCGAGGCTGTCGGAGGCGTAGGGCACATACGCGGTGACATCCTCGAACACGCTGTTGCCGTCGCGCAGGTCGAAATAATCCCCGGGCGCGATGCCCTCGTGGTCATAGCGGGGGCTGGTCCCCCAGATCAGCACGAGGTGCTCGGTGTCCCGGAACGGCAGCGCCTGCAGGAGAAGCCGATTGAGCGCCGTGAACGCCGTCGTGTTGACGCCGATGCCCAGCGCCAGCGTCGCCAGGGCGGTGAACATGAATCCCGGGCTCTTGGCCAGCTGGCGCAGTGCAAGCCTCATGTCGGTGGGGTCATTCCGCGTGAATCGGAGCGCTTGGGGCGAATGGGATGGGGGTAACTCTGGCTTTCGGTCCGCCGGATCGGTGCGACACTATATTTCGCGCCGTGTTCCTATGGTATCAATGCTATACTCGCTGCGTGCTATATCATTTCTCCAAATCTCCGCCTCCGACATCATCTCGATGCGGGTCCTTTTGGAGACAAGAAATTAACGAGGACAGCTTCCCGGTCCCGCTCATTGAGCTCCTGGATAATGACGTCGGTGCCAGGCGGGAACTAGCCGTATGAAAGGCGCTGGACCCAAATCTTGAAGAATGGGTTGTCAAAAACATACTCTCGGCCCCTCGCGTGCTCGATCCGGCCGAGGATGGGAGGCCTGTATCCGCTCGATCCGGCCCGGTTTTGTTCGAGTGTTCGGCACGCCTGGCTTACTGCCGCGGTGCTGATGAGCCCGTACCTAAGGAGCGTGTCCCTATGGAACAGGGTTCGACCGTGTCCCGACGCGATGGCTTGTAGAATCGACTTGCTGGTTGAGGAAAGAGGCGACCAGAGTCGCCAGTATTCCTCGGCAAAGTCGTCGACGATGAGCGCAACCCCGGCCTTCACGCTCGAAGGCTTGGCGATCCCCTTGGCCTTCGCCTCATCGAAGGTCCTTCGCGCGAGCTGGATGATGTCGCGCGTTCGAGGGCCGGCGAGAAGGACGCATTCGGCGCCGGCCCCTTCGGAGTGGATGCCGTTCTTCTTGAGTGACGTGTCGATCCACTCCGACATGAGGTCGGTGGGTATTGGACCGACCAGCAGGCGTCCAAACATCCCCATGAAGGGGCCATGGTCGCCGAGCAGTTGGTCAATCATGTGCTGGACGCTTCCGGCAAGGATATAGGCGACGTGCTGGTGCTTCTGCATCGCTCCCCGAAGCTGCCACGAGACTCTTTCGGGCCCTATCAGCTCAACAAAGGTGAACTCGTCGAGGATGATCGCGACCCTCTTCCGGCTCTTCCCGGCCAGCTCGTCGATTTTGTCCAATACGTCGATCAGCGCCTTGCTGTGGGCGACCGAATCCTTGCCACGCAGCTCGAGCCCAATCTCAATATCAACAGACGGGACTCCGCTAACCCCACCGTCGACCGAGGCCTTGGCCTTCGGCTTCAGGACCAGACCCTTGACGGTTTCGGCTAGGATGTAGGCCGTGCGGGACCCGAGTGATCCGAGCGCAGGCGTGGCGTTCTTGAGGAGCGCCTCGGTGACGTCGGCCAGGCTCGCGTAAAGCGACAGGTCCACAAAGAAGGAGACGGCATCGTGCTTGTCGGCCGCTATGCGGGCCGCCTTGAGGAGGCATGAGGTCTTGCCCATCCTTCGGGGGCCGTACACAAGGAGGTTCACGCCCCCAGTTATCGCATTTACGATTTCAGAGACCTCCTTTTCACGGTCGAAGAAGGAGGTCGCGGTGGGCAGTCGATCGAAACGAAACGGGTTCATCGGGAAGCTAACAGGGTTATTGCTAACAATATGTTAGCTAACATGATTATTGCAAGCCAACTCCACGGCGCCCTCGATCTATCGCCGGGCCGCTCCATTCCGTGACAGCGGCGAGATCCTGTGTCGGCGGGAGGCCGATCCGCACGACGGGCTTTTGGTTCTCGCGGTTATGCCCGGTTCCCTCCGAGAATCTGGACCCCCCAGCGCATAAGCTCCAACGCATCAGTCTCCCGGCTTTTTGGAATCGACTACCGCGCCCTGAAGGCCTTCCGGGCGGGCCTCGCGGTCCTTGTCCTGGGAGACCTGTGCGCCCGCTCGGTGGACATGGAGGCCTTCTACACGGACGCGGGCGTCCTGCCGCGGTCGCTCCTGAGGATCCCGGAATTCCGGTTTTCATTCCACGCGATGGTGGGCGGCAGGGGAGGCGAGGGGGCCCTCTTCCTCCTCGCGGCGGCCTTCGCGCTGCTGCTGCTGTCCGGCACCTGGTCCCGGCTCGCGGCGTTCGCCTCCTGGCTCCTCCTCGCCTCGCTCGACGCCCGCAATCCCCTGGTGCTGAACCACGGCGATGAGCTCCTGAGGATATTCCTATTCTGGTCGGTGTTCGTCCCCCTTTCGTCTGGCGGCGCCTCGACCTCCGACGGATCCGGCAGGCGGCATCTGTCCCTCTTCACGGCGGCGCTGGTGCTCCAGGTCTGCTTCGTCTATTTCTTCGGGGCGCTGCTCAAGACTGATCGCTCGTGGAGCACCACGGGGACGGCGATCTACAATGCACTTAGCCTGGAGCAGCTTTCAACGGGCATGGGACGCGCGCTTCTCGCGAGGCCCGGCCTGCTGAAGATCGCCACGCTCCTCGTCTACTATCTCGAGCTCGCGGGCCCAGTGCTGCTCTTCATGCCATGGAGGAACCGCAGGATCAGGGAGGTGCTGATCGTCCTCTTCGTCGCGATGCACGTGGGGATCGCGGCGACGATGAACGTGGGCCTGTTCCCATGGGTCAGCATCCTGGGATGGGTCCTCCTTCTGCCCTCGGAGACCCTCGACAGGGTCCAGCGGATGCTCCGGATCGGTCCCGCCGCGCCGACTCAGCCAGCTGCGGGCATCCGCGCGGGGAATGCGCCGCTCACATGGGCCGGACGGATCCTGGGCGTGTACCTCCTGGCCAGCGTCCTCATCTGGAACATCCGGGGACTGGGGACGAAGCCGGAGGAGCAAAAGCCCCTTTTCCATGATCGCCTCCTTCTCATGGCGCAGCTCGACCAGCGCTGGAACATGTTCGCCCCGAAGCCGAACTACGTCTCCGGCTGGTACGCGGCAGAGGCCGAGCTGCCGGACGGCTCGAAGGTAGACCCCATGCGGGGCGGCCAGCCGTTCACCCTAGACCGCCCGGACGTCGTGGCCGCGACCTATCCGGACTCCCGCTGGCGGAAATTCCTGGTGAACCTCTCGCTGCCCCGCGGCGAGTCCTGCCGGCAGGCCTTCGCGTCGTACCTCGAGCGGCGATGGGACCGCGGGCATCCCGCATCCCAGAGTATGATGCACCTCACGGTCTATTTCATGTGGCAGGAGATTGCCTCCCCCCGGGGGAACACGCCCGTGAGGACGACGGTCATCGCCCGCTTCTGAGGGGCCCGGGGGAGCGTCCGCCTACTTGGGCTTCCTGGCCAGGAACTCCGCGAGGAGCGAGCGGCTCTCGTCGGAATCCGAGAACCGCGACGCACGCGTGACGATCGCTGCGGCCTCGTCGCCGTAGCCGACCTCCCTGAAGAGGTTCGCCACCTTGTACGCCAGCGGCGCGTTCTGCGGGAAATTCTCAAGCGCCTCCTCGAGCGGCCGCAGCTCCTCCCGCGTCGGGCGCGACGGGGCGTGCTCCAGGACCCGCGCGAGCACGTCGTAGGTCGCCAGGAGGGACGGCATCTGCACCCGGGCCGTGGTCAGGAGCCCCGTGATCGCGGCGTATTCCGCCCGGTCCAGGTCGCCCACGCCCTGCTGGACGGAGGGGAGCGCCTCGTCGAGGCGAAGGCGGGCCAGCTCCACGTAGGCGCGGGGCCGGACGACCCCGGCCCCCGTCGCGGACTCCAGGGCCTCGCGCGCCTCAACGTCGTCGCCGACCTGCACCTTGTAGAGCCCGTAGGCCGCCAGGAACTTCGGGTCGCTGTTTCGGCGCAGGTGGATCCTCTGGAACAGCCGGTCCGCCTGGTCCAGGCACTCGCGCTGGTAGTCGAGGTTCTCGATTCCCCCCGACCGGCCCTCGAGGCGCCCCCAGTCGCCGATGATGCGGGCGACCTCGACCGACGACGCCTCGCGGGCCTCCAGCGGCTTGGGCTGCAGGGACTCCATCTGCGTGCGCACCGGCTCGCTCACGGCCTTGGGCAGGTACGCCTGCAGGAGCTCCACCGCGTGGTCGTACCCGAATCCCAGGTGCCTGCGGAAGAGGTCCTCCGTTGCGGGCTCCCGGCTCGCGGCGTCGACGAAGCCGAGGAAGGCCTGCTTCCTTGCGCCCTCAAACAGGCCCCAGCGCACCACCAGGGCCGCCTCGCTGTTCCAGAGCTCCCGCTTCCCCGCGGGGGCGCCGCCGCGGAAGAGCGCCCCGAGGGGCAGCATCTCCCGGGGCGCGGGTCCCTTCCCGTCCTTGCGCTTCTCCTTGGCCTCGTTCTGGAGCGCGAGCGTCTCCTCCGGCGACACCCAGGTCGCGCTCGCCAGCACCAGCGCCTCCGAGAACGCGGAGGGCCGGATGATGCTGTTGGGGTAGATCCCCCTCGGGCCCTCGACCCCGGCCTCGAACCAGTCCGGCAGCCTCGGGACGCGGTGCTCCAGCCGGATGGCGCTGTCCGGGTCGACCGAGAAGTCGTCGCTGTCGGTCTGGATGCTCCAGTAGTTCCCGCAGTTGATGTAGGTGTCCCCGTCGCCGACCGTGACCGGGAACGAGCGCATGACGGTTCCCGAACCCACGGAGCCGCCGCCCGCGACCCAGGCGAGGTCGATGGGGCTTCCCCGTGCGAAACCGCTGCGCGGCGCCGGCGCCCGGTCGTAGAGGACGATCTTCATGGGGGTCGGCATGTCCCCCCAGAACCCCGCGGGGAGCACGGCGAGCCGCGCGGCCGCCGCCCTGCGAAGCGCGCGGGCGTATGTCTCGTTGAAGCTCTCGGGGCAGTGCGAGATGACCTCGAATCCCGGCACCGTGAAGTAGATCCAGGGATCCCCCGTCGAGGCCTCGACAAAGACGGGCTCGAGGACGGTGACGCTCGCGTTGGGGGCCGGCTCTTCCGCGCGCGCGGCCGGGAGACCAAGGAGGAGGAGGAGCCCCAGCAGGGCGGGGCGCCCCTGATGCGCATTCAAATCCATCGTTCGGTGTGGTATGTACCTGACCAAGAGTGGAGGGCCGGGATTTGGGCCCTTTGCAACCCGTAAACGTGACCCCCGCCGCACCCCCCGCGCCCGCCCCGGCGGTGCCGACCTACTGGCTCACCCGCTTCGCGGTCCTGCGGCTGCTCGGGATTGTCTACGCCTTCGCGTTCCTGGTGGCGGCGAACCAGATCCTGCCGCTGATAGGCTCGGGCGGCCTCCTGCCGGTCGGCCTGTTCCTCGACCGGGTGCGGGAGGCCCTGGGCTCGAGGGGCGCGGGCTTCATGCGGCTGCCCTCGCTCTTCTGGCTGGGCCACTCGGACGGGGCGCTCCTGGGGGCGGCGTGGGCGGGGTTCGCCCTCTCGTGCGCGGTCGCGGCCGGATTCGCCAACGCCCTGGTCCTCGCCGTCCTCTGGGCGCTCTACCTCTCGATCGCGCACGTCGGCCAGGACTGGTACGGCTACGGCTGGGAATTCCAGCTCCTGGAGACCGGGTTCCTCGCCATCTTCCTCTGCCCGCTCCTGGACCTGCGGCCGTTCCCCGGCCGAAGGCCCCCGACCGTCGTCATCTGGCTCCTCCGGTGGCTCATCTTCCGGATCATGCTCGGGGCGGGCCTGATCAAGATCCGCGGCGACCCCTGCTGGCGCGACCTCACGGCGCTCTTCTACTACTTTGAGACCCAGCCGATCCCGAACGCGCTCAGCCGCTGGTTCCACTTCCTGCCGAGGGGGGCGCTCGAGGCGGGCGTCGTCCTGAACCATGCTGCGGAGCTCGCCGCGCCGTGGTTGGTCTTCGGGCCGAGGAGGCTGCGCCACGCCGCGGGCGCCGTCATCGTCCTTTTCCAGTTGGTCCTCATCGTGAGCGGGAACCTCTCCTTCCTCAACTGGCTGACGATCATCCCCGCGCTCGCGTGCTTCGACGACGCGCTGTGGGCCCGAATCCTGCCCGCTCGCCTCGGCGCCGCGGCCGCCCGCGCCTCGGGATCGGCGCAGCCCAGCCGGGCGATGGCCGCGGCGGCCTGGGCGCTCGCGCTGACGGTCGCCGTCCTCAGTGTGCGGCCCGTGGCGAACCTGCTCTCGCCCCACCAGGTGATGAACGCATCCTTCGGCAACCCGCTCGAGCTCGTCAACTCCTACGGCGCCTTCGGCTCGGTCACGCGCGAGAGGAAGGTGATCGTGTTCGAGGGGACCGACGCGGCCACCCCGGACGAGGGCGCGCCATGGAGGTCCTATCCCTACAGGGGCCAGCCCGTCGACCCCGCCGCGAGGCCCCCGCAGGTCGCGCCATACCAGCTGAGGCTCGACTGGCAGATGTGGTTCGCCGCCATGTCGACCCCGCAGCACTACCCGTGGACGGTCCACCTTGTCTGGAAGCTCCTCCACAACGACCCTGGCGTCGTCGCGCTCTTCGCCGGCAATCCCTTCCCGGGCCGGCCGCCCCGCTACGTGAGGGCGGTCATCTACCGCTACACCTTCGCCGATCCCGCGGTCCACCCGGGCGTCTGGTGGACCCGGGAGCGCCTCGGCCTCTGGCTTCCGCCCCTGTCGGTGGATTCCGCGGAGCTACGCCGATTCCTCGAGGAGAGCGGGTGGCTCGGGCGCGGCGCGGGTTGACCCGTGTGCCGACCTGGGCTTCCTTGTGCCGCGATCCGCACACCATGAACAGACGAATCCGAGACTTCTGGCACGGCTGGGTGAAGCCCTTCGCCCTGTTCTTCATC
>CAZDZL010000033.1:0-42850 GCA_964509885.1 uncultured Opitutaceae bacterium | reverse complement strand
CGTCGGGTTTCGAAATCATCACTTGAGCAAACCGCTCAGCCAACGACTCACCAGATGCTGTCACCAAAACGCTATCTCTAACGATGCGCGCAACCTGTCACGGGTGCGACGGGGGCGCAAGGACAATATCGCCCGTCCCCCGGCCGGCGCCGATCAGCCCTTCCCGAGGTCCCTGAGCGTCGATCGCGCCCAGTCGTCCAGGATGTCCTTCTCATAGTGCAGGGAGTCCGACGCGTCGATGGTCATCCGTGTCTGGAAGTTGAGGTCCCTGATGTCCTCGGCGCCCTGCTTGACCACCCTGCCGGCCGCGTCCGTGACGGAGTAGCTGAACTTGAACGCGGGCGGGTAGATCGGCTTGACGACCCGGACGTCGCTCCACCGCGGCCCGCGCCACGGCTCAAAGTCGCCGGCGAGGTCTATGTCCGTGAACGTGATCGTGAGCTTGTCGCCGCCGGGCAGCAGCGCGTCCGTGCGCTCGACAAGGTAGTCGCGTATCCGGGCGAGGATCGCGTCGCGCCCCTTGTCGCTGGGGAGGTCGCCGTCCTTCACGTCGGTGAAGTTCTCCGGGTGGACGAAGACGACCTCGGTGCGGGCCGCCTTGGGCGTGTCGGCCGCGTGGAGCCCGCAGGCCGCGGTCATCGCCAGAACCGTCGAAAACAGATGGGATGTCCTCATGGGGGATGTGACCCGCCGGCGGGGAGTCCTGTTCCCTTCGAGCCGTTCCCGCGGCGGGCTCCCCCAACCTATCCAAGCGTGAGGGAAATTCAATCCCGGGACCCGGATTTGCGCCCCGAACTTCGGCGCCCGTGGCGCCTTTTGGGCTTCGCCCCGGGGCGCTCCGCGCCAAGATGGGCCCCATGGCAGCACCGAAGGGCAATCGTGGGACCCTCTTCAACTGGCTCTCGTCGAGATCCGCGGGCGTGCTGCTGCATCCGACCAGCCTGCCGGGCAACCAGGGCGTCGGCACGCTCGACGGCGCCGCCGTGCGTTTCCTGGACTTCCTGCAGTCCGCGGGCATGTCCTGGTGGCAGGTCTGCCCGCTCGGCCCGACGGGCTACGGCGACTCGCCCTACCAGTGCTTCTCCGCGTTCGCGGGCAATCCCTACCTGATCGACCTCCAGGACCTGGTCGCCCGCAAGCTGCTCACCGCCGAGGAGACGGCGCCCCTGGCCGCCGTCGGGCGAGGCGCGGTGGACTTCGGCGCGCTCTACCAGATCAAGTGGCCGCTCCTGGAAAAGGCGTTCGTGCGCCACCGCCTCGCGGACTCGCCCGCGCTCGGCCCCCAGAGCTTCGAGGCGTTCAAGGCGGAGCAGTCGCCGTGGCTCGCACCCTACGCGCTCTTCCGCGCGCTAAAGGACAGCTTCGGGGGCCAGGCGTGGTGGGACTGGCCGGCCGAGGCGCGCTCCTACGAGGGGCTCAGGGCCCCGCTCCTTGAGAAAGTGCGCGACGCGGCGGGGGCCCACGAGTTCTACCAGTACGCCTTCTTCTCCCAGTGGCGCCGGATCCGGGCGGAGGCCGCCAAGCGCGGGATCGGCATCATAGGCGACATCCCGATCTTCGTCGCCGCGGACTCCGCCGACGCCTGGTCGAACCCGGGGCTGTTCGAGCTCGGCAAGGACGGGCGCCCTGTCGCGGTGGCCGGAGTGCCCCCGGATTACTTCTCGGCCGACGGCCAGCTCTGGGGCAATCCCCTCTACCGCTGGGAGGTCCATGCGAGGGATGGCTACGCGTGGTGGAAGGAGCGGCTGCGCTCCTCGTTCGACGTGTGCGACGTCGTCAGGATCGACCACTTCCGCGGGTTTGACGCGTACTGGCGCGTCCCGCTTCCCGCGAAGAACGCCATCTCGGGCGAGTGGAAGCCGGGCCCGGGCCTCGATTTCTTCAGGCAGGTGGCGGCGGCCTTCCCGGACGCGAGGATCGTCGCCGAGGACCTCGGGCTCCTGACGCCCTCGGTCGAGAAGCTGCTCGACGACACGGGGCTTCCCGGGATGGCGGTCCTGCAGTTCGCCTTCGGGGGCGACGCGAAGAACCCCTATCTCCCCCACAACCTCACGCGCAACAAGGTGATCTATCCCGGGACCCACGACAACGACACGACGCTCGGCTGGTACGCCACGGCTGACGAAAAGACGCGCGACCACGTGCGGCGCTACCTCAGGGTCACGGGCGGCGAGGCGGGATGGGACTTCATCCGGTCGGCCTACTCGTCGGTGGCCGGGATCGCCGTGACGCCGATGCAGGACATCATGAGCCTCGGCTCGGGGGCCCGGTTCAACACGCCCGGCAAGGCCGAGGGGAACTGGCGCTGGCGTCTGGCCCCGGGCGACATCGAGGCCCTGGGGACGGGCGGGACCGCCGCGTACCTGGCGGGCCTGGCGGAACTGACGGGGCGCGACCCCCGGAAGGCCGCCCCGGAACAGAAGCGACCCGGGAATTGAATCGGCGGCATTCGTGGCGTACGCTTCCGGAAGACATCCGTCATGTTCGCAGACCTCGTAAGACTCATCAACAGGCGCCCGCCCACGGACTACGAGCGTGGATTCGTGCAGAGCGTCAAGGTCAGCTCCCGTACGCCGAGGAATCCCCGCGTCGAGCGGCTGTTCGCCGTCTGCTGGGTGCTGATTGTGATAAAGAGCTTTGCGGTCATCTGGCTCTTCGACCGGTACCACGTGCCGGTGAACGCCCTCTGGGTGATCGCCCCCACGGTCGTCTTCGCCGCGCTCTGCACGGCGGTGTACCTGCTGCGCGACTGAGCCCGGCCGCCCCCTCCCTTCAATGCCCCGAATCCCCGGCCTGAGGAGCCCCCACGCGCGCGTCGGAAGGGTCGTCCTCTTCGGGAGGATGCTGGACAAGCTCCGGCTGAACGAGCGCGGCGCGCTGCCCCCCGACTACCAGGCCAACCTGGGGGAGACCGGCCCCACGCTCTTCGACGCCCGGTGCTGCCGCTTCCTGGGCGTGAGATACGCCGACCTGCGCGTGCGCGCCCTCCAGGGGGGCTGCGACGAGGAGATCCTCGCCTGGGCGCACGAGCGCGGGACGCCGCGCGGCGACGAGGAGTGCGTGGTCTGGAACCGGTTCATCACAAAGATCGGATGGCGGGACGACCGCAGCGAGATCGTCCGCAAGCGCACCGTGGAGTACGGCTTCCCCGGGGCCAACGTTGAGACCATCTGCGAGCTGTTTGACCTGGACGAGGGCCGGCCCCTCGGCATGACGCGCTCCTGGGAGCCCCAGCCGATCTCGGTCATCATCGTCATGGGCGTCTCGGGGTGCGGGAAGACGACGGTCGGCCAGGGGCTGGCCGCGGCCCTCGGATGGGAATTCCTGGAGGGCGACGCGCTGCATCCCCCGGCAAACGTCGCGAAGATGGCCGCGGGCGAGCCGCTGGACGACGCCGACCGGGCGCCGTGGCTGGCCGCGGTCCGCGCGGACCTGGACGCCCGAGCCGCGCGGGGCGCGAGCGTCGTCGCCGCCTGCTCCTCGCTCAGGGAGGCGTACCGTCTCGTCCTCGCGCCCGACCCGTCGAACGCGAGGTTCGTGCACCTGCGCGGCACCTACGACCTCATCAGGTCGCGCATGGCCGGGCGCAGCGGGCACTACATGAAGGAGAGCCTGCTGAGGTCGCAGTACGACGCCCTCGAGGAGCCGCCGTACGCGCTCACGCTCGACGCCGCGCTGGCGCCCGATGTGCTTGTCGAGCGGATACGCGAGGTCCTGGGGGTCCCATGAGCGCCCGCGCCGTGGCAAGGCGCCTCCTGATCGCGGCGGCCGCGCTGTGCGCCGTCCTCCTCGCCGGGGCCGCCGCCGGCGGCCTCTGGCTGCGCGGCCGCATGGTCGCGTGCCTGCCCGCGCTCGACGGCCCCGCGGTGCTGCCCGGCCTGGGCGCCCCGGTCCGGGTCACCCGCGACGCGCTGGGCGTCCCCACCCTCTCGGGCGCGAGCCGGATCGACATCGCGCGCGCGACGGGCTGGATCCACGCCGGGGACCGCTTCTTCCAGATGGACCTCATGCGCAGGAGGGGCGCCGGCGAGCTCGCCGAGCTCTTCGGGAAGGCCGCGCTGCCGATGGACAGGGAGGCGAGGATGCACGGCTTCAGGCGGCTCGCCCAGGAGGTCCTGGCCCGCGAGGCCCCGGAGCGGCGCGCGCTGGTGCGCGCCTACGCCGAGGGCGTCAACGCGGGCCTGGCCGCGCTCCGCTCCAAGCCCTGGGAATACGGCGTCCTTCGCGTGGAGCCGCGCCCGTGGCTGGACGAGGACTCGATCCTCATCTCCTATGCGATGACGCTGGACCTCCAGGACGGCGCCGGCGGCTACGTGCGCTCGCTCGCCGCGATAAGGGACGAGCTCGGGCCCGCGTCCCTCGCCTTCTTCGCGCCGCTGTCGACGCCGGACGACGCCGCGCTCGACGGGAGCCTGGCGCCGGCGGCCCCCATCCCCCCCGCCTCCGAGCTCGACCTGCGCAGGGCCGTGGCTAACCCGGCCGCGGAGACGGCGTTCGATGAACGCGGGGGCGAGGGCGAGGCTCCCGGGTCGAACAACTTCGCGGTGGCCGGGTCGCTCGCGCTGGGCGGCGGCGCGCTTGTGGCCAACGACATGCACCTCGCCCTCGGCCTGCCGAACACCTGGTACCGGATGTCCCTCAGGTGGCCCGGGCACGAGGAGACTGGCGTGACGCTGCCCGGGGCCCCGCTCCTTGTGGCCGGAAGCACGGGCCGGATCGCATGGGGCTTCACGAACGCGTACGCGGGCACCGGCGACGTCATCATTGTCAGCCCGAGCATTTCCCCCGAGCTCTACCACGGCCCGGCCGGGGGCAAGCTTGCGCCGTACGACCGGCGCACGGAGACGGTGGCCGTCAAGGGGTCGAAGCCGGTGACGATGGACTTTTCCTGGACGGCCTGGGGTCCCGTCGTCGCCGAAACGCCCGGCGGGAAGCAGCTGGTGTACCACTGGACCGAGGACGATCCCGCGGCCACGAACCTCGACCTCCTCGACCTCGAGGACGCCGGGAACGTGCGCGACGCCGTCGCGGTCGCCCACCGCGCCGGCATGCCCGCCTCTAACTTCGTCGTCGCCGACGCGTCGGGGCAGATCGCGTGGACGGTGGCGGGCCTGATCCCCAAGAGGGTCGGCTACGACGGTCGCCTGCCCGTCTCGTGGGCCTTCGGCGACCGCCGGTGGGACGGGTACCTGCCCGCGCGGGAGACGCCCGAGGTCGTCGCCCCGGCGGGCGGCGTCCTGTGGACCGCCAACAACCGCACGGTCGGCGGAAAATACCTCGAGGCGCTCGGCGACTCGGGCTACGACACCGCGCCGCGCGCCCGCCAGATCCGGGACGACCTGGGATCGCTGGTGCGGGCGGGTCGGCCGATCGAGCCCAGGGACCTGCTGGCCATCCAGCTGGACGACCGAGCGGTCCTCCTGGGGACCTGGCGCGACCTGCTCGTCGGCACTCTGGGCCCGGAGGCTGTCTCCCGGAAGTCGTCGCGCGCCGTCCTCCTCGAGGCCGCCCGGAGATGGGAGGGCCGCGCGGACGCGGGCTCGGTCGGCTACCGGGTCGTGAAGGAATTCCGGCTCGCGGTCGCCCGGCGGGTCTTCAACCCGATCTTCGCCCCGTGCGTCGAGCGCGACCCGGGCTTCAGGTGGACCCGGCTCAACTACGAGCAGCCGCTCGAGACCCTCGTGAAGGCGAGGCCCGCCCACCTGCTCGCGCCCGAGTACCGCACGTGGGACGACCTGCTGGACGCGGCCGCAGACGACGTCACCCTCGCCTACGGGAGGGACGGGGCCGACCCGCGGACCGAGACCTGGGGCGCGCACAACAGGGCGAGGATTGGGCACCCGTTCGCGGGGATCCTTCCGCGCTGGGCCGGGGCCTGGATCAGCATGCCCTCCGACGCCCTCTCCGGCGACGCGAACATGCCGCGCGTCCAGGGCCCCTCGTTCGGGGCGAGCGAGCGCTTCGTGGTCTCGCCGGGCCGCGAGGGGGCCGGCCTCTTCCACATGCCCGGGGGGCAGAGCTCGAACCCGTTCTCGCCGTATTTCGGCGCGGGGCACGAGGCCTGGGTCCGCGGGGACCCGACGCCGTTCCTCCCCGGGCCCGCGCAGCACACGATCGACCTGGCGCCCTGAGGGCCTGCGGCGGATAAATTGCATTGTCCGCGGGACCGACCCGGGGCACGTTGGGAACACGCGCCCATGAAGAAAAAGCAGCGCAGCCTTAACGTCTTCTTTGCCGGCGAGCTCTTCGACCTCAAGCACCTGATCGGGAACGCCTACCTCGCGGAGGCCATCTACGAGAAGTCCCATGGGAAGTACCTCTGCGTCCTTCCCCAGGACTTCGACCCGAGGGGGACCACGCCGCGCACGGTCCGCGACCACCACATCCGCTCGCTCGTCGGCTGCGACCTGGCGCTGTTCAACTTCGACGGGGCCGACCTCGACAGCGGGACGGTCGCCGAGTTCATGATCGCGAAGTTCGCCGACATCCCCTCCGTCATCCTGCGCAGCGACCGACGCGGCGCCGGGGGCCGGGCATCGCAGTGGAACCCGATGGCGAACTACTACCCGCGGACGGCCATCCTCTCCCTCGACGGCCTCGGCGCCTACAAGGCCATCCTGAAGAAGCGCCACCGCAGGCTGGACGAAGTCATCCGCCTCGCCGGCCAGCATAGCTCGGCCGACGCCCAGAGGATGTGCGACGACATCGCCGCGGCGGTCGTCCGTGCCTTCGACCGGGTCCGCGAGGCGGAGCCTGTCATGCCGCGGCACCTGCGCGAGGAGGTCTACAACTGGCTCACCCTCATGCCGGGCCTCAGGGGCAAGGAGAAGGCCCTCAGGCGGGAGTTCGAGCGCCATTTGGAGCGCAAAGTGCAGCGGGACCTGCTCTGATCCGGCCATGCTGCGCGTCCTTGAACATCCCCTGGCGAGCCACATCCTCACGCATCTGCGCGACAGGACGACGAAGCCGGCGACGTTCCGGACGCTGGCCTACCAGCTGACGCTCATGCTCGCGATTGACGCGACCCGCGACCTCTCGACGGAGGAGAAGGCTGTCGAGACGCCGCTCGAGGGCACGACAGGCAGGGTGCTCGCGCACCAGCCGATCGTCGTCGTCGCCATCCTGCGCGCGGGGGTGTCGATGGTGCAGCCGTTCCTCGACATCTTCCCCGACGTGAGCGTCGGCTACGTGGGCCTTGAGCGCGACCACGTGACCGCCGTCGCCCGCAACTACTACTGCAAGCTGCCGCCGCTCGCGGGACGCAGGGTCTTCGTCGTCGACCCGATGCTGGCTTCCGGCGGCTCGGCGGCGCAGGCGATCGAGGTCGTCAAGGCGAACGGCGCCGAGAATCCGCGCCTGGTCTGCATCATCGCGGCCCCCGAGGGCGTGGCCGAGGTCGCGCGCCGCCACCCCGACACCTCCGTCCACGTCGGCGTGCTCGACCGCGCGCTCAACGCGCGCAAGTACATCCTGCCCGGCCTGGGCGACTTCGGCGACAGGCTCTACGGGACCTGAGGCCCTACTTCGGCAGGCCCTCGCCCCAGCTCAGGACGAGCCTCGTGAAGTAGAGCGTGTCCAGCTTGTCGACGCCCCCGACCGGACGACTGTCGTAGTTGTTCGAGACGCCCATGCTCAGCTTCCAGAGCGACTTCGTGATGGGCACGTCGAACGCGAACTCATGGGTGATGATGTAGTTTCCCAGGTCCTGGAAGGCGGGGACGAACGCGATCCGGTCGCTGAGCTGCCACTTCTTGCTCTTCAGGAGGTACTGGAGCTCGAAGTCGGCACCGGCCGAGCTCAGGGCCGCGGTGTCCGGGGTCGAGTACTCGTCATAGCGGTAGGACAACCCGGCGCGCGCCGTGAAGACCTGGTTCTTCTCCTTGATGAAGTCGTACCCGAGGCCGCCCGCCGCGACGTCGTAAAGGCTCACGTTGTTCACGTGGTCGAACCCGGCCTCGTCGCGCGCGTACCACGAGGTCGCCGCCGAGAAGTTGTCGGAGTAGTCCACCCCCGCCTTGAACTGGTCGGCCGAGATCGTGCCGTCGGTCTCCTGGCGGTTGTAGGCCGTGTAGTACTGGAAGGTGTCCAGCGGGCCGACCAGCTTAGCGCGGAATGAGTAACTCGTCCCCAGCTGGCTGTCGGTGCCGCTCCTGCCCGTGATGTCTGCCGCGGCCTCGTAGCTCCACTTGCGCCGCAGCGCGGCGACATCGGGGTCCTCCTCGCCCGCGGGCCACGTGGCCGACAGGTTGCCGACGGGGCTCTCCGTGGAGCGGCCCGCCCCGGTGATACTCAGCCTGTCCGGCGCCGGCGACGCGATCGTCCCCACGACCCCGGAGCCGTCCGCGAACCTGACGGAAACCGGGTGGTCGGTCGTTATCTTTGTCACGAGCACCTGCTTCACGTTCAGCTCGCCGGCGTAGTCGGTCTCGATCGTGATGAGCCCGGCGTGGATCGCCTTGATCTTCCCGACGATCCGGGCCCCGCTGGCGGTCTCGACGGAGTCGGCGCGGAGCCGCAGGGCGCACAGGAGCGCGGCGCAGAGGCCCATTCGGGTGAGGAGGATACGGGTATTGCGGGTGTTCATGTCGTTTGAAATATGGGCCCCAGTGTTCCGGGGGATTGCCAGAACACCCCCTGAGGGACACGCAGTCAAACGCCGAGTTCGGATTCATTTGGGTCCCAGGGGACCGGCGGCGCCGCTCGCGTCTTTACATGCGGGGCCGCCGCCGATTGCCTCGGGGCGAACCCGACCCGATGTCCATTGCCGTGCAACGACCTCCGCTCCTTGTCGCCGACCGATGGCGCGACTACCAGCTGGTCGACTGCGGCGAAGGCATGAAGCAGGAGCGCTGGGGCCCGTACACCCTCGTGCGGCCGGACCCCCAGGTGCTCTGGCCGAGGCAGGGCGCGGAGCCCGGGGCGCGCTGGGAGCACTGGGACGGGTTCTACCACCGCAGCGAGGCCGGCGGGGGGCGATGGGAGTTCCGCAGGCCCCTGCCCGAGCACTGGGACATCCGCTACGAGGCTCTCGGCCTCACCTTCAAGATCCGCCCCACCTCCTTCAAGCACACGGGGCTCTTCCCGGAGCAGGCCGTCAACTGGGACTGGATCCACGCGACCGTGAAGGGGGCCGGCCGCGACGTGAGCGTCCTGAACCTCTTCGGCTACACCGGCGCCGCGACCTGCGCGGCGGCGGCGGCCGGCGCCTCCGTGTGCCACGTCGACGCCGCGGAGGGGATGGTCAAGTGGTGCAAGGAGAACGCCGCTCTCAGCGGGCTCGCGGAAAAGCCCATCCGCTTCATCGCCGACGACTGCCTCAAGTTCGTGCGGCGCGAGGTCAAGCGCGGCCGCCGCTACGACGCGGTCATCATGGACCCGCCGACCTTCGGCCGGGGGAGCACCGGGGAGCTCTGGCGCCTTGAGGACCACCTCTGGGAGCTTCTCCAGGAATGCCGGGCGCTCCTGACGGAGAAGCCCCTGTTCTTCCTCATCAACGCCTACACGGCCCGGCTGTCGCCGACGGTCGTGGCCAACCTGCTGTCCCAGCTCCTCCGGGACCTTCCGGGGACGATCTCGGCCGGCGAGGTCGGCCTTCCGATCCGCAGCGACGGGAAGGTCCTTCCCTGCGGGATCTACGGCCGCTGGACCAGCGGCTAGCCGGTAACCCTGAAACTTCACACCATGCCATCGCTCTCCGACACCTACCACGAACGCGCCCTCGAGCTCCTCTCTCGCGCGCGCGAAGCCAATGCCCCGGTGATCGCCCGCGTCGCCCCGGCCATCGGAAAGTCGATCGCCGCCGGCGGCGTCGTGCACACCTTCGGCAGCGGCCACAGCGAGCTCATCTCGCGCGAGATCATCGGGCGCGCCGGGGGCCTCGTCTGCGTGACCGGGATCATCGACCCCACGGGCGGCTTCATCGAGAACCTACCGGGCTACGGCGAGAAGCTCGCCGCCCGCTACGACAGGCAGTACCAGCTGAACCCGGGCGAGACCGTGATCGTCGTCTCGAACTCGGGCAAGAACGCGTCGCCGATCGACGTGGCGCTCTACGCGAAGGCCAAGGGCCTGACCGTCGCGGCCCTCACCTCGCTCGCGATGTCAAGGGTCACGCCCTCCCAGCATGCCTCCGGAAAGAGGCTCTTCGAGGTCGCCGACCACGTCCTCGACAACGGCGGCGTCCCCGGCGACGCGGTCGTCGACGTCGGGGGCGGCGTCAGCGCGGGCCCGACCTCGACCCTCATCGGCTGCTCCGTCCTCAACTGGCTCATGCTGTCCGTCGTGGAGTGGCTGAAGGCGAACGGGCATGAGCCTCCCCTTCTGCGCAGCCAGAACCTGCCGGGGGCCATCGAGCATAACCGGGAGCTGGGCGCCCGCTACAAGGCGCGCCTCAGCCGGACCCTCGCCTGAAGAAAGCGATGTCCTGGAAAATCGGGGTGGACGGCGGCGGGACGAAGACGGAGTGCATCCTCGTGGACCCGTCGGGCGCCGTGGCCGCCCGGCACACGGGACCCGGCTGCAGCCCCAGCCTCGTCGGCGCGGCCCGCGCCACGGAGATCGCGGGCGACGCGCTCCGGTCGGTCCGCGCGGCGCACCCGACGGCGGAGATTTCGTCGACCCTCCTCTGCATGGCGGGCAGCCGGGCCTTTTGGCGGGCGTTCGGGGATTCCCTCGTGGGCTTCGGCCGGGTGGAGACGGTGGACGACTCGGTGCCCGTGCTCGAGCTGGCGACTCGGGGCGCCCCGGGACTCGTGATCCACGCGGGGACCGGATCGTTCGTCGCCGCGAGGACGCCGGACGGCGGCGTCCACTACGCGGGGGGGACGGGCTGGAGGTTCGGCGACGAGGGAAGCGGCTACGACCTCGGGCGGCGCGCGATCGCGCGCGCCCTCCTCGAGCTCCAGGGCTGGGCGACGCCGTCGGGCCTCGGGGCGCTCGTGCGCGAGCGCACGGGCCACGACACCGCAGGCGAGGTATCCGTCTACTTCTACGGCGACCCGGCCACCAACAACGGCGTCGCGGGCCTGGCGCCTGATGTGCTGCGCCTCGCTGGAGAGGGCGACCCGGCCGCCGCCGATGCCGTGTCGGCCTCGGTGGGGCAGCTCCTCGCCCTGGCCGTGTCGGTCACGGGGCAGCTGTTCCCCGGAAGGCTGCCGGAGGCGTTCCGCGCGGGGGTGAGCGGCCACATCCTGAACCACCCCTTCGCCTTCAAGGCGCTGTCGTCAAAGGCGCCGTTCCCGCTGACGCGGGTCACCGAGGCGCCCATCGAGGGCGTGAGGCTACTTCTCGGGCGCCTCGCCCCCTAGTGTTGGGATGAAAGGTGTTAACGGTGGCGCGTCTCGTGCCCCGCGCGAAACGTGCCCGAGAAAGGCGCCGAATCTGATGATAATTCGTCCTGCCTTCTATTCATAATGCGTCCACATCCTGATTACTTTGACAGCCCTTTTGTCCTTTAGAACCTGGTAGACCAGTCGGTGCTGAATGTTGATTCGGCGTGAATAGGCTCCGTCTAGGTCGCCGACCAGTTTCTCGAAAGGCGGTGGATTTTGAAATGGATCAACTTCTAAGATCTCGAGTAACCTCTCAACATGCAGCCGAAGGTTGGTTGAAGCGACCTTCTTGGCGTCCTTCTGTGCCTGCCTCGTAAAGTAGAGCTCCCAACTCACCAGTCTAGGGACTTCGAAGACTTGCTAAGCGGCTCCTTCAAGCCCTTGCGAATTGAGTCCCGCATGCCCGGAATCGAGACGAGAAAGAGTGTCTCTTGAATGCTTCGCCAATCCCCCTCCGAAACCAGTACCGCGTTGCCTCGCTTGCCGGTTATCTGGACCGGCTCGTGGGAGGACGAGGCATCGTCAACAAGCTGGTAAAGCCTCGAACGCGCCTGAGTTACCGGAATCGACGTCATGAACTTACCGTACGCTTTAACGTACGTTTGTCAACGCCTCATGCAGTTTCCGTTGAGATGTTCCGCGATTATGGGTGGCGCGCCGGCTGCCCCGCATCCCGCGTTACAATCGTAGGCGTCGGATCCGGTTATTGGTTAGACCCAACTTCAATTCCCCCGAAGAATTTGATCGCTTCCTCAGACAGCTCACTCCCAAAAGGTCGTTGGCAAATAAATTGGTATTCCTCGTTCTGAAAGATCAGCACACGAATATCCAATACTCCTCCTGCCGCGGATGTATCCGCTATCACCAGCCGCCGCGCTGGGGATCCGGCGATCCTTATGTTCTCGGATCGCTCCAAGACTCGATTTTCGCCGTTTAGGAATTCCCTTTTTACCGACGCTTCAGCTTGTTCTTGGTCGAGGTGTGTTCCGGAAGGAAAAACGTATCGGTAAATGACAAAGCGCTGATGAGCGTCCGCAAACGAGGCCCTTCCAGAATATGTCAGAATCGGGTCATTTCTCACCTCGACTTTAGGTTCGGCCGGGAAAGTGGCGCTAACCGGCCATTCTTTCGGGTACTGTCCAGGTCCATCCACTAAAGGATGCTCCGGTGGTTGAGCAGCCGAGGCAACAGACCCAAGTGTGGCGACCGGAGATCCAGTGCCTCCCTTTTTCTCCACCTCAGATTGGATCTCCGCTGCTGATTCCCTCATTATCCGATCTATTCGAGCAGCGGTCTCCGCTTGGCGGCTGAGCACTCGTTGTTGCATTCTGCTGAGAATTATAGGGACCGCACGCAGTGACGCCCGGCCGGCATCGGTTCGATAGAAGTTAGCCAGGCCTTGGAGTTCATCTTCCGTAAATGCTTCGTCGTAAAGCTTCACATATTCATTCTCCAAAGTCTCCCAGCTGAATATTTCCTTCGAGTAGTCTTTATATTTCTCCATGGCTCTCTCCAGCATCCGGTTCACAACCGGATCATTCCCCTGCTTTGCAGCCTGCGCAAATATTGCGGCGCGAGTTTGGGCAACGTTGTCGATACGTAGCTTCTCAACCAACCCTTGTGCATCAGTTTCAACGAGGATTTCTTTAATAAGTCTAATCTTAGGGTGCTCTTGTGCACTGCTTGACGCCGCGCTTAGCACGATGGCAATGATTGCGGTTAATATTCTCATTCTGCGGGTCTGACGACTATTCAGCCGAAAAGCCGGGCCGGATATGCCCCCTTGTCCACGAGAGCCGCGATGGCCGCCGCGACGCGCGCCTTGTCCTCGCGGTAGGTGATGCCAAACCAGGCGCCACCGGCGGGGATGACGTCGACCGTCGCCGCGCCCGCCGAGACAAGGCCCGAGACCGCCGCCGGAAGGTAGTATTCCGCGGTGGGTTCCGAGCCACTCGCGGCGAGGAAGGCGCGCAGCCCCGCCTCGAGGCCGTCGAGGAAGGCCGGCGTGAACCCCCAGAAGTTCATCGAGACGACCTCGTCGCCCGAGAAGCGCCGGCCCGGGCCCACGTCGGACCGCGCGATCGCCCGCTCCTCCGTGATCGAGAGAAGGCGGCCATTTTCGACCCGGCAGACGCCGCGGGATACCGTCCCGTTCTCGGAAAGCGTGTTGGCGAGGCGGAAGCCCACGATCGCATACCGGGTGCCCGAAGCGCCGGAGAGGAACACCGCAAGGCGGGAGTAGGCGTCGGCCCCGTAGAAGTCGTCCGCGTTGATCACGGCAAACGGACCCTTTATCGCCGCGCGGGCGCACCAGACCGCGTGCCCCGTGCCCCAGGGCTTCTCGCGCCCGGCCGGCGGGCTGAAACCGCCGGGGAGGTCCCCCGTCGACTGGTACGCGAAGTCGACTGCGATCCTGCCCGAGTACTTCCCAGTCACCTTCGTCCGGAATTCCGTCTCGAACTCCCTCCGGATGACGAAGACAACCCGGCTGAACCCCGCGCGGATCGCGTCATAGACGCCGTAGTCGAGCACGGTCTCCCCCGAGGGCCCCACGGGATCGACCTGCTTCAGGCCCCCGTATCGGGAGCCCATTCCGGCGGCGAGGACGAGGAGCGTGGGGGCCATCCTCCTGCAACACGCCCCAAACGCCCCGAAGCGTCAAGCCGCAGGCAGCTAGACAGGAGGCCGCCGGCGGCCATGATGCGAGCATGGCCCGGTCCAAAGCCTCCGATCCTGCCCCCTCCGGGGTACGCGTCACCGTGCTTGCGACCGGCGGGACGATCGCGGGATCGCAGGGCAAGGGCGCGTCGCGCGGCTACCGCTCCGGGGCCTTCTCCATAGAATCCCTGATCGCCGCGGCGCCCGGGATCGAGGCCCTAGCCAGGCTGGATGCCGCAAACGTGGCCAGCATCGGGAGCCAGGACATGGGCGAGGCCGTCTGGCGCGCGCTCGCCCGCCGGGCGCAGGCGGCGCTGGACACGCCGGACGTCGCGGGGGTCGTCGTCACGCATGGGACGGACACGATGGAGGAGACGGCCTACTTCCTGAACCTCGTTGTCCGCAGCCCGAAGCCCGTGGTCCTTGTGGGCGCCATGCGGCCCGCCACAGCGATGAGCGCCGACGGGCCCATGAACCTCTACAACGCCGTCGCGACGGCCGCCCACCCCGACGCGGGGGACCGGGGCGTCCTCGTCGTCGCGAACGACGAGGTCCACTTCGCGCGCGAGGTCGCGAAGACAAACACGACCCAGGTCGGGACGTTCAAGAGCACGCACCGCGGGCTCGCGGGGCTCGTGAGCTCGGGCCGCGTGCATTTCTACGGAAGGCCGGTGCGCCGCCACACGATCGGGAGCGAATTCCTCGTCCCGGCCGCGGGGGAGCTTCCCCGCGTCGACATCGTCTACGCCCACGCGGGGATGGGGCGCGAGCTCATCGACGCCTCCGTGCGCGCGGGGGCCCGCGGCCTGGTGATCGCCGGCGTGGGCAACGGGAACCTGGGCGCCGCGGCGCTCGCCGCGGCCGCCGAGGCGTCGGGGGCCGGCGTCGCGGTCGTCCGGAGCACGCGCACCGGAGGGGGCATCGTCGAGCGCAACGTGGAGATGGACGACGACAGGCTCGGGTTCATCGCCGCCGACGAGCTCAACCCTCAGAAGGCGCGCATCCTCCTCATGCTCGGGCTGACGCGGACGCGGGACCCGGCGCTCCTCCAGGGGATGTTCTACGCGTATTGACGCGCCCCGTTACCGGCATTCCGGTAGTGGGCGCCCTTCCCTACCCGGCGGGAGCCCGCAGTATCCCGCCCGGATGAAGATCGCCATCGTCGAAGACGAGCGCCTGTTCCGGGACGTCCTGCGCAAGGCGTGCACGGGCGACATGGGCCACGAGGTTGTGGGCGAGGCGGGGACCGGGCGCGAGGCGCTGCAGGTCGTGCCGGCGTCCCTCCCCGACCTCCTCATCCTCGACATCCACCTGCCCGACATGGACGGGTTCGAGGTGCTGCGCTGCCTGCGCCAGAAGCGGGCGCTCATCAGGGCCCTGATCATCTCCTCCTACTTCGACGAGTACACGCTCTGCCGGGTCGAGCACGCCGCCGTCCAGGGGTTCATCGACAAGTCCACGAACACGGTGTCCGAGCTCACCCACGCGATCGCCGCGATCGAGGGGGGCTCGACGTATTTCCCGAGGCCCTTCAGGGAGGCGAGGCGGGCGCACAGCAGCAATCCCGCGGCCTTCGACAAGATCCTGACGGACCGCGAGCAGACCATCCTCGGCCTCGTCGGAGAGCCGATGTCCGATGCCGAGATCGCCGTGAAGCTCGGGCTTTCCCCCGAGACGGTCGAGAAGCACCGCTTCAACGTCATGCGAAAGCTCGGGCTTACCTCCCGCGCGGAATCCGCGCGGTTCGCGAGGCGCTGCGGCCTCACCCCGCCCTCCGTCGCCCACAGGCTTCGGCCCGCGGCGCGCTGACGGTCCGTGTTTGCAGATCGCCGGAACCCGGATAGCAAGATCCGGTGCAGGAAAATCCCGCAGAAGCAGCCGTCGACCAGGCAGGGGCCCGCAGGACCGTGTTCGGGATCCTGTTCGCCATGTGCGCGTCCCACATGGTCAACGACACGCTGCAGGCCCTCCTTCCCTCGATCTACCCCGTCCTCAAGCAGTCGTACGGGCTGACGTTCACGCAGATCGGGCTCATCACGTTCTGCTTCCAGCTTACGGCATCGCTCCTGCAGCCGATCGTCGGCCGCTACACCGACCGCCACCCCAAGCCGTACTCCCTCGCCTTCGGGATGGCCCTCACCCTCGCCGGACTCGTGTTCCTCTCCCAGGCGGACTCCTACCGCATGATCCTCGTCTCCTCGGTGCTGATCGGCCTCGGGTCGGCCATTTTCCACCCCGAGGCCTCGCGGGTGGCCCACATGGCGGCCGGGGACCGGCACGGGCTCGCCCAGTCGGTCTTCCAGACGGGCGGCAACCTGGGCTCGTCCCTCGGCCCGCTCCTCGCCGCGCTCATCATCGTCCCCCGGGGTCAGTCCTCCATCCTCTGGTTCACCCTCCTCGCCCTGGCCGGCATCGTCCTCCTCGCCAAGGTGGGCGGCTGGTACAGCCACAACCTCTCGCATTTCAGGAAGCGCGCCGCCGCGCAGGCCCACAAGGCGCTCCCAAGGAACAAGGTCGTCGCCGCCCTCGCCATCCTGGTTGCCCTGGTCTTCTCGAAGTACTTCTACCTGGTGAGCCTGACCAACTACTACACGTTCTACCTCATCCACCGCTTCGGCCTGTCCATCCAGCACTCCCAGTACCTCCTGTTCGTCTTCATGGCGGCCGTCGCGACGGGCACGATCCTCGGCGGGCCCCTGGGGGACCGCTTCGGCCGCAAGTACGTCATCTGGGCCTCGATCCTGGGCGTCGCGCCCTTCTCCATCGTCCTGCCCCACGTCGGGCTGACGGCGACGGTCGTCCTCAGCGTCTTCATCGGCGTGATCCTCGCCTCCGCGTTCTCGGCGATCCTCGTCTATGCGCAGGAGCTGGTCCCGGGGAAGGTCGGCATGATCTCCGGGCTCTTCTTCGGCCTCGCGTTCGGGTGCGCGGGCATCGCCGCCGCGGCGCTCGGCAGACTTGCCGACATGACGAGCATCGGTTTCGTGTTCAACGTGTGCGGGTACCTTCCCCTCATCGGCCTCCTCACCTGGTTCCTGCCCGACATCGAGGGCGCGAGCCAGCGCGCGCGGCGCCTGCAGCGCGAGGCCGGCGAACCCTTTGACGAGTGAAGCCGCCCAAGGTCACCAAGACAAAGCCCGCATTCGTCTCCCATTCGCCGGAGACCGGCTCCGCCTACACCATCTACGTGGACGGGCCCGCTCCGTCGTCCTCGGCGGGCGCGTCCCCGGCGGTCCTCGTCATGGACGGGGATTTCTTCTTTGACGGAGCCGTGAGGGCCGCCCGCTCCCTCGCCGAGGCAGGGCGGATACCCCCGGCGTTCATCATCGGCGTCGGCTATGGGGCCAGCTTCGGGCAGCCCGGCAATTTCCGGGGCCGCGACTACACGCCCACGGCCTCAGCCGAGGAGCCCTCGAGCGGCGGTGCCGACCGCTTCCTGGATTACCTGACGCAAACGCTCTGGCCCGAGCTCGCGCGGCGCTACCCGCTGCGCGACAAGGGCCGCGCCATCGCCGGCCATTCGCTCGGCTCCCTGCTGGTGCTCCACGCCCTTTTCCAGGAGCATCCCTTCTTCGACCTCGCCCTGGCCAGCGCCCCGTCGATCTGGTGGGACAACCGCAGCATCCTGAGGCGGATCGCCAGGGTCCGCGACGCGCGCGCCACGCTCGATTCCCGCCTCTATATGGGCGTGGGCGAAAACGATTCGCCCTCGATGACTACCGACATGGCCCTCCTTGAAAAACAGCTCAAGAAGCGGCCCTTCAAAGACCTGCGTGTCGTCTCGGAGGTTTTTCCCGGCCGGGACCACTACGATGTGCTGCCGCTGACCCTAGGCGCGGGACTTGCCTCCTTGCTGGGATAGGGTTTCGTCCCTCCCATGCAAAAACTACCCCTCCCCGGTGCAGGCGCGCTCGCCGCCGCCCTCCTCATGCTCGCCGCCAAACCGGCCCTCAGCGCCGACCAGACCGCCTCCCCGATGCCCGAGAACCCCTTCTTTTCCGAGAGCACGCTGCCGTTCCATTACCCCCCTTTCGACAAGATCAAGGACGCGGACTACGCCCCGGCCTTTGAGAGGGGGATGTCCGACATGCTGAAGGAGGTCGACGCGATCGCCGCGAACCCGGACAAGCCGACCTTCGAGAACACCATCGTCGCGATGGAGCGCTCCGGCCGGCTCCTCACCCGCGTCTCGAACGTCTTCGACAACCTGAAGGGCGCCGACACCGACGACGAGATCCAGAAGGTCGACGCGGACATGTCGCCCAAGCGTTCCGCGACCAACGACGCCATCTTCCTGAACGCCGCCCTCTTCGCCCGGATCAAGGCCGTCTACAATGAGCGGGCGTCCTCCGGGCTCGACGCCGAGCAGACCCGCCTGGTGGAGCTCTACTACCGGGACTTCGTCCGCGCCGGCGCCAACCTGTCCGACCCCGACAAGGTGAGGCTCAAGGCGCTCAATGCCGACATCGCGAGCCTGCAGACCGCCTTCAGCCAGAACACGCTGAAGGAGAAGAACGCGGACTCGGTCGTCGTCCACGACCGCGCGGAGCTCGCGGGCCTCTCCGACGCCGAGATCGCCGGCCTGCGGCAGGCGGCCGTCGAGGACAAGAAGCCCGGCGAGTACGTCATCCGCATCAAGAACACGACGGGGCAGCCCCTGCTCTCGTCCCTCAAGAACCGCGCGCTGCGCCAGAGGATCATGGAGGCTTCCCTCGCCCGGGGCAGCCACGGGGGCCCGTACGACAACCAGGCGACAATCGTCGCGATCGCCAAGAAGCGCGCCGAGCGGGCTATCCTCCTGGGCTATGACAGCCATGCCGCCTACCAGGTGGAGATCGGGACCGCCCGCACGGTCGCCGCCGTGGACAACCTCCTCGGCCAGCTCGTCCCGCCGGCGATAGCCAAGGCCGAGCGCGAGGGCGCGGACATACAGGCGGTCATCGACCGGGAGCACGGCGGCTTCCAGCTCGCGCCCTGGGACTGGGATTTCTACGCGGAGAAGGTCCGCAAGGAGCGCTACTCGTTCGATGACTCCCAGCTGAAGCCGTACTTCGAGTTGAACAGCGTCCTGCAGAACGGCGTGTTCTACGCGGCCAACAAGCTCTACGGCATCACCTTCAAGGAGCGCCACGACCTGCCGGTCTACAGGCCCGAGGTCCGCGTCTTCCAGATCTACGACGTCGACGGCTCCCCGCTCGCCATCCTCATCGAGGACTTCTACGCGCGGCCCTCGAAGCAGGGCGGGGCGTGGATGAACGAGTACGTCTCCCAGTCGGGGCTGTTCGGCTACCAGGCGGTCGTCGCGAACCACCACAACATACCCATGCCCGCCGCAGGGGAGCCAACGCTCCTGACCTACGACGAGGTGGTGACCCTCTTCCATGAGTTCGGGCACGGCCTTCACGGCCTGTTCTCGAAGGTGCGCTACCCCTACTTCGCGGGTACCCAGGTCGCCCGCGACTTCGTCGAGTACCCCTCCCAGGTGAACGAGATGTGGGCCGAGTTCCCGGACGTCGTGAAGAACTACGCGAAGCACTACAAGACGGGCGAGCCCATGCCGACGGCACTCCTGGACAAGATGCTCGCGACGCGGAAGTTCAACCAGGGCTTCGCCACCACCGAGTACCTGAAGGCGACGCTGCTGGACCAGGCCTGGCATGTCCTCAGGCCCGACCAGATCCCGAGCGACGTGGCCGCGCTCGAATCCGCCACATTCAAGAAGTTTGACGCGGAGTACGCCCCGGTGCCCCCCAGGTACCGCAGCACGTACTTCTCGCACGTCTTCACGTCCAACGACTACTCCGCCGGGTACTTCTCGTACATCTGGGCGGACGTCCTCGTCGCCGACAGCATCGAGTGGTTCCAGAAGAACGGCGGCCTCACCCGAGCGAACGGCGACCACTTCCGCGGGACCGTGCTCTCGCACGGCGGCAGCGTGGAGGCCATGACCCTGTTCCAGGAGTTCACGGGCGGGGGCCCCGAGGTGGCGCCCCTCCTGAGGCACCGCGGGCTGGACTAACCCGGGAATTGACCGGCCCCCGTCGGGACGGGTATGACTCAACGGCCATGCCCGATCCCACCCCTTCCGCTGTCTCGATGGAGACGCTCGTTGCGCTGTGCAAGCGCCGCGGGTTCATATTCCCGTCCTCCGAGATCTACGGCGGGATAAACGGGTTCTTCGACTACGGCCCGATGGGCGCGGAGCTGAAGAAGAACATCCGCGACTGCTGGTGGGACGACATGGTGCGCCGCCGCGACGACATCGTCGGGATCGAGACGTCGATCATCATGCACCCCAAGGTCTGGGAGGCCTCGGGCCACGTCGCGGGCTTCACGGACCCCCTTGTCGACTGCAAGGTGTCGAAGCAGCGCTACCGCGCGGACCAGCTCTTCTTCGCGGCCGTGGTCGTGGACGGAACCACCGTCGGCTACGTGAGCCTGCTCGAGAGCGAGCGCACGGCCGAGGCCCTCCAGGAGGCCGCCGAGTCCCTCAAGCGCAAGAGGGCAATCCAGGGCAAGCTGGAGCCCGTGCAGCCCCGGGACATGACCGAGGCGAAGCCCGATGAGATCCCCCTCATCCCGTCGCCCGCGACGGGCGAGCCCGGGAGCCTGACGGCCCCGCGATCCTTCAACATGATGTTCCAGACGAACGTCGGGGCCATGACCGACGCCTCCTCGGTCGCCTACCTGAGGCCGGAGACGGCGCAGGGCATGTTCGCCGACTTCAAGTCTGTCGTCGACACCGGCCGCGTGAAGCTTCCCTTCGGGATAGCCCAGATCGGCAAGTCCTTCCGCAACGAGATCACGCCGCGCAACTTCATCTTCCGCTCGCGCGAGTTCGAGCAGATGGAGATGGAGTACTTCATCCACGAGGACGCGGACTGGGCCAAGTGCCACCGCGAGTGGATCAACTGGTGCAAGGACTGGCTGCTCTCGATCGGGCTGCCCGAGTCCCACCTCTCGGAGTACGACCACCCCAAGGAGAAGCTCGCGTTTTACTCGCGGGGGACGACGGACATCATGTTCCGCTACCCCTTCGGCGTCCAGGAGCTCTGGGGCATCGCCGCGCGCGGCAACTACGACCTGAGCCAGCACGAGAAGTTCAGCGGGGTCCCGCAGGCCATCTTCGACGAGACGTCGAAGAAGAAGTTCATACCCCATGTCATCGAGCCTGCGGTCGGCGTCGACCGCATCTTCCTGGCGATCCTCTGCGCGGCGTACGCCGAGGAGGACGTGAGGGACGACAAGGGCAACGTCGAGAAGCGCACCGTGCTCCGGCTGAGCCCCCGCATCGCGCCCGTGAAGGTCGCCGTGCTGCCCCTCCTGAAGAACAAGCCCGAGCTCGTTGCCCGCGCCGAGGCGCTCCACAGGAAGCTCCAGCGCAAGTACGCCGTGTTCTACGACGAGGGCGGCGCCATCGGCCGGCGCTACCGCCGGCAGGACGAGATCGGCACCCCGTGGTGCGTCACGATCGACTTCGACACCATCGAGAAGGACGGTCTCTTCACCCTGCGCGAGCGCGACTCGATGCAGCAGCGCCGCATCGGCGAGGCCGAGCTGTTCGCCCTCCTCGACGAGAAGGTGTACTGACCCCCTGCCCGTGACGACCGTCGCCGAATGCGCCAGCCTGGACGAGGCGCTGATGCTGCGCTCCCTCCTCGAGGACAGCGGCCTCAAGGCGTACGTGCCCGACGAGCTCACCGTGCAGTTCAAGGGGCAGGTCGGGAGCGTCCGGCTCCAGGTGGAGGATGAGGACGCCGAGACGGCGCGCGGGATCATTGCGGCCGCAAAGCCGTAGCATGGACGCGTACCAAAGGGCCCGGGTCCTGATCGACGCGGCCCACGCGGCGGATCCCGCGAGGAACGCGGACGGTCGGCCGGCGGAGCTGGCCTACGCCGATCACGTCGAGGACTGGGTGGTCCGCATCGCTCCGGGAGCGGACCCCGTCCTGCGCCTGGCCGCGCGCTGCCAGCACCTGGAGCGCTGGCGGGTTCCGCGCGGCTCGTTCCCGATGGACCGGCCCGGATACCTCTCCTGGAGAAAATCGCTCTACGTGAAGCAGGCGGAGCGCGCCCGCCAGCTGCTCACGGAGGCCGGCGTGCCCGCTGGCGAGGCCGCAGACGCCGCCACCTGGGTGTCAAAGACCGGGCTCAGGACCAACCCGGGGACCCAGGCGCTCGAGGACGCCGCCGTGCTTGTATTCCTCGAGAGCGAGATCCAGGCGTTCGCGGCGCAGCACGCGGAGTATCCCCGCGAGAAATTCGTCGATATCCTCAGGAAGACGTGGCGCAAGATGAGCCCCAGGGCCCAGGAGCTGGCGCGGGGCCTCGCGCTGCCCGAGCCGATCGCGGCATTGGTTCGCGAGGCGACCGGCTCCTAGGGTGCTTAAAGGTTAAATATCGATAAACAATAAAACTTGCTTGACGGATTTGGCCCTGTGTTTATTGATAAACAATAAACCCAAATCCCATGAACACTCCGAAGTCCAAGAAACCCGGCCTCCTTCCCCGAATTCTCGGCGTTAGCTGCCTCGTGGCGGAGATCGCCGCCGCCGCCGGCTTTCTCGCGGCAATCGTCCTGATCCCCTTCTCGCAGTCCCTCTTGGCGAGCGGCCGCGAGAGCATCCGGATCAATGTTCCGCGCGGAAACTTCGGCGCGGCGTGCGATGTACACTTTGGGGGCGTGTCCCATCAGCCCGGGGGCGAGGGGTTCGGAGGCCTCAGCATCGGGCCCCTGCAACTGAGGCCCGACCCGGATGCAATGGGCTCCCCCGGCCAGGATGTCTCGATCCGGGAGACCGAGGGCATGGCGACCATCGTGCAGCCAGCCGACGCCGCCCGCGCGCTGGAGTTCGTGAGGTGGCCCTTCATCCTCGGGATGCTGTGCTCGGGCGCCACCACCGTGGCCATCCTCGACCTCTTCCGGCGGATGCTGCGGAGCGTCGCGAGAAGCGAGGTCTTCACCGCCGAGAACATCCGCAATGTCACCAGGCTGGGGATCCTCTTCATCGCCTCGACGATCGCAAACCTGCTCCTGTCGGGCTGGCTGGTGAACCGGTTCGTGGCCTTTGTGGACATGGGCCTGGGGCGCGGAACGCCGGTCCTGCAGTCATTCTCCGAGGGCGACGGGACGGGCATCGGAATCGGGCTCATGATCCTCGCCCTGGCCGGGGTCTTCCGCCAGGGACTCGTGTTGAAGGAGGACAGCGACCTCACAATCTGAGGGGGACACGCCGATGCCGATCCAAGTCTACCTGGACAAAGTCATGCTCGATCAAAAGATCAGCCTCACGGAGCTCGCCGCACGCGTGGACCTCACGCTCGCCAACCTTTCCATCCTGAAGACCAACAAGGCGCGCGCCATCCGGTTCAGCACACTTGAGGCGCTGTGCCGCGAGCTGAAGTGCCAGCCCGGGGACCTTCTCCGCCACGTGGACGACGGGTCCGGGACCTGAGGCGCACGCTCGCTGCACCATGAAACACTTCACCTCCCTGTTCATGGCCCTATTGGCTCCGGCGCTGCTCGCGGCCGACTGCCAGAACCCCGTCCTCCGGGACGAGATCCTGGCCATGGTCACCGTCGACCAGAACGCGAGGCCGCAGCCGGGCCACATGATGTCCGAGGCCGAGACGGCCGAGATGCAGCGCGTCGATCGGCTGCACGCGAAGAGGGTGCGCGAGATCATCGGCGCCCATGGCTGGCCGGGGCGGACCCTCGTGGGGACCGACGGCGCGCAGGGTATATGGCTGCTCGTGCAGCACTTCGAGATCTCGGACCAGGACGAATACCTGCCCATGATGGAAGCAGCGGTCAAAAAGGGCGAAGCCGACGGCAAATACTACGCCTACCTGCTCGACCGTGTGCGCGTTCGCCACGGCCAGAAGCAGCTCTACGGAACCCAGTACCAGGTCAACGCCGCGGGGGAATGGGTCAGGGAGGATATCGAGGACCCCGCGCACCTTGACGAGCGCAGAAGGAGCGTGGGCATGCTGCCCCTGGCCGAATTCGAGAAGACCATCCCGAACGTGAGGATAGTGCCGAGGCCGAGGGACCCGGCGGTCACTCCCTCTTCGTAAGCCTCAGGTCCTTCCTGAGGTACTCGAGCAGCCTGCCGCGGAACACGACCAGGTCGCTCGCCTCGCTGGCGGTGCCCGTGGCCTCCCAGAGGTTCGAGGAGTCGAGCTCGGCCTGGTCGATCACGCTTCCCGCGGCGACCGGGCGGTCGGGCAGGCCCTGGGTCGAGAGCGTGAGCGCCCCCTTCTTTATGAAGAAGAAGCCGCGGCAGGGCGTCCCCTGCGTGAAGAGCGTCTCCCCCTTCTCCAGGTGGATCGCCCGCACCAGGTCCATGGGCGGCGGCATGATCTGGCTGATGTCCCGCGGGAAAACGAGGTCGAAGGTCCAGTCGATCATGACGCGCAGCTTGCGCCTGATGCCCGGGAGCTTGGAGAGGTAGATCGTCCTCCACATCCACCAGGCGATGAATCCCTTGAAGTGCAGCCCGAACACCTCGGCCACCGCCGCCCGGTCGCCGATCGTGGCGAGCTGGCCCATGTACCTGTAGCGGAAGGGCCGCGGCTCCCCTCCCATCAATGCGCTCCTGATGTTCCTGCCGAGGAGTGCCCCCTGGCGGAAGGCGAACTGCGCCGTCTGCGGCGCCACCTTGGCCTGGCCCCTGTCATCCCACGGGACCGAGGCCCCGTCGCCCGCCGCCCACAGGGTCTTGATCCCCGCGACGCGCATCGTCGCGTCCGTCGGCACCCGGCCCCTCGGGGCCTCGATGCCGAGCTGCTTGCAGAGATCCATGACGACGGGGTTCGGGGCGTTGCCGACCGTCGTCACCACCGTGTTGGCCTCGATCGCGGACCCGTCGGCCAGCGTGACCCGCCCCGCCGTCACGGCCGACACCCGCAGGTTCAGCCTGACCTCGACCCCCCGCTTCACCAGGGTCTCGCGCGCATAGGCGCCGAGCTTAGGCCCGATCTCAGCCAGGAGCTCCGGGCCGGAATGCACCAGGACCACGCGGATCGGGGACGCCCTCAGGTTGGCGTAGAACATGTGGGCCTGCTTGATGAAATCGAGCAGCTGGCCGGCCGTCTCCACGCCGGTGTAGCCGCCGCCCACGATGACGAAGGTCAGGAGCCTCAGGCGCGTCGGGGCGTCCTCGACGAGGTTCGCCTCCTCGAGCCGGTTGATGAGGGCGGCGCGCAGGCGGAGAGCGTCGGACACGTCCTTCATCGGCCAGCCGTACTCCGGCATGCCGGGAACGGCGCCCATGTCGGTCACGTTGCCCAGGGCCAGCACCAGGTGCCCGAAGCCGACCCTGTGGTCGCGGGTGTACCGGCCCCCGTCCAGGAGAAGGGTCTTGGAGGCCCAGTCTATCTTCTGGATCGTCCCCTGCAGGACGTTCACCCCGCGGCAGAATTGGCGCAGCGGATTGACCACGTCGGCGGCGGAGAGGGTCGAGCCCGCGACCTCGGGGAGCATGGGCTGGAAGACGAGGACGTTGCGCTCCGCGACGAGGGCGAACCGGCGCTCCCCCTCCGACCGCTTGAACGACGCGCCGAGCGCCCGGCCGCAGTAGGCGCCGGCGAAACCTCCCCCTGCGATGACGACTTCGAATTCCATGGTGGGACTGCCCCTTGGCAGACACCGATTTAACCCCACGGATGCGCGAAACGTCTAACTTTTAAGGGCCGGGCGCCGCGGGGCTCAGGCGGGCTTGAGCCAGGGGGCGCTCTCCAGGTCGATGTTTCCCCCGCTGAGGATGAGGCCCACCCGCTTGCCCGCGACGTCGAGCTTGCCGCTCGCGAGTGCGGCGTAGGCAACGGCGCCGGACGGCTCGACGGCAATCTTCAGCACCTCGAGGAGCAGGCGCATCGCCGCCGCGATCCCGGCGTCCGAGACCGTCGCGATGGCGTTCACGTCCCTCAGGATCACCGGGAAGGTCAGGTCCCCGACGAATGCGAGCAGCCCGTCCGCGATGCTCGCCGGGTGGTCCACCGGCCTTCGCACGCCGGTCCGGAACGACTCGCTCGCGTCGGCGGCGCCCTCGGGCTCCCCCGCGTACACGAGGATGCCCGGGCGGAGGGCCTTGGCAGCCACGGCGGTCCCGGCGAGGAGCCCGCCGCCGCCGACCGGGCATAGGATGACATCCAGGTCCGGGACCTCCTCCAGGAGCTCAAGCACGGCGGTGCCCTGCCCCGCCATGACCCGGTGGTCGTTGTAGGGGTGGATCATCGCCGCGCCGCTCTCCCCGATGACCCTCGCGGCGGCCTCCTCCCGGGCCCTGTGCGTCGGCTCGCAGAAGACGATCCGCCCCCCGTACCGCCCGACCGAGGCGACCTTGATGGGGCTCGCCGTGCGCGGCATGACGACGGTGGCGGGGATTCCCCGGATGCCCGCGGCCCACGAGAGCGCGGCGGCGTGGTTCCCCGACGAATGGGTCGCCACGCCGTGCGCGGCCTCGGCGTCGCCCAGCGAGAGGACCGCGTTCATGGCGCCGCGCGCCTTGAAGGACCCCGTCTTCTGGAAGTTCTCGCACTTGAAGAAGAGCGAGGCGCCCGAGAGCTCGTCCAGCCGGCCGCTCGTGAGGACGGGCGTCCTGTTGACCCTTCCGCCGATGCGGGCGTGCGCCGCGCGGATGCGCTCGAGGTTGACCTCTCCCATGGCTCCGCGGCGCCGCGCTACTGCGCCACCTCGTAGATCTCGGCCAGCGAGACGCCCTTCGTGCCGCCCACGCCGGTGATCTGTATCGTGTAGCCCCCCGGCTGGAGATCGACGATGAGCGCGCTGTCCGCGCTGCCCGCGGTGAAAGGGAAGGCGCCGACGGAGGCCGCCACTCCCGGCACCTGCGCGGCGTCGGTCCCGGTGCCCCAGCCCGTGTTTGAGGCGATCATCGTCCCGGCCGAGTTGAAGACGCTGAGCGTCGGCTGGGCAAGGACCCCCGTGACCCCGTACTGGGTCAGCGCGGGGCCGTCGGCCCGGATGAGCAGCTTCTCCGAGCCGCTCCCCGCGATGTAGAATCCGGGTATCAGGATGTTGCCCCCGGTGCCCACCGTCGCGCGCGTGGAGATGTTGGCCAGGCGGGCCGAGCCGGTGGAGGACACCTCGTAGACCTCCGCAAGGGCGACGCCGGTCGTGCTGTTCATGCCGGAGATCTGCACCGTGTAGGCGCCCGCCGACAGGTTGGCGATCAGGGCGCAGTCTCCGCTGCCCGAGGCCAGGGGAAAGGCGCCCACCTGCGCGGACACGGTCACGATCTGGGGCGCGCTCGCGTTGGTCCCCCATCCGGAGTTCGACGCGACAAGCGTCCCCGCGGAGTCGAAGACGCTGAGCGTCGGCTGGGCCAGGACCCCGGTGACGCCGTACTGGGTCAGCGCAGGGCCGTCGCCGCGGATGAGGAGCGTCTCCGTGCCGCTCCCCGAGATGTAGAGGCCCGGGATGAGGATGCTGGCCCCGGTGCCGACGAGCGCCCGGGTGGAGATGTTCGTGAGCCGGTTGACCGAGCCCACGATGGCCTCGTCGCTCACGAGGGTCGCGACCGAGTTGGTGATCGCCACCGTGTACCTGCCGGCCGCGGTGGCCGCATACGTGGACCCGGTCGCTCCGGCGATCGCCGAGCCGTTCAGCATCCACTGGTAGGAGAGCCCCGCGCCCGAGGCGGTCACGGAAAGCTCCACGCTGCCTCCCGGCGCCAGGGGGCCGCCCTGCGGCTGCGCGGAGATCGCCGGCGAGCCGGCGGGGACGTTGACCGTGAGCGTCGCGGGCGCGCTCGTCACCGTCCTCGCGTTGCCGGTCAGGTCCGTGTTCGTGACGGTGACCGTGTACGTTCCCGCCGCGGCGGGCTGGGCCAGCACTGCGGTGTAGGACGGGGTCGTGGCGCCGGAGATCGGGGCCCCGTTGAAATACCACTGGAAAGCGAACGGCGCGGTCCCCGATATCCCCATCGTGAACGTGGCGTTCGAGCCGAGGGTCACGGCCTGGCTCGCGGGCTGGGCCGTGAAGAACGGGGCCGAGTCGACGCCGGGGATGATCCTGCGTATCGTGCTGTTCCCCGCGTCGGCGACATAGACGATCCCGGAATTGTCGACGCAGACGTCGCCCGAGGTGTTGAACCGCGCGTTCGACGACTGCCCGTCGACGTCGTCCGCGAAGAGGGTGACGCCCGCGGCGGTGGACACGAACCCCGCGGGGTTCATCACGCGGATCAGGTCGTTGCCGGAATCGGCGACGTAGATGTTGCCCGAGCTGTCCGAGCCCACCCCCGCCGGGCCGTTGAAGCTGGCCGCGACCCCGGTCCCGTCCTTGCTCCCGGTGACGCCCGCCAGGCCCGCGACCGTCGTGACGACGCCCGCCGGGGTGACCTTGCGTACCGTGTTGTTCCCGTAGTCGGCCACGAAGATGTTGCCCGACGGGTCCACGGTTATCCCCGTGATGTCGTTGAACTGCGCGGCCGCCCCCGTCCCGTCGGAGCTGCCCGAGACGAGGGGGGAGCCGGCGAGCGTGGTGACCACGCCGTCGGGAGTTATCTTGCGGACGGCGAAGCCCATGCCGTCGGCCACGTAGATGTTCCCCGCGGAATCCAGGGCGAGGTTCTGGGGGTCGTAGAGCCGGGCCGACGAGCCGGTCCCGTCGACCTCGCCGCGGGTGCCCGCCACGCCCGCGAGCGTCGAGACCACGCCGCCCTCGATCTTGCGGATGGTGTAGTTGCCGGAGTCGGCGACATAGAGGGTCCCCTCGGCATTCACCGCCACGCCGCCGACCCCGCTGAAGAGGGCCGAGGCCACGGGCCCGTCGGTGCTGCCGGACTTGCGCGGCGTGCCCGCGACCGTCGTGACCACGCCCGCGGGGGTCACCTTGCGGATCGTGTAGTTCTCGGAGTCGGAGGCGTAGATGTTTCCCTGGCTGTCCGTGCGCAGCCCGCCCGCGAGGGCGAAGCGCGCGTCCCATCCCGTCCCGTCGGCGCTGCCCGAGGATCCCGGCCAGCCCGCGAGCGTCGTCACGCCGACCGTGCTCACGGTGAGCGACTCGGGCGTGCTCGTCGCGCTGCCCCCGGCGTTGCTCACGACGCAGCGGAACTGGTCCCCGGACATCGCCGCCGTGGCCGCGCTCACCACGAGCTTCGGCGTGCCGGAGCCGCCGTAGGTCCCGTTGTCGGCCAGGTTGGTCCACGCGGTCGACCCGCCCGGCATCCGCTCCCACTGGAAGGTCAGCGGCGGCGCGCCGGCCCCCACGACGAAGAACGTCGCCGGCTGTCCTATCGTGGTCGCCAGGTTGCCGAACTGGGACGTGATGTTCGCCGCGGAGCTGGAGGTGAGGGACGCGGCCATGAGCGCCGTCACGTCGGGCACGCCGATCCCCGTGACGAGGTCGTAGCCGACG
Source organism: uncultured Opitutaceae bacterium (assembly GCA_964509885.1). GTDB lineage: Bacteria > Verrucomicrobiota > Verrucomicrobiia > Opitutales > Opitutaceae > Palsa-1447. The sequence goes on along the minus strand of CAZDZL010000033.1, from coordinate 13,480 downwards.
CCGGCCGAGTAGGCCCCGTTGGATCCCGACGTGATGTCGCGGAAGGACGTCGAGCCGAGGAGAGGGTAGATCTTCGGGTTGAGGAGCCCGAGCGGCGTGCCGCGCTTCTGGTTTATCAGGGCGCACCATGCGGCCCATGTCGGGGCCGACCAGCTGGTCCCGCCCACCGTGATCGCGCTGCCGCCGACGATGACCTCGGCCCCCTCCTGGGGATCGGCGGCCGAGGCCACGTCCGGGACGCACCTCATGGTGCCCTGGGGGACCCCGGTCCCGGTCTGCCATGCCGGCCGACTGAAGACCATGCTTGTGCCCCCTCCGCTGTCGGTCCACCCGGACTCGGAGGTCACGATGCTGCCCGCCCCCTGGCCCTGCAGGTTGAGCGTGGTCCCGCCGACCCCGGTCACGTCGGGATCGGAGGTCGGATAGGTGGTCTGGACCGAGTTGTTGGTCGTGGCGCCGTTGTCGCCCGAGGCGACGAGGATGGTCACCCCGGCGCTCGCGAGGTTGGCCACGTACTGCGCCTCGATGATCAGGTAGTCCCGCGGCACATCCAGCTCGTTGCCGCCGATCGACACGGAGAAGACGTGCATGTTGGGCTGGCTCGGAAGGTCGGCGTAGACCTGCTGGAAGATCTCGTCGTTCTCGGCCGGATCCAGCTCGCTGACGCCGTACACCCGGATCGCCGCGCCGGGCGCGAGGGCGCCCGCCCACTCGACGTCGAGCGCGACCTCGTCGACGGCATTGGGGTCGGGGCTGGCCGAGGGCCCGCCGGCGACGTCGATCATCGTCACGTTGCTCACGGTCTGGCTGACCCCGGCCGCGCTCCAGAATTGGGTCAGGTCGCTCAGCGCCGGGTAGGCGAATGCATAGATGGCTATTGTCTGCCCGGTCCCGTCGACGCCGAGCCCGCCGGCGTTGTAGGCCGCGGCGATGGCCGCGGGAAGGTAGCCCGCCCCGATGTTGATGCGGGGCGCGGCCCCGGCCAGCCGGGGCGTCGACAGCACGCGGCGCCGGATGTGGGGCTGCAGCCCGTGGATGCCGAGCACGGCCGGCGACAGGTCATTGGGGAGGCTCGGCGCCGTGACGGCTGAGGTGAACTCGAGCCCGTCCGCCGCGGTTACGCGCGCAAACGCCACACCGAACGCCGCGGCCACCGCGTCGACCGACCCGCGCCCGAAGACGCCGAGCCTGTTCCCGTCGGTCCGGGTGACCTCGAGCCCCTGGTCCTCAAGCCACTTGACCACCCTGTCATGGTCGGCGGCCAGCGGGAAATAACGCGCCTGCTTCTCGGAGTCTGAGATCAGCTCGCCGCGGGCGATGCGGGCCTGCATCTCGTCGAAGTTCCTCATGCGCAGGGACACTTCGAACGGCATGCTCGCCGCGCGCTCGTCCGCGCCCAGGACCGTCCTCTTGATCGTCGCCGAGCTCGCCTGGGGCGCCGGCGCCCCCGCGACGGCCTTCACGCTGTCGGGAAACGCCGTCCTCGTTGCGGAAAGCGCGGCCGCGCGCACCGAGGGGCTGCAGAGGACTAGGCCGAGCAGCAGGGAGAGTCTGGGGGTAATTCTATTCAGGGAGAACCTTATGGTGTGCGACCGTTCTATCGGGGAGAAGTTTCCATGAAGACTACATTTGAGTAACAGGTCGTACACAAGCCCGGTGGGTCAGCCCCGCCCGGGCCCGGGAACGCTAGGCCCCCGGGAGGGGCGCCCGCTCGTCCACCGCCCTTTGGCCGCCCGGCAGGAGCAGGTTCAGGACGATCGCCGTTATCCCGCCGGCGGACACCCCGGAATCGAGCAGTCCCCTCACGAAGCCCGGAAGCCGGGCCAGCCATTCCGCCTGCGAGGGGGCCCCGAGGCCCACGCCGACCGCGAGCGCCACGATCAGGCCGTCGCGGTGGCTCAGGTGGCTGCCCACGATCAGGCGCAGCCCGGAGACGCTCACGAGGCCGAAGAGAAGCAGCGCCATGCCGCCCAAGACCGCCGATGGCATCGCCGTCACCCAGTGCGCCACCGCGGGAAAGAGCCCGAGTAGCGCGAGCATGAGCGCCATCCACTTGCCGACGTGGCGGCTGGCCACGCCGGTGATCTGTATGACCCCGTTGTTCTGCGCGTACGTCGTGCTGGGGAAGGAGCCGAAGAGGGCGGCGATCATGCTCGTCAGGCCGTCCGCGAGCAGCCCTCCCCTCAGGCGGGCCGAGTGCTCCGGCCCGTAGGCCCTGAGCCCCGAGAGCTGGGCCGTCGCCGTCATGTCGCCCAGCGACTCCAGGAGCGAGATGAGGTAGATGAACGCGAAGGGGGCGAGCAGGTCGCCGCGGAAGGCGAAGCCGTGGGGCAGGATCCGCGGGACGGTGATCCACGCGTCCGCCGCCGGCGGCGCGTGGAGCCAGCCGCACGCCGCGCAGACCGCGTAGCCGGCGACGACCCCGAAGAGGATCCCGGTCAGGCGGGCCCAGACGACCCCGATGGCCTGCGTGAGGAGCACCGTCCCGATGACCACCATCGCCACCGCCGAGCCGCTGAGCGCGGAGGCCCCGGGGGCCATCGGCGCCACGATCTCCTTCATCGCCTCGGGTATGATGGAGAGCCCGATCAGGAGGACGACGATGCCGGAGACGAGCGGCGGGAAGAGCCGGCGCAGCCTGGGCATGAAGGGGGCGAGAACGATCTGGACGGGGGCCCCCGCGAGCGACATGCCGAACATCAGCGGCAGCCCGCCCGCGAGCCCCGCCCCGATGAGCGGCTGCAGGAACGCAAAGCTGGTTCCCGTGACGCTCAGCAGACCCGACCCGATCGGGCCGACGCGCCTCGTCTGCAGGAAGGTCCCGACCGCCGCGGCCATGAGCGCCATGCTGACGAGGTAGGCCGTGTCCGCCTGGGAGAACTTCAGGACGCCGGAGAGGATGAGCGCGGGCGTCACCACGCCGACGACCATCGCGGCCACCTGCTGCCCCGCGACGAGGAGCGCGGCCCCGAGCGGCGGCCGGTCCTCCGGGCCGTACACGAGGACATGGACCGGGAGCGTGGGGTTCTGGTTGTCCACCGGGGCAGAATCAGCAGCTGTCAGGCCAAATGCGAGGCCCCGCTTTCCTCAGGGCGGGGGATTGGGGCTGCGGATCAGGCCGACGAACATCCTCTCTAGCCGGGGGATGTCGGTGGCGCGGATCACAGTGACCACCGGCTCGCCCAGGCCCGGCGCGGCCTCCGCCGGCCAGCTGAGGGTCGCCCCGTAGTTGGGCCCGTGGTCGATATCGATGTCCATCGCGAGGCGGTCGCTGCGTGTGACGAGCGTCGGGTCGAGCCAGACCGCGGCCGCCGTCTCGTCCCACATGGGGAACCCCACCTGCCCGTATTTCCGGAAATACCGGGACACGGGCGTGTCCGCGGAGCCGGCCTCCCTCGCGATCGCCTCGGTGACCTTTGTCCCGATCGTCGCGTCCGTCGGCACCGCCGTTATCTTCCTCCACGCGGCGTGGAGCATGATCTTCGCCGCCTCCGGGTCCCACCAGCTGTTGAACTCCACGCGGGGCCTGTTGATGAACTGAAGCGAGAACTCGTCCACCGTGCCCGCGTTCGGGTTCAGGGCCCCGCCCATGAACACGAGCTCCCTCGCGTTCGCCGCGAATCCCTCGTCGAGCTTCGCCGCGAGGGCGATGTTCGTGAACGGCCCGAGCGCCATGATGGTGACCTCGCCCGGGAAGCGGCGCACCTGGCGGCTGAGGAACTCCGCGGCTATTTCCGGCGCGGGCTTGGTGGTCGGCTCGCCCTCCTCGAGCGGGGGAACGACGTCGGCCGGGTGGTAGTGGGGCCGGTTCATCGTGTTGTAGTCCGGCCAGTGGTCCATCCACGCCCCCTTGTACGGCACCTTGCCGTACATTGCCTCCCACCGCCGGGTGGCCTCCTCCGAGTTGATGAGGGGATAGGTCGCCCCGGCCACGACCGGCACGTCCGTGCGGCCAATGAGCTCGAGCATCCTGAGCGTGTGGGCGACGCTCTCCTTCTGCCAGCCGTCGCCGCTCTCTATTGTGATCCCGAGCACCTCGACGTCCCTCGACTGGAGGATGAGCAGTATCGGCTGGAGGTTCACGCCGCCGAGGGCGTCCTGGTCGATGATTATCTTTCTCCTGGGCGCCTCGCCTGCGCCGAGGCAGGCCGCGGCTCCCAGGGCGACACAGGCGATCAGTACCGGGCGTTTCATTCCCCCGAATAGCAGTTTGGGGGCCAAGCGGGAAGGCGCGACCCGGCCAGTCGCCCTAAATGCGTTCCACCTTATCGATCCGTCAAAGACCGTCCCTTTTAGAGTGAAACGATCGAAGTCACCCCGGAAGCCTGTCTCACATAAAGATTCCGGTATCCAACAGGACCTTCGCGCATAGGTTTTCCGGTCTTTTGCTTCTTGAATCCTGCGTCAAACGCCCTGGTCCTAGGCGGCACGAGATCCAATCTTTGAGCCTGCGGGCTTTGGTCGCTCAATCGGAGTTCCGAACCAAGGAACAGTCTTTCCGAATATCCAATGAACCATTCCCCAGATGACGGGGACAAGGCGGCGGCCATCTGCGGTCAGGGTGTATTCAACTTTCGGTGGAACCCCCGGAAATTCCCTTCGGCTAATGAGACCTAGCGAAGCGAGCTCCTTTAGCTCTCGCGACAGGGTTCTCGCCGTGACGGCCTTCTCCATTGTTGCATCAACCAAGCCCCGCCGGAGCGCCCCATATCGCAACGGGCCATCCTTCAGCTCGTGAATAATCCAGAGTTTGTATTTCCCGCCGACAGTCTTGTTGAACCAAAGAATTGGGCATACGCCCGGCGGCCGAGTGATGGCGCGGCTCGATTTCACGGGCCGAGCTATATAAAATCGATCCGGCGGGTCAACGTGGTTTCGCTCGGGTGGGTAGTGGCAAAAATGACCCTACTTGTGCATCTGGAACTAATTTGGTAATCTCCCATAGCGCAGCCGTGGCTGGGCAAACCAAACAATGACAAAACCAGCCATAGGCAAAAAAGTAAGAGACAGGAGTCTTTCCCTCACATTCACGATCAATGCTCCGGTTGCCAAAACATTCGATGCGATTACCACACGAAAGGGCATCGCCTCGTGGTGGACGCCGATCGTCAGTAGGACCGTCGCCGCAGGAAAGGAATTCCAGCTGGGTTTCGAAGGGCTCGATGAGAAAATTCGGATTCGCATAGATGAAGCGAGAAGGCCGCAGTCGGTGCGCTGGACAGTTCTCATTCACTCTGGGCTCCCGGAATGGAACGGTAGCAGGATCACCTTTGATTTGATTGGGTCGGGACCACGAAAGACGATTCTGCAGTTTCGGCACCATGGCCTCGTGCCGCAGCTCGCGTGCTATGGTGAGTGCAAGGCTGGTTGGGACCATTTCCTCGATAGCCTAGCCAGTGTGGCGATGGGTCAGCCGGGGAGCCCTTTCGGAAAATAGGCCATGATCACTGGAATCGCATTTACCGGGTATTCGGTCTCCAATCTCGAAACCGCCAGGACCTTTTATGAGGGGTTGCTCGGTTTGTCGCCGAGCGTCGTCGTCGGACCTCCAGAGCAGGGACTGGTCGAATACTATTTAGGTTCTTCGACCCTTTCCATCACAAATCGGCTGCCGTTCTTGCGTCCATCAGCAAGCGGTGGTGTGGCCGTCCTCGAGGTCACCGAAATCGAAGAATTTACCTCTGAACTCGAGCGACGCGGTGTTAAATTGTTCATTCCTTTGACCCGAGGGTCGTCGTGTCAATTTGCGATGGTTCAAGATCCGGACGGCAACTTTCTTGGCCTCCATTCTACACGGCTAACGAGCGACCAGATATGAATAGGGCCCCGGCAGTTCTTCGGTTTGCTGCGATTCTAGCGCTAATTCAAGGCATCGCCCACGGAGCACTCCACGTTCGCTACGTTCCGAAACATGGGCCTTTGGAGGAAGCGCTTGTTGCGAGTATGAAAACGGAGAGCTTCGTATTCGCTGGATTTAGCCGAACATACTGGGGGTTTTACTTCGGCTATGGCCTGATGGTCGTTGTCACCTGCTTGGTCCAGGCAGCCGTACTTTGGTTTCTCGCTCGTCTGGCCCGTTCGCGCCCACGAGAAGTGACGCCGCTAATAGGAATGTACGGCGTCGCGTACGCCTTACACGCAGTTCTCGCTTGGCATTATTTTTTCGCCAAGCCAGTAGTCTTCGACATACTGATTACCGCGGCACTAGGGATTGCTGCTTATTTTTCCTGGTTTGATAAATCTGGCGATGCCCGAGCACGCGACTGACGGCGCGAAGCAGACTCAGGTGATCCTTTTTTGCTTTCGTCGTCAGGCATCTGGGGCGATTGGTCGGTTACTCGACCGAAAATGGGTTCCTAAAACGAAGTGGCTTGCACCACTCAATGCCAGAGGGAGGCTGTATTGCTCATCAGGGATTTCTATTGGTGCATATTTGCCCGCTAGGGTCATCCCTTGAGCGCGCCCGCGGCGATCCCGCGCACGATCTGGCGCTGGAGGGCCACGTAGACGAGCAGGATGGGGAGCGTCACGAGGATGATACCCGCGAAGAGCATTCCGTACTCGGTGTGGTACTCGGCCGCGATCGACAGGTTCGCGAGGCCAAGCGGGAGGGTGCGCGCCGCGCCCTCGGTGTCGCCGCTCACGAGCATGAAGGCATAGAAATACTCCCTCCACACGCCGATGAACTGGAAGATGGCCACCGTCACGAGACCGGGCCTCGCGAGCGGCAGGAGCACCCTCCAGAACGCCGTGAATTCCCCGCAACCGTCGACCACGGCGGCCTCGTAGAGCGACCGGGGAAGCGTCCGGAAGAACCCGGCGAGGATGAAGACCGCGAACGGCAGGCCGTTGGCCGTGTAGACGAGGATGAGCCCAGCGCGCGAGTTGAGCAGCCCGATCGAGCGGAGCTCGAAGAAAAGCGGGACGACCGCGAGCTGCGCGGGGATCGTGAGCCCCGCGACGAGGAGCGCGAACACCGCCCTGCCCGCGGGATGGGTGAAGCGCGCCAGCGCATAGGCGGCCATGGCGCCCAGCGCCACGATGAGGAGGACGGAGACCCCCGTGACGACGACCGAGTTGGCGAAATACTCGCCAAAGTGGGCGCCCCGCCAGGCTCGGGCGTAATTGTCGGCGTGCAGGTCCGAGAGGGAGGGAAGCGCCAGGGCATCGCGGAATATCGCGTCGTCCGCCTTGAGGGACGAATAGGCGACCCAGATCATCGGGAAAACCAGCCACGCCGAATACCCCAGGAGCGCGGCGAAGGCGACGCGCCTGGAGAACGGCCGCCTTCCGGGCTCCTGCTGGCGTCGCCGGTTCACGAGTCGACCTCCTCGCTCCGGAGCGCCCGAAGGACCGCCGCGCTCCCCGCCAGCACGAGCGCGCAGAGGATGACCGCGAGCGCCGAGGCCCTGCCGATATCAAAGTCCTTGAACATCGTGCCCACCAGGAGCGTCCCGAGCGTGCTCACGGAGGCAGACGGGTCCTGCGAGGTCAGGAGCCAGACCATCTCGAACGCGTTCATGCCCCCGATCACCAGGAAGACCACCGAGATCGCCAGGACCCCCCTGATGAGCGGCAGGGTGATCGTGAGGAATTGCATCCACGCCGGCGCCCCGTCTATCTCGGCGGCCTCATAGAGCTGCGGGTCGATGCCCTCCATGGCGGCCAGGTAGAGGATCAGGTTGAAGCCGCATGCCATCCAGATGTAGATGGGGATCAGGGCCGCGTAGAGGTGGCGGTCGGAGAGCCAGGGATAGTCCGCGAAGGACCTGAGCCAGTCGCTGTGGAGCGCGCGGCCGAGGCCCACCAGGCAGGTGTTCACGAGGCCGCCGTGGGGCTGGTAGGCCGTCAGCCAGATCAGCGTGGCCGCTATCGCCCCGAGCAGGTTGGGGAAAAGAAGGAGGGTGCGGAAGGCGCCGGCCCCCCAGACTCCGCGGTGGATCAGCATAGCGAAGAACAGCGCGAGGGGCACCACGACCAGCGCGGGGACGACCATGAGGTAGAGGTTGTTGCCGAGCGCCGACCACAGCGCGTCGCTCCCGAAGATGAGCGACTCGAAGTTGTAGAGGCCCGCCCAGCTGCGCGCGCCGATGCCGTCCCATCGGGTGAACGCCCACATGAAGGCGGCGAGGGCGGGGGCCAGCATGAGCGCGCCGTAGAGGACGAACGCCGGCCCCACGAAGCCCGCCGCCATCGGCGCCCTAAGCCTCCCGAAGCTCGAGCCGTCGTCGCCGGCCGCGGACCGGCCCGGCGCCCGTCCCCTGCGGCCCCGGACGAGCCAGGCGGCCAGAAGGCACAGCCCGGCGACAAGCACCGTGCCGGCCAGCGGGTGGCGGAAATCCACGCGGCGCGGGTCGGCGGCCTGGGCCCTGTCGGCAGCGGCGGCCGACTCGAGGTTCCTCGCGAAATCCTCGGGCGACACCCGCCCCGCCATCAGGCGCCCCGTCTCGTCGACACGGGCCCTCCTGACCGACGGCGGCAGCATCATGGTCTGCGGCATGTTGAAGGCGTCGGCGGCCCCCCCGATCATGGCCGCCACGTCGGCCATCCTCGCCGAGTAGGCCGACGGCGGCACGCCCCGGACCGCGACCGGCGCGTCCGTCTCCCTCACGAACGCCTCGGCCCGCGCGCGCGAGGTCAGGAACCTGAGGAAGTCGATCGTGATCCGCTCCCGCAGCCGGTCTCCGGTGTTGAACACGAAGAAGCAGTCGCTCGACGCCTGGATGGTCGTGGGGTCGGCTATCCCGTCCGGGAACACGGGGAAGTTCATGGTCCCGATGTCGAGGCCCTCCGGGATCTTTCCCGACATCTCGTTGAAGAACCATGACCCCGAGACCGTCATGGCGGCCTTCCCCTGCAGGAAGTAGAGCTCGGCCCCCTGCGCCGTCTCTCCCTCCCACCCCGGCTGCGCGTCCTCGCGCGTCACCCGCCGCAGCACCGCGGCGCTGCGCACGAGCCTCGGGTCCTCCCAGGCCCCGGGCTCGATGGCGTTTATGGCCCTCCAGCCGCCGGGCCCGGCCAGGTTGTGGTAGGCGGCGCGGAAGATCGCGTCGGGGTAGAGCCAGCGCGTCCCGGGGAGGCTCACCGGGGCAAGCCCCGCGGCGCGCATCCGGTCGCAGAGCGCGAAGAATTCATCCCACGTGCGGGGAGGCGCCCACCCATGCTCCCGGAACAGCCCCCGGTTGTAGAAGAGGCTCCAGCAGGAATACACGAAGGGAAGCCCGTAGACGCCGCCCTGTATCCTCCAGGACTCGAGCGACCCGGGCTGGAACGTGTCCCCCCACCTCGCGTCCCCCTCCCAGTTCCTCCCGTCGAGGAAGGGCCGCAGGTCCACCATCTTTCCCGCGCCGACGAGCGCGGTCCAGAGTATGTAGGGGGCCGACGCCGCGTCCGGCAGGTTCCCGTCGATGATCCGGATCCTGAGCTGGTCCTGGATGCGCGGGCTCCCGTAGACGTGGACCTCGACGCCCGGGTGCACCGCCTCGAACCCGCGGGCCGTCTCCGCGTAGAACGCCAGGCCGTAGCCCCCGTCAAACACCGGCACGTCGAGCCGCATGGGCTTCGCGGCGCGGGCCGGCAGCATCGCCAGGAGCCCGACGCCGACCAGGGTGGCGGGCCGCAGGCGCGTCACTTGCGGAAGCCGGCCCTCCTGAGCGCCCGGTGAAGCTCGGCGACGTGCCTGCGGTCGCGCGTCTCGACGGTGCAGACGACATGGGTCGCGCTCACGTCCGGGCCGCTGAAGGCCCGGTCGTGGGAAACCTGGTTCACGCTGGCGCCGCACGCGGCTATCACGCGGCAGAGCTCCGCCAGCCCGCCCGGACGGTCGGATATCTTCACGGTGAAGCGCGTGAGGCGCCCGTCGTGGACGAGCCCCTTCTCGATGACCCGGCTCAGGATGACCGGGTCGATGTTGCCGCCGCAGACGACGAGCGCGACCCGCTTGCCGGCGAGGCCCCGGATCTGTCCCGACATCATCGCGGCCAGCGGCGTCGCCGCGGCTCCCTCCACGACCGTCTTCTCGAGCTCGAGCATCCGCAGGATGGCGAGCGAGATCCACTTCTCCTCGACGCGCACGACCCGCTCGACGCGCCCGCGGATGAGCCCGAAGGAGCGCTCCCCCACGCAGAGCGTCGCGAGCCCGTCGGCCAGCGTGGCGCGCCGCGGGACGCGCACCGGGCGCCCGGCCTTCATGGCCGAGGAGAGGTTGCCCGTCGCGACGCTCTCGACCGCGATGACCTTCACCCGGGGCCGGAGCGCCTTCACCGCGACGCACACGCCGGCAAGGAGGCCGCCGCCCCCCACGGGGCAGATTATCACATCGACGTCGGGCACCTGCTCCAGAATCTCGAGGCCGAGCGTTCCCTGCCCCGCGATGATGTCCGGGTCGTCGAAGCCGTGGACATAGGCGAGCCCCTCGCTCGAGACCAGGCGGTCGGCCTCGGCGCGCGCCTCGGAGAAGTCGTCCCCGTGCAAAACGACGCGGGCGCCCAGGCGCTGGCAGGTCGTTATCTTTATCAGGGGGGCGAACTTGGGCATCACCACGGTGACCGGGATCCCGAGGAGCTTCCCATGGTAGGCCAGGCCCAGGGCGTGGTTCCCTGCCGACGCCGCCACGACGCCCCGCGAACGGCTGGACTTGGGGAGCCGCAGGAGCGCGTTCCTCGCCCCCCTCTCCTTAAACGACCCCGTCCTCTGGAAATTATCGAGTTTGCAGACGATGCGGGAGCCGGTGATCTCGCTCAGGGGGATCGATTCCGGGCACGGGGTCCTGATCACACCCGACCTGATGCGCCGGCGGGCCGCCCTGATGTCGGAGAGATTTACGGGCTTTTCTGCCATCGATTTGCAAGGAATAGCGTTGCGGGTAACCGGGACCGGTTTAGACCCAAAACGACTGATGTATCAGGTTACCTTTTCAGAGCAAGCCATGCGGGAATTGAACAAGCTCGAGACGCTGGCGCAGCTCGAGGTGGTCGAGCCCATAAGCAGCGTGAGGTCGAATGACTTGGAGCATCCCCGCGAGCCCCTCGGGCGCTTCCAGCGCCATGGCAAGCCGTTCTACCGCCTCCGGGCGGGCGAGCACCGGTTCTATTTCGACGTCTCCGGCGACACCCTCCACGTGAACTACATCCTCCACAGGAATTCGCTCGAGGACTTCCTCCTGCGCAACAGGCTTCCCGTCACCGAGCAGCAGCTTGTCGAGCAGCACTCGAAGTTCTGGAAGTACCTGGAGAGCCTCACGAAATGATCTTCCCCACCCGCAACAAGGACCCGCGCGAGGACGCGGACCTCGCCTCGCGCGAGGACCCCTACAACGCCGCTCGGGCGAGCCGGATCTACATCCTGCCGAACCTGATGACCGCGGGCAACCTGCTCTGCGGGTTCATGGCCGTCCTGAGCTGCATCCACGCGCGCCTCGCGGCAAGCTCCGACGACGGCGTCTACCTGGCCGTGCCGGCCAGCGAGCACTACCGGTATGCGGTGTACTTCATCTTCGGCGCCGCCGTGTTCGACATGCTCGACGGGCGCCTCGCCCGCATGGGGGGCCGCGAGTCCCTGTTCGGGGCCGAGTTCGACTCCCTGGCGGACGTGGTGTCCTTCGGCATGGCCCCGGCCCTCCTGATGTTCTTCCTCATCCTCTCGCCCTCCCAGAAGTTCCCCTGGTTCCGGGACATCGGCGGCGGCCTGGGCTTCTTCTACCTCCTGTGCGCCGCGATGCGCCTCGCGCGCTTCAATGTCATCACGAACCCGCTCCTCTACCAGGGCAAGAAGGAGTCGAACAAGGATTTCATCGGGCTTCCCGTTCCGGCGGCGGCCATGACCGTGGCCTCCCTCGTGCTCTTCCTCCTGAAGCTCGCCGACTCGGACAAGTCCCTCAACTGGTTCGCCCTCGTCCTGCCGTTCCTCATGGTCATCGTCGCCCTCCTGATGATGAGCACGGTCCGCTACCCCAGCGGCAAGAGGGTCGACCTGCAGACCCAGACCCGGCTGAGGACCTTCGTGGCCCTCCTGGTCGTCATCGGCTTCGGGATCGCCTTCCGGGAGGTCGCCTTCATGTGCCTCTGCCTGGGGTACATTTTCTTCGGGCTCATCCGCCACTGGAGGAGGTCCCGGCCGGCCCGGGTCGCCCGCTGAAGGGCGAATCCGTAGCCATGCGAACATCGTGTCGGGAACCTGTCGGGCGTTTCCGAGCAACCCGATGCCTGCGAATAACCGGCCCCTTGCCCACAATGACGAAAAACTTGCTCACGGCCGAAACCCGGCCCGGTTGCGAGCGAAACGGGCCGGTTGCTGGTGATCCCAGACCCCTATACGACTACGACTGTAATTCATTATTGAATCTACAGTCATCTGGACTTTGTTAGCATCTCCCGCTTTAGATCGGGGCAGCGCCCCGGACCCATGAAATTCAAGACGAACCGCGACCACTTTGCCAACGGACTTTCCCAGGTCCTCAATGTCGTCGGATCCAAGGCGACGATGCCCATCCTGAGCAACGTCCTGATCGAGGCCGAGAAGGACCAGCTTTCGCTCACCACGACGAACCTCGACCTGGGCATCCGCTGCAAGATCAAGGCCGACGTCAGGGAGGGCGGCTCCGTGACGCTCCCGGTGAAGCGGCTGGCGAGCATCGTCCGCGAGCTCCCCAATTCCGACGTCTCGGTCGACGCCTCCCCGAACCACCAGGTCAAGCTCTCCTCGGGCGGCTCCACCTTCCGGATCATGGGGATGGGCAAGGACGAGTTCCCCCCGCTTCCCGAGTTCGGCGACGAGAAGGCCCACACGCTCCAGCAGCCGGAGCTGGCCGCGATGCTCAGGAGCGTCTCCTACGCGCAGTCCCAGGACGAGACCCGCTACACGCTCAACGGCGTCTATTTCAACTTCAAGGAGGGGAGCCTCACCCTCGTGGCGACCGACGGTCGCCGGCTGGCCCTTGTCTCGAAGGAGATGGAGGTGCCCGCATCCGGCACGGGGGCGATCATCCTGCCGGCGAAGACGGTGAGCGAGCTCACCCGCATCCTCGACAAGGGGGACAAGGTGAAGATCAACTTCAACGACCGGCGCTGCGCGTTCCAGATCGCGACGGACAAGGACGGCAGCGGGCTGATCGACAGCGTCTACCTCTACTCGAAGGTGGTCGAGGGGAGCTACCCGAACTACCAGCAGGTCATCCCCAAGGAGACCCACCAGAGGATCAAGCTCGAGCGCGAGCTCCTGCTGCAGTGCGTGCACCGCGCCGCTCTTGTCTGCTCGGAGAAGTCCAACTCGGTGAAGATGAAGCTGACCAGCAACCTCCTCGAGATCACGGCCCAGAGCCCCGACTTCGGCGAGGCCCACGAGTCCATGGCGATCGGCTACAGCGGCCCCGACCTCCAGGTGGCCTTCAACCCCGCTTTCGTCATCGACCCGCTGCGCGCCCTGTCCAAGGACGAGGTGTTCCTCGAGCTCAAGGACGAGGTGAGCCCGGGCGTCTTCAAGA
>CAZDZL010000032.1:0-43218 GCA_964509885.1 uncultured Opitutaceae bacterium | reverse complement strand
TCTCGCGGAACGTGTTGGTCACCTCGGCGATCGCGGCCGCGGGCCGGCCCGCGGCGTCGTAGCAGAAGTAGAACGAGACCGGGTTGAAAAGGTAGCCGGCGACGCGGGGCAGGGTGAGGAGCACGACGCGGCCGCCGTCAAGGCGGACGCCGCGCTCCGCGAGGTACGCGAGAACGCGGCCCTTGAGGCCCGCGGCCGTCGCGGCGGGCCCGCCCGGAGCGCCGTTGTGGAGGGCCTCTCCCGTTGGGAGGTAGTCGTCCTCCATGAAGCTCAGGAGGTTCCGGGCGTTGACGGAGAAAAAGGGGATCCCGCGCGCCAGCGAGCCCAGGTCGTCCAGGTCGACGGCGATCATGAAGATGCGGTAGGCGAACATGTGGGTTCGCGGCGCGAACCGGTGGTGCATGACGCTGCACTCGTAAAGGCTGGACCTCACGGGGGCCATTGGTTTTGTTCGCGCCGGCATTGTCAAGCAGCCCATGGGTCCCGGCCGAGGAGCGCCCCGCTCAGCTCGACCGCGGACATGAAGGCGTCCTCGTGGAAGCCGTAGCGGAAGTAGCTTCCCGCGAAATACGTGCCGGTCGCGGCCCCGCCGCCCGCGTTCAGCCCCGGCAGCCCCTTCTGGGCGTGCAGCGCCCCCAGGTTGAAGAGGGGATGCTCGTAGGCGATCGTCCGGATCACCTTTGCCGGGTCGATGGAGCCCGGCCGGTTGATCGAGACGAAGTAGTCCTGCCTCTCGGACACACCCTGGAGCGAATTCATCCAGTAGTGGGTGGCCGTCGCGCCGTCGCCGCCCCCGGCGCGGCCGATCTCGTAGTTCCAGCTCGCCCACGCGAGCCGTGTGCGCGGCATCACGGAGGCGTCCGTGTGCAGGGTGGCGACATTGGGCTGGTACTTGAATTCCGAGAGGAGCCGTGCCTCGTCCGGGCGCGGGTCCGACAGCAGGGAAAGCGCCTGGTCGGCGTGGCAGGCCAGGATGACCCGGTCGAATTCCCGCGTCTCCCCGGACCCGAGGGACACCCGGACGACCCCGCCGGAACGCGAGACCCCCGTGGCCGCGTCGCCAAGGCGGATCCGGTCCCTCCAGGGCGCAGTGAGTTTCTCAACGTACGCGCGCGACCCGCCCGAGACCGTGTACCAGGGGTGCTGGGTGTCGAGGCCGAGGAACCCGTGGTTGTGGAAGAAGCGAAGGAGCGTGACCGCGGGGAAGGAAGCCATGAGCTCGGGCGGCGTGCTCCAGACGGCCGAGCTCATCGGCGCGAGATAGAGCGAGAGGAAGTCGTCGCCGTAGCCGCGACCGGCCACGTACTCTCCGAGGGTCATCTCCTGGACCGCGGGGTCCCCCAGGGCGGCGACCGCCTCGCGGTTGAAGCGGTTGATGCTCCCGAGCATCCGGTAGAACCGCGGGCTCAGCAGGTTTCGGCGCTGCGCGAACAGGTGGTTCAGCGAGGAGCCGCAGTACTCGAGGCCGGAATCCGAATGCCGGACGCTGAAGGACATCCTCGTCGGCTCTGTCTCCACGCCCAGCCTCTCAAACAACCTCACGAGCAGGGGATAGGTCACCCGGTTGAAGACCATGAAGCCCGTATCGACGGGGAGTGCCCTCGAGGTGCCGGGTTCCGTTACTGAAACCGTGTTGGAGTGGCCGCCCGCGTGCGCGTTCTGCTCTAAGAGCGTGATGTCGAAGTCGCGGTGAAGGAAATGGGCGCAGCCGAGCCCGGCGATGCCGGTGCCGACAATGGCTAGTCGTGTCATAAATGATTGTATGACAATAAATTGAGAATCACGTCAACTCGCCGTTGTCCTGGGCACGTTCGCACACCCTTCCTTACGTCCCTGAGGGCGACTGGGATGCATGACTCCTGCGCCGCTCACGCGGTGCGGTTTTTCCAGGTTTTGACGTCCGCGGGCGTGTCGAGGTCCGCGCCCAGTTCAGGCAGCTCCACCGCGCAGACCTCGTCGGGATCTGCGTTGAGGAGCCGGCGGGCTCCCTCGTCGCCCGTCAGGGCTGCCAGCGCCGCGAACTGGTCCCGGCCAAAGACGGCGGGCGCGCCGTTGCGCCCGCCGTAGCGAGCCGCCGCGATGAGCCCCGTGGAGCAGTGGGCGTCGGCGAGACGCAGGATGGCCTCGGGCGAGAGGGCGGGCTGGTCGCACAGCGCGACCAGGACGGCGTCCAGCGAGGGCTCGGCCCCGAGGAGGCCGCCCATGCCGGCGCGGATCGACGAGGCCATTCCCGAGGCCCAATCCGGGTTTCGCACCGCGAGGATATCCAGGCCCGCAAGCGCGGCGAGGACGCCCTCGGCCTCCGCCCCGACAACGACCGCGACCGGGTGCGCCCGCGCCCCGAGCGCCGCGCGGACCGACCGCTCGACAAGGGGGCTTCCCCCGATCTCAAGAAGCTGCTTGACCGCCCCCATGCGCGAAGAGCCGCCCGCGGCGAGGACGATGGCTCCGAGGCGCAGCGGCTGCGCCGCCTCACGCATGGATCGGCCGGTTGCGCTCGCGCAGGGGCCTGGCGTCGCGCCCGGAGACGCTGGCGGCCATCTCGGCGATGATGCTGAGCGCGACCTCCTCCGGGGCGTCCGCCCCGAGGTCGAGGCCGACCGGCGCCCGAAGGCGCGCGCGCATCTCGGGCGACACGGCGAGGCCCGTCGCCTCCAGGTCGCCGAGGATCCTCTCCGCCCGACGCCTGGGCCCAAGGAGTCCCAGGTACCCGAGCGGCAGCGGCAGGAGATGGCGCAGGAGCGGCAGGTCGTGGCGGTAGTGGTGCGTCATGACGACCGCGAGGGAGCCGCGAAGCGGCGCTGCCCGGGCGACGAGCTCGTCCGCCGGCCCCAGGACGAGCGCGAAGACCCCCGGGAAGCGCTCCTCGGTGGGCATCGCGGGCCGGGGATCGGCCACGGTCACCCTCCACCCGAGCTCAAGCGCCATGCGGGCGAGGGGCTGTGCGTCGTCGCCGGCCCCGAAGATGGAGAGGGACGTGGGGGGCTCGATGCGCTCGCAGAAGACGCCACCGGGTCCCGGGGCGCGGGCCTCGCCGAGCCTCGTTCCGAGCGGGCCCCCCGGGGCCTCCCAGGCCACGGCGAGGCTTGTCGGGCGGCCCGCCCGCAGATTCTCGGCCACGGCGCAGGCCCAGCCGGGGCGCGGGGGCAGGGGCTCGATGAGGATCCGGACGACGCCGTGGCATCCCAGGCCGACGCCCCACACCAGGTCGTTGTCGGCCGTGGTGTCGTAGACGGCGAGCTCCGCGCGCCCACTCTGCGAGACCCGCACGGCCCGCAAAACCAGGTCCTCCTCCAGGCATCCCCCGCTGATTGAGCCAATGCGCGCGCGGTCGGAGGTGACGAGCATCCGCGCCCCGGGCCGGCGGTAGGAGGAACCCTCGACCGAGGTGAGCGTCGCCAGGACGCTCGGCGTCCCGGACCGGCAGAGATGCCCTAGGATCGCCTGCAGCTCCTTCATGGGCGCGGGGCGCTATCCCTCGCCCGTCTCACGACCATGAAAGGTCGCTCCGGGAAATCGGCAGCTGCCGGACCCGCTTTCCCGTCGCCGCGAAGATCGCGTTGTACACCGCGGGCGCGAGCGGCGGAAGCGCGGGCTCGCCGAGCCCCGTCGGCGGGTGTGGGGTCTTCTCGAAGTGGATCTCGATCACCCTCGGGGCGTCGGGCATGCGCAGCATCGGGTATTCGTGGAAGTTGGTCTGCACAACGCGGCCCTTCTGGATGTCGAGCTCCTGGCGCCAGGCCGCGTTCAGGCCGTCCGTGATCGATCCCTGGACCTGGTTCTCGGCGCCGCTCAGGTTGACGATCTGCGAGCCGACGTCCACGACCGCGACGACGCGGTCGACCTTGAGCGCCCCCGCCTGGGTCACCGTCACCTCGGCCACCTCGGCGATGTAGCCCTGGTGGCTGAAATAGTACCCGAGCCCCATTCCCCTGCCGCGCGGCAGGGCCTTGCCCCAGCCGGACTTCTCGGCGACCCGGCGCAGGACGTTTCGCATGCGGGCCGCGTCATAGGGCTGGCTCCTGGGGCCTGTTCCCGGGACGAGCTCCCTGTCGCCGAGCAGCGCGAGGTTGAACTCAACCGGGTCCCTCCCCGCCGCATGCGCGAGCTCGTCCAGGAAGCAGCAGGTCACCCAGGCGTAGGTGTTGCTTCCCGGCGCCCGCCACGGGCCCTGAGGCACGCCGTTCTCGAGGTTGCTCGTGAAGAGCTCGTAGTTGGGGACGAAGCGCGCGGGGAAGGCGTCGCCCCCCATGGTGGAGCCGAAGGAGACGTGGTGGCCGCGCCAGGCGCTGAGCGCCCCCTTGGCGTCGACGGCGCCCTTCATGAAATGAAACCCTCCGGGACGATAGTGGTCGTGCTGGAGGTCGTCCGTGCGGTTCCATGTCAGCTTGATCGGGACGCCAAGCCTCTGGGAGATGGCCGCGGCCTCCGCCACGGGATCGGAGTCCAGCCGGCGGCCGAATCCCCCGCCGATGCGCGTGATGTTGACCTGGACGTTCTCGGGCGGGATCCCGAGGACCTGCGCCGCGAGCTTTCGGGCGCCGTCCGGATTCTGTGTCGGGGCCCACACCTCGGCATGGTCGCCCTGCACGTGCACGAGGCAGTTCTGCGGCTCCAGGTTCGTGTGCGAGAGGAAAGGGTAGGAGTAGGACGCCTCCACCACCCGCGCGGCGCCCGCGAACGCAGCCCCGGTGTCGCCGTCCCTTCGGGCCACGGCCACGCCGGCCGAGCCCGGTGCGGCCTTGGCGAGCTCGCCCGCCTGCCTCGCGAAATCGTCCCAGCTGCTGTCGGGCATCGGCCCGTCCTCCCACGTCACCTTGAGCTCGCCGCGCGCGCTGAAGGCGGCCCAGGTGGAGTCGGCGACGATCGCCACGCCGGGAACGAGGCCGGTGATCTGGCCCGCCGGGACCGTCCGGTCGACGATGAAGGCGTCGCGCACCCCCGGGAGCGACTTCACATGGTCGAGGTTCGCGCCGAGGGGGCGCGCGCCCCACACGGGGCTCTTCTCGTAGACGGCGTGGAGCATCCCCGGGCGCCTCTGGTCGATTCCAAAAAGGGGCTGGCCGGTCACGACTTTCTCGTTGTCGACGCCGCCGACCCGCGTCCCGAGCAGCGTGAAATCCTTCGGGTCCTTGAGCTTCACGGCGGCGTCGTCCGGCACCGGCAGGGCCGAGGCCCTGGCGACCAGCTCGCCAAACCCGAGCGTCCTGCCCGACGGCAGGTGGCGCACCGCGCCGTTCTCGGCCGCGCATTCGCCCGCGGGAACGCCCCAGGCCTGGGCGGCCGCCTGGACGAGCATCGTGCGCGCGGCGGCGCCCACCTTGCGCATCGCCTCGTAGGACATGGGCGTCGACATGCTGCCGCCCGCGAACTGCGGCCCGAAGGCCGCGTCGAGCGGCGCCGTGACGACGCTCACGCTCTTCCAGTCCGCCCCGAGTTCCTCGGCCACGACCATAGGGAGCGATGTCTTGATCCCCTGGCCCACCTCGGGCCGCGCCGAATAGACGGTCACCTTGCCATCGGGCGCGATCCTTATGAAGGCGTTCGGGATGAAGACCCCGTCGACCGTCCCTGAATCCGGCTTGGCGACCTGCGCCATGCCCGAGGGCCGGACGTAGCACCCGAGCACGAGTCCGCCCCCGCCTATGGCGGCGAGCCGGAGGAACGACCTCCGGCCGATCGGGGAGGGTAGCGCCGCGCTCATGCCCGGGCCTCCCTTGCCGCCGCCGAAAGCTCGGCCGCCCTGTGGATCCCCGCGCGGATGCGGTAATAGGTCGCGCAGCGGCAGATGTTGCCCGCCATCGCCTCGTCGATGTCCCCGTCGGTGGGGCTCGGGTTGCGCGCGAGGAGGGCGGCGGCCGACATGAGCTGACCTGCCTGGCAGTAGCCGCACTGCGCGACGTCGAGCTCGCACCACGCCCTCTGCAGGGGATGCTGCCCGTCAGGGGAAAGCCCCTCGATCGTCGTCACCTTCACGGAGGCGGCCGCAGACACGGGCGTCAGGCACGCCCGAGACGGAACGCCGTCGAGATGCACGGTGCAGGCGGCGCACTGGCCTATGCCGCACCCGAACTTCGTCCCCACCATGTCGAGGTGGTCTCGGAGCACCCAGAGGAGCGGGGTCTCGGGCGCGACATCAACCTCGTGGGAGCGACCGTTGACGTGCAGGATGAATTTACTCATGGGCGCCGGCGGTTATGGCTTCAGCGTATCCGGGGGTGCGAGGCTGTCAACGGCCGCCCGCCGTCACGCGCTCTTCGCGGGCAGGATCCACTTCATGAGCGCCGACCGCAGCTCGGCCTTGCGCACCGGCTTCGAGAGGTAGTCATCCATGCCCGCGGCCAGGCACTTCTCGCGGTCGCCGGTCATGGCGTTGGCGGTCATGGCGACGATGTGCACGGGCGCCTTCCAGGGGGTCGGGCCGCTCTCGGCCTGGCGTATCCTCCTCGAGGCCTCGTAGCCGTCCATCTCGGGCATCTGGCAGTCCATGAAAATGATGTCGTAGGGGACCTGCTTCAGGGCGGCCAGGACCTCGTGGCCATTGGCCACCGCGTCGGCGGCGAAGCCCAGCCCCTTTAACTGGGCGAGAGCCACCTTCTGGTTAACAATGTTGTCCTCGGCGAGGAGGATGCGCGTCTGCCGGAGCGTCGAGAGCTCCTCGGGCGTGTGGGGGACCGGCGCGTCGCTCGGCGGCTTTGTGAAGACGTGCTCGGCGGCCGCGCGCCCGAGGACGGTCACCAGGCAGTCGAACAGCCGCGACTGCTTGACCGGCTTCACGAGGTAGGCGTCCACCCCGGCGAGCTTGAGCTCGCTCGGCGAGTGCATGTTGCCCATCGAGGTCAGGATGATGAGCCGCGTGGCCGATATCGCGGGGTCGGACTTGATGGCCTTGGCGAGTGTCAGGCCGTCCATCTCCGGCATCTGCATGTCAAGGAGCGCGAGGTCGTAGGGCTTGCCGTCGGCGACGGCCGTTCGCAGCAGGTCCAGGGCCTCGTAGCCGTTGGCCGCGCTTCCCTTCTGCATCTTCCAGGCAAAGAGCTGGTGGCGCAGGATCTGGCGGTTGGTCGCGTTGTCGTCGACCACGAGGACGCGCAGGTCGAACAGGTCGCGGAAGTAGATCGAGGGCGCCTCCTCGGCGGGCCCCATCTGCTTCTCCAGCCGCGCGCTGAACCAGAAGGTGGAGCCCTTGCCCGGCTCGCTGCGGACGCCTATCTGTCCGTTCATCATCTCGACCAGCTGCTTCGAGATGGCCAGGCCGAGTCCCGTCCCGCCGAACTTGCGCGTGGTGGAGTTGTCCGCCTGCGTGAACGCCTGGAAGAGCTTCGCCTGGGTGTCCTCGGAGATGCCGACCCCGGTGTCCTTGATCGAGAAGCTGATGACGACGTGGGTGTCGGTCTCGTTCTCCCGGGCGACCCGCACGATGACCTCGCCCTTCTCGGTGAACTTGATGGCGTTGCCGAGGAGGTTCGTGATCACCTGGCGCAGGCGCCCGGCATCGCCCCTGAGGCGCCTCGGCAGGTCCGCGGGCAGGTCGCAGGCGAGCTCGATGCTCTTGAAGCGCGCGCGCTCGGCGAACATGTCCAGGGCCCCCTCCACCGTCTCCACGAGGTCGAAGTCCAGGGTCTCGAAGGTCAGCTTGCCGGCCTCGATCTTGGAGAAGTCCAGGATGTCGTTGATTATGGTGAGCAGCGAGTCCGCCGAGTTGCGGATCGTCTCCGCGAACTCGCGCTGGATCGGGGCCAGCTCCGTGTCCAGGAGGAGCCCCGTCATCCCGATCACCCCATTCATCGGGGTGCGGATCTCGTGGCTCATGTTCGCGAGGAACTCGCTCTTGATGCGCGACGACTCGAGCGCCATGTCCCTCGCGCGCGCCAGCTCACGTTCCGTCTCCTTCAGCTGGGTGATGTCGACGACGACCCCCACGAGGTTCCACTTCTCGGGGCCCATCCTGTCGATGGAGACGTGCTCGCGGACGAAGAACGACCGGCCCTCGATGACCACGTGGAATTCCTGGTCGTATTCCGGCTTGTCCTCGACCATCGCGCGCCTTGCGGCCTTGTTGATCTCCACCCACTCGGGAATCATCTGGTCGGTCCAGAGCGAGGCCTGGTCCGGGGCCGCATCCTTCCCGAATATCTTTTTGAAGAGGACCGACGGCGGCACGAACATCGTCCAGGCTTGGGTCTTGTCCGCCGGCCCGGTCACGTAGGCCTGCCACAGGAGGCAGTCCGCGCCCTTCAGTATCTTTCCTATCTGGCCCTCGCTTTTCTTCCGGGATTCCTCCGCCTCAAGGCGCTTCGTGACGTCGACGACCACGCCAGCGAGATTCCACTCGTTCGCGCCGGCGGGCCGGATCAGCACCTCCTCGCTCAGCCAGTGCGTGTGCCCCGTGTCGTCCACGATGCGGAATTCCTGCTGGTATCCCGGCGCCCCGTCGTCCAGGGCCTTCACGGTGTGGGCCTTCGTCCGCACGTTGTCGGGCGCCTGGCTGTCGCTCCAGAGGCCGCCCCTCTCTCGCTCGGCCGCCAGCTTGTAGATCGCGTTGTCGTGCAGGTTCGGCGGCATCCGCACCGTCCACGTGTACTCGGTCCCCTCCCGCGTCACCTTGGCCCACCACATGAGGATGTTGGAGCGGTTGAGCGTGTCCAGGAGCAGCTGGTAGCTCCCGTAGCCGACGCCCTCGCCGGATGTCTCCTTCTTGGCGTCGCCGGCGGACTTCGCCAGACGGGAATAGGCCATCGCCGCGACGACCCAGCCGCACAGGCCCATGGCCGATAGCACGATCATCGGGGCCGTTACGATCGCTAAAGACATGCTGTTTTGATTTCCAAGGCGTCAAACAAACAGGGCTTATGGGGCGGGCGAAAGGCGCTGGATAGAAGGGCCGGGCCGTTCGCGGCAAGTGAACAATCTGGGGGGAGGAGTGTCAACGGCGCAGGGCCCGGGACATCCCCCCGGGCGTACTCACATGAGTACCTCATGCACCGACTGGAGCAGCGACTTGGGCGTGTAGGGCTTGTTCAGGATGAAGACGGCCCTCCCGTCCCCGGTCTGCGGGGCCACGGCGTCGCGGCTATAGCCCGTCGCCAGGAGCACCCGCAGCGAGGGCTTCTGGTCCCGCAGCACCTCGCTCAGCTGCATTCCCGAGAGCTCCCCGGGAAGGACGATGTCGGTCAGCAACAGGTCGATCCGCGCCGAGTGCCACTTCCAGACGTCGAGCGCGTTCTCGGCCGACTTGGCCTGGAGGAGGGTGTAGCCATCCTGCTGGAGCACGGCCGCGGCGAACTCGCGCACGTTGGCCTCGTCCTCGACGAGCAGGATTGTCCCTTTGCCCGTCTTCGGGAAGTGCCTGGCGTCCTGGACGACGGGCGGCGCCTCGGCGCGGGTCAGCGGGAGGTAGATCCGGAAGACGGTGCCCACGCCAACGCTCGTCTCCACGTCAATCCAGCCGTCGTGGCGCCTCACGATGTCCTTCGCGGTCGCGAGGCCGAGCCCCGTGCCGCGCCCCTCGTCCTTCGTCGTGAAGAAGGGCTCGAATATCCTGGGCAGGATCGGGGCGGGGATCCCTGCGCCGGTGTCATGCATGGCGATGCACGCGTACTCCGCGCGCTTGTGCGGCGCCTCCATCGGGGGCCGGGAGCCGCCGGGCGCCTTCAGCGACACGGCTATGCCAAGCTTGCCCCCCTTGGGCATAGCGTCCCGGGCGTTGACCGCGAGGTTCATGAGGACCTGCTCCAGCATCCCGAGGTCGGCGTTCACGCGGGGAGCCTCGGCGGCCGGCTCGAAGGCGACGACGACCATCTCGCCCAGGAGGCGCTGGAGCATGCCCGAAATGATCTCCACCTCGATGTTCAGGTCGATCACCTCGCGCTTCGGCGAGCGCTTCCTGCTGAAGAGGAGCAGCTGGCGCACGAGGCCCGTGGCCTGCTTGCTCGCGGTGAAGACGCGCTTGAGGGCCTCGCTGGAGCCCGGGGGAAGTCCCTCCTTGTCCAAGAGCATGCTCACGTAGCCCGAGATGATGGTGAGCAGGTTGTTGAAGTCGTGCGCGATGCCGCCGGCCAGCTTTCCCACGAGCTCCATCTTCTGGGCCTGCAGAAGGTCCGACTCCAGCCGCTTGCGCTCGGTTATGTCGGAGGCCACGCCGACCATCTTGGCCGGTCCGCCCGACTTGCCCGCGACCGGGAACCCGCGGTCGTGGATCCAGCGCACCGACTTGTCGGGCCGCAGGATCCGGTACTCGACCTCGTAGGCGGAGCCGCGGGCAAGGCAGGAGCGGGCCTCGGCGAGCGTGTCGCGGTCCTCGTCGAGCCCAGACTCGGGCCACTCGCTCGGTGTCGAGAAGAGCCTGTCGGGCGGCTTTCCCCAGATGCCCTCGTAGGCCGGGCTCACGTAGAGGATCTTTCCCGTGTCCGCGGCGCAGACCCAGAACACGTCCCGGATGTTCTCGGCCATCTCGCGGAACATCTCCTCGGCCTCGATGTTGTGGTGGGGCCCGACGGGCCGTCCCGCCGCCTTGCGTATCGCGGCGGGCAACCTGTCGAGCCGATCCTTGTGGACGAGGTCGCGGGCGCCCCGCCTGATGCACTCGGATGCCTTGTCCTCGCCAAGGGCGTCGGAGACGACGATGTACGGGACGCTCGGCAGCCCCAGGAGGGCCGACTCGAGTGCGGCGATCCCCTCGTATCCGGGAACGGAGGGGTCGGCCAGGATCAGGTCCACGTCCCCGCGCTTCACGGCGGCCTCGAACTCGGCCCGGTTGGCCGCCCTCTCAAGCCGGAACGGAAGTCCCGCGGAAGCCGCCTGGAGGCGTATCAGCTCGTGGTCCTCGGGGTCCGCCTCAAGGTTGAGGACGCGAAGGGGTTCACGATTCATGGCGATTGCGGGGTGGCTTTGATCGCTCTTGATCGGAAGAACGCCGGATGACCCGAGCCAAAAGGGTCGGTTCCCCGCGCAGATTAGGCAAGCGTATCCAGCCGTGGATTAACTACGCAAAAAAGCGTAGATACCGAAGCCCACGAGCAGGGCGCCGGACAGTCGGTTGACCGCCCGCATCCCCGCGGGGTTCACCCGCGAGCGCAGCATGCTGGCGCCGCTGCTCAGGATGAGCCACCAGAGGGCGGAGCCGAGGAAGACGCCGAGGACCAGGGACGAGGCGGCGGAGTAGTTGACCGAGGCGCCCAGCCCGAGGGCGGCGAAGATCGCCACGAAGGACAGGATGGTCGCCGGGTTCGCCAGCGTGAGGAGGAGCGTCGAGGCATAGACGGCGAGGAGGCGCACGCCCTTCTCGGGCGCCGAATCCTCGGCCGGCTTGCTCAGGAACGCGCGCGCGCCCAGGTAGCAGAGGAAGGCGCCCCCGACGAGGCCGATCCAGGACCTCTGCCCGATGAGAAATCCGGAGACCGCCGTTATGCCGAACCCCGCGACGGCGCCGTAGGCGGCGTCCGCCGTGGCGGCGCCGAGGCCCGCCATGAGCCCCGTAGCCATCCCGTCGCGAATCGAGCGCCGGATGCAGAGGATGCCGATCGGGCCCACCGGCGCCGCGATCGAGAACCCGATGACGAGCCCCTTCAGGAAGAATGTCGTGCCCATGCCTTTGCGGAGATTGGCCGGGATCCGGGAGGAGCCTCAACGCAAATTTGGCCCACGCCCTCTGGAGGTCCATTTTGTGCTGCCCCTTCCGCTCGTCCGGGCGCATCCTTAGGGATGGAGAAACGCCCGTTTGCCGAACTTGGAATATCGCCGGAGGTCCTGAAGGCCGTCGACAAGCTCGGCTATGAGGAGGCCTCCCCGATCCAGACCGCGGTCATCCCCGTGGTCCTCCAGGGCAGGGACGTGGTAGGCATGTCCGCGACGGGCTCGGGCAAGACCGCCGCGTTCGCCATCCCCGCGATAGAGCTGTCCAAGGCGAGCGTGCACAAGGTGCAGTGCCTCATCCTCTGCCCGACGCGCGAGCTGGCCGTCCAGGTCGCGGAGGAGACGGGCAAGCTCCTTCTCTTCAAGCGCGGCCTCCACGTCGTCCCGATCTACGGCGGCCAGTCCTACGAGAGGCAGTTCCGTGCCCTCGCGGCCGGCGTCCAGATCGTCATCGGCACGCCGGGCCGCGTCATGGACCACATGGAGCGCGGCACCCTCAAGCTCGATGGGCTGCGCCTCGTCGTGCTCGACGAGGCCGACCGCATGCTCGACATGGGCTTCCGCGACGACATAGAGCGCATCCTCAAGGCCGTCCCGCCCGAGAGGCAGCTGCTCTTCTTCTCGGCCACGATGCCGCGCGCGATCCAGGACCTGATCAGCCGCTACACCAAGGACCCCGCATGGATTAAGATCGAGTCGCACGCCCAGAACGCGCCGCAGGTCGACCAGGTCTACTACGAGGTCGACCGCCGCTCGAAGCTCGAGGTCCTGACCCGGCTCATCGACCTGAACGACTTCCGCTACGGGCTCATCTTCTGCAGCACGAAGGTGATGGTCGACGAGCTCGACGAGCAGCTCCACGCCCGTGGCTACGCCACCGACCGGCTCCACGGCGACCTGAGCCAGATGCAGCGCAACCGGGTCATGGAGAAGTTTCGGAAGCGCTCGTTCGAGTTCCTCGTGGCGACGGACGTGGCCGCGCGGGGGCTGGACGTCGACGACCTCGAGGTCGTGTTCAACTTCGACCTCCCGAACGACGCCGAGGACTACACGCACCGGATCGGGCGCACGGCGAGGGCGGGCAAGTCGGGGAGGGCGGTCACGTTCGTCTCGGGCCGCGAGATCTACAAGCTGCAGAGCATGGTGCGCTACGCGAACCTGAGGATACGCCGCGAGAGCGTGCCGTCCCTGGACCAGGTCGACGAGGCCAGGGCGAGCGTGTTCTTCGAGAAGCTGCGCGGCGTGCTGGACTCTGGGCAGTTCGAGAAGCACGACCGCATGATAGACCGGCTGCTCGACCAGGGCTATGCGAGCACCGACATCTGCTCGGCGCTGATCCAGCTCCTGAAGGGCGGTCCCGCCCCCAAGGCGCCCGCCTCGCCCAGGCCCGCGGCCGCAGCCGCGCAGGCGGGGCAGGAGGAGGCCCCCGAGCCCGAGGAGCGGGAGCCCGAAGCGCCGGAGCCGGCGCGGGTCGCGCGCACCGGAAAGGAGCAGGGGATGACGACCCTGTTCTTCAACGCGGGCAGGAAGCACCTGGTGACGACCGCCGAGATCGTGGGCAAGATCGCCGGGGTCACCCGCCTCGCGGCCGGCGCGATCGGGGCCATCGACATCCACCAGAGGCACGCCCTCGTGGACGTGGCCGCGGAGCACGCGGAGCTCGTGATGAAGAAGATGACCGGGATTCGGATCCGCGGGCACGCGCTCAAGGTGAGCCTCGCGACCACAGAGGACAAGGCGAGGGAGTGAGCCGGGGCGCGGCGCGCCTTCGCGACAATCGCGCCCCTGGGGAGGAACCGCCGGCCCCGCGGGATTGTCCATGACGGGAGCGAACAGTTCCCTCCCCGCACAACGCACACCCGCCATGGCCAAAATATTCCTCGCCCTCTTCCTCGTCATCTTCGGCCTCAACCTCCTCTTTGGGCTGAACATCCCCATCTGGGTCACGGGCGTCCTCGCGCTGGTCGCGGGCATCCTGATCCTGATGGAGTATTTCCGGGTGACCGTGGCCAAGAAGTAGCCCCGCGCCCCCTGCGCGGGCGGGCGGCCCGCGTTTGACTTTCCCCCAGGGATGTCCGGAGAGTTGTGCTCGGATGAACACCCCCTCCATGCCGCGTCCCGCACGGCTTCTCGCCGTTTTCGGGACCCTGGTCTCCTCGCTGCCCGCAGGCCCCTCGGCGGCCCTGCTCCTCGTGGCCGACAAGGGCGACCGGACCCTCTCCATCGTGGATGCGGCGTCGGGACACCAGGTGGCCGCGGTGGACGAGGAGGGCCAGACCGGCCACGAGGTCGCCGTCTCGCCGGACGGAAGGAGGGCCTTCGTTCCGATCTACGGAAGCGCCGGCGTGGGGCAGAAGGGCACGGACGGGCAGCTGATGCGCGTGATCGACCTGGAGACCCGCTCCATCGTGGGGACCGTGGACTTTGGCAAGCCGGTGCGCCCGCACAAGCCGGTGTTCGGGCCGAAGGACGGCCTCCTCTACGTCACGACCGAGCTCGAGCAGTCGGTGACGATCATAGATCCCGCCACGCTTCGGATCATCGGCTCCATCCCGACGGGCGCGATCGAATCCCACATGCTCGCGATCTCGGGGGACGGGCGCCGCGGCTACACGGCGAACGTGAAGGCCGGAAGCGTCTCCGTCCTGGACATGGAGGCCCGCACCCTCTTGGCGACGATCCCCGTGGCGCCGGTCATCCAGCGCATCAGCGTCTCGCCCGACGGCCGGTGGGCCTTCACGGCGGACGAGACGGCGGCCAGGCTCGCGGTCATCGACACCTCGACAAACTCGGTCAGCGCGTCGATCCCCCTTCCCGGCATCGCCTTCGGGACGACCCCGACCCCCGACGGCAAGTGGCTCCTCGTCACGCTCCCCGCGCTCCGGTCGGTGGGGCTGGTCGACCTGTCCTCGATGAGGATGGTCAAGAGGCTGGACGTTCCGAAGGCGCCCCAGGAGATCCTCGTTCGCCCCGACGGGGCGGTCGCCTACGTCTCGTGCGACGCGAGCGCGCAGGTCGCGGTCATAAACATCATGGACTGGAAGGTGGAGAAGCTGATCGACGTCGGAAAGACGGCCGACGGCCTCGCCTGGGCTGCGGCGCGCTGACCTATCCGCGGCCGGAGTGCCCCGAGAAGAGGGCGCTGCACCGGAGCGCCATGGAGAAATCCTTCGCGGTCAGGCCCCCCTCCGAATGGGTGGAGAGGGCCAGCGTCACCTTGTTCCAGCGGATGTTGATGTCGGGATGGTGGTCGCTCCTCTCGGCCGCCCTCGCGACGCGGTTCACGAACGCGACGGCGTCCTCGAATCCCCCGAAGACAAATGTCCTGTGGATCACCTTGGCGCGCCTCGCCCAGAGCGGAAGCGCCTTCAGGCGGCGGTCGGCCTGCTTTGCCGTTAGGGACGGCATAATTCAGTTATTGAGGACGTGGTGGGCCGCGAGCACGAGGAAAACATAGTCGGATGTCGGGTAACCGAGGCAGTACTCGCCCTGCTGCCACAGGAAGGGCCACTCGAGGAGCTCGGGAAAGTCGGGCCTGATGAGGGCCGTGCCGGAGACGATGCCGCCCGGTATGTACGACCAGTCGGCCCGGTTCATGCCGTAGGCCGGTATCATCGACCTGGCCCCGACTCCCGACACGAAGGAGGCGTTGTTCGGCCCCGGATGGCAGCCGAGGATGAAGTCGAGCGCATGCAGCATGTAGGTCGTCGGGAATATGTCGGGCGCCCCCGCATGGAGGAAGTACTGCTGCACGCCGAAGCGCTCGACGTTCCAGCCCGCGCCCCAGATGTTGGGCACGTACGGCAGCCCGTAGGGGGTCTTCGTCTCCACGGTGTCCACCTGCTTCCTGTACTCGCGAAGGGCCCCGCGGATCTTCTCCGCGTACGCGGGATCCTTGATGAGGCCGAGCGCGCGGGCGCCAAGCCAGCCGTAGCGGCTGACGTGGGAGACCACCCCATCGCCGAGCGCCGCTATGGCGTCGGCGTACTTCCTGTCCCCGGTGCACTGGTAGAGCTCGATCGCGGGCTCTAGGCGCGCGAGGGAGGAGTCCGGCGCCTTCGCGCTCGCCCACAGCTCCTGGGCTATCCGGAGGCAGTCCCTCGAGAGCGGGTCGTTGAAACCGGCGAGCGCACGCGACGCGGCGGCCAGCCCTGCGGCTGCGTTCAGCTCGCGGGCCGGGTTCTCCTCGGTAAAGACCCACCGGTCGTCGGCGGAGCCCGGGGACCCGAGGGGAGGCAGGCCCCCGAGGGCGGGCTCCGACTGGTCGCCGTTGGACGCGGCGGCGGCCAGCACCTTCATCGCGCTGCCGTCCGCGTCCCTGAAGACAAGGTTGTCGGTCATGCCCGCCGCGTCGCCCAGGTAGGTGTACTGGTGCAGCGAGGCGTCCTGAATGCCCCGGTAGAGGCGCCCCATCGCATTGTAGCCCCCGACGATCGAGATCACGCCGTGCTCGATCTGTTGGAGGACGTCGGGCTTCCCGTCGGGCTGGTGGATCTCCACGGTCCTCGAGGCCTGGTCGATCGACGTGTCGTCGAGCGCGGGATGGAACAGTTCCCACGCGAGCGCCAGGCCGTGGACCGTGTCGGCCTGCGACTCGATCCGGAAGTCGTGGTCGCCCGCGTCGAACCAGCCGCCCCGGTCCAGGCCCGGCACGTGCTCGCCGGGCTTGAATTTCGTCAGCGTGGACGGGCCCTGCGCGTAGCCGTCAAAGTGGACGTGGTTCACGGGCGCCATCAGTGCGTCGTCGATGTGGGAGAGGCCGTGCCAGACCCGGTAGTGGTCGTTCACGCGCATGTGGCCCATCTGCACTGGCAGAAAATACTCCACGGTGGGCTGCCAGACGTTCCTCTGGAAGACCTGCTCGCCGATCTGAAAGGCGTTCGAGCGGAGGTCGCCGTAGCCGACCTCGTAGGTCCCGGGGGTCGCGACCTCAGAGAAGTCGAACTGGAGGTAGCGGTAGCGCAGGAAGCGCCCCCAGTCCGTCGCCGGGCTCCCGGCCACGGCCACGGGCCCGTTCTCGGTCACGCGGTAGAGGGTGACGGGCTTCACCTGTGTCTCGTGCCGGTCGAGCTCGATGACGGCGACCTTGGGCTGCCTCGGGTGGTAGCCCACCTGCGAGACCTGGATCACGGGCTCGGACATCCAGTTGGGGATGGCGTGGGGCGTGACGAGCCATTCGACGGCGCCCTTGGTCGCGCCCGCGCCGACGAGCGAGCGCACCACGAACCAGCCGTTGTTGTGCTGGGCGCGCCCGTCGAGAAGCGTGAGCTCGCCCCCCTTGACGGCCTCGATCGACATGCGCTGGCGCTCGGACTCGGGGGCGACGGTGAGCCTCGGCCCCTTGCCGAGGGGATCGACCTGGTAGTCGCCGTCCGTCACGGCCCCGGGGCCGTTGGCTTGCCTCGGGAACGACCCGAACCTGCCGCCGATCTCAAAGGACTTCCCAAAGAGAATGCCCGGAAAGAGCTCGAGGTTGAAGCCGACCCTTCCGACCCACTCGGCGGGAAGGGGCGCGTCCAGGTCCACGATGATCCGGAAGGCCCGTCCCTCGGGCCTCACCTTGACGACGTAGCCCAGGTTCAATTCGGGGTAGGTCATCGGGTTGAAGCCTGCGTGGTCCCTGCTGGCGTCGGGGAAGGCCATGTGGACGCTGATTTCCCGCGTCGCGCGGTCGACCATGCGCGGTCCGACCACCGGTGTCGGCTGCCACTGGCCGGGCGTGGCCTCGAGGCGCAGGTCGCCGTTCGTGGCGACGCGCTGGCCGTTCTGTATGATGCCGACGCCGCCCTGGTGGCCCTCGGGATAGTAGTCGTGCGCCAGCATGACGTTGAGCCCGCGCATCTCGAGGTACTCCTGGTCGTTGATCGAGAGCGTCTCCTCGTCGTCGGCCGCCGCCCCGGCCGCCGTCGCGGCTAGGACCCATCCCAGCACAAGGGGCTTCAGAAGGGAGGTTCTCATGGGAGGCTTCGCGGGCGCAGGCTTGCGGGGAGGGGCAGTGTTGCCCCCGTCCGGCGACTTGGCAATCCCGTCCGCCGCGGGTCACACGTCGATCCCGACCACCTCGTGCGCGGTGATGGAGGGGATGCTGAGCTCGAGCCAGCCTTCCGACTCGGTGAACTCGGGCTCGGTCCCAGCGACCAGGAGGCGCACGGAGCGCGCCTTCAGCCCGTCTGGCATGCGCACCCGCACGCGCTGCGCCCCGACCGGGATCAGCTCGCGGACGGGCCCCTTCATCATCATCGGGTTGGTGAGGTTGACCAGGTGCACCGTGAGCGAGCTCTCCTGGCGCCAGAGCGTGACGTCCAGCACGCCGGGGCCGGCGACAGTGACGGGGAGATCCTCATTCGTGGCCCAGGCGACGGCGTTCCTCATGAGTCTGCCGTGGTCAACCGCGAGAACCTCCCAGTACGTGCGGTCGATGTCCCACGGGAAATAGACGACCCGGCCGGCACCCGGCAGCTCCCGCAGGAAGACCTGGGGGATCGTGGTGCGCGCCTGCCGCGGGTAGACCTTCTCCATCGGGAGATCGGGATACGAGGGGATGAGCGTGAGCGGCGGCGCGGACGCGGGCGCGCGGGCGGCCACGTCGACTCGCCACACGCCATGGATGATCCGGGGCGCGTCCTCGAGGCCCACGAGGAGAGGGTGCTCCTGGCCGGGACCGCGCTCGAGCCGCAGGTAGGCGTTGTGCATCGGCCCCTCCATCCCGCCCGACCACGTGGCGCCGAAGAGGTCGCCCAGTCCGAAGTCTGCCCTCCGGGACCCCCACTCGTCGTCGAGGGACGTCTCGGATGTCGCCACCAGGCCCCCGCCCCCCGCGACGAACTGGCGCAGCTGGGCGCACTGCGCGTCGGAGAGGGCGGCGATGTTCGGGAGTATGAGGGTGCGGAACGGCGCCAGGTGCTCCGCGTCCAGGAGGCGGTCGTGCACCATCTCGAACGGGACGCGCGCCTCTATCAGCGCCTGGTACCAGCCGAGCGCCGCGTCCTCGACGTCGTTCGGGGCGCCCTTTCCGCGGTGGAACCAGCCCGTCTGCTGCGAGTAGACGATGGCGACCCGTGCCAGCGGGCGCTCGTTGCGCAGGTAGCGCTCGGCGCCGTGGCACCACGCGTAGATGTCCTCGACGGGCTTGAGCCAGCGCGGGTCGTTGATCATGCCGCCGAACTTCGTGAACCACGGCCGCATGCCGTTGGCGACGCCCTCGGCGACCCAGAGGCGGGTCTCCTCGGGATTCTGGACGGCGTCCTTCCACCGGTAGACCTCGTCCAGTCCCACGCTGAAGATGCCGACGACCGGCTTGCCGCCCATGGCGGCGCGGAACTCCTTGCCGTTCTTTCCGTTCGCCCACGGCGCCATGAGGCCCCGCCGGGACTGGCGGTCGGCCATCAGCGTGGGGGCGAGCTCGCCGATCCTCCTCATGTCGAGCGAGCTCGTCGCGCCGCCGCCCGTGTTCGGGATGACGCATGAATCCGGGTTGATCTCGCGCACCGCGCCGTCCCACAGGCGCCACAGCTCGAACAGCCGCTCCTGGCGCCAGAGCACGTAGGCGCGGTGGGCCGGCTGCCCCGGGTCGTCGTTCGGCGGAAGCTCAAGGCCGGTGGCGGCCCTAAAGTTCGCGCGGCAGTGGCTGCAGTAGCACGTGCCGGAGCCGTCCCAGCGGTTGATGAAGATCCCGTCGACCCGGTAGCGCGACATGATCTCCCGCTTCACGTCGGTCATGAACTCGAAGTTGTACGGGCCGAGCCCGCAGGTGACCCACATCTCGGGAGAGGACCAGTGGCGCCGGGGGCGCCCCTCGACGTCCACGGCGATCCAGTCGGGGTGGGACGCCTGGACGTCGTCGTACGTGGCGTGGGGGTCCGTCCGGCCTATGACGACCATGCCCTGCTTCCTGCAGCCCTCCACGAGCTGGCCGAAGACGTCGCGGTCCCCTAGCCAGGCGCTGCGGTGATGGAAGGGCACCGTGGTCGGATAGTAGGCCACGCAACCCCCCGCGCTCAGGCACACCGCGTCGGAATGGGTCCGCCGGAAGTATTCGAGCCAGAACCCTGGGTCGAACTTCCCGGGGTCGTCCTCCACGAGCGTCAGCTGCGCCCAGCGCATGGGCTTGTTGACCCACGAAGGCGCCGAGGCGCCTCCCGGAGGAGCGCCGGCCCCGGGCGAGGGACCGACGGCGGCCCTTCCCAGCGTGACCGCGGCCCCGGCCATGGCGGTGGCCTTCAGGAAGCTTCGGCGTGTGTGGTCCGGCATGGGGGAGGGCGGCCCTGGGGCAACGGGCTGTCTAGGTGGTCGCAGCCCCGGGAACAACACTATCGTTTTCCGGCCGTGAGGGCGGACTGCGGCCCTTCCGCTGGGCCGAATGCCCCGCTCAGGCACCGCATTCCGGGCAATGTGTATTCAATAATTAGATACCTGTAACGCATCCGTCACGGGTTCATGCCAACGCCTTGCAGTTGCAGAGCGAAATTCCGATCGGTACAGCCGCGAAAACCATTGGATCGTAACGCGGGCGTCATGAGTTCGACGAAAAGCCCGTGTATTGTCCGGGCGCAGGAAAAAAATCGGATCAGGGACAGGAAAAACGGGCCACAGATTTTTATTAACCAACGCTCCCTCGGACACCACATCATGAACACAGCGATCAAGAACAACCTCATGCTTATTGTCGGCGCAATCGCGCTGCTCGGCGCGCCCTCACTGAAGGCGCAGACTCTGACCTTCAACGTCGACATCAACACGGCGGGCCTGAGCGCGGAAAGCGCCGATGCGCCGTTCTACCTGGACTTCGACTTCAACTACGGGAACTCGGCCCTGGCCTCGAACACCGCAACCCTCACGAACTTTTCCCTGACGGGCGGGAGCGCGGTGGGCTCGGCGGTGACGAGCGGGTCGGCCTCGGGGAGCCTGGCGAGCACGGTGAGCCTCACCGAGAGCGCGGCGCACCCCTTCAACGAGCTCTACCAGCAGTTCTCGGCCGGCACGACGGATATCCAGTTCAAGGCGACGATCACGGAGACCGGACCGGACGTAGGCGTGCCGAGCACGTTCGCCGTGAGCGTCATGGACAACTCCCTGGGCGGCCCGGCGCAGTTGTTCACGACGGCCCCCGACACGCAGAGCCTCGTATTTCTTAATTTAAGCTCATCCAACACAATAGCTAACGTGGGCGCCTACTCTGGTGTATCCTCGGCGGACGGTGCGATAACCATCAGCGGGGTCACGGCCCTCGTGGCGATCCCCGAGCCGTCCACCACGGCGGCGATCCTCGGGGGAGCCTGCCTCCTTCTCGCGCTCGGCGCCCGCCGCTTCGGCCTGCTCGGGACGGCCTGAAAACTCAAAGCCTCCACCACCATATATTCCAGCTCAGTTTCAAATATCCTTTCCATGAACCTTTCGTCACCAAACACTTCGCCAAAGGGATTCCTCCAGAAGTGCATGATCCTAGCCTCCTGCTCACTCAGCCTCCTGCTCAGTGCAGCGCATGCCCAGCAGCCCGTGGGCACCGTCTGGTACATCCTGATGGAGAACCGCAACTTCACCGAGAGCGAGACCTCCGGTGGCGCTCAGCTCTATGGCAGCGCCGCGGCCCCCTATATCAACAGCCTCATCACGCCGGGCAATGCCAACGCCGCGCTGGTCTCCTACTGCACGTCCTACCACAATGTCCTCGCCGCCTACGATGGTTCGTCGCCGAGCATCCACCCCTCCGAGCCGAACTACGTCTGGATGGAAAATGGATCCAACCTCAGCAAGGCCGACGACAACGACCCGTACGGAACCGGTTTGAGCGTGAATCAGATCCACAACTTCCTTGTGGCGAACCCGGACTACACCGGACAGAACCTGTGCGGCCTGCTCCAGGCTGCCGGGCTCACGTGGAGGGCCTACTCCGAGGGCACCAACCAGCTCAACTCAACCGGCACCAACGCGAACTTGGGCGGCCTCCTGACGGCCACGCCCGCGCCGTCGTCAATCTGGACGGTGCCCCTGGCGAGCTTCAGCGGGAACAACGCGACCTACCTCAATCCCTACAACGGAAGCACCCAGTGGAATTTTGCGGTCAAGCACACGGGATCGCTCTTCTTCGCGGCGACCAACGGAACGTCTAGCCTCACGGTGGCGAACACATCGACCACGAATCCCGAGGCGCCCTTCTATTCCCCGCTGCCCGACCTCGCGGGCGACCTGGCGGCCGGCACCTGCGCCCAGTACAACGTGATCACGCCGGACCAGTTCAACGACATGCACACGGCGCTGTCGGGCGGCTTCACCTACCACGGCGTCCACTACACGGGTGACCTGGCTCAGATTGCCCAGGGCGACAACTTCCTGTCGA
Organism: uncultured Opitutaceae bacterium; assembly: GCA_964509885.1. Lineage (GTDB taxonomy): Bacteria > Verrucomicrobiota > Verrucomicrobiia > Opitutales > Opitutaceae > Palsa-1447. Next base: position 21,248 of record CAZDZL010000032.1, on the reverse strand, counting down.
TCGTCGTCCCCCAGATCATGGCCTCCCCGCAATTCCAGAACAACGGGGTGATCGTCATCTGGACCGACGAGACCGAGGGCAGCAACCAGAACGACTTCAAGCACACGCTGATGGAGATCGTTATTTCCCCGCTGGCCAAGGGGAACGCCTACGCCAGCACGCTCAACTACACCCATTCCTCCGACCTTCACACGATGCAGGAGATCTTCCAGGTGACCGCCAACACGTACACTGGATATCTCAACGACGCCGCGAACCCGTCAAACTCCACGCCGGCCAACCTGGTCGGCGTGACCACAGCGCTGACCGCGCTGGCGCCCATCACGGGCCAGTCGGCCGTCCCGCCTTCGGGCTACGGCACGGGCGAGGCCTACGACCTCTCGGACCTGTTCCAGCCGGGAGTGATCCCCACCTCGATCCCGACGGTGAGCCTCACCCCGAGTGGATTCGTCCTCAACCGCCGCACCAACTCGCTCACCCAGACCGTCACGGCCACGAACATGCTCGGCTCGGCCATCACGAACCCGGTCTATCTCGAGGTGGGAAGCCTGAACACAACCCTCAAGAATTCCGCCGGCACCGCCACGGACGGGAATCCCTACGTCCTGGTCTCCGGCTCGGGCCTTGCCCCAGGGGCCTCGGCGACGGTCACGCTTCAGCTCGCAAACCCGGCCTCCGGCAGCGTTACCGAGGGCCTGAGCGTCACCACGAACGGCACACCCTAGTCGACATCCTCCTCGATCCAGCTGTGGGGCCGCGGATTGCCGCGGCCCCACTTTCCCGTTTCATCCGAGCATGCCCAAATTGACCCTCCTGCTGGCGGGCGCCGCCCTGGCCCCCGTCGCTCTCTTTGCGCGCACACGAATCTCCGAGAGCGGCTACCTGCAGACGAACCTGGTGGCCAACACCGCCGAGTATCATGCGAGAATCGTGGACCCCAGCATGAGGGACGCCTGGGGGGTCGCGCTACGTCCCCCGGGGGCCGGGGGACACATCTGGATTTCGAACGCCGGAACGGGCACGTCGTCCGAGTTCATCGGCGACGTTGCCGGCAACCCGCTCCACCAGGACGGGCTCAAGCTGGTGACCCTGGACCAGCCCAATTTCACCGACCACGGCTACGCCTTTGTGACCGGCCAGGCCTACAACTCCGCAAGCGACATTCCGGGACAGCCCGAGGAATTCCACGTCGCCGGCCCGGCCGACAACCGCAAGGCGACCCCCGCCGAGCCCGTGGGCGGGGGCTATTCCGGCCCGGCAAAGTTCGTGTTCGTGACCGAGGACGGATGCGTCAACGCATGGAGCTCCAGTACCGCAGTGGCCATGAAGACGGCGCCGGTGGTGGTCAATTATTCCAAGACGGGGCCCAGCATGCCAAGCCCAGCTAACTGCGTCTTTTCCGGGGCGGCGCTGACGAACAACGCTTCCACATCGGATGCCTACGCCAAGTCCGGGGGAAACCACCTCTTTGCGGCCGACATCCGCAACAACGTCATCCGGGTGTTCGACAACAAGTGGAGGGACGTAACCGCAACGTTCCATTTCCAGGCGCCGGCGAGCGTCGGCAGCCTTCATCCCTTCAACATAACGGACCTTGGCGGGCATCTCTTCGTCGCCTACGCGGCGTTCGATCCCGAAAGCGACGAGGGCCAGGAGCAGACGCTCGGGGCGGGCCTCGGCCATGTCGTGGAGTACAACGAGGACGGAACGCTAGTGATGGATTTTCGGACGCATGGCGTCCTCAACGTCCCCTGGGGCATGGCCCTCGCGCCCACCCAGTTCGGCGCGTTCTCGGGCGACCTGCTCGTGGCCAACTTCGGCGACGGCACGATCTCGGCGTTCGACCTTGGGACCGGGGAGTTCAAGGGCTACCTGCGCGATCCCGACACCAAGATCATCAGCATCGACGGGATCTGGGGGCTCACGTTTGGCAACGGGGTAAGCCTGGGTGACGCCAAGTCCCTCTATTTCACGGCGGGCCCTAACAACGAGGAGGACGGGCTGTTCGGGCGCCTGGATCCGCAGGGCACGCTCCCCAGGCCGTAGCGGCGCCGCGTGCGAAAGAGAAACGGCGCGGATTTCTCCGCGCCGTTCGGCTAAGATTCTATGCGGGGGACCGGATCAGTTCCAGTAGCCCTCGTAGAAGCGGAACGATCCGTTCTCGGGCTCCCAGCGCGGGGCGACCCACGCGGAATTCGAGTGCGGGGGAAGCTCCCAATGGCCGGCCATCCACTCGTAGCGGCTGTCCCTCCAAGTCCAGTATCCCGCGATCCACACGTGGTCGGGCGAGGGACGGGCGAGGACGACCTCGGCTTGGAGTGACGGGGGCGCCTGCGCGACGATGATCGTGTTCGTCGGCTGCGACTGCGTCGTGTAGACGGTCTGCGTCTGCGGCTGGTTCTGCGTGCTGTAGACGACCTGGGACTGGACCGGGGCGGACGTCGTCTGGGTCGTCACGACCGTTGCTGTGGCACCGGGAGGGGCCGGGGGAGGCGCCGAGACGACATGGGAGTCGGGTTCGGAAGCGCATCCACCGAGGAGTGCGATCGCGCCGCAGGCAATAAGCGCGCGGGTTGAATAATGTGATGTGTTCATACGTCCGACACCGACTGCCGGATCCCCCGACGGTTCCTCGCGCGCAGGCACATTACTCGAATTAACCCCCGGCGGGCCGCGACGAAACGGCGCAAAAGGGAACCATTCCCCGCGGCCGGCTACGATGTGGGCGTCAGTTGCGCCCAATCGTCGGGACCCGGGCCCAGGGGCGCGCAAACCTCAATTCGAAAAACACGAGAATCATGAACGAGAAACTCAACAGATCCAAATTCGCCTCGGTATTCGCCCTCACGGGCATCCTTGCGGTCGGCGCCATCTCGATCGGATGCGCGGGCAGCCGCACGAGCGACAGCACCGGCCAGTACGTGGACGACACCGCCATCACCACCAAGGTGAAGAGCGCCCTCCTGGGCGACGGCGCCGTGAAGTCCTTCGAGATCAAGGTGGAGACCTTCAAGGGCGTCGTGCAGCTGAGCGGGTTCGTCGACACGGAGGACCAGAGGTCTGCCGCGACGAGGGACGCCATGTCGGTGAGCGGCGTCAGGGACGTGAAGGACAATCTCACTCTGAAATAGGTCCGGGGCGCCCGGGTTTGGCTTGTCGATCCCCACGGCCTCACCGATAGAGTGGGGCCGAGGTGCCACCCTTGGACGCATACGAAAACATCCGAGCCAGGCTAGCGGCGCTGGGCGCGTCCCCCTCCGACGTGGAGGAGAGGTTCGTCCGCGGAAGCGGCCCCGGCGGCCAGAAGATCAACAAGACGTCCTCCACGGTGTGGCTGCGCCACGGGCCGACGGGGATCGAGGTCCGCTGCCAGGCCGAGCGGTCCCAGTCGGCCAACAGGGAGCAGGCGTGGCTGGAGCTGTGCGGGAGGCTGGAGGCGCGCGCCCGCGCGGCGCGGGATGCGGCCCAGCAGGAGCGGGAAAAGGGCCGGCGCCAAACCAGGCAGAAGAGCTACGGCCAGAAGGTGAAGATGATCCAGATGAAGAAGCACCGTGCCCGCAGCAAGGCGCGCCGCGGGCGGGTGGGGGACGAGTAGGTCGGCCCCCGTCAGGCCGCGCCGAACGCCTCCTTGAAGTGGCGCCGGCACATCGCCACGTAGCGGTCGTTGCCGCCGATCTCCACCTGGGCGCCCTCCCTCACGGCGACGCCGTCAGCGGCGACGCGAAGGTTCATCGTCGCCTTGCGGCCGCAGTGGCAGATGGTCTTCAGCTCGATCAGGTTGTCGGCCACCGCGAGCAGACGCGCGCTGCCCGGGAAGAGCTTCCCCTGGAAATCCGTCCTCAGGCCGTAGCAGAGGACGGGTATGCGAAGCGTGTCCGCGATGTCCGTGGCCTGGGCGACCTGCTGCGGCGTCAGGAACTGGGCCTCGTCGACGAGGACGCAGGCCACCGGCTTCTCGGCGTGCGCTGCGCGCACGTGCTCGAGGAGGTCGTCACCCGCGCGCAGGGTGACCGCCTCCGACGTGAGCCCGATTCTGGATTCGATCCGCCCCTCGCCCGAGCGCGTGTCGAGGTCCGGCACGAAGAGAAGCGTGCGCATGCCCCGCTCCCGGTAGTTGTAGCTCGACTGCAGCAGCACGGTGCTCTTTCCGGCGTTCATCGCCGAGTAGTAGAAATAGACCTTCGACATCTCTTGCGGGGAGGCTAGGCGGGCGGGACCCGCCGCCTCAACAAGATTGATCTCCCGCCGGGCCGGCCCGGGGGTCAGCCCTTGGCAGCGGCGCCCCTGCGGCCCGCGGTGGCGGCGCTGACGCTGCGGATGGCGCCCGCGACGAGCGGTCCCCAGCGCAGGACCGAGCCCAATATCCCGCGGCGGGGAAGCAGCCTTCGCCCGGCCAACACGGCGAGCGGCACGATCGCCATGCGCGCCAGGGGCGAGATGCGCCTCCAGAAGGCGACCGCACGGTCCAGCCACTCGAGGGGGCGGCTTACGCGGGCGGCGGCATGCGCGCACTCGGAGCGCCGAATCGCGATATCGAGCTGGAGAAGAACCTTTCTTTCGGCCAGCCGGCTCAGTTCTCGGTGCGTATACATGCCCTGTCCTTTCCGATCTCGTGGAGCGTCGCCGAGAACGGCTCCGGCTGACGGGCGAGATATCGGCGAAACGCGGCGACGATCGCGAGGAAAGAGGCGATGTAGAGGAGCGCAAGGCCGACCAGGACGGGCAGCCGGGCGCTTTCCCAAAAGATGTAGACGAGCACCAGGCTGACGAAGGTGACCGCCATCGCGCCCGCGAAGACGGCGGCGCTGATCCAGAAGAAGGTCTGGACCAGGCGGAACTTCTCCTCCTGAAGCTCTATGGTGAAGAGCTTCAGCCGGTCCTGAACGGTGGCCAGGAGGCCGTCGCCCAGGGTGCGCAGCGAGCTCAGGTATCCCTCGGGGGGAGGAGTCGAGGGCTCCATGGGCGCCGCGGGGCTACCTGGAGCGTCGGCCGACGACCACGCCCAGGAGAACGCCCACGCCGAGCGCGATGGCGATCGACTGGTAGGGGTTCTCGCGGATGGTCTCGTCCGTATATTTCGCGCCGGCGACAACCTTCTTCTTCGTCCTGTCGTACATGTCCGAGAAGCGCTCCTGGGCGGCGCTGAAGCGCTCCTTCAGGTTGCTAATGGCATCGGCGGTGTGTTCCGAAAGGGAGTCGGCCATCATGGTCTCCGCCTCGGAGACGAGGGCCTGCAGCTCGGTGAGGAGCTCCTTGGGCGTGTGTGTGGTGTCTTTGTTGTGTTTCATAGAGGGGGAGGCCGCGGCGGATCCGGGGCGGGGGAACGGCTAGTGCGACGACGGGTGCGGGTGGGACGCGGCGCGCACCGCGAGCGGGCCCGCCTCGTGGCGCTTCAGCTGCGCTCCCAGCCGGGACACGATCTTCTCGTGCTGGGCTATCATTTCGGTGAGAAAATCAGTCGTGCCCACGACCGAGATGCGCTCGAGGCGAAGCTGCACGATCATCTCCTCGTTCATGGCGACGAGCTCACCCAGCATCTTTTCCGAGCGCCGTGCGTCCGCCGCGACCGGCTTTGCGGTCGCGCTTCCGGAGGGATGGGAGTGGGTGGAATCGATCAAGGGAGGGAGAGGGCCGAATGGCCGCCGTTCGGAGCCGAAGCCTAGGGTGCCGATAGTATCCCGCGCTCCTCCGCGCTGCTATGGGGCGTTGCCCTACCTGAGGGTGCGGGCCACGTGGCCGTCCGATCCGGCGCAAGTCCGCCGCTGGAACCCGTTTCCGAGAATGGAAACTAAGGCTAAAGCGCTGGCGCGACGGGGCTGCCGTTTCATCCTTCAATTTTGGGGCGATTCCCCTTAACTCGTCGCAACTTTGCCGACTCCGCTGCGTCATTCACGAAACCCTTGCTGAGAAACAAATTGGAATTTTTTATCACAATGATTTCCCTTACCCGGCGGCTGCCCGAGGAGCCGGGCCGGCGGCGCGCCATCCCGGGACAGGTGTGTCGCAACCCCAAGCAAAAAAGAGCCTTATGAAAGAACAGGACCTGACGAAGCCCGCGTGGAAGGACGGCAAGCCCGCCGACGCGGGTGCGCGCCCCGCCTCGGGAATGAAGGCACACCCGATCCTCACCGCTTGCGCGGTCATCTGCGTCGCTCTTTGCGCCTGGTTCCTGTTCCACCTGTTCACCAAGCCCAAGGCCAAGCCCCCTGCGTTCGCCGGCATTCCCGTCTCCACGGGCAAGGCGAAGGTCGGGGACATCAACATCTACCTCGACGCGCTCGGCACCGTGACGCCCGTCAACACGGTGACCGTGACCAGCAGGGTCGCGGGCGAGCTGACCGCGGTCCTCTACACCGAGGGCCAGATGGTGAAGAAGAATGACCTGCTCGCGGTGATCGACCCGCGCCCCTATCAGGCGCTTCTCGTCCAGGCCCACGGGCAGCTGGCCCGCGACGAGGCGCTCCTCAAGAACGCGCGGCTCGATCTCGCCCGCTACCAGAACGCCTATGAGCAGCACGCCATCCCCGAGCAGCAGCTGGCGACGCAGCAGGCCCTCGTGGACCAGGACAGCGGCGCGGTCGAGCTCGACCAGGGCAACCTGGCGGCAGCGCAGGTCAACGTGGACTACACGCGCATCACGTCGCCGATCGACGGGCGCGTGGGCCTGCGCTCGGTCGACCCGGGCAACCTCGTGGCGGCGGGCGGATCGACGCCGCTCGCGGTGATCACCCAGCTCCAGCCCATCACCGTCGTCTTCACCATTTCCGAGGACGACCTTTCCCAGGTGACGGAGCAGACGTCGGCCGGGCGCACGCTGAGCGTGTCCGCCCTCGACCGCGCGCAGCAGCACAGGATAGCCGACGGAACGCTCCTGACGCTCGACAACCAGATCAACACCGCCACCGGGACGGTGAGGGCCCGGGCGATGTTCGCGAACCTGAAGTCCGAGCTCTTCCCCAACCAGTTCGTCAACGTCAGGCTCCTCGTGAAGACCCTTACCAAGGTCATCCTCGTTCCCGCCGCGTCGATCCAGCGCAACGGCGACGTGGCCTTCGTCTACGTCGTGCAGCCCGACGGCACGGTCAAGTCCGTGGACGTGAAGGTGGTCGCCACCGAGGCCGAGTCCACCGCGGTCACCGGCGTGACGGCCGGCGACGAGCTGGTGACGGACGGCTTCGACAAGCTCCAGAGCGGATCAAAGATCGTCGTCCGGACGGCCCCCTCCGCAGCCGCCCCCGAGGCGGCCGCGGCGACCCCGACCCCGGCGCACGAATGAATCCCTCCCGCCCGTTCATCCTGAGGCCGATAGCGACCTCGCTGCTCATGGCGGCGATACTGCTGATCGGCATCATCGCCTTCAGGCAGCTGCCGATCGCCGCGCTCCCGGAGGTGGACTACCCGACGATGCAGGTCCTCACCTTCTACCCGGGGGCGAGCCCGGATGTCGTCGCCTCCGCGGTCACGGCTCCCCTCGAGCGCCAGCTCGGCCAGGTCCCGGGGCTCAACCAAATGCTCTCGACGAGCTCGGAGGGCGTGTCCGTCATCACGCTCCAGTTCGCGCTTAGCCTGAGCATCGACGTCGCCGAACAGGACGTGCAGGAGGCGATCAACGCCGCCCAGAACTACCTTCCCGCGCAGCTGCCGACACCGCCCGTCTACAACAAGGTCAACCCGGCCGACGCCCCCATCCTGACCCTGGCGCTCACCTCGGACTCCATCCCGCTCTCGAAGGTGGAGGACTACACCGACACCCGCCTCGCCGAGAAGATATCCCAGCTGCCCGGGGTAGGGGCGGTCACGATCAGCGGCGGCCAGAAGCCCGCGGTCCGCATCCAGGTGAACCCCACCCAGCTCGCTTCCTACGGCCTCAGCCTCGAGGGCGTGCGCAGCGCGCTCGCCGCCTCGAGCCTGGACGCGGCGAAGGGAAGCTTCGACGGGCCCAACCAGAGCTACCAGATCGGGGCGAACGACCAGATCACGACGAGCGACGATTACAACAGGCTGGTGATCGCGTACCGCAACGGCTCCCCCGTGATGCTCAGCTCGGTGGCCAAGGTGATCGACGGCGTTGAGAACACCCAGGCGTCCGCGTGGATGAACAAGGTGCCCGCCGTGATCGTCAACATCCAGCGCCAGCCCGGCGCCAACATCATCGACGTCGTGGACCGCATCAAGGCGCTCCTGCCGAAGCTGAGGGCCACCATCCCTCCCGCCATCAAGATCTCCGTCCTCACCGACCGGACCACGACCGTGCGCGCTTCCGTCGCCGACGTGGAGTTCGAGCTCTGCCTCTGCATCGCGCTGGTCGTCGCCGTCATCTTCGTCTTCCTGCGCACGTTTGCCGCGACGATCATCCCGAGCATCGCCGTGCCCCTGTCGCTGGTCGGGACGTTCGGCGCCATGTACGCGCTCGGCTACAGCCTGAACAACCTGACGCTCATGGCGCTCACGATCTCGACCGGTTTCGTGGTCGACGACGCCATCGTCATGATCGAGAACATCACGCGCTACGTGGAGCAGGGCGAGAAGCCGCTTGCCGCGGCGCTCAAGGGGGCCGAGCAGATCGGCTTCACGATCATGTCGCTCACGGTGTCCCTGATCGCCGTGCTGATCCCACTCCTGTTCATGGGAGACATCACCGGGCGCCTCTTCAGGGAGTTCGCCGTCACGCTGAGCGTGACGATCCTTATCTCCGCGGTCGTCTCCCTCACGCTGACCCCGATGCTGTGCGCCCGGCTCCTCAGGCACCAGGATCCCGACAACCAGAGCCGCTTCTACAAAGTCTCGGAGAGGATGTTCGAGCAGACGATCGCCTTCTACGGCAGGACCCTCGACTGGGTGCTCCTTCACCGGACCCTGACCCTCATCGTCGCCGTGGCCACCCTGGGCGTGACTCTTCTCCTCTATGTGGTCATTCCCAAGGGCTTCTTCCCGGTCCAGGACACGGGCGAGATCCAGGGCGTCTCCGAGGCCGACCAGAGCGTCTCGTTCGCCGAGATGGCGCGCCAGCAGCAGAAGCTGGTCGCCGTCATCCTCGAGGACCCCGCGGTCGAGAACCTGTCGTCGTTCATCGGCGTCGACGGGACGAACACGACGCTGAACAGCGGGCGCATCCAGATCAACCTGAAGCCCCTCGGCAAGAGGAGCCTGTCCGCGGCCGCCGTCATCCGGCGCCTTCAGGCGTCCGTGGCCAAGGTGCAGGGCATAAGCCTCTACATGCAGCCCGTGCAGGACATCTCCGTCGAGGACATCGTCAGCAAGACCGAGTACCAGTACAGCCTGCAGGATCCGAGCGCGGCGGAGCTCTCCGACTACACCACCAAGTTCGTTGCGCGGCTTAAGACCCTGCCCGAGCTCACGGACGTGGCGAGCGACCTGCAAACCCAGGGCCGCCAGGCGTCGCTCAGCTTCGACCGGCCCACCGCCGCCCGCCTCGGGATCACCCCCCAGAACATTGACGACAGCCTGTACGACAGCTTCGGCCAGCGCCAGGTGTCGACCGTCTTCACTCAGCTTAACCAGTACCATGTCATCATGGAGGTTGCCCCCGAGTTCCAGCAGAGCCCGGCCAACCTCAAGGACATCTACCTCATGTCGGCCGGCGGCGGGTCTGTCCCCCTGAGCGCGATCACGAAGACGTCCCAGGTCATGGCGCCGATCCTCATCAGCCACATGGGCCAGTTCCCTGCGACGACCGTCTCCTTCAACCTGGACCCCGACGCGTCGCTCGGGGCGGCGGTCAAGGCGATCCAGAAGGTTGAGAAGGACCTGCCGGTGCCGGCCGCGATGCAGGGGTCGTTCCAGGGCACGGCCCAGGCCTTCGTCGGCTCCCTTACCAACGAGCCGATCCTGATCCTGAGCGCCCTTGTCACGGTCTACATCGTCCTCGGCGTTCTCTACGAGAGCTACATCCACCCGATCACGATCCTCTCCACGCTCCCGTCCGCGGGCGTGGGCGCGATCCTGGCCCTGATCATCTGCGGCAACGAGCTGACGGTCGTCGCGATCATAGGCATCGTTCTCCTGATCGGCATTGTCCAGAAGAACGCGATCATGATGATCGACTTCGCCCTGGCGGCGGAGCGCCAGGAGCATAAGACGCCCTTTGAGGCGATCCACCAGGCCTGCCTGCTGCGCTTCCGGCCCATCCTGATGACGACGATGGCGGCGATGCTGGGCGCCGTGCCGCTCGCCCTCGGGCAGGGCGTGGGCTCGGAGCTGCGGCGCCCTCTCGGGATCGCGATCATCGGCGGCCTCATCTTCAGCCAGCTGCTGACGCTTTACACGACGCCCGTGATCTACCTCTTCTTCGACGGCCTCTCGGCCCGCTTCGCGGGGCACCCCGCAGAAGAGAGCATAACGCCCGCGGCGCAGATCTTGCCCGACCCGGAGATCTAGAGATGAGCCTGTCCTCACCCTTCATCAGGAGGCCGATCGCGACCGCGCTGCTCACCGCGGCGGTGGCCCTGGCGGGCATTGTCGCCTTCCCGTTCCTCCCGGTGTCCCCGCTTCCCCAGGTGGACTTCCCGACGATCTCGGTCCAGGCGTCCCTGCCAGGCGCGAGCCCGGAGATCATGGCCTCGTCGGTCGCCACTCCGCTCGAGCGCGAGTTTGGCAGGATCTCAGGCGTCACGGAGATGACGGCGCAGAGCTCGCTAGGCCAGACGAGCGTCACGCTCCAATTCGCGCTCAGCCGCGGCATCGACGCGGCCGCGCGCGACGTCGAGTCCGCGATAAACGCCGCGCGCAGCAATCTTCCCACGGACCTGCCGAACAACCCGACCTACAGGAAGGTGAACCCCGCGGACGCGCCGATCACCATCATCGCCCTCACCTCGGGCAAGCTCGCGCCCTCGGCGCTCTACGACGCCGCGTCGACCGTGCTTGCCCAGAAGCTGTCCCAGATCCCCGGCGTCGGCCAGGTCATCGTCGGCGGCAGCTCGTCGCCCGCGGTGAGGGTCGACGTGAACCCGACGCAGCTCAATGCCTACGGCCTGCAGCTCGAGGACGTGCGCTCGGCCATCGCCTCGCAGACGGCCAACGAGGCCAAGGGGGCCTTCTCGGGCCCGACCCAGCACTGGCTGATCAGCGTGAACGACCAGCTGATGAAGGCGGACGCCTACAGGCCGCTTGTCGTCAGCTACAGGGACGGCGCGCCCGTGAGGCTCTCGGACGTGGCGAAGGTGACGGACTCGGTACAGACCGTCCGCTCGCTCGGCGTCCTCAACGGCAAGCCGGCGGCCCTCATCATCGTCTTCCGCCAGCCGGGCGCCAACATCATCTCCACGGTGGACGCGATCAAGGCGGCGCTTCCGATGCTGCACGCGGCCATCAGCCCCGAGATCGAGCTGACCATCGCGCTCGACCAGACGGTGACGATCCGCGCCTCCGTATCGAATGCGGAGCGCACGCTCATGATCTCCATCTTACTCGTTGTGATCGTTGTCTTCATCTTCCTGAGGGAGGTGAGGGCGACGCTCATCCCGATCGTGGCGGTGCCCGTCTCCATCATCGGTACGCTGGGGTTCATGTACCTCTTCGGCTACAGCATCGACAACCTGTCCCTCATGGCGCTCACCATCTCGACCGGGTTCGTCGTGGACGACGCCATTGTCGTGCTCGAGAACATCACCCGGCACCTCGAGAAGGGGCTGTCCCCGATGGAGGCCGCCCTAAAGGGGGCCGCCGAGATCGGGTTCACGGTCGTCTCCATGAGCATTTCGCTCGTGGCCGTGTTCATCCCGATCCTCCTCATGGGCGGGATCATAGGGCGCCTCTTCAGGGAGTTCGCCGTGGTGCTCTCGCTCACGATCCTTGTCTCGCTCGCTGTCTCCCTCACCACGACCCCGATGATGTGCTCCAAGCTCCTGCATCAGGAGAAGGGCCACGGGAGGCTGTACGTTGCGAGCGAGAACGCGTTCAAGTGGATCCTCGGCGTCTATGAGCGCAGCCTGGCCTGGGTCCTCGGGCATTCCATACTGGTACTCCTGATCGCGATCGGGACCCTCGGGCTCAACGTGCTGCTCTATGTCGTCATCCCGAAGGACTTCTTCCCCCAGCAGGACACGGGGCGCATGAACGGGAGCATCATCGCCGACCAGGACACCTCCTTCCAGTCGATGCAGCAGAAGATCAAGACCCTCGTCGGGATCGTGAAGTCCGACCGCGCCGTCTCGACGGTGATCGGGTTCAGCGGGGGAGGCGGGGGCACGACGACGAACACGGGCCGGGTCTTCATCGCGCTGAAGCCGGTGGGGGAGAGGCAGTCCACGGCGGACCAGATCATAGCCCGGCTGCGCCCCAAGCTCGGGGCGGTGCCCGGGGCGACGCTTGTCCTGCAGGCGGTCCAGGACGTTAGGCTAAGCGGCCGCCAGAGCGCGGCCCAATACCAGTACACGATCCAGAGCGACAACCTGACGGACCTGAATGTATGGGGGCCGAAGCTCCTGAAGACCATGAGGGGGATTCGCCAGCTGACCGATGTCACGAGCGACGCGCAGAACAACGGGCTAGCCGCGAACCTCGAGATAGACCGGCCGACGGCCGCCCGACTGGGCATCACGCCGAAGGCGATCGACAACGTGCTCTACGACGCCTTCGGGGAGCGCGAGATCGCCACGACTTTCACGCCGATCAACCAGTACTTCGTCGTGATGGAGGTCGACCCGAAGTTCTGGCAGAATCCCGGCGGGCTTAAGGACGTCTACGTGGCCTCATCGGGCGGGGACATGGTTCCCCTCGCCGCGTTCACAAGGTTCCGCGCGGAGACGGCCCCTCTCTCGGTCAACCACTCGGGCGTCTTCCCGTCCGTCACGATATCATTCAACCTTGCGGCGGGCGTGGCCCTGGGCGACGCGGTCACACTGATCGACCAGGCCGAGCGGAAGGCCGGGATGCCCACGACGATCACCGGTTCCTACAGCGGTACGGCTCAGGCGTTCAAGGACTCCATCGCGAACGAGCTCTGGCTGATCCTCGCGGCGGTCTGCGCGGTCTACATTGTCCTTGGCATCCTCTACGAGAGCTACATCCATCCGATCACGATCCTGTCGACGCTTCCCTCGGCGGGCGTGGGGGCGCTCCTCGCCCTGCTCGTCACGCACACCTCGCTCACCGTCATCGCCCTTGTCGGCATCCTCCTGCTGATCGGCATCGTCAAGAAGAACGCCATCATGATGATCGACTTCGCCATCGCGGTGGAGCGCCGCGACCACAAGACGCCGAAGGACGCCGTGTTTGAGGCCTGCCTCCTGCGCTTCCGCCCAATCATGATGACCACGATGGCGGCGATGCTCGGCGGTTTTCCCCTTGCGATAGGCACCGGCATGGGCGCCGAGCTGCGGCGTCCCCTGGGGATCACTATAGTCGGGGGCCTCATGGTGAGCCAGGTCCTGACCCTCTACACCACGCCGGTCATCTACCTCTACATGGACCGGCTGAACACCTGGATCGCCAAGTTTGGCTTCTCGACGCCGCAGGAGGAGCTGGAGGCCGCGCAGACACCGGAGACCGCGACATCATGAGAACCCGCTTAAGAGCTCGCACCCTCGTCACCTGCGCCGCCGGCATCGCTCTGGCGGGCTGCAACCTTGCGCCCCACTACGAGGCGCCGAAGACCGACGCCTCGGGCGGCTTCAAGGAGGCGGTGCCGAGCACCTCGGGAGGCGCCCAGGGCTGGAAGCTTGCCGAGCCGAACGACACCGTGCTCCGGGGCAACTGGTGGGAGCTCTACCACGACAGCCAGCTGAACTCCCTTGAGGAGCGCGTGGCCATCTCCAACCAGACGGTGATCGCCGCCGAGGCCAACTACCGCGCCGCCCGGGCCCTGGTCGGCGAGGCGCAGGCCAGCCTCATGCCCGCCGTGAGCGCGGCGCCCTCGGTCATCCGCTCCCGCTCCAGCGCGTCGGGCTCCTCGGGAAACGGGGGTACCTCGACCGGCGCCGTGGGATCCACCGGCACGACGACCACGTCCGGGGGCGGAAACGGCACGGGTCCGAGGACGGAATACACCCTGCCTCTCGAGGCGTCCTACGAGCTTGACCTCTGGGGAAGCGTACGAAACACGGTGGCCCAGAGCCGGTATGCCGCGCAGGCGAGCGCCGCAAACGTGGAGGCGGCGATCCTGAGCACGCGAAGCGCGCTGGCCCAGGACTACTATGCGCTCAGGGCCGCCGACGAGCAGAGGCGGATCCTCGACACGACGCTCGCCGACTACGAGGCCAGCTTCCATCTCGTGCGCACGCTCTACAACAACGGGCTCGCCTCGGAGGAGGACATGGCGGAGGCCGACACGCAGCTGGCCAGCGCGGAGGCCAGCGCAACCGACCTCGGCATCGCCCGGGCGCAGCTCGAGCACGCCATCGCCGTCCTGATCGGCGTGGCCCCCGCGAAGTTTTCCATCCCCTACCAGAAGTTCAGCCCGTCGCTGCCGGAGATCCCGGTGGTCCTCCCGGCGGACCTGCTCGAGCGCCGGCCGGACGTGGCCGCGGCGGAGAGGCAGGTCGCCGCCGCAAATGCGGGCATTGGCATCGCCCGGGCGGCGTATTTCCCGAACCTGACGATCAGCGCCGATGCGGGCTTTGAGTCGACCAGCCTCTCCAAGCTCCTCGACTGGCCCAACCGGTTCTGGTCCATCGGGCCCACCCTCGTGCAGCCCCTCTTCGACGGCGGCCTTCGCCGGTCCGAGAACGCGCAGGCCCGTGCGCAATATGACGCCACGGTCGCCAACTACCGCCAGACCGTGCTGGCCGCCTTCCAGTCGGTGGAGGACAACCTCGCTAGCCTGAGGATCCTCTCGAAGGAAGTCAGCCAGCAGCACAGGGCCGCCGTGGCGGCCCAGCACGCGGTGCAGCTCTCGGTTATTCGCTACCAGAACGGCGTGGACAGCTACGTCAACGTCATCACGGCACAGAACACATTCCTCGCCAACCGGCTGGCCGAGCTTCAGGTCCAGCTTCGCCAGATCACCTCGACCATCGCCCTCGTGGGCAATCTCGGGGGAGGGTGGGACCGTTCCCAGTGGCGCGAGACCGAGAGGACGGCACTGCACCCGCCGGATTCTGGCGGGGCCGCTGTCCCTCCGCCCGAAAATTCGGGCCCGGGCGTGGCTAACCCTCCCGCGCTCCCGGAATCGGTGAGGAGCCCCGAGGACATCCTCAAGCAGAACGAGGAGGATATGTCGCCCGGGTCGGGGCCCTGACGTCTGGGCCCCCGACCCGCGGGTGAGGGGGGTATATACCTTAGGCGGCCTGACCGGATAGTGGCTCCCGGGCGGCACCCCTTTCCGGATTTTGCGGTCAATGGGGGAATTCCACCATGAGCGACGCAAAATCCACCGGCCACGAAAAGACGAAGAGTCCCGCGCTATTCCTCGGACTCATCGCGACTTGCGTCGTCCTTGCCATTGTCGCGCTGGTTCTCTGTGTGAAAATCCGCGGCGTTGATGCCAAGCTTGCCGACTCTCAGAAGCAGCTCGCGCAGGCCAAGTCCGACGGCTCCCAGGCGCAGGCCGAGCTCGACAAGGCCAAGAGCACAGCAGCAGACCTGCAGGTCCAGCTGACCGCGGCCAAGGCCAAGGAGGACGACCTGCAGGCGCAGCTCGACCTGTCCAAGGATGCGGCAAAGCAGCTTCAGGACAAGCTGGACAAGGCCAAGGCACAGGCCGTGGAACAGCAGGCCGAGCTCGACAAGGCCAAGGCGCAGGTGGCCGACTTGCAGGCGCAGGTCAACCAGGCCACCGCCGGATCGGTCCAGCTTCTGTCACAGCTCGATCAGGCTAAGATCCAGTCGATGGACCTGCAGGCCCGCCTCCAGAAAGCGGAGAGCGACCTCACGCAGCTTCAGCCGATGCTCCTCAAGGTTCGGCACA
Source organism: uncultured Opitutaceae bacterium (assembly GCA_964509885.1). Lineage (GTDB taxonomy): Bacteria > Verrucomicrobiota > Verrucomicrobiia > Opitutales > Opitutaceae > Palsa-1447. Next base: position 5,380 of record CAZDZL010000032.1, on the reverse strand, counting down.
TGCCGGTGACGACGTCCCTGGAAAAGGCGCACTGGGGCGAGGGCTTCACGCTGCATGTCACCAACCTCTCCCAGCAGCCGATCACCGTTAACATCACGATCAACGGTCCCGGGGGAACGCGCAGGCAGTCCAACGTGATCGGAGCCGGCGCCACCCTGAACGTCGACAAGCTCTTGGCCGGCAACCAGGTCGCGATCGCGAGCGATGGCTGCGACCCGGTGGACGTCGACGTGAAGTGACGGGGCTTGCGCCCCCTTGCGGGACGGCGCGACTCAAACTCGTTCCCCTGCGTCCTGAGGCGCCTTGACCGCGGCGGTTCGCCGCGTTCCCGGCGTTTTAGGTTGAGCGGGCGACCCGGGGCCGCGAGAAAGCCGTCGACGCCACAATGACGAACCCCTCGCAAGACGACGCGGTCGCGCTTCTGGAATCGCCCGAGCCGAGTCCCTTTGACCCGACCTCGTTCGACAGCCCGTGGGTCAAGGCGGTCGCACCGCCCGTGGTCGCCGGGCTGGCGATCCTGTTCCAGATGAGCCCCCTGGGGTTCCTCCTCGAGGGATTCCACACGTGGGTGCATGAATTCGGGCACTCCAGCGTGGCCTGGATGATGGGCCGGCGTGCGCTCCCGCTTCCCTTTGGCTGGAGCAACATCGAGCAGGACAGGTCGGCCCTGGTGTACGTGGGCGTTCCGGTCCTCCTCGGCATCCTCGCGGTCGCGGGCTGGCGGGAGAGGAAGGCCTGGCCGATGCTCCTCGCCGCGATCCTCCTCGCGGCGCAGACCCTCATGACCTGGAGACTGGGCGACGACCGGGGCCACATGTGGATGATCTTCGCGGGCGTGGGCGGCGAATTCTACCTCTCGGCGGCCATGATGGCGCTCTTCTACTTCGAGTTCCCGGAAAAGTTCAGGTGGGGGGGCTGCCGCTACGTCTTCCTTTTCATCGGGTCCGGCGTCTTCTACCAGAGCTTCGCTTTCTGGAGGCTGGTGAAGCGCGGCCTCGAGGGGATTCCCTACGGCTCGATGATCAACGGCGAGGATGACGGCGGCGGCGACATGAACATCCTGAGGGACGACTACCAGTGGACCCAGCACCAGATCATCTACACCTACAATCACCTTGCGGATGCCTGCATTGTTGCCCTCTTGGTGGTCTATGCCGTGTTCAACCTCCGGATCGACCGGATCTTCGACCGGTTCCTGGCCCGGTGCCTGGCGGCCTAGTTCCAAACCCATTCCATCCCACCTGTGCACGTCGTAAAATCCACCGCCGGACTCGCGAAAGTCGACGCCTACAGTGAGCTCGGAACGCAGCTGGCCGGCTTGTTCGCCGGGGAGCGAAGCGGGATGGCCAATGCGGCCAACATGGCCGCGGCCCTCTATCACGCGCTTCCGGGCCTCAACTGGGCGGGATTCTATTTCCTTCAGGGAGGCGAACTCGTTCTCGGGCCGTTCCAGGGAAAGGTCGCCTGCATCCGGATTGCCGTGGGCCGCGGCGTATGCGGCACGGCGGCCGAGCGGCGCGAGACGGTCATCGTCGAGGATGTGGAGCAGTTCCCCGGGCACATCGCCTGTGACGCCGCGTCCCGGTCCGAGATTGTCGTGCCCCTGGTCCAAGAGGGACGCCTCCTGGGTGTCCTGGACCTCGACAGTCCCAATCTCTCCCGGTTTGACCGGGAGGACGGGGCCGGCCTTGAGGCTGCGGTGCGGCTGCTCCTCGCATCCTCGGACATGAGCCGGCTGTCCGACTAGGGTTTTGTCGCGCGCTGGCTGAAGCGCGCCATGTGGCGGAACGGGCCCACGATGGGGCCGCTAGCGGATTTTCAATTGTGGGTTGTCATGTTGTTCGGGCGGCGAGTGCTGCCCGGGTTTCCCACCAGGGAAATGATCCCAATCCCTACACACCATGAACCTAACGTTCCGATCAACCTTTCGTTGGCTGCCCCTCGCGTGCGCCGCTTTCCTGTCGGGGCACCCACAGTGCTGGGCGCAGAGCCTCACGATCACGACGCTCGCGGGGAGCTCCAATGGATACTCCGGGACCACGGACGGAGTAGGGACCGCAGCCCGATTTTATCTCCCGAATGGACTCGCGACCGACGCCGCAGGAAACGTGTACGTCGCGGATACCTCCAATGAAACCATCAGAAAGATTACGCCGGCGGGCACAGTGACCACACTGGCCGGGACTGCGGGGCTCCAGGGAGGCATTGACGGAACGGGCGCGGCGGTCCGATTCAACTATCCCACCGGCACGGCGGTGGATTCAGCGGGAAATGTCTATGTGGCCGATTCGGACAACGACGCGATCCGGGTCATCGCCCCGAACGGAGCCGTCTCGACCTTCGCGGGATATATAGGCGCACAGGGGACTGCGGACGGGGTGGGCACGAATGCCCGTTTCACGAGCCTCTATGGGATCACAATCGACGCCCAGGGAAACCTTTACGTGTCAGATAACAATATGATCCGCAAGATTGCCCCTGACCGAACCGTGACAACACTTGCGGGCCAGCCGGGCGCGAATGGAGATATTGACGGCACGGGAAGCGGCGCGCAGTTCTCGCTCCCGGCGGGCGTCGCCGTGGATACCAAGGGCAATATCTATGTTGCAGACAAGGGTGACGACACGATCAGAAAGGTAACGCAGGCGGGCGTCGTGACGACAGTCGCGGGACAGGCCTATTATATCGGCGAAGTCGATGGCGGCGTGGGTACGGCTCGTTTCAATTCCCCCACTGGCATCGCTGTTGATGGGAGTGGAGACATATTTGTGGCCGACCGGAACAGCAGTGTGATCCGGGAGATATCACCCTCGGGCACCGTCGTAACTCTGGCCGGCAGTGCCTACAATTTTGGGACGGCCGATGCAACGGGATCCTCAGCGCGTTTCAGCGACCCGTGTGGACTAGCAGTCGACTTCCTTGGAAACCTCTACGTCGCAGACACGAACAACAGCTCGATCCGTAAGGGCGTTGCCAGCGGTGCGCCCACGATCGGCACCCCGCCCGCCGCACAGTCCGCGGGTGCAGGGACGCCCGTCACGTTCAGCGTCGGGGCCAGCAGCGTGACAACGCCAACCTACCAGTGGAGTGTGAACGGCGTCCCCGTAGCCGGTGCGACATCGACGACGTTCACCACGGAGCCGGTCCAGCTCTCGGACGCAGGCATCTACTCGGTCGCTGTCTCCAACGGCGCGGGAACAACGGTAAGCTCGGCATCCCTGAGCGTCACGTTCGCCCACGATCCGACGTTCTCTTTCGCGAACTGGACTTCCTCCTCGCCGCTGCCGGGCGGGTCGCCATATGTCGCCGTCGCCTACGACGGGAGCCAGTTCGTGGCCGTGGGCATGGATGGAACGGTGTACTCCTCCGCGGACGGCGCCGGATGGACGCCGTCCGCAAGCAACGGCCCTCCCGGGCAGACATGGGGGGAACTCAACAGCATCATAAATATTCCGGGCAAGAACATGCTGGTCGCCGCAGGCAACGGCGGGGCAATAGTCACCATCTCGAGCGCCACCCATAACGGCACGCTTCACGCCTCCGGATCGACGGCAATCCTGACGGGCATCGCGGCGGGCAACGGCTCGCTGGTGGCCGTCGGCTACGGCGGCGCTGCCCTCCTTTCGGATCTCACCGCCTCCGCGTGGGCGGCCACGACCAGCGGCGTCACCCAAAACCTGAACGCCGTCGCCTTCGGCAATGGCCGTTTTGTGGCGGTCGGCCTTGGCGGGACCGTGGCCACATCGACCGACGGGACGAAGTGGACGGCGGGGCAGCTGGGCTCCTCCGCCAACCTCTACGGCGTGGCCTACGGCCCGCATGGGTTTGTCGCCGTGGGGGAGAACGGGGACATCTTCATCTCGCCGGACGGCACGAGCTGGTTTCCGCAGGATTCCCCCACGACAAACCTCCTCGTCCACGTCGGCGTCGGCGACGGCGAGCTGGTCGCCGTCGGCTTCTCGGGGACGGTGATCGCCTCCGCGGACGGCGGGTTCACCTGGGCCGTCGAGAGCTCGGGGACGGGCCAGCGTCTTGACGGGGTGGCCTTCGGCACGAATTCCTTCATCCTGACGGGCTCCGGGGGGGTCGTCGTCGCGTCGGACGCCGCTGATACCAGCCATATCGTCAACCTCTCGGCGAGGTCGTCGATCACGGGCCAGACCGACATCCTGATCGCCGGCTTCGTGATCGGCGGCACGGGCTCAAAGCAGGTCCTCATGCGCGGCATCGGTCCCACACTGAGCCAGTTCGGTGTCTCAAACGCCCTGGCCCAACCGGTCCTGTCACTCTACAACGGCGCAACCCTTGCAGCCTCCAACCTTGCGTGGGGCGGCGGATCCACCCTTTCGCAGGCGTTCACACAAGTGGGGGCCTTTCCCCTTGCAGCAAACTCCGCGGATGCGGCAATCCTGACGCCACTCACCGCGGGCCCCTATACGGTCCAGCTCGCGGGGTCCGGTGGCTCAAGCGGGGTCGGACTTGCGGAGCTCTACGATGCGGACTCCGGGGCGCCCACGTCGCGGATGATCAACATCTCGGCCAGGGCCGCGGTGGGAACGGGCGGAAACATACTTATCGCGGGTTTCGCGATATCCGGGAACACGCCGATGACCGTGCTGATCCGCGGGGTGGGGCCGTCACTCGCCCCGTTCGGGATCAGCTCGCCGATCGCGACGCCGCAACTTGTCCTCTATGATTCCAACAACGATGTTCTCCAGTCAAACGGAGGCTGGGGCGACAGCCCTGCGCTCGCCGCGACCTCCGCCCAGGTCGGGGCATTCAAGCTTCTCGCCGGATCGGCCGACGCGGCAATGATCGTGACTCTGCCGCCCGGGGAGTACACGGCGGAGATGAGCGGCCTAAACGGCACGACGGGACTGGGGCTCGAGGAGATTTACGAGGTTCCGTGAGTCGTGCGCCGATTGTCCGCGGCTAACGATTCGGGCGGATTTCTAGGCAAAGCTGCGAACCGAGTCCCGAAGCAGGGGCCCGCAAACCTCGGCGAGGCGGGCCAGAGTGAAAGGCTTTGCTATCACGGGAACGTTCCACTTCGCGATCTCGACCGTGAGGTCCTTCTCTCCGGGATGGCCCGTGACGAAAACGAATTTCTTTGAGAGCTCGGGGTTGAGCTCGCGCAGGCGAAGGTAGAGCTCCGTGCCGCTCATGACAGGCATGCGGATGTCCGCCAAAACCAGGTCGAATTGCCCGTGTTTCAATGCCTCGAGCGCCTCGAGGCCGTTTGCCGAAACCTCGACCCTGCATCCGAACCTGGAGGACAGGATCTCCTGCAGCAGCCGGCGGAGCACAATCTCGTCCTCCGCAACCAGCACGCGCACCCCGGCCTGGACCGACGGAAGGAGGAATGCCGAGGAGGGCTTTG